>NZ_JBFUEI010000010.1:0-240098 GCF_056404275.1 Pedococcus sp. P2_D9
CGTGGCCCCCTGGCTCGGGGGCCACGACGACACCTGTCAGCTCAGCACACCACCGATGGCCATCACCCCGGCTGGGTCGTAGGACCGGATCGCCCTTCGCAGCCGCGCGATCGTCACCTCGTCGTAGGCGTCGGCGTACTCCTCGGGGGTGAAGGTGAAGTTCGGCAGCCGGTACCCGCCGGTCCACGGACGCATCGCCGCCAGGATCGCCGCCGCGTGGTCCTGCACTCCGGGGATCTCAGCGATCCCGACGATCAGGAGCGAGTAGGCAACCTCACGCGACGCGAAGGCACTGGGGTGCTCGCCACCCCGGGCGATCGCACCGCCCATCTGGCGCACCTCGACGAGCACCTGCGGCGAGGCCGCACCAGTTCCCGTCAGTTCAAGCAGAGCGTCGACGGCATCTTGAGGGAACTCCGTGAGGACGGCCGCCGCCTCGTACGCCGGTGTGGGTTCCAGTGGGTCCGTGTGCACGGAGTCGATTGCGGTGTATGGCTTGTGGGCCACATCGTCGAGGATCACCGGAGCCGCATCACGCATCGCAGCGAAGCGGCGCTCTCCCTCCTCGGCATCGCCGGTCCACACGTAGCGCACGGACAAGGAGAGGCGGTCGGCGAGCTGCGGGGGGACGCCTGGCATGTCCGGCAGCTGGAACAACGCGAAGGAGGTGGTGCCCAGCTCAGGGAGGCCGTCAGACCAGTCCCGCCACCGCTCGATCACTGACGGAGCATCCCCGCCGTCGAACCACAGCGAGCCGCCGTAGAACATCGGCTGGTGCACGAGGTCGAACTCGATCGCCGTGACGATGCCCAGCATCCCCTTGCCGCCTCGAAGGGCAAAGAACAGCTCAGGGTGGTCCGTGGGCGTGACCCGGCGCAGGACGCCGTCGCCAGTCACGACCTCGATGGCGCGAACCTTGTCGATCGCCAGCCCGTAGGTCCGCGCCATCGGCCCGAGGCCACCGCCCGTGGTGTAGCCGACGATGCCCACGTCGGTGATGGAGCCGGACAGCGGCGCAAGTCCATGGGGCGCGGCGGCTTCGACGACGCGGAGCCACTTCACGCCGGCGCCGGCCCGCGCCCAGCCCTCGGGGTGGACGACGACCTCGTCCAGTCGCTTGGTCGTGACGAGCAGCTCGGTGACGAGCTCGGCCATCGGGCCGTGTCCGGTGGCCTGTGGTGTCACGCGCAGGCCGTTGCGTGCCGCGAAGCGGACCGCCTCGACGACGTCCTGGTCGGTCTCCGCGGCCAGGACGGCTGCTGGCCTGACAGGGACCGCCACGTTCCACGGCGAGACGAGCGCGTCGTACTCCTCGTCTCCGGGGACGGCGACGATTCCCTGCGTCCGTGCGCTCAGCTCTGCGAAGGGCACAGGGCGTTCGAGCGCGGCGGGCGATTCGGCGATGGTCATGATTCCTCCGGGTCTTTCGGTGTGGTGGTGGAGCACCACCGTGAACCCGGTGCCTTGAGACGAACTTGGCGTCCGCTTGAGGCGGCGTCCCTCAGCCGGGCTGGGAGCCTGGGCGAGGCGAGACGAACAGCCCCTCGGGGTCCGCCGCCCCCCTGATGTCGACGAGTCGCTGCCACGAGTTGGCCGGCCAGCCGCGCTGTTCGTCGACGTCCGCGTCAGCCATCAGCAGGTATGCCGAGCCCGTCGCCCACGGCTGGAGGGCCTCCGTCACGCGGCTCGCGTCCTCGCGCACCGCCGCCCACCCCGCTCCCTGGTCGAGGCCGACACAGAGGACCAGGACCGAGCCGTCCATGCGGTCCAGCGCCCCCGCACGCGACGCCGTCCGACCCACCGCTCCCCCGAGCTGGCGCAGCTCGACGAAGAGCAGGTCCGACCCCGACCCGTGGCCCGCCGTCGCAACCAGCGCCTCGACGGCTCGCTCGGGCAGCGCGTCGAGCAGGACGCTGTTGGCGTAGACGGCAGTCGGCGCAAGCGGATCGAGCTGGAGCTGTGCCACCGAGGCTGCTGGACACTCGCTGAAGGTGTCGATCTCCGCGTCGAGGGCGCGCAGCGGCGCGAGCACCTGCGTGGCTGCTTCGCGCCCCTCAAGGACGACGGCGTCGATCATCACGAGCGTGCGTCCGCGGACGTCGGCGGGAAGCCACGGCAGGTCGGGCGCCTGGAAGAGCCGCGCGACACTGGTCACGGTGTCCGGCGCCTCCGCGGCCCACGAGCCCCACGCCGTGAGCACGCGCTGGGCGTGGGTCCAGTCCCAGGCGAGCAGGCCGGCATACACCGTGCTCACGGGAAGCAGGTCGAACTCGAGCGCGGTGACGACACCGAAGCCGCCACCTCCGCCGCGTGCCGCCCACAGGAGGTCACTGTCGACCTCGTCCGTCGCTCGCACGAACGTGCCGTCGGCCGTCACCAGCTCGACAGCTGTGATCGCGCTGCACTGGAGCCCGTGCTGGCGGGCGTACCAGCTCAGGCCGCCCCCGAGCGACGACCCGACGACACCGACGCCTGGGCTCGACGTGTGCAGTGCTGCGAGGTCGACGCGGCCGGCTCGCTCCACGACGTCGCCCCAGAGCACGCCGGCACCGACCCGCGCGGTGCGTCGGCCGGCGTCGACGCGGAGCTCGGTCATGGCGGTGGTTCGCAAGAGAACGGCGTCACCGAGATGGCCGGCGAGTGGAGGTGCGCCATGGCCGGTGCCCTGGGGTGCGACCTTGAGGCCCGCCGACGCGGCCGCGCGCAGCACCGTTGCCACCTCTTGGGGAAACGCCGGATAGGCAACGGCAGCAGGGTGGGAGTCAGCCTGGAGGTTCCACGGCATACGTGCCTCGTCGTATGCCGCGTCCCCGGGCAGGTGCACCGCGCCACCGCACAGACCTCGCAGGAGCTCCGCTCCGGACGGAGAGCGGGACGGTGCGGGGGACGCGGACTCGGGCACCACGGGATTCCTCACGATCGGGGCGTACCAGCATGACAAGGACGACTTGAGGGCAACTTGAGCCGGGACCCTGAGGCTCTTCGACGGATCATCGCCGGGCTCCCTGCACTGACTCGAGCACGGCTCGCACCGTCCCGGGTGTCAGGAACAGCCGCTGGGCGACCTCGTTGACGTCGAGCCCCGACGCGACCAGGTCCGTGACACGCCGCTGGCGGCTCGTGATCCCCACGGGGACGTCATCCACCTCGGCGGCGCTCTCTCCCCTCTCGACGAGAGCCGAGAGAGCGTCATGGACAACCCGTGCGGCCCCACAGGCGCGGGCAGTTGCGAGTGCGGCCTTCAGGAGGGGCACCGCCTCCTGGTGGGCGACCGCCTGACATCGTCCGAGAGCGAGTCGTGCGCGAGCCTCTTCCAAGACCGAGGAGGTCCCCGACAGCACCTCAACTGCCTCTCGGAGGTGCTCGGCGCCGTCAGCCCCTCGCAGCTCACCCAGGAGTCGCAGGGACGGGCCGAGGGCTGTCGGCGCACCCCAGCGGCGCAGGAGGTCGACCTCCTCCTGAGCCAGGACCATCGCCTCGTCGCTGCGCCCGAGGGCATGGAGGGCCCGTGCCGCGAGCCCACGCCACGGACCCCAGGCCGGGTTGGCGACCGGAGGGCTGTCGGCCGAGGCGGCCAGCTCGCCAAGGGCATCGGATGGTCGGCCCTGCTCGAGGAGCAGTCGGGCCGCGGCTTCTCGCATCAGCCTGCCGCCCTCACCTACCCAGGGGAGTCGGCGTGCGTCTTCCAGACTCGACGCGGCCGCGTCCAGGTCGCCGAGGTCGGTCAGGACCCCCAGGGTGAAGGCCGCGGCATACGTCGACGTGGCCTCGGAGATCCCCCAGACGCGCTGCTGCTCGACGGCATCGGTCAGCGACTGCACCGCGTCGTCGAGCTGGCCGCGACGCCACTGGGCGAAGCCTCGCCACAGGTTCACCGAGAGTGCGGCGAACAGTCCGCCCGTCGCGTGAGCTCGGGCGAGGGCACGGTCCCAGAAGTCCCCCAGCTCGTCGTCTGCCAGCATCAGGACGTTGGCGGCCACGATCCAGAGCAGTCCGTTGTCCACCGCCAGGAGGCGGTCCTCCTCGAGGGCGAAGCGGGCCAGCCGGACCGCACCCGCCCTGTCCTCGCCCTCACGCAGCAGCTCGTAGGACAGGGTCGCGGCAAGCATCCGGGCACCGTCGCCCTCCCCTGACACCTCAGGGACAGGTCCTGCTCGGTAGGCGTCAGCGGGGAGCCCGTGCATGAAGCCGGTGATGCGCTGCAGCGCGAGCAGTCCCTGCCGCTCGTCGTCGAGCCGGTCAGGAAGGGCTGCGCTCGCTGCGCGCGCGAACGAGGTGGCGACCCCGGGTGGGGAGACGAACACGTGGGTACGGGCGATGTCCATTGCCAGGAGCGCGCGCTCGTGCGGCTCGTCCAGGGCGGTGTACGCATCGCACAGGTGCGACACACCGGCGGGACCGTCGACCTGGGTTTCGACGCGTCCGAGCTCGACGAGAACGGCGGCACGATCGGGTCCGGACACCGGCTCTTCCAGCGCCCGCCTCAGCAGCCCGACAGCTGCATCGGCGGCACCCCGCGAGATCGCCGTGCCGGCCGCGCTCCGCAACAGCTGCACGGTGGCGACGCTGCCTCGGTGCGGTGCCCGCAGCAGGTGGACCGCCACCTGCTCGGGTGTCGCGCCCAGCGTCCGGAGGACTTGCGCGGCACGGTCGTGGTGCAACGCACGCTCGCCGGCTGGGAGGTCGTCGTAGATCGCGTCACGCACCAACGGATGGACGAAGGTCAGGTGCCCGTCATCGGTGAGGATCTCGCTCCGGCTCAGGGTGTCCAGGGCAGCCGCTACCTCGTCCTCGGGCAGCTGGGCCAACGCGGCCACGGTCGGCAGGCCGGCGGCCTCGCCCAGCACGGCAACGGCACGCGCAGAGGCCGTCACCGTGGGAGGCATCCTGCGCAGCCGCAAGGTCACCAGAGCGGAGACCGCACGAGAGCCGACTGCCCGGACCGTGTCGACGTGGGAGACATCGGGCCGGACCCCCTCGTCCGCCAGGGCGCGCAGCAGCTGGCGCAGCAGCAGTGGGTTGCCCGAGGTCATGCGGTGGCATGCCTCGACGAAGGGGTCGGCGCCTTCGCCCAGCCGCGCCCGGACGAGGGTGGCAGCCGCTTCCGGCGAAAGCGGTGCGGGCCGGAGCACGGTGACCGACGAGTCCAGGGCGAGGTCCGCCAAGAGCGCGTCATCAGGATGCTGTTCGCCCGTGCGCATGGCCAGGACGACGAGGACAGGGAGCCCTTCGAGCCGCTTGACGAGGTACGCGAGGTAGCGGAGCGAAGCGCTGTCGCACCACTGGATGTCATCGATGCAGATCACCACCGGCCCTTCGTTGGCAAGGTTCACGGTGAGCCAGTAGAGGCCGTGGAGGACGGCGAAGCTGCCGTTGTTCGCAGTCTCGTCTCCTGCCACCTCGTCGAAGACCGGCTTCGCAACCGAGGCGGCGCCGGCGAGCAGCCGGTCGCGTGCCCCGGGGTCGCCGGTGCAGGGATCGAACAGCTGGCGCACCGCACCGAAGCCAAAGGATCGCTCGAGCTGGCTGCCCCGGGCCGAGAGCACGCGGAGGCCCGCCGACGTCGCGACACGCACTGCCTCAACGAGGAGCCGTGACTTGCCGATGCCGGCCGGGCCCTCGACGAGCACGCAACCGGGTCTGGCGTCGGCCACCTCGTCCACCATCCGCCGCAAGGACGCGAGCTCCCGTGCTCTGTCGACGAGGTCGGACGTTGAACCCGTGTCAGGGGACGTCTCCCGCACGCCCAGCTCCCCCGCGGGCTGCTCTCTGACACTCCGGTCCCCCGGGCGCTGCTCCTCTGGGGGCTGCTCCCTCCCATGGAGCTCGACCCCGATCCTCGGCACCGGTCCGTCAAGGGCCGGAGACTGGGCGAGCACCTCGGCCTCGAGCGCTCGAAGCGCGGGCCCCGGGTCCACGCCCAGCTCCTCGGCCAGGGTCTGGCGTGCCCTGCGCAACGCCGCCAAGGCCCCCGCCTGACGCTGGGCGCGGTAGAGCGCAAGCGCCAGGAGTCGCCAGCGCTCCTCCCTCAGGGGGTCCTCGGCGACCAGTGCCTCGAGCTCACCGATGACGACGGCGGCGTCTCCCAGCTGCAGTCTCGTCTCGAGCCGCCGCTCGCGCGCCACGGCATACAACTCGGTGAGTCGCAGGGCTTCGGCTTCGACCCAGGGCTCGCCCAGGTACTCGGCATACGCCGGACCGCGCCACAGCCGGAGGGCGTCGTCCAGCGAGCRCATCGCCTCGGCCGGCGCGAGCCCTGCCGCGGAGTCCAGGGCTCGTTCGAAGCACCACGCGTCGACGGAGCCGGGCGCGAGCCGCAGGACGTAGCCGGCCGCTTCACTGGCGATGACGCCGTCGCGCTGCCGGGCCACGGCCTCGGGCTGGAGGCAGCGCCGGAGGTGACTGACGTAGGACTGGAGTGCTCCAGCCGGGTTCGAAGGTGGGTTGTCCCCCCAGACGCAACGCGTGAGTCGCTCGGCTGAGACGACCTGGTCTCGCCAGATCACCAGCGCGGCGAGGACGGCGCGCTGGCGCCGCCCACCGAGGTCCACGACCACGCCGTCGCGCGTGGCCGCGAGCTCGCCGAGCACTCGGAGTCGCACCGTCGTCCCGCGCTCCACCCCGCTCCCCAGTCTGCTCCGTCACGCAGGCGGCGACCGCCCGAAAGGGCGTGGTCCAGCGCACCCTTCAAGCCACCTCAGGACCGGCTCAAGGGTCCCGCGGGAGGATGGTCTCGGCAACCCCCTGCGGCCCAGACCCCAACACCAAGCCCCAACACCAAGCCCCAACACCAAGCCCCGGCACCAGGCCCCGACGACGCACTGGGCGGCACGGTGGAGCTCCAGGTCCACGGAGACGAGGGCGAGAAGGTGACCATCCTGGACGTTGGCCGAGCCACCCTGGAGATCTCCAACCCCCGGCAGGTGGACATGATCGACCTGCAGATCACCGTGTTCGAGGAACGGGGCGGTCAGTCGGTCAATTCGAGCCAGGCGTCGTTCGGTGCGTAGTCCCACTCCGTGACGAGCCCGTTCTCGGTCACGGACGCGTAGGCGTAGAAACCCGTTGCGTTGGGGAAGACACAGGCTTTGTCTGCACCTGTCAAGAAGAAGATGCTCACGTCTCGCCGGGACTCGTTCGCCGTCTCGCTGGGATGGAAGAAGTCGAACGGAAAGCCGTACGGCCCGCCGACCCGCTCGTCGGTGACGCCAGTCGTCAGGTTCTTGACCCACACCCGCAGCTGCCCGGGTTTCGGGGCGTCGGTATTGATGCCGATCTGGCAGTCAGCGGCTCCATCGCGATCGGTGTCGAAGACGAAGCCGTGTTCGACCACGCGGCTCGCGGGGTCAAGGGTTGACGCCAAGGGCGGTGTCTCCCGGAGCTGGATCCCCCAGGACAATGAATGCGAAGGGTCTCCCGAGTTGACCTCGCGGATGTCAATCCCACCGTAGCTGGAATCTGCTTCATCGATCTGGGACTGCCTCGCAGTGACCCGCCTCGAGGTGTCCGGGCGAAGCGGGGTCCAGTGCTTCGCCAGCGCATCCCCGGTGGGCCGGGGCATCGGGTCCTTGGCCGGCTGCGGAGCGGTGCGATCGAACCCGCCCACGAAAGACGTTCCGAGCATTGCCAGGACGATGAGCGCGCAGGCAGCGGCAGCGGTGATCACGATGCGGGTCCGGTGTCGCTGGGCTCCGCGCTGCTCGATGGCCGAGAAGTCGGGCGACTGCGCAGCCTGGGCCGCAGCGCGGGACATGTCAGAGCGCAGGAGCCGGTCGAGGTCAGGCATGGGGCGCCTCCTCCTGACGGGGGTCGGGAAGGTCGGCGAGCAGCAGGGCGAGTGCGGCGCGTCCCCGGCGCAGCCGGGTCTTCACGGTGCTGACGGGGACGCCGGTGGCCTCGGCGACCGCCTGGACAGGGAGGTCGGCCAGGTAGTGCAGCGCGATGGCCTCCCTCTGGATGTCGGGCAGCGTCCGGAGGGCAGCCATGAGCGCCAACCGGTCGTCCTCCATCACTGGGTGTCGCGCGACCTGCGCTCGCTCGCGGTCGCCGAGCAGCCTGCGTCGGCGCGCACGGGTGCGGCTGACGTTGACGGCGACCGTGCGCAGCCACGCCTCCGGGTTGTCCAGACGGGCGAAGGTGCGTCGGTGCTGCACCGCGCGTGCAAAGGCCTCCGCGACGACTTCCTCCGCCTCGGTGAGGTCGCGGCAAACGCCATACAGCTGACCCACCAGGCGCCGGTACGACGCTTCGAACACCACGCGCACGAGGTCGGACTCACTGTGGACCTCGTGGGCCACGAGTGGTTCTCCAGTCCCCGCATTCATGCTGGATCTACCCCTCGATGCGGATCGAGTCGAGGGCGGCCTTCAGGTCGGCCTGGTCGGTGTCGGACATGCCGGGGCCCGTCTCGACCAGGAACACCTGGCGCCTGTCGTGCACCTCGAGGACGTACACGCTCATGAGATGGTCGGGAAGGAGCACGAAGTACTTGTCCGCACGCCTGCTGTTCCAGACCTGAAGACCCATGACGTCGTCCTGGGCCAAGCGACACTTCGCCAGGTCAAGGCTCTGTGGGATCTCCAGCTCGATCCGCGTTGCGGGGTAGCCCGCCAAGGTGTCGGTCACAGGGCCCTTCTTGGTCGGGCCGGGCTGCTCCATCAGCGCCGTGACGAGGTCCCCTACGCCGGAGCCGACGGCCATGGGGACACCTTCACCCTGGCACGGGTCGGTGAAGATCTCGTCGACCACGACGGCATAGAACCCGAACTCGTTGTCCTGATCGGAGTGCTTGCTGAAGATGTGGCCGTACTGCACCGCCCAGCCGTCCCGGAACGTCACCGTGTAGTCCGCAACCGACCACGGCGAGGCCGGAATTCGGTAGCTGCCTGGCTCGATGGCCAGGTGCGCAACGGAGGACCGGCCGCTCGTCGTGGTGTCGCTGGCCCACGTCGGAATCACGGGCTGCGGGGCCCCGTCAGTGGCATCCCCCGCGCACCCTGCCAAAGCCCCCACCACCATCAGCCCAGCCGCCACGACCCGGTGAGGTGCCGGGACATTCACCCCCCGCTGGATCATGCCTCTCATGACCAAACGACCCACGAGCGGCCGGAAAGGTTTCACACCAGCGACGATCCCACCCCGCTCGCGGACAAAGGAAGTGCGTCCCTGGTGAGCATTCACCGGGCCGACTTCGAAGTGAGGGCGCCTGGCTCATGATCCCTGCCGGGTCGGTCGGGGACATGCGCGGGGTCCTCCTCGCGCGTAGCGTTAGCTGGGCGTGGCGATGCTGAACCCGGGCCGGGTGCCAACCCCGTCCCGTCCGCCGCCGGACAAGATCCATCGGCGATGGAATGGCTCCTGCACTCGCACCTGCCGGCCCGGACGGGAAAAGGTGACATGACCGGTACGCCGCCGAGAAACTCCACACGTCACGTCCGACGTGCAGCTCTCCTCCTTGCACTGGCGATCTTTCCGTATGTCTTGGCAACAGCCATAGAGCGTGGCTTGGTCCCCGAGTCGCCTGTGACCCGCCGGATGTTTGACAGCGACTTCATGCTGCTCGGGATCTGCGTCACACTTGGTCTGGCCATTGCCGCGTGGCGCTCTTCGCTCGCCGCCATGAATGCTCGCCCGACCGGAAGCGTCGCTTCTCCGATGTCGTCGGTCGCGTTTCTCCTGTCGGTCCTTGTCACCATCGCCACCGCGCTTCTGGCCGTCGGACTGGTCATCCTGAACTAAGGCCATGGCGGCGGCGATGGCCCGGATGCCGACGTGGTCCTCCAGTCCACAGCCGTAGCCCAGCGCACGACGACCACGGGCCCTGAGGCTGACGACACCTGCTGAGGGGTGGCGAGATGGTGAGAGGCCAACACCATTGCAGGACAGTGAAGACCCGTAGGAGATGCCATGAAGCAGGTGCGCAGTCGGACCCATCGGCGTTCGGCGAAAGGCGCATTCGCCACAGCACTGACCCTCAGTGCCGCAATGGGCGTTGGCGCCACGCCAGCAGATGCCGCGACCACCGTCCGGGTCCGATCGGTCGTCCGCACACAGGTCGCCGTGTCGCAGGCGTCCGGGGCCATCGTCAGCATCGTCCATGTGTGCCCCCTCGGGTCTGATCTCGACCGTCCGATGACGAAGTCGCTGATTGCCAGAACACCGCCTGGCTACCGCCTGTTGAGCCGCGAGCTGTGGCCTCGCGGCATGGTCACGCGGTGGCGCCAGACCGGGCCGATGTCTCAGGTCGACAACCCGCCACTGCCACAGCAGACCGTCGCCTGCGTGCGGAGCGTGCAGGCCGGGGCTGCACGGAGTACTGCCAACATCAGTGTCACCATGCGGCTCTGGGGCCCTGCACCAGCGAAGGCCGAGGTGTCTTCCTGGCACGATCCGTCCGGCACCTGGGGCGGTCGAGCAGCCAAGAGCACCATCACAGTTCGCGATTTCACCTCACGGCGCCTGGTGTACGCCGACGCCGGAAGTGACTTTCCCGACGAGGCGTTCGGTTACGGCTTCATCGACGGCCCCTATCCCGCCGGCAAGTTCGCGGAGCTGAAGCTCTACCTATCGGTTACCACCCGGCGGCCCTGAAGAAGGATCCATCATGTCCTACTCACAGCGGGAGACCCCGCCCGCAGACCAGCGACCACCCGCACCCACCGGGATAGTCGGAGGGTGGTTCAGCTCATGACCAGAAGTGGATTCTCGCTCAGCCCGAGTGTCGCTCGATCGGCGGCGGCAATAGCCGCGATCGCCACGGTTGCCACCATTGCGTTCTGGTCCGTCGCCATCATGGACGTTCACACCGCATTCTCGGAGTGGCTGTTCACCAACCACCTGGGACTGGCGATCGCCCTCACGGTGGGCATGGCGGCAGTGGCCTCCGGCTTGGCACTGATTGCCCTGCAGGTGTCTGATCTCGCGCCGACGTCGAAGGCGCAAGCGAAGTTCGCGCTCCGCTGCGTCGGCCTCGCTGTCCTGATCTCCGCCGGCCTGTTCCTGATCACCCGTGGGCAGGGGGGATGACGTCACAAGCCTCAACCCCGCTCCCAGAGATGGACCACGACCCGGGCGTCGTGCATCCCCTGCGTCCGGGCCGTGGTGTCGCCGACGCCTCGTGGGGCCCCCTGCTGGACCCAGCGCCTCGACCACGGGTACCTACCCAAGCGGTAAAGGGCAGAAACGTGACCGGGTCCCAGATGCGGTCCCACCTGCGTTGAGCCCAAAGAACGGACAGTTGCCGTCATTTACGGGTGTTTGACAGCGAATCCCCGCCCCAGCTCCACACAGCCACACCCGGCCGTACTGGCGATTCATGCTCAACCATGGGCCCCAACCTTCCCCCTAGGACTTCGCTACTGCTCAATCAACGAGCCGACAGACCGTCGGTTACGTCACGGTCGCGAGAAGGCGCTGCAGGCACGGCGCATGACCGCCCAGGTCGACGCGGCTCGGAAAGGGGCTCAACTCACCGGTGTTCCAGTTGCAGACACCCTTCCCCGGCGGTCTGATGGGAAGGATCTACCCGTCAGGATCCCTCCCTGAGGAGCACCAATGCCCAACTCCGTATCCAGGCGTACCTTCCTCGGCGGTTCCGCCGCGACGCTCGGCTTCGCATTTGCCGGCGCTGGCAGCCTCGACCCCTTCCTCAGCTCGGCCGCGGCAGCCACCCGCACCAGCGCCGGCTACGGCCCCCTGTACCCGGCAGGCCCCCTGCTCTCCCTCCCCAAGGGCTTCTCCTACAAGGTGATCGGGCAGTCTGGTGTCGCCGGCGCCAGCGGGTTCGTCCACCCCGGAGATCCTGACGCCATGGGCTGTTTCGCCCGCCCGGATGGCGGCTCGGTAGTCGTGTCGAACCACGAACTGGCCGGCTCGGACCGGCACGCGGTCCCACACGTCGACGGCCTCGTCTACGACGACGGTGGCATCGGTGGAACCTCCACGATCGTGCTCGACGCCGACAACAACGTGATCGAGCAGTACACATCCGTGTCCGGCACCTGGAACAACTGTGCTGGCGGCGTCACACCGTGGGGCACCTGGCTCACCTGCGAGGAGACGGAAGCCAGGACCGGCGGCACCCTCACCAAGGACCACGGCTACGTCTTCGAAGTCGACCCGACCAGCCAAGCCGCCAACATCCACAGGTCCCCGCTCCCCCTGAAGTTCCTCGGCAGGTTCGCCCACGAGGCAGCAGCGGTCGACCCAGCGACAAGCAGCATCTACCTCACGGAGGATGCCGGCGGACCGAACGGACTGTACTTCCGCTGGACCCCACCCACCGGCTTCACGCCAGGGAAGGGCGCCCTTCACGCCCTCGCCGCAGACGGCGCCGTCGAGGTCGGCACGCTCGAGGCAATGAAGTGCTTCGACGAGGACGGCAACCACGTGCCCGACCTGTCGATCGCCACCACGGTCAACACGGTCTACACCGTCACATGGGTGACTGTGCCGGATCGCGACGCCCGGAGCACCTCGGTCCGCAAGCAGTTCACCAACAACCAGATCACCCGGTCGCGCAAGCTCGAGGGCCAGTGGTGGGGCGACGGCGGCGCCTACTTCGTCGCCAGCTTCGCCCGTCACTCGGACGGCTCGACCAACGAGCACGACGGCCAGGTCTGGTTCTACGACCCCGCTAAGTCGCGGATCGTGCTCAAGACGATCTTCGGGGTCAACACGGACCCGGCCACCGGCGACTCCAGCTTTGACGGGCCCGACAACATCACCGTCTCACCACACGGCGGCCTGATCCTCGCCGAGGACGGCGAGGGCCGCTCGCACCTCGTCGGCGTGACGGAACAGGGCAAGGCCTACCCGCTCGCCCTGAACCTCGCGAACGAGAGCGAGTTCGCTGGCCCGGTGTTCAACGCATCTGGCAGCACGCTGTTCGCGAACATCCAGGCGCCGGGCTACACGCTGGCAATCACCGGACCATGGGGCCGGCCTTCAAACGCCAGTTAGGCCCCTCGGGGGGGCCCAACGGGTCAAGGACTTTCGCTCCGTCCGCGCACGTCCCTGAGCGTCATCCTTAGCACGAGCCACTCCCCCACCGTCCACGATGTCAGCCTTGGTTCGGCGCCCGCTCAGCAGGCAGAACGGAGCACAGACGCGGGGTTCCTGATCAAGACCGCCGCCCCGGCGATAGGCCTTCCCGCGCATGGTCCGAATTCCTGCTGGCGGGGGAGCATCGCTGGGGATCGGGAAGAGCGCGCCGGACGACGCGCGCTGCCACCAAGAGGTGCGGTGGCGAGGACTACGTTCACCGCACCCCTAGGTCAGCGCGTCGTGAGCGTGCACATCCCTGAGAGCGTCGTCGATCTCCATTGCTCGTCCCGCGTTATACGCGTCATTCCACTGCTGGTCCGTCAACGCAGCGCGAGCCCTTTCCCACGCACCAGCAATCTCGGCCTGTTGTCGTGGGTCGCGCATTTGCCCGAACCGTTCGTACGTCGCTTCTGCGGCGCCGAAAAGGTGCGCGGCCAGGTGGTGCTGCCCGAGTTCGGCGAGGACGCAGGCGTAGTCCTCGGCCAGGATCATCAGGTTGCTGGCCCAGTTGACTTTCAGCGCGTCCGGGACGAGTCGGTACATCTGCTCGTGCGCCTCGCCTACGCGTCCAATTAGGCGCAGGCTGCATGCCATGTTCTGGCGATCGTTGACTGCCGCGTCGGGGGCTTCGAGCTGATGGGCGATGGCTAGTGTCTCGGTCTGCAGATCCAGAGCGGACTGCAGGTCGCCGTCTGACGCTTCGAGCATGGCGAGGACTTGCAGAGCGTCGCGGAGTTCGTTCGTGTTCTGGGATTCTCGGGCGAGCCGAACCGCCTCTTGCAGCAAGGGGCGTCCCGCCGTGAACCGTCGCCGTGCGATTTCCACGCCGCCGAGATCGATGAGGCCCTTGAGGATTGCGGTGACGTCTCCGAGTCGCTTGGCCATCTCGACGCTTGCCTGCGCGGCTACGAGCGCAGCTTCTTGCTGACCCGACCGACCAAGGAGCACTGCCCGCGCCCGAAGGCAGGCGGCTATCTCAGAGCTGTCGCGGTCGCCAGCACGCTCAAGAGCTCTCTCAAGGTGTTTTCCTCCATCGGCTGGGCGATATGCCACCAGCCATTCGTTGAGCGCCTTACACAGGCGGAGACCCGAGCGGAGTCGCTCTTGATCAGCTGGGGACGGTTCGGCCTCAGGCAGCGCCCAGCTGAACACCTCGCCGAGGTTGGCGTCCTCGGCTTCGAACCAGGCTCGGGCCGCCCAGTATCCCGAGCCAACGAACTGCGTACTCATTTCCTCGGCAACGTCGACGTAGTGGCGCGCGTGCCGTTCCCTTGCCACGTCGACCTCGCCACTCTCGGTCAGCTTGGCGTGGGCGTAGTCGCGGACGATCTCAAGTAGGCGCACTCGGGGTTCCCCGTCGAGCGCCTCCGTGATGTCTACCAGGCTGGCTTCGACAAGGCCCGCAATCGCGTCAAGCGGGTCCTCGATGCCGGGTTCGCCGGCGGGTGCCACGACGGCTGCGATCGCACGCAGGTCGGCGCCTCCGCGGAACACACTCAACCGGCGGAGGACACCCTGCTGCCGTCGGGTCAACAGGTCATACGACCACGCGATCGTGTCCCGGAGCGTTCGTTGCCGACTCGGGACGCGCCGGCCGGTGGTCTCGAGGTCGAGTGCTGAGTCCAGCCGCCCCAAAACGGCAGCCGGGCTGAGTAGCCTCACTCGAGCCGCGCCCAGTTCCAGCGCTAGCGGCAAACCATCCAGTCGCCTGCAGACCGCCGCAATGTCGGCAGCGTTGTGCTCGGTAAGGGCGAAGGTTGGCCGAACCTGACGGGCGCACTGGACGAACAGCTGGACCGCACCGGAACCCGCGGCCTCGTCGATGCTGTCGCCGATTGGCAGCTCCAACGGCGGAACCAGGTACTCGTGCTCCCCCGGCAGATGCAAAGGACGCCTGGACGTGGCGATGAGCCTCACCGCTGGCACACCCGCCAGGAGCGCGGCGACCACAGTGTCTGCTTCACGCAGCTGTTCGAGGTTGTCCAGCACGAGCAGAGCCGACGCACCGACCTGTGCATTGATTGCTGAGGGGGTGCGCGCCTCTGGTGGCGCGTCGAGCGCCTCGGCGATGGAGTTCCACATACCGTTGGCCGTCGTCACCGACGCCAGAGGAACGAAGAACACGCCGTCGGGAAAGTCGTCGACGACGCGACGAGCAAGCTCTGTGGCCAACCGGGTCTTACCAGACCCTCCCGCACCGGTCAGTGTCAGGAGCCGGACGCGCGGCGTCGTCAGGGTGTCGGCCAGCCGATCCAGCTCTCCCGAGCGCCCGACGGTTGGTGTTGGTGGCTCAGGCAGGCGCGATGGCGCACCCAGCGACCACAGTGGGGGGAACTTTGCCTGCAACCCCACACCCGTCACCTGAAACAGACGTTCGCGTCGACCCAGATCCTTCAGCTGGTGCTCGCCCAGATCGCGCAACAACAGACCCTCGGGCAACTCCTCAGCCACCAGGGCCGCGGTCGCCGCCGACAGCACGAGCTGACCCCCATGCGCGGCAGCGGCTATTCGTGCCGCGCGATGTACGTCCATCCCGACGTACGCGCCATTGTGGACCGTCGGAGCGCCCGTGTGCGCACCCATCCGCACCCTGACCGGCTCCCCGCCTGGCCACGCGGAAACGCCAAGCCGACGCTGGGCCTGAACCAAGGCGCCAACAGCTTGCCGCGCCGTCTCGAAGACCACGAAGAAGCTGTCCCCCTCCGTGCCAAGCTCAACCCCACCGAAGTCGGCCCAAGCGGCGCGCAGGATCCGGCGCATCTCATCCAACGATGCCGCGTAGCCCGAACCCAGACGCGATAGCAGGGCAGTCGAACCCTCGACGTCTGTGAACACCAAGGACACCGTCCCAGACGGCAACGCGTGCATCACCACATCATCCCGCACGCTGATCCGTGGCACGTTGCATCACCGCGGCGGCGGCGCAGCGTGGTCCGGAGGGTGTTTGGTGCTTGGCCGCAGCTCGCAATGGGTCGTGGCCCGGGCTCAGACGGTATAGGCGTCGCGAAGGGCCAACAGCAGCCGGCGTCGCCGCTCCATGGGGCTGTCAGCCCCCGTGTCTCTAGCTTCTGGCTGCGATGCCAGGACCTCCCCGTCGGAGGTAAGGAAGACATAGATCCACCCAAGAACGGCGTCCGGGTCGTTGGCGTCGACGAGCGGCTTGTACGAGATGCCGAGGAGGTCTGCCCACGCGACCAGAGTGCGAGAGTATGTGTTGCTCACCAGAATTCCACGGCGGTCGACTCGGAGTCCCAAGAATGGGAGCCGGATTGCGAGCCAACCCAACAGGCCGGCGATCGCGACGCTGAGGACCAGGAATGAGGTTCCGAGCCAGCCCGCCGTATAGGGGTCCTCGAATGCCCCGAGTCCGACGAGCGGGCTGACGAGAGCTCCCGCCACACAGAGGGGAACCTGAACGACTGGCAGCTTTCCGCGAAGGTGGAAGCGGGGAAGCTCCAGTCGGGTAGTGCCGTCCGGTCCGGTGAGGAAGCCCCGCCGGCGCAATTCTGCTGAGAGAGCGACGTAGCGTTCTTCGTTGTTGGGCCGGGCGCCCGTTGGCGTGTCCTGCGGGCCATTTTCGTCGGTCGTCATCTGCGCGCGCTCCGCCCACTCGCTGGCCAGTTCGACCAGCTGCAGATAGATGACGTCCTGCACCGTGCCAGCGTAGCCAGCCTATTGAGGCTGGACCCGAGCGATTTCCGCCGCTCTGACCGATTCTCCCCGACACCCACGGGACTCACATCCCCCGATCTCCCTCGGGGCCGCCACGGATCGGCACCCGTGCCAGCCCTCCGAGTGGTTTGTACCCGGACGTGATGGGTAGGTTCGAGGTGACCTGCGCACGTCCCACCTGGGGCTGCTCACGCACCGGCAGAACGAGGTTCAGGATGTCCAAGCACGACGAGGGCGACTACTCCGAGGCCGACCTCGTGGTCAGGGGCCAGGAGGACCACGCAGCCGGCCCCACCGCGGTCGCGGTGTCGATGAAGCGGTCCCTCGACCACATGGGTGTGAGGCGTACCGCGCAGACCCTTCTCAAGCTCAACCAGGCCGAGGGCTTCGACTGCATGAGCTGTGCGTGGCCGGACCCCGACCCGGGCCACCGGCACACTGCAGAGTTCTGCGAGAACGGCGCCAAGGCCGTCGCGGAGGAGGCGACCCGCGACCGTGCCACGCCGGAGTTCTTCGCCCAGCACAGCATCGCCGCGCTCGACGCCCACACGGAGCACTGGCTCGGCCAGCAGGGCCGCATCACCCACCCCATGGTCAAGCGGCCCGGCGGCACGCACTACGAGCCGATCGAGTGGGAGGAGGCCTTCGAGCTCATCGGCGCCGAGCTGCGCTCGCTGGCCAGCCCCGACGAGGCGACCTTCTACACCTCCGGGCGGGCCTCCAACGAGTCCGCGTTCGCCTACCAGCTGTTCGTCCGTGCGTTCGGCACCAACAACCTGCCGGACTGCTCGAACATGTGCCACGAGTCCACGAGCATCGCCCTGCAGGAGTCCATTGGCATCGGCAAGGCCAGCGTCACGCTCGATGACGTCCACACCGCCTCCGTCATCGTCATCGCCGGCCAGAACCCCGGGACCAACCACCCGCGCATGCTCTCGGCCCTCGAGATCGCCAAGCAGAACGGCGCGAAGATCATCTCGATCAACCCCCTCCGCGAGGCCGGGCTGGTCAGGTTCAAGAACCCGCAGAAGCCCAAGGGCGTCATCGGGCACGGCACAGCCATGGCCGACCTGCACCTCCCCGTGAAGGTCAACGGCGACCTCGCCCTCTTCCAGGCGATCGGCTCACTCCTCGTCGAGTGGGACGCACTCGACCACGACTTCATCGCCACCCACGCCACGGGCTTCGAGCAGTGGCGCGACCACGTCCGCGCCGTCGACTGGGAACAGGTCGTCGAGGTGACCGGGCTGTCCCGCGAGCTGATCACGCAGGCCGCCGAGATGCTGCGCGGCTCCACGCGCACCGTCTACTGCTGGGCGATGGGCCTGACGCAGCACCGCAACGGGGTCGCGACCATCAAGGAGGTCGTCAACCTCGCCCTGGCGCAGGGCAACATCGGCCGCGAGGGCGCCGGCCTGCTGCCGGTGCGCGGTCACTCGAACGTCCAGGGCGACCGCACCATGGGCATCTGGGAGCGACCGCCCGCCGCCTTCCTCGATGCCCTCCAGAAGGAGTTCGGCTTCGACCCGCCGCGTGAGCACGGCCTGGACGTCGTCGACTCCCTGCGCGCCATGCGTGACGGGAAGGTCCACTTCTTCATGGGGCTCGGTGGCAACTTCGTGCAGGCCGTGTCCGACACCCACATAGCCATCCCGGCGATGCGCAAGGTCCGCATGACGGTGCAGGTGTCCACCAAGATCAACCGCTCGCACCTCGTCTGCGGGGAGACCGCGCTGATCCTGCCGACCAAGGGCCGCACCGAGAAGGACATCCAGGCCAGTGGTGCCCAGTGGATCTCCGTCGAGGACTCCACGTGCTCCGTGCACGCCTCCCGCGGCCCGCTGGAGCCGGCCAGCCCCCAGCTCAGATCCGAGGTCGACATCGTCACCGGCATCGCCGAGGCGACGCTGGGAGACCGGTACGGCCTGCAGTGGAAGGCGATGCGGGACGACTACCGCGTCATCCGTCACCACATCGCCAAGGTCGTCCCCGGGTGCGAGGACTACGAGGTCAACGTCCGCAAGCCTGGCGGCATGATCATGCCGCACCCGCCGCGCGACACCCGGACCTTCGACACCAAGTCCGGCAAGGCTGAGTTCGTCGCCTCGCCCATCGAGATCGTCCACGTCCCCGAGGGTCACGTGCTGCTCCAGACCCTGCGCAGCCACGACCAGTACAACACCACGATCTACGGCCTCAGCGACCGCTACCGCGGCATCGAAGGAGGCCGCAAGGTGGTCTTTGTGCACCCAGACGACATCACGGCGTTCGGGCTCAAGGACGGCGACCTCGTCGACATCACAACCCGATGGACCGGCGACGACCTCGTCCGGCGCGTTCACGGGTTCCGTGTAGTCAGCTATGACACCCCGCGCGGATCGGCCGCCGCCTACTACCCCGAGACCAACCCGCTGGTGCCGCTGGACTCGACCGCCATCGGGAGCAACACCCCGACCTCCAAGTCCGTGGTGGTGTCGCTGACGCTGGCCGCCGGCCCCGGCGCGGCGAACGGCACCACGCCGGGGCAGACCGGAGGCACGGCCCAGAACCCCACGGGTTCGGACTGGGACCACAAGAAGACCCCGGAGCCCGAACACCTGTCCTGAGGACGGCTCAAGACGGTTCCCCCTTCGGCGCAAGTGCCGATGAGAGTTCTCGCGCGTCCTGATCAAGCGCAGGCCGCGTCGTCGATTCGAGAATTTTGCGGGCTCGACGACCTAGGTCGTGCAGATCAACTCGGCCTGCCTCGTCTGCGGCCGCCAGACGAGCCGCCAGATCCAACGCCTCTTCGATCTCAGGTCCGGCAGCGGCGACCTCTTGGCCCATGTCTCGAAGGATGGTGCCCTCGGCCCTGGACGCGATCAAAGGATCGGCGACTCCGTCGATCCAGACCCGGGTTCGGCGGCCATCTCCGCGCTCCCCGCCAGTGATTCGCTCAAGCGCGTATATGCGGTCTGCACGCGCGAACTTGCCGAAGCCCAGGGCGACCATCCGACTATCCGAAGCCACCCTGACATCTTGACACCCGCCACTGACAAAGGTCTCGCGAGCTGGGCTGGCCGCGTCGGGAAGGCGCGTCTTACGGCTCCTCTTCGCAACACCCCAAGCCGCCTCAGCCGAAGCTGCCCCCAAGGCTAGGTGCGAGGACTTCACTCTGCATCCCGGGTCTTGGCTCCGGCGTGCCCATCACGCATCGCCTGGTGGCTCCTGACTGAGCGGAGGCGACTTGGTCACTCAGGTAGTCACTCAGCAGGGAAGAGGTCAGAATCAGCCCCTTCCCGATCGAACGAGAGCAGCCCCTGACTGGCGTTTCCGCCTGTCAGGGGCTGTTCCGAACGGGTGGGCGATACTGGGTTTGAACCAGTGACCTCTTCCGTGTCAACGACTTTCGCACCGTCCGCGGCTGTTCGTAACGGTCCGTCTGAGCACGAACCACTCCCCCGCTGTCCCCAGGCGTCCGCCCAAATCCGTACCCGTTGTCACTCACTTGGTCACTCACCCCGATCCCGCCCTCTGCACCCTCAAGCCACGGCAGACCACTCGCATCGACCACCAGTCGCCGGGGGCACATTCGCGAATCGGGACGCGTACCGCCCGGACATGGCGCACCGCCGACCCGCGTCTTCCCGCCCACTTAGACGCGGGCACGCGTGCCGCCGAACGTCGCTCCCGCCGGGTTGGTTGCCTTCGATCCCGCTCGCCGCACTGTGCGCCCTTGTCCTGCCGGTTATAGGCGGAGCAGGACCTTGATGGCCTGCCGGGTGTCCATGGCCTCGTAGCCAGCGGCGACGTCCTCGAACGGCAGCTCCAGGTCGAAGACCTTGCCCGGCTCGATCTGACGGGTCCAGATCGAGTCGATCAAATCGGGCAGGAACCGCCGGACCGGGGCGGGGCCGCCGTGGAGGTGGACGTGGGAGAAGAACAGGTCCATGCCGTCAAGGGCGACGTCGTGGGTGACCCCGACGTAGCCGACGTGCCCTCCAGGTCGGGTAGAGTGGATGGCTTGCATCATCGACTCCTGGGTGCCGACCGCCTCGATCACCGAGTGCGCGCCTAGCCCGCTGGTCAGGTCCTTGATCGCGGACACACCGTCGTCGCCGCGCTCGGCCACGATGTCGGTGGCGCCGAACTCGAGCGCGAGCTGTTGTCGTGGTTCGTGCCTGCTTATCGCGATGATCCGTTCGGCGCCGAGCTGCTTGGCGGCCAGCACACCCAGGAGCCCAACCGCGCCGTCGCCGACTACGGCGACGGTCTTACCGGGCCCGACGGCAGCGGCCACGGCGGCGAACCAGCCGGTGCCGAGCACGTCGGACGCGGCGAGCAGGTGCGGGACCAGGTCGTCGTCTGGGAGGTCCGGGGTGGCGACCAAGGTGCCGTCGGCCAGCGGGACGCGCATGCGTTCGGCCTGTGCCCCGCCCGGGGCGGCTGCCTCCCGGCGGACGCAGGAGGAGTGGTACCCGGCTAGGCAGATCTCGCAGGTGTTGTCCGAGGCAAAGAACGATCCGACCACGAACTGGCCGGGCCGGATTGTGGTCACCGCGGAACCGACCTCCTCCACGATGCCTGCGTACTCGTGCCCCATCGGGGTGGGGCCGGTCTGCTTCTCGATGCCGCGGTACGGCCACAGGTCGGAGCCGCACACGCAGGTCGCGGACAGCCGGATGACCGCATCGGTGGGCGCCAGGATCTGCGGCTCGGGACGGTTCTCGACCCGGACATCGCCGGGGGCGTACATGACCGCTACACGCATGGGCTTACTTCTTTCAGTCGGTGGCGGGACTACGGGGAAGTCGGTGGTCGGCGAACGAACCAGACGTATGCCGTCGCAGCGAGGGTCGTGCTAGCGACCGTGACGAGGCCGAGAGGAATCATCGTCATCGATCCGCCAAGGCCCACCAAGGGAGCGGCGAAGGCCCCGGCAGCGAAACGGGTGACGCCGAGGATGGATGACGCGGTGCCGGCAAACTGTGGGTAGTCCGCCAAGGCCAGCGACGTCGCTGGTGGCGAGACCGCCGCGGCACCGGCGGCGACGGCGAAGAACGACACGACCGCAACCGGCAACGGCAGGTGAATGAGCGCGGTGGCCAGGAGCCCGCCAGCGCCCACGGCGATGACTCCGAGACCGAGGACGAAGGCCAATCGCTCCGACCAGCGTTCCGCAGCGCGCCCACCCAGGAATCCAAACAACGCGAATCCTGCGGCGTTGAGCCCGAACACGAGGGAGTAGGCGGCCGGGGACAGCGCGTAAATGTCCTGAAGGACGAACGATGCCCCTGCGAGGTAAGCGAAGTAGGCAGCGGCGGTACAAGCACTGGCGAGCATCGCACCGAGAAAGAGGCGGTCCGCGATGAGGGTCCGGACGTGTCCGCCGGTGCTCCGCGCGCCCCCGCTGACCCGATGCCCCACCGGCAGGGTCTCGCGGAACCCGAGGACAGCCGCGAGCAGGACGACGCCGCCGACCGCGGCAAGAACGGCGAAGAAGCCTCGCCAGTCGACCAGCGTCGCCAGCTGCCCTCCAATCACCGGTGCAACGATCGCAGCCAGCCCGGACAGCACGACGATGCGACCGTAGTACCGCGTCAGCTGCCGGCCCTCGTGGATGTCGCGTCCCGCAGCTTGGGCAATGACGAGGCCGACCGCGCCGGCCAACCCCTGGACCAGACGCAGAGCAATGAGAACGGCGGCGGAAGTGCTGAGCACACACAACGCCGAAGCGATGACGAAGATGCCGAGGCCGACGAGCAGCGGGCGACGGCGTCCGTAGCGGTCGGAGACCGGTCCAGCAACCATCTGGCCGAGCGCCAGTCCGAGCAGGCAGGTCGTCATGGTCAGTTGCGCGGACGAAGTGCTCGCGTCTAGGTCCCGGGCGAGGGCGGGGAGAACCGGCAGGTAGAGGTCCATGGACGCCGGACCCAGGATCGTGAGCAGCGCCAGGATCGCCGGGACACCACGGCCTACCGTGACTGGCGGGGAGGACGTCGAACGTGTCGGCCCAGGAAGGGGCGGTTGGGTGGTCTCCACCTTCAGGACCCCATCCGCGGGATGGTTACGCCGGCCGGCTCGACGCGGACGTTTCCCCCCGACCTGGCGATAGCGGACAGTCCGCTGTCCACGCTCCCGAGCCGGATCAGGCCGGGCGAGGGCACGGACTGGCCGAGGTCGTCATAAAAGATCGCGATCGTGTGGCTCGGCGCCCAGTAGTACAGCTCGCCGACGCTGGGGTTGAACACGCGCTCGGCGCCGGTGACGTCGATGGGCGAGGCAAGCTTGCCGGATTTCGCCTGACCCATTGGGTCGTCCAAAACCACCCTTAGAGGCACCATGGCGGCAAACGCGCGCGCCGCCGGAGTGTCATCGAGCGTGACCGTAGCCAGCCCGTCGGTTACGCGGAGCAGCACTTCCCGCCCGGCCGGGGTGCGGCCGGCGCTGGCGACGCTGGCGGAGGCCCGGTCAGCGGGCAGCGTCGGGGTAGTGCCAGCTGGGCCGCCCAGCGACCAGCACGCCAGCACCGCGACCACGGACGCGGGTAGCAAGGCTGCACCGGCCCGCAGGCCGGAGCGGAGTCGGGGTGAAGTGTCCATGCTCCAAGGAGACCGTTGCTCCGATGGCTGGAAAAGTCACTGAGGATGGGTGTACTGACAGGGCATCCCTGATCGCCGATCGCCGCCGTACCGTGGTCCACGTGGACAACCGAGCAGAAGTCCGCGAGTTCCTGACCTCGCGACGAGCCAAGATCAGTCCCGACCAGGCGGGCGTCCCCCAAGCGGGGCAACGCCGGGTCCCCGGACTGCGCCGCAGCGAGGTGGCCGCCCTGGCCGGGATGAGCGTGGAGTACTACGCCAAGCTCGAACGCGGCTCACTGGGAGGCGTCTCGGCCGGTGTCCTCGACGCCATCGGCCGCGCCCTACAACTCGACGACGCCGAACGCCGCCACCTGTTCCTGCTCGCCCAAGCCGCCGATGGAACCGCGGCTGCGATGCGCCCCCGCCGACGCAGCCCCGCACGGTGGGCGCCGCGGCCGAGCCTGCAGTGGGCACTTGACTGCATCACCACGAGTCCGGCGATCGTCGGAAACAACAGGTCCGACCTTCTTGCCGCCAACCACCTTGGGCGCGCGCTCTACGCCGACGTGTACGTCGACACGACTCGCGTGCCGAACCTGGCCAGGTTCGCTTTCCTCGACGCCGCCTCCCACCGGCTCTACCCCGACTGGGAGCAGATGGCGGACATCACCGTTGCCAACCTGCGCACCGCCGCTGGTCAGGACCCGCACGACAAGGCGCTCCAGGATCTGGTCGGCGAGCTCTCCACCCGCAGCGATGAATTCCGCCGCCGTTGGGGTTCCCACAATGTGCGCACCCACGCAGGGGGCACCAAGCACTACCACCACCACGTCGTCGGCGAGCTCGACCTTGCCTACGAGACTATGGACCTCAGATCCGAGCCTGGGCTCAGCATGACCATTTTCACGGCTGAACCCGCATCCCCCACCGCCCAAGCCCTCGCCCTGCTCGCCTCCTGGGCAGCCACCCAGCAAACAACTCCGGTCCGGACGACCTGAGCGTGCCGTAGACCGATACAACAGTTCGCTACCGGCCCCTGCCGCCGCCCCGTAGACCGGCTTCGCTTGGGGCGCTCACCGCGTTTTCGAACGCGATGTGGATCCGCGATCATGTCGTCGCGGAGGGTGCTGCATTCCGCCGCCTGTGCATCACGTCCAATCCGGCATGAGCCGAGGCTGCCCCGGCGCTAGGTGTGCGTGCTCCGCTATGCTTCAGAAGCCTTGGCTCCGGCGTGAGCATCACGCATGGCCTGATGGGTCTTGAGGATCCCTTGGAGCTCCTTGGCCCGGCTAGGGCTGATGTCGCCGCTGTTGCAGTGTCTCCGCCATTGATCCGCCGGCGCGGTAGTGCGACTGTCACGGCCATCCGAACTGAGATTTCCTCAGCGCGTTCATCGCGCGCCCAACGGTCAGGCGGGGAGGACCAGGTTTCGGTGTCGGGTTACCAACGCTGACCACAGCGCCAGAAGCAGTCCGACCAGGGTCAGTCCCAGCATCGGGGCGAGGGTGACTGCGGCCGCCGGCGCATTGGGCACATGAGTGAAGGGCGACAGGTCCAGCAGCCACGGCGGCAGCCCCAAGGAGACGCCGAACATGGGTCCCGCGACGATAGAAAGCACCACGAGCGCCCACGCGAGACTCGATGACCACCGCGGGGCCACCGCGGTGGCGAGCACGGCCGTGGCGCCGAGGACCGTGATGGCGGGAAGCTCTACGGCGGCAGCGCCGAGAAGGTCGCCCAGCAAAGGACGGGTGCCGCCGAGCACGCTGCCGCCGGTGATGCTCATGGCCACAGCGAATCCGCCCATCAGGATCGTGGCCCCGGCCAGCGCGTTCACGGCGTGGGCGCCCAGCCATCTAAGGCGTGAGACCGCGGTCGCAAGCACCGCCTCCAGGGTGCCCTGCGCCTCGTCGTGGTGGAGGCGAAGCATGAGCGTCACCACGTACATCCAGACAGCTGTACCCGCAATCTGCATCATCGAGGCCCAGTAGGCACCCATCAGGTCAACGTCGCCGCCAAATCCCTTGTACCACTCCGTTGCCGCACCCTTGAGGCCCCTGATCTGCTCGCTCAGAGCACCGAAGATGAGGCCGAAGCTCACCATGCCCAGGACCCAGGCGAGCAACACTCCCCGCTGCAGGCGCCAGATGAGGCCAAACGGACTCAGCAGAACCTGGCTGGCGGAGGCTGCACCGCGGCGCTCGGGCCACATCCCGCGGCCCACGTCACGTCGGGCTGCCAGAGCGGCCGCGGCGACGAACAGGCCGGCCACCGCGAGGGCGGCCAAGCCCAAAGGCCACCACAAGTTGTCGGCGAACGGACGCATCTGCTGACCCCAACCGATGGGCGACAACCACGCCGGCCAGCCGCTGGTGACCCGAAGGGCGTCCGAGTCGACGATTCCGGTCATGTTGCCCAGCGCGGCGAGCACGAACGAGGCGCCGACTCCCGCGCTGGCCAGCCCGATCGCGCCGCGGCTGGTCGACACCAGCTGTGAGGTCACCGCGGCGATGCCTGTGAAGAACACGCCCACCAAGGCGATGGACGCGCCGCCCACCAGTGACCCGGCGGCGGGTTGTCCGGCGAGCACCAGACCTAGCGCCAGCATGATGGCCAACACAACGTTCGCGGCGAGCGTGACGACCGTGGCCGCTGTCATGGACGCGTACCGGCCCACCACACCGGCGCCCAAGATCTCCTCACGCCCCAGTTCCTCGGACTGGCGCGTGTGTCGCACCACCGCGAGCACGCTCATTACGGCGGCCAGTACAGCCAAGGTCAGCGCGTCGCGGTGGAGAGCGTAGCCGCCGACGCTGGGGCCGGTCACCAGCCCGAGGACCCGCATGCCCGGGTTCTCCACGACGATGCGGGTGTCCAGCTCCAGCAGCCCGGGGTGCTTGGCGTAGTTGCTGTCGAATAGGGCTGTGGTGGCATTGGTGAATGCCGCCATCCCGAGGACCCAGGCGGAAAGGGTGATCCGATCGCGCCGCAGGGCAAGGCGGACCAGTCGCACGGTGCCGGTGAAACCACTCATCGAGTCGTCACCGCCCCCGCGGGAGCCTCCTCGTCGACCGGCGCGCTGAGGGGTTCTCCGTAGTGCCGCAGGAACAGCTCCTCGAGAGTCGGTGGGGAGGTCACCATCGTGCGCACCTCGAGCTCGACCAGATGGGCCAGGACCTGGTTCAACTCACCGGGGTCGACGCTGAACTCGGCGTGCCCATCGTGCTGGCGGGCATCGTGCACGCCCGGCCAGGACTCCACGGACTGCAACGGGTTGACGGTGTCGACCACCACCGATGTGCGGGTGAGGTGACGCAGCTCCTCGAATGTGCCGCTCTCGGCTGCCCGCCCCGCCCGGATGATCGTGACGCGATCACAGAGCGCCTCCACCTCGGACAGGATGTGGCTGGACAGGAGAATACTCCGACCCCCAGCGCGCAACTCCTGGACGACGTCCTGGAACACCGCCTCCATCAGCGGGTCCAGCCCCGAGGTGGGCTCATCGAGCAGGTAGAGCTCAACATCGGAGGAGAACGCCGCCACCAGGGCGACCTTCTGCCGGTTCCCTTTTGAGTAGGAACGGATCGTCTTCGTCGGGTCGAGCTGGAACTTTTGGAGCAGCTCCTCTCGGCGCGCTGCGTCCAAGCCGCCCCGCAGGTCGCCAAGCAGGTCAATCACTTCCCCGCCGGTGAGATTGGGCCACAGATTCACTTCCCCGGGCACGTACGCGAGGCGCCGGTGCAACGCCACCGCATCACGCCACGGGTCGCCACCGAGCAGGGTTACCTGCCCCTCGTCCGCACGCAACAATCCCAGGAGAACGCGAATCGTCGTGGTCTTTCCGGCGCCGTTGGGTCCCAGGAAGCCATGGACCTCGCCGGCCTGCACGTGAAGGTCAAGTCCATCCAGGGCCCGGGTGCTGCGCCCGAAGTCCTTTACCAGTCCGGAAACTGCTATGGCAGTAGCCATCGGAACCATCTCCTTCCAGTCCCACCCGCAGTCCATGCCAAATGGGCCCTGTCTGGAAGGGTCGAAGGTCCCGAGCCCGACCTGGCCCTTCGCAGCACCCCCTGGCGAGCAGGTTACCGACGCGTCTTACGGGCTCGCTTCTGTTGTCCACCGGCCGCTTTCGAGGGAGCTGGCGGTTGGCTCTTCCCCGCCGTGAGGGTGCGGGGTATCGGGCGAGGTGGGCAGTTGCTACTAGCCGAGCTGGCCGCCGATCACCTTGACCACACCCGGGTCCGATGGCTGCCGGCGGTCAGCCCCGCGACCGAGGGCACGATTGTCTGTGTCGTCAGGATGGAGGCTGGGTAGTGCCGGTCGGCTCGTGTTCGAGGTGCTGCTTCAGGCTCTGCCAGATGCGCCGTTCCTGGCGTCGACCGAGCCAGGTGATCAGGGGACTGAGCAGCCGCAAGGCACCTTTCGGGCGGACCTGTCCGGCCCAGCTCATGCGGGTCCCGCCAGCGACCGGCTCGAACTTGAGCCTGTAGTCGATATCGGCCTGCTTCATCGTCGTGGTGCTTGCCAGCAGCCTCGGCCGGTCGTATTCGGTGATCTTGATCAGCATCTCCGCTGTGCGTCCGGCGGACCGCACCGCGGATTGGAACCTGCTACCCGTGCCGACCGGGGCAGTGCCGACCTTCTGAGCGCGGATCATCCCGGCGTTGTACAGCGGCTCGTTCGACTGGTCCGCCACGAAGTCGAACACCACCTCCAGCGGGCGGCAGATCGTGACCTCACCCTTGATACCAGCCATATGTCACCTCCCCAACCCTCGGCCACCCGCGCCAGGTTCGTCGACCCGCACCGCCCGCACATCCCGGAGCAGCAAGACGAACCCGATGACGTAGAACGCCAGGATCACCGGCTCCAACGGGTCGAACGACACCGCATCCGGAACGCCGGCCGTGACCTGCAGTGGCATGCCGAACATGTAGCTGATCTGCTCGGGGATGCCCGACAACAGCGCCACGAACGCCAGCAGGTAACCCCACCCGGTCCGACGCCACAGCAGCACGGCGCCAGCCGCGTACAGCGGAACCTGCACCGCCAGGTCCAGTACCAGCGCGAGGTGGATGATCGCGGGCGTCTCCACGAGGGCACTGCCAGCGGGCACGGTCCCGTTGGCCGCGTTGGCGACCGCCGCCGAGACCCACATGCCGCCGAGGGAGAGTGCAAGAATGCCCAGGGCCGCGGCCACCGGCCGAACGCGCCTAACCCTGCCGAGCCGTTCGCGCACCGCGTCGATGTCAAGGCCGGCCAGCGTGAGCACCAGGGCGGTCAGGCTCGCCGAGAAGACGACCACGTGGAGCAGGAACACGTCGTTGAATCCGGTGCCGAAGACGTAGAAGGCGTAGCTGTAGACCAGGTCGGCCAACAGCCCTGCCGTCACCAACCGGCCCTGCAAGGACCCCCGGCGCGTGTAGGCAGCAGCGACGCAGAGTCCTGGAACAACGATGAAGGCCGTCACCACGTCGTCACCCCGAAGGATTTCGGCCGTGGAACGAGCACCGATGTACACCCCGTCGACCACAAGCCCTACCACCGCCGCCGTCAAGGCGAGGGCAGCGGTCGCCCAGACAAACCCAGCCAATCCGTTGTGGATCGAGGTTACTCGCACCGATCGCCTCAGACCCTGGGGCTGGAAACCGCTGACCGTGACCATCGTGGCCACCTCCCTCCACGGGGCGGCCAACCGCTCGGAGAGGACAAGACCGCCGTCTTTGGTCCCCACGCTAGGAACCCCCGGCCACGCGGATCAGGGCCAGAAGTCCCCACTTTGAGAACCACGCCGCGAATTCGTGCTAATGGCCCTGCTACCTTGACAAGCACCAAGGAATGCCTCGGCCGCTCCACCCACAGTGGGCTCGGCAACAGACTCTTTCCGCCGCACTGGGCGGCAAATGTCCACTAGCAAAGCCGATGAGCGTGCGTCCCAGATGTGAGTCTGGGCCGGCTCAGGGCAACAATCGGGCGCATCGACCACCCGCTACGGCGGGGTCACGCGTGGCAAGGGGGCTGCCCGTGCTGGTGGCCGAGCACATCGCTCCCACCCTGCGACGGGCGATCTCCACTGCGGTGGGCGACGTACCGCATCACCAGCACGACCACCGCCGTGGTGAGCAAACCGGCCAGCAGCACCTTCATCGCGTGATAACCCGTCTATGTTCGGCTGAAGGTCTTCTTCGGTGGCCCAGCCGAACAACACCTCGCGGTGACCAACCCCAACAACGACTTCACACCTTCCATCGTCATCCGTCGGCGTCCAACTGAGCACGTGCCACTCCCCAAAGTCCGCCAACGTCCACCCAAATCGGCGGTCGTTGTCACTCATTTAGTCACTCACCGGCTGGGCGAGGAGGACGCGGTTTGGATCCACCAACGAACATGACACTTGGCCGCTGACGACACGGCGGACTGCACCGACCAAAGGGGTTGAACCCCGGCCTGAATACATGGATTCTCGAACTGGCGACGATACCGCTCGGCAGCCCGCCCAAACGAGGCGGCTATCACGCCTCCACCGGCCTCCGCGGTCACCTACTCGGGCTGAAACGTCCCCCCTCAAGGTGATGGAAGTTGTCGCCCGTTGCTGCGGCGGCATGGCGGTAGGTGTCAGTCGCGGGTGGCTGGCCTGACCGCGCGGCCGCTGATCTTGCGCGGCTCGATTTCAATGAACAGGTTGCGAGCTCCGTCGGCCCACGGCACCGGTCCGGTCTCCCAGGCCGATGTGAGCAGGTGGTCGTGTGTCATCGCCTCAGCGAATCCGAGTACGAGAACGCTCCAGCCGGATTTGTTCTGCTCATCAATTGCGTCGATCTCGAAGGCGACACTGGTTCGCCGGACGAGCCCGGCCATAGGGCCGTAGGGGGACGTACGGAAGATCACTCTCCCGCTCAGGTATTGATAGGTCACCGGCAAGATCTGCGGGCCCTCGCCAGCCGTGAAACCGACCCGGCCGGCGGTGTGTTGCGCCAAAAGCTCCTTGCACTCGGTCTCCGACAGCTCAGCGAAATTGCCGGCGTGGGGTTTCTCGTCCTGTGGTGAGGTCATGACCAGACTCCATTCATTGCATCGGGGCGGTGAACTTCCCCGTGGTGGCCGGCTTCACCGCCCCGCCGATTTCGGGTCGCGCGCCGCGTTGGTCGCATGACTGGAGTCCTGCAGAGTCCGGAAGGTGGGCTAGTCCGTCCGGCGTTCGGCCCTGGGAGATTTCGACTCTACGCCGAGCTTGCCGGACCCGCCTTCGCCTGCCCTTTCCATGCCCGAAGGCCTTCTGGAGCGTTGGCATCGTAAGGGAGGGCAGCTGCGAAGACGACCTCGCTAGGCAATTCTCACCACAGCAGCCGGTTGGTTGACCCCGACTTGGTGAGCCGACGCGTGTTGTGTGCGCTCCGCCATAGCGTCCCCACCTGACGGGTCACGAATCGGGAAGCTCATCGTGGTGGCATGGCGCCCTCGGAACGCTGAGTTACCGTCTCCCACCAGTTCACCCTCGCGGCGAGCCCTCAACCCCGGGGCAATTCGCGGACGAAGGTCTCATCGTTGGCGCAGCACTGCTCGCTGTCGGGCCAGAGTCTCCGCATCGATCTCCCCGCGCGCGTACCGCAGCTCAAGCTCTTCTTCCGCTGCCGTGCGAAGTGCCGCATCCTGCGCGGGAGGTGTGCGATCGCCTTGACCCCTAGAGGGATACAGAGCGTTGATGCCCACCACGAGACCGACCACCAGCAGAATGGTCAGAACCGCCATGATGACGATCAACATCAGGCCCGTTTCCCCGTCCGCCCAGTCCATCATCAGGCTCACCTCACCAGGTTGTTGTTCAAGGATGTCAGGTTTGCATGCAGTCGTTCCCGTGGGCTGTGCCAAAGGTCCCGCCACATCCAAGGGCTGTCAGCCCCGCACGATCATGACTGGACAGGACGCCTCGTGGATGACTGCGTGGCTGACCGAACCCAGGAGCAGCCCCGCGAACCCGCCATGCCCGCGGGTGCCAACGACGATGAGCCCTGCGTGCGCACCTAGCGGGCTCAGAACGTGCCCCGCGCTGCCGTAAAGGACTTCCGTCTCGATGGGCAGGTTTGCGAAGGTCGCTTGAGCTCGGCGAGCAGCAAGCCGAACCATGTCCTCCGCGTGCGCGCGCACTGCCTTCGTGTGCTCGGTTCCGGCCTGTTCGCTCTCGACGTAGGCCTGAGCATCCGGGGAGAAGTAGCCGTGCGCCACGTGCACGATGTGCAGGGCAGCGTCAGAGATCGCTGCCATCTCGGCCGCGAGGTCCAGGGCATCCTCCGACGCCCGCGACTCGTCAACGCCCACGACGACGGGATGGTCGCGACCCGGCTGGACTGGCCGTTCGGTGCCCACCACCACGGCTGGACACGATGCGTGGGCGGTGACGGCGTAGGCGACCGAGCCCAGCAGCCCGGCCGCGAGTGGGCCTCGTCCACGACTGCCGGTCACCACGATGTCGGCATCCTTGGATGCGTGGACGAGCTCGGCGGCTGGAGAGCCGATCGCGAACAGACCGGCGACCTGCGAAGGTTGCGTCATCAGCTTCCGAGCACGAGCGACCCCATTGGCCAGCAGCTCTCGGCCGGCCTCGCCCAGACTGTCCGGGAGTCGAGCCAGGTCGTATGCCGGCTCGATGGGTGCCGCTGCAAGGTCGACGGTGTGCATCACGGTGAGGGTCGTGCCCCACCGGTTTGCTGTGGCGGCAGCCCATTCCAGGGCTGCAATGGAGCCGGGAGAGTCGTCGTACCCGACGACAATTCCCTTGGCCAGGCGGTGCTTTGACTGGTCGACCATGACGTTCCTCCTGAGCTGATGGGCTGGCGGGCTCGCGGGACTACCGACCTGCCATGACCCTGGTGAGAGCATCCGGCGGCTCGGCGGCCTGGGCGAGGGCCGAAAGTCCCTGCTCAACGGACGTTCCGAGATTCGGCGTATCGGACTGCTACGACTGGTGCCCTTTGCGTCCGCGATGCGCACGCACTCGTCAGATGTGATCAGCTCGAAACGGGGACGGTGCTGTACATCGGCAACAAGAGCAGTGACCTTCGCCCCTCTCCCCCAGTCGACGAACTATCAAGAATCAAGGCATGGGCGATGAATCTCTCCGGTCATACGTAGATCTGTTCTGGCTTCCGCTCGGCGCGGGAGGGCACTTCGTGCGCTGGAATGGCCGCCTCTACGAGTGGTGGTCAGCGTGGCGCGATAACCGCGCCTCAGCGGACCTGTACCACTGTGGCCTGATGGTCTGCTTTGACGGCACCAAGTACGCGGTCGAGATGGGTCCGGTATGGAACGTCAGTGACCCTGAGCGTGGTGTCATCGTCGAAGGGCCAGTTGGGTCGAGGTCGCTCGGTCGCTTCCGCGCATTTCGCTACGAGGTGCGGTGCTGGCCCGGGGGTTACATCCCGGACATCGCCGAAGCAGTCGATAGTCCAGTGCGCACGACCCAAGACCCGATACGAGTCGCAGCCGTGCTCGAGGTGCTCGGCGATGTGCCGGCGTTGACCTGGGGCAGAGATGAACTGGGCGCAGGTGAAATGTGGAACTCCAACTCGGCGGTGGCCTGGGTGCTGGCCAAGACGCGCCATGACATGGAAGGCATCAGGCCGCCTTCACGCGGCCGGGCGCCGGGTTGGAACGCAGGTCTCGTGGTCGCGGCCCGACAGGCCTGATCCGTGATGTGGGAACGGTGATTGGCCCTGACATGGCCTTGGCCGATGTCTGGGCGACCGCCGCCTGGGTGGACCCGGACGAAGCCACCCGGCATACCGCCTGCTGCGGCACCGATGAACTCGACGCGGGCCCGTCCGCGTCACCGGGCCAGGTAGCCCCCGTCGATCGGGTAGTAGGTCCCGGTCGCGAACGAGGCTCCGTCACTCGCAAGCCACGCCACCAGCTCAGCGACCTCCTCCGGCTCCCCCAGCCGCTGGAGGGCGTGTTGACCGGCCAGCCCGGCTAGGGCCTCCTCGGTGAGGTGGGTCGTCACGAGCGGCGTGCGAATGAAGCCGGGACCGACCGCATTGACGCGGATCCCGTCGGCAGCGTGCTCCCAGGCAGCGACCTGGGTCATCCCCACGACACCGTGCTTGGCGGCGGTGTACGCGACGGCGGTCGGGAACCCCACCACGCCCAGGATCGACGCCATGTTGATGATGGACCCACCACGACCGGAGGACTTCATTGCCCGAATCGCCGCCCGCTGGGTGTAGAAGACCCCGTCGAGGTTGACCCGGATGACCTCGTGCCACGCCTCATCGGTGTAGTCCCCACTGGCCAAGGCTTCACCACCGATCCCCGCGTTGCACACCGCGACGCTGACGTGGCCCAGCGTGTCCAGGACCTCATCCATCGCCGCGTCGACAGCGCCGGAGTCACCGACGTCGACCACCGCACCATGAGACCGGTAGTCATAGTCCTCCAGCTCCTTGAGAACCGTGTCGATCGCGTCCTGGTCCCGGTCCCAGATGCAGACGTCGGCACCCGAGCGCGCCATCACGTGCGCGCAAGCACGCCCGATCCCGGACGCACCGCCGGTGATGACCGCAACCTTGCCGCCCAAGCCGTAGTTGTTCATGCTCAATCACCCTTCCTGTCGATGACTCAAGCCTGCGCGCCTCCTGGCCGCTGTCAAAGGGTCCTTGGTCCTGTCCGCGAGTCACGCGCCTTCGACGGGCGCGCATTCCGTTCCGACACGTACGGCCTTGCCCCACCGCCCGGGTCTTCGCGCTCGTCCGTGGCGCTTGCACGGACTGGCGTCGGCTCGGGAGCTAGCCCCCGGATCCTCACGCTGCGACGCGCCAAGAGCGCGGCGGAAGACGGGTCAAAGGTCCCTTATCTGGCAGCCGAGGGGCCCGCAACATGGGTCGCATGAGCGCTCCACTCCTCCTGCCATTCGCCCTTGGCGACGCATCCATGGTCGACCTGTTGGGTGGCAAGGGTGCCAACCTCGCAGAGATGACCCGGCTGGGACTGCCCGTACCTCCGGGTTTCACGATCACGACGCAGGCATGTCGTGAGTTCCTGAAGAACGGCGCTGTCCCCGATGAGCTCCCCGGACTCGTGACCGCGGCAGTCAGGCGGCTCGAGGCGCAGTCCGGGAGGTCCTTCGGCTCCGTGTCCGACCCCCTCCTCGTGTCGGTCCGGTCAGGTGGCAAGTTCTCCATGCCGGGAATGATGGAGACCGTCCTCAATGTCGGAATCACCGACCTGACGCTGCCCGGCCTGGCCGCCCGCGGCGGCTGGCACTTCGGGTGGGACTGCTACCGGCGGCTCGTCCAGATGTACGGCCACACGGTTCTCGGGGTCGACGCCGGGACCTTTGACGGGCTGCTCGCCGCCGCCAGGTCGCGTTACGACGTCATGGACGATGCACATCTGCCGGCCGAGGCCCTCGAGATCCTGGTCTCGGACTTTCGGGATGTGCTGGTGAGCGAGACGGGCCGCGACCTCCCCCAGGACCCGCACGAGCAGCTCGACGGCGCCATCACGGCGGTCTTCCGGTCGTGGAACGGCGACCGTGCGAAGACATACCGCGCTCACGAGGGCATTCCGGACTCGCTCGGCACGGCGGTCAACGTTGTCGCGATGGTGTTCGGCAACACCGGCAACCACTCGGGCAGTGGCGTCTGCTTCACCCGAAACCCAGCGACCGGAGCTGCCGTCGCGTACGGGGACTACCTGCCGGACGCACAGGGCGAAGACGTGGTCAGCGGCAGCCGCACGACCATGCCGCTGACTGAGCTTGCTGCCCGGGAGCCGGGCCTGCACGGTGAGCTCCTCAAGCACCTGTCCACCCTCGAGCACCACTATCGCGACCTGTGCGACGTCGAGTTCACCGTCGAGGCCGGCAAGCTGTGGTTGCTCCAGACCCGAGTGGGAAAGCGCAGTCCCGCAGCGGCCTTCCAAATCGCCGCCGACCTGGCAGCCGAAGGGCTCATCACGCTCGACGAGGCCCTGTGGCGAGTTGACGGGCACCAGCTCGAGTCCCTGCTCCACCCACGTTTCGACACTGTCGCGGGCGGCGAGGTACTCGCTACGGGGCTCCCGGCCAGCCCAGGCGCCGGCGTGGGTCCCGTGGTGTTCGACTCCGCCGAGGCGGTGGCCTCCCACTCCCGCGGAGAAACCCCGGTCCTCGTCCGTGTGGAGACGTCTCCGGACGACCTGGCGGGGATCATCGCCGCCGAGGCGGTCGTGACCGCGCGAGGTGGGCTCACGTCCCATGCTGCGGTTGTGGCGCGAGGCCTGGGCAGGACCTGCGTGACCTCCGTCGCAGGGCTTCTGGTCGATCCGGTTGCACGACGCGCAACCACCTCGGAGGGTGTCGTGCTCCGCGAGGGGGACGTCGTCTCGGTCGACGGGACCAGCGGACTGATCTACCGCGGGGCACTCGAGGTGCGCCCCAGCCCGGTTGCGCGCGCGCTCGAAGCCGGAACCACCGACGAGCCCGACGCCCTCGTCCAGGCGGTGACGACCATTCTCGGCCACGCCGACGCGCGGCGGACGCTCCACGTCCGCGCCAATGCTGAGACCGAAGCCGACGCGCTCCTCGCACGACGGCTCGGAGCAGAGGGGATTGGGCTGTGTCGCACCGAGCACATGCTGCTCGGGCCGCGGCGTGAGCTGGTCGAACGCGTCATCGGCGGAGACAGCCGCGACGAGGCCCTGATCGAGATCGAGGAGCTGGCGGTTCGCGAGTTCACCGGCCTTCTGCGTGCCATGGACGGCTTCCCCGTGGTGGTGCGGCTTCTCGACCCACCGCTGCATGAGTTCCTGCCTGATGTCGTCGAGCTCACGACCGAGGCCGCTCTTCGCCAGGAGCGGCACGAGACCGACCAGCGCCAGGACGCTCGGTTGGCAACCGCGCGAAGGTGGCACGAGACCAACCCGATGCTCGGGCTGCGCGGCGTCCGCCTGCTTACCGTTGTCCCCGAGCTCGTCGTGGCTCACGTACGGGCGGTGGCCGAAGCGACCCGCCAGCTCCGCGCCGAAGGCCTGGACCCTCACCCCGAGGTCATGGTGCCGCTCGTTGCCGTAGAGACCGAGCTAGCACTCGCCATGAGCCACATCGAGGAGGCCCTGCGGGACGCCGGGTCAACATGGCCCGTTCCGGTGGGGACGATGATCGAGTTACCCAGGGCCGCCCTCATCGCCGACACGCTTGCACAGCGGGCGGAGTTCTTCTCCTTCGGCACAAACGACCTGACGCAGACCACCTGGGGCATCTCCCGCGACGACGCCGAGGCCAGCTTCCTGGCGGCATACCGGGACCAGGGGCTGCTCGCCACCGACCCCTTCACGACCTTCGACCAAGCCGGAGTCGGACAGCTCGTCCAGACCGCGGTGCGGCTTGGTCGGGAAACCAGACCCGACCTCGGGCTGGGGGTCTGCGGGGAGCACGCAGGTGACCCGGCGTCCATCCACTTCTTCGCAGCCATCGGTCTCGACTACGTGTCGTGCTCACCTCCACGCGTGCCGGTCGCCCGTCTGGAGGCGGGACGCGCGGCACTCCGTCGCCAGGCGCCGGACGACGTAGGCACCCGATGAGTCGCACACGAGTCAGGAGAACACCATGACCTCCACCCTCTCGTTCCTCGGCGCGGCCGGAACCGTTACCGGCAGCAAGTTCCTAGTTGAAGAACAAGGCTCACGCCTGATGGTGGACTGCGGTCTCTACCAAGGGGAGCGACGCTGGCGCAGGCTCAACTGGGACGACCTACCGGTGCCCGCCGACACCCTTGACGATGTGCTGGTGACGCACGCACACCTCGACCACTGCGGCTATCTCCCGGCGCTGGTACGGCAGGGCTACTCCGGGCCCGCGTGGGCCACGGCCGGGACCGCCCGACTCGCTGACATCGTGCTTCGTGACAGTGCTCGTCTGCAGGAAGAGGACGCTCTCCACGCAGCGGGTGGCGGCTGGTCCCGGCATGACCCGCCACTCCCCCTCTACAGCGTCGCTGATGCCGAGCGGGCCATCGCGCGATTCGAGATCCGGCCCTACGACGAGCCCTTCGCTCTCTCGGCTGGCGGCTCGGTGACCTTCGGTCGTGCGGGCCACATCCTGGGCTCCTCCACGGCACTCGTCGAGCTCGGCGAGAGCAGCATCCTGTTCTCCGGCGACCTCGGGCGCCCATCGCACCCGCTGCTTCGTCCGCGCGCCGCTCCACCCGCAGCGCGGACGGTCGTCATCGAGTCCACCTACGGCAACCGGACCCACCCACGTGGCGACGGGTCGCACCCCGTGCTCGCCGCCGCCATCCGTCGCACCATCGGCCGAGGAGGCTCTGTCGTCATCCCGGCATTTGCAGTCGACCGGACCGAGCTCGTCCTGCTCGCGCTGGCCAGGCTGGTCACCGCCGGGTCCATTCCCGATGTGCCCGTGTACGTCGACAGTCCGATGGCCCTGCGCGCACTCGACGTCTACAGCCAGCCCGAGTCTGCCGGCGAACTCGCGGGCGCCGGACTCGGCGAGCTCTCGGTACTGCATGGACTGCGCGCGGCGCGGAGCGCCGACGAGTCCAAGGCGCTCAACAATCCGGGGAGACCTTGCATCATCGTGTCCGCCTCGGGAATGGCCACCGGAGGCCGCGTGGTCCACCACCTGCGCAACCTCCTCCCCCACCCCCGAAACTCAGTGATCCTGACGGGGTACCAGGCCGTCGGCACGCGGGGCCGTGACCTGCTGGAGGGTGCGGGCCAGGTCAAGATCATGGGGCAGTACGTGCGAGTGCGCGCCGAGGTCGTCGCGGACGACGAGTTCTCCGTCCACGCCGACGCCGACGAGCTCCTCGGGTGGTTGCAGCAGATGCCGACACCTCCGCAGACCGTGTACCTGGTCCACGGAGAACCGGACGCCAGTGCGGCGCTCGCCACCCGGGTGCGGGAGGCACTCGACTGTGCCGTGGTCACGCCCCGCCTGGGTGAACGTGTCCTCGCCGACTAGCGAGACGGGCGCTCACGCTGGGGGACGCACTGCCAAGCCGCCACGGGATGTTCGGCGACGAGGAGGCGATCAACGAGGAAGCGCGGTATGCCGGCCGGTCACCGACCGGCATACCGCGCTTGGGCGTGGTGCCTGCCGAGGCTGGCCGGAGGAGGGTGGGCCCGAGTCGCGGAGTCCCTCATGCGGAGGGACGAAGGCACGTCCTGGCCACGGCGTCCAGCGCGTCGTTGACGGTGCCGAACACCGGTACGGAGCCGTGGTGCCGAGACCCGCGCCGGCCGACCGCCACGATGGCGGGGGTGGGCTCACCCGTCGACGACACGCCCGGCAGCCCACCAAGGAGCCGCAACAGAGCGCGCTGACGCCGTGCCGGACTGGAACTGTGGTCGACCACCACGGCGTCAACGCCGGGGTCGTCCAGCAGGGTCTCCAGGACCTCCCGAACACGGTCCGGGGTCGTGTCCACGGGCAGCGAGACCACTGGGCCGCGGGTGGTGGCCCACGGACTGAGGAAGTGGATCCGCATTTCGGTGTGCTGCGTCAGGTCAGGACCGGTGAGGGCTCGCCGGGCGAGCTGGCGGCTTGCTCCGTCCTGGGCCGGCCGCGGACTGCTGCTGACGACAGCGACCCGGCGACCCAGCGGCCGATGCTCCAACACGAGCAGCATGGCCAGGTCGACGAGATCCTCGAGCGAGGTCGCACGGATGGGCTCAGCGGCGTTGTCCGTGAACGCCCCCTGCTCGCCGCTCACGTTGACGGCGAAGAGGACGACGGGTTTGACTGCCTTGTGGACTCTCGCCAGCTCGTGGACGAGACCAGCAGGGGCTGAGCCACCGAGGCTGACCAGGATGACCTCTGTCCGTGAATCTCGGGCAAACCAGGCGACCATGTCGCCCACGCCGAGGTCGGTCGCCCGGCCGACGTCGACGATCGCCGAGACGCCCAGACCTCCTGCCGCGAGGAGGGCACGCAGGGAGTGCAGGCAGCTCGAATCGTCGGTGACAACCGCCACGGTGCCCGCAGCCACCCGGGTTCGCTCGTCTCCGACGTGCAGCCGGATGAGCGGGTTCGTGTTGACCAGGGCCTTCGACCCCGGCCCGAGCACGCGCGCGCCCGCATCAAGGATGCGTTCCAGCATGCTTACGTCTAGGACGTCCCGTCCACGGCGTGTTCCCAATCGGTCAGGGCCGGATCCAACAAGGGCGATCGCACGGACACCCGCCTGCGCGCAGGCCAGTGCCGCAGGGGCGGCATCCCTCACTCGTTCCGGGATCAGTGCGAGGTCTGCGCCGACCGGTACCTCGTATCCCCCATCCACCCGCTCGATCGTCGCGACGGGTATCTCGGGCCGTCGAGCCAGTGCGACGCCTCGGACACGGGTGCCAGACGGTGGGGCCAGCATCGCCACGCCGCTCGGCTCCAGAAGCAGCCCGACCGCCGCGGCCCGTGCTTCTTCAGCCCTCGCCTCATGGGCGGACGCGTAGGCCGGGTTCTCTGCAATGGTAAGAGTCACGTTCGCGATGCCATTGTCGAAAACCGAGTGGTAGGACAACCCGAGGTGCCGGAGGACGTCGAACATCTGAGTGTTCGCGCCCAGCACCGTGCCCACCATCGTCCGGACGCCACGTTGGCGAGCCTTCGTCACGAGAGCCTCAACGAGCACCGTTCCGATGCCGTGTCCCTGGTCTTCGTCGTCGACGGCCACGGCAAATTCGACGGTGCCGTCAGCCAGCGGATGGGTCGAACCCACCCCGATGATGCACGCCCCCGATTCGACCACCAGCGCATCCATCGTGCGCAGGGCGTCTGTCAGTTCGTGGGCGTACCACTGTCCCGGCTTGTTCGAGATCGACAGGAAGCGCTGGCGGGCGGACCGCGTCGACAGGTGGTGGAGCAGTTCCCCGATCGCCACAACGTCCGACGACATGACCTCACGGACCGTGAGGACCCGTCCCCCACGATCGAGAACCTGCTCCATGGACACCACCCTGTCCCGGGGGGTCCCCGGCAGGGAAGGGACCAATGTCCCTTCACGCCTGCGGCCGGCGCTGGCTCACGAGCTCTGGAGAACAGCGACGCCGGTCACACGGCCGCCGGCCAGGTCGTCCAGGGCTCGGTCGGCGTGGACGAAGGGGTAGCTGGTCACCTGTGCGGACAGGGCAAGGGCACCGGCGAGTCGGAGCAGCTCGGCGCCGTCCGCGCGGGTGTTGGCGGTCACCGAGGTCAGGTGCTTCTCGTAGAACAGGTGCCGCTGGTAGTTCAGGGTGGGAATGTCGCTGAGGTGGATCCCGGCGAGGACGAGGGTGCCACCCCGCTCGAGAGCCTCCAGCCCGACCGGCACGAGCTCGCCAGCGGGGGCGAAGAGGATCGCCGCGTCGAGTGGCACTGGCGGCGCGCCGTCCGCCGGGCCCGCGGACGCGACACCGAGTTCCAGGGCGAGGCGCCGTGCGCCCTCGCCCCGCGTCAGGACGTGCACCTCCGCTCCCTGGTGCATCGCGATCTGGGCCGTGATGTGGGCGCTCGCTCCGAACCCGTAGATTCCGAGGCGCCCGCCGGGCCGCAGCTTGGTTCGGCGAAGAGCCCGGAACCCGATGATTCCAGCGCACAACAGGGGTGCCGCCTGCAGCGCTTCCATCCCGTGAGGGATGCGATAGGCGTATGCCGCCGGGACAGTGGCGTACGCCGCATACCCGCCATCGGCATCCCAGCCCGTGAAGGTGCACCGGTCGCACAGGTTCTCGGCTCCGCTGCGGCACCACTGGCACTGGCCGCAGGTCCCTCGCAGCCAGGCGATCCCGGCGCGGTCGCCGACCCGGAACTCGTGCACACTCGCTCCGACGGCGACCACCGACCCCACGACCTCATGACCTGGCACCACGCGTTCCCGGTGGACCGGCAGGTCACCGTCGGCCACGTGCAGGTCTGTTCGGCACACCCCACAGGCCTCGACCTCGACCAGCAGGTCTCCGAGGCCGGGTACCGGGACGGCCCGCTCTGTCTGCCGGATCCGGCTCAGCCCTCCCGCCTCGCCGGTGACCTCCCAGGCCGGCATCCTGTTGCGGCCGACGACTTCAGAGGGACGGGCGGGAATCCTGTCGGTCATGTGATCCTCCTCCGTGCCACGTGCGTATCCAGTGATCGGCTCCACTCTTGCCCTACGCAGCAGGGTCGGTCAGGGACTTGGTCCCGGTTTCGTCGCCCCATCGATGGCGCCGTGGCCCTGACACGGGACTTTCGGCCCGATCGCAAGGCCCGGAGTGCGACGAGCCTTGGGGGACCAACCACCTGCTGGAGGACACCATGAGAGCCAAGCCCGGAGACCGCATCATCCTTGCCGCACCTGTCATCGACGGCCCGCTCCGCGACGGTGAGGTGCTCGAGACACGTGGAGACGACGGCGCACCCCCGTACCTCATCCGGTGGAGCGACGGCCACGAGGGACTGTTGTACCCGGGACCCGGTTCGGTCCTGCGGATCACGCCACATGCCGTGGAAGGCGCGGTCGAGCCCAAGCTGAAGGAGCCCGAGCCGCACCCGACCGGCGCACACCCGAGACTGCGTGACTGGGAGGTTCGCGTGTCGATCTTCGGCTCGGACGACGATGCGGAGGCCACCGTGGTGCTGCTCTCCGACTCCCCTTCGCACCTGACCGCTCATGGGCACAGTCACCGGAGCAGCAGCGACCGGGTGGTCCCCGAGATCGGTGACGAGGTCGCGGTGGCGCGGGCCCTGCGGCGGCTTGCCGACCAGCTGCTCGAGACCGCGGCCGACGACATCGAAGGACTCACTGGCGAGCACGACGTGAGCCTGCGGGCCCGCTGACTGCGGCTGACCTGATGCAATCCTCCCCCTCGCCATCGAGGACGGGCAGCGTTCGTGGCTCAGACGGTGTACCCGTCGCGACCGGACTGACCGCCGCCGAGGCCGCCGCCCGGCTCGCCCGCCACGGACCGAACATCCTTCCCGAAGCCCCGGTTCCCGGGCTGGTTCGCCGCGTGCTCCGGAGCCTGCGGGATCCACTGGTCATCGTGCTGCTGATCGCGTTGGCACTGACGCTCTTGACCAGGGATCTCAGCGATGCCGCAGTGATCGCCCTCGTGGTGGTGGTGAACTCTGCCATCGGGGTTCGGCAGGAGGTTCAGGCGGACCGAGCCGTTCGCGCCTTGTCGGCCATGGTGGCCACTCACGCGTGGGTGGTGCGCTCGGGGAGTCCCGCAAAGGTTCCTGTCGCGGAGGTGGTGCCCGGCGACCTGCTCCGACTCCGACAGGGCGAGCTGGTGCCCGCGGATGCTGTGCTCGTCGAGGGTTCGGGCCTGCAGGTCGACGAGTCGACGCTGACCGGCGAGTCGCTGCCGGTGGACAAGCAGCCGGGCTGTGACCCCGGCCCGGCCCTCGATCGACCGGAATCCCCTCGGGAACGGCTCGCCGGTGGGCAAGAGACCGACTCGAGCCTCCTGTCCGGAACGGTCGTCGTCCATGGTCGCGGCGTTGCCCGCGTGACGACCACCGGTGCCACCAGCTCGGTCGGCCGCATCGCGGGCCTCATGAGGGGTGCCCCACCGGCCACCCCCCTACAGCTCCGCATGGCCAGGCTCTCCGCCCAGCTCGCCGTCGCGGCTGTGGTGCTGAGTTGTCTGGTCCTGGTCCTCGGTCTGCTGCGCGGCGAGCCCCTGGAGCAGATGGTGCTGACAACCATCGCCCTCGTCGTCGCTGCCGTGCCCGAGTCGCTGCCCCTGGTGGTCACTGTGAGTCTGGCGATGGCCGCCCGACGAATGGCAACGCGACACGCCGTGGTACGCCACCTGTCCGCCGTCGAGACCCTTGGCTCGGTGACGCTGCTGGCCACGGACAAGACGGGGACACTCACCCGCGGGAGCATGACGGTCCACGACAGGTGGCAGCCAGCCGGCCTGGGCTCTGACCTCCTCGAGCGCGGCCTGGCGCTCTGCAGCGACGCCGCCCTCGACACGGATACCGGACACGCTCACGCCGACCCCACCGAGGAAGCTCTCCTGAGAGCGGCGACGATGTCCGCGACGGACACGCGCGAGCTGCGGTCGGCCTACCCACGCACGGCCGAGACTCCGTTCGACAGCGTCCGCAAACGGATGAGCACAACCCATCGGGCCCCGGACGGGACACTCGTCACGTGGCACAAGGGCGCTCCCGAGGCAATCCTCGTAGGCGACTGGCTGAAGGACGCCGATGCGGTGTTGGAGGAGGCGCGGGACAAGGCGGAGTCGTGGGCTCGTCGGGGCACACGCGTCATCGCCGTTGCGGTCGAAGATCAGAGCGCGGAGGGCACCCCCCTGTCCGGGCCGCACCTGGTGGGCCTGGTCGGACTCGAGGACCCTGTGCGGGACTCCTCGCGCGCGACCATCGCCGCGTGCCGTGACGCAGGCATCCGCGTCGTCCTCATCACCGGGGACCATCCGGCAACGGCCGACGCCATCGCGGGGCGGGTGGGCATCGGTGACGGCCATCCCGCGACGAGCCTCTCGAACGGCAATGCCACCGTGGGCGCGTGCGTCGCGGCAGAGGCCGCAGTCGTGGCGCGCGCCACGCCGGCCGACAAGCACGCCCTCGTCAGTGCCTTCCAAGCCGCCGGTCACGTGGTCGCGATGACCGGGGACGGGGTCAACGATGCTCCAGCACTGCGTCAGGCCGACATCGGGGTGGCGATGGGCATCCGAGGCTCCGAGGTCGCTCGCCAGGCGGCAGACCTCGTCCTGACTGACGACGAGCTCGGCACCGTGGTCGCCGCGGTGGAGGAAGGGCGAAGGGTCTATGCCAACATCCAGCGCTTCCTCACCTATGGTCTGGCGGGCGGCGGGTCGGAGGTCCTCCTCATGTTGCTGGGACCCCTGCTCGGCACCCCCTTACCGCTCCTTCCGGCACAGATCCTGTGGCTGAACCTGCTCACGCACACCTTCGCCGGCGCCGGTCTAGCCGCCCAGCCTGCCGACCCGGCGGCGCTTGGCCGAGGCCCACGACACCCTGGGAGCAGCCTGTTGTCCGGAGGCCTGGGGTGGCGGACGGTCCTCATCGCGGCGCTCCTCACGGCGGCGAGTCTGGTTGCCCTTGCCGTGAGTCCGTCGGGCTCCGGTCAGACAGCCGCCCTGCTGACCCTCGGGGGCGGCCAGCTGGGTGTCGCCTGGGGGCTCAGAACCAGGCGGGCAGATGCCGCCGGGGCCGGATGGTGGTCGGATCCCCTCCTGCCGCTGCTACTGCTGGCCGGCGCAATGCTGGTCTCCGCCACCCTCTTGCCTCCTGTTCGCCTCCTGCTCGACACGGTCGCGGTCGGCACTCAGACGTGGGTCCTTGTGGGCACCTCGGGCGTCTTGGCCTGCGTCGTCACCCGTCTGCTCCGGGCGCAGGCACCGTGAAGCCGCCCTCCGGCGCGCGGGACCAAATGCCCTGTGCCCCGTGCGGGGACGGCGCGACGGTGGGTACACGTCCTCACACCAGGGAGAGATCATGACCACCCAAGCCCACATCCACCGACCGGTCGTGGTCGGTGTCGACGGCTCGCCACACGCATCGCTGGCACTCGACTGGGCCGCAGCGGAAGCAGCGCTGCGCGGCGCCCCGTTGGAGGTGCTTCGGGCCTTCTCGCCCGACTACCCCGCGGCGCGGTCCGCCGGACCCGGGGAACCTGTGCCCCCTCAACCTTCGAGCGCCCTCCAGGCGGCCGCCGAGGACGGCTGCGCCGAAGCAGTCGCCAGGGTCCGTGTCGCTCATCCGACCCTGGCGGCCACCGGCCGGACCCTGCCTGGCGACCCCGGAGCGGCCATAGTCGACGCATCGAGCACGGCGGGCCTCGTCGTCATGGGCGCGAGAGGATTGGGCAGGGTCCGCGGGATGCTCATGGGTTCGGTCTCCTCCTATGTCACGCCTCGTGCACACTGTCCGGTCGTCGTGGTGCGCGAAGCACCCAGTCGGTCGCTGGCCGAGCTGCGGGTGGTGGTCGGCGTGGACGGTACGACCGACTCGACGACGGCCCTTCGGTTCGCCTTCGAGGCCGCGGCCCGTCGTGGGACCGGGCTCACCGTCGTCCACACGTGGGACCTTGACGTCGATACCACCGCGGCCGCCCTGGCGTGGTCGGTGGACTCGCAACAGGCCGACGAGCAGGAGCGATCCCTGGTGGCCGAGGCCGTGGCTGGGTTTGCCGCGGAGTACCCGACCGTCGATGTGCGCCGACACGTCGTGCGCGGCCATCCCGTGGCCGAGCTCGTGCGACAGAGCGAGAATGCGGCACTGCTGGTAGTCGGGACCCGAGGGCGTGGCAGCGTCAGAGGAATGGTCCTGGGTTCGGTGTCGCAGAACGTCCTGCACGACGCACGCTGTCCCGTGGCCGTCATCACCTCGTCGGACGACGCCCCGTCCACCGCACCCACTTCGAGGAAGCACGAGTTCCACCTCCCCGTTCCGCCGGTGCGCGAACGACTCTGACACCCCTGCAGCAGCATGACTTACGCCCTGACACCACCGCGCACGGGAAGCCACGTTGGCGGTATACCCAAGAGGAGGAGCCATGACCAGTGAGAGAACCCAGCCGATTGGCGCCATCGTCGTGGGTGTCGACGGGAGTCCTGCGGACGAGCGGCCACTCGAGGTCGGCATCGCTCAGGGACGCCTGCACCGGCGGCCCGTGCACATCATCCACGCCACGGGCGTCGGAATCGTCCCGTGGACACCGGAGCGCCTCGCGAAGCAGGCCGCCCTCACGGCGGCATGCGTCGAACAGGCGTACGTCCTCACCGACGCGGTAGACATCAGCTCTGCGACTGTGGTCGATGACCAGTCGGCCGCCCTGGTCAACGCCAGCGGCACAGCGTCCCTGATCGTCATGGGAGCCGGTCGACTTGGGACCGTGGGCAGCGTTGTCCTCGGGGCGACTACGGGCAAGGTCGCCAGCCACGCGCGATGCCCGGTAATGGTGGTGCCCGACGCGTGGAGCACTCACGATGACCTTCCCGTGGTGGTGGGTGTCGACGAAGACGTCCATTCGAGTCGCGCCGTGGGCATCGCCTTCGCGGAGGCTTCAGCTCGGCAGGCACCTCTGGTGGCGTTGCATGCCTGGTGGTGGGACGAGGCGAGTCCACTTTCGTCGGAGATCGCCGGGGACCAAGATGTCGACTTGAACGACGAGTGGAGGGCAGTCGCCGCCTCCCAACGCGTGATGATGAGCGAGATGTTGGCCGGCTGGCAGGAGAAGTACCCCGATGTCGACGTCCGCACCCAGTTCGTCCGTGGTGATGCCACCGCAGTCCTGGAGGAGGCCTCAGGAGATGCCCAGCTGTTGGTGGTGGGCAGCCGTGGCAGGGGCGGATTCACCGGTCTGCTCCTGGGCTCGGTCAGCAGCCGAGCCTTGCACCACTCCCTTTGTCCGGTCCTCGTCGTCCCGTCCCTGCCGAGAGGTCCCGAAGCCGACTGATCGACACGATCACTCCGGACGCTCGCGCCGTTCGCCGAGACTCGTCGCAATCATTCAGGCGGTTCGCCCGCTGGTCACAGCAGCGTTGACAGCGACGTCTGGTTGACAGCGACGTCTGGGATGACAGCGACGTCTGGGACGTCTGGAACGACGACCACCGGGCAGGCGGCCCGAGCCAGGACCGCCTGCGCCCCCTTTCCCAACCCACGCGTCGACGCCGTTGCCTCCGTGAACAGTCCGGTTCCGGTTTCGCATCCGAAGCCGACCACCACCAGGCCACCTCGACGCGAACCACGCACGAGAGCGTCCTCCGGGTCCATATGTTGGACCCGCGTCTGCGTCGCCACGGTCGGATACTGGTGCCGGACATCGTCCTCACTCCTGCTCGCAGCGGCCGTCGCGCGCGTACACAGGTCGCGCGCCCACTGGCCGGCCGTGTCAAAGCCATGAGGTGGACGGGACCATTCCCGAGCCGGTGGCAGCGACCAAGCAGCCACGATCGTCAGAGGAACACCGCGCACCTGGGCCGTGTGGGCCGCGAAGTCGAGGGCCGCCTGCGAGCTGGCCTCCCCCGTTGCGCTCACCACCACAGGGAGTACCGCGCGCTCGGGACCCGTTGCTCCTCGCACGATGACGACCGGACAGCGCGCATGGTCCGCCAGGACCATCGAGGTGGAACCGACGGCGCTGGAGACCGGGTCGTCCTGTGACCGCTGACCGACCACGACCAGCGAGGCCCCGGCCGCCGCTTCCGAGAGCACTCCGGCCGGGTGCCCGGTGATGCGCGCTCCACTGACCTGTCCATCCGTCACCAGAGTGCTCGCAATCCGGATCCCTTCGTCTAGTAGGAGATCCCGCACAGATCCGGAGTGCTCCCCACCGGCCCCAGGCAGGGAAGCCAGCGTGCCGGCATACGGAACGACCTGGATGACTCGCAGGGGCAGACCACGACAGGCTGCCTCCCGAGCCGCCCACTTCAGAGCCGCAAGAGCACGCCCCGATCCGTCGTAGCCGATGACGACTGAGGTGCTGCGCTGCATCAGGTTCCTTCCGTCGTCGGGCATCTCACGCCCGTGACTCCACGATGCTCTGACGAGGCTCAGCCCGCCCGGGGCCTTGGTCCCGAATCACGGGCGAGCATGTCCTGCCCAGCGGCGCACCGACACGAACGTCGGGCCATTGGTCCCTGCCCGACGCCCCCGGCAAGCAGGAAAGTGGAGTTGCCAGCAAGGTTCACTGGCACTGACCAAGGAGGCATTCCATGAGCACCAACGTTCGCAACCGCCACCATGGCGACACGCGGACCACCCACGAGGTGGTCCCAGAGACCGCTGGCAACAAGGCTTTTCGCTACGTGGCCGCAGCCACCCGCCTGTCCCTCGGCTGGGTGTTCCTGTGGGCGTTCCTGGACAAGCTGCTGGCACTGGGGTTCTCGACCGGACGCGACGCGAAGACCGATGTGGTCGACACCTTCGGCCCGGCAGCCTGGATCCACGAGGGGTCTCCAACGCTGGGCTTCCTCAAGTTCGGCACCAAGGGTCCGCTGGCAGACTTCTACCAAGGATTCGCCGGTGACTCCTGGGCGAACTGGCTGTTCATGGTGGGCCTCGCCGGCATCGGGCTCGCACTCGTCCTCGGGATCGGCATGCGCATTGCCGCAGCGTCCGGCACAGCGATGCTCGTCATGATGTGGAGCGCCGCCCTGCCGCCGGAGAACAACCCCTTCATGGACGACCACCTTGTCTACGCCTTGGTCCTGGTCATGCTCGCCCTCGCAGGGGCTGGCCGCACCCTCGGCCTCGGCCGCTGGTGGGAGCGTCTGGCGATCGTCCGTCGCCACTCGGTCCTCAAGTAGAGGTCGATGTGATCGCCCGAAGCAGGTCGGACGGGCCCGTCGCGATGCGTCGGGCCCGCACCGGTGACCTGATCCGGTGGAGCGAAAGTTCTGACGCAAATATTTGAGCGGATGACCGGCACGAAGGAGCTGGAGCAGATGTCGCTAGGCGACGATCCACGGACCGATAGGAGACCGCGGGCCCTCGTGGTCTACGAGTCCATGTTCGGGAACACCCAGGCCGTGGCCGAGGTCGTGGCCCTCGGGCTGTCCCGTGACTTCGAGGTCGACCTCATCGAGGTCGGGGAGGCGCCCTCTCCCATCCCTGATGATGTTGCCTTGCTGGTGGTGGGTGCGCCGACCCACGCCTTCAGCCTCAGCCGTGCGAACACCCGTGACAGTGCACGGCAACAGGCTTCCGCAACGGCCCGTCCGTCGGAGTCGGGGCTCCGCGACTGGCTGAGCCGCCTGCAACAGAGCGGCCGCCAAGCCCTGCCGGCGGGCCTGGTCGCTGCGGCCTTCGACACGAAGGTCGCCCGCCCGCGAATGCCTGGCTCCGCCGCGGGTGCAGCCGCAAAGAAGTTGCGCCACCTCGGTGTCCGTGTCGTCGCGGCCCCCCAGACCTTTTACGTCGTAGGGATGCAAGGCCCGCTCGTCGACGGTCAGAGCGACGAGTCGCTCGCGTGGGCCCGTTCCCTGGCCGCCGCATACATGACTTCCGGGAGCGCCACAGCCAGGTGACCACCAATTCGCTGCGGAGCGGATCCAGTCACAGCAGGTGTTGCCAAGCAGCCTCGATGGCACTCAGCGCCTGCCGCGCGCTCTCCGCTTGGCTCGTGGACGTACTGACCAGCACCGCCGAGGGCCACGACTCGCGTTGCGACGCGAGCTTGCTTCCGATGACGAGGTCCGCGTCGCTGTAGCGACTGGGCTCGTGGTCGCGATCTCGCAATCGGGCTGCGAGGACCCGAGCCGGGGCCGTGCACTCAAGTTCAACGAGGGGTGTGTGCAGGTCAATCGCGATGCGGTGGAACAGTTCTCGCTGCTCGGCCGTTGAGAACGACGCGTCCACGACCACAGTCTCGCCGTAGGCAATGATGAACCTCGCCTTGACCGCGAGCGCCTCGTAGACTGCCACGGTGTGGGCAAGCGAGTACATGCCCTGCCCGAAGGCTTCGGGGTAGTGCTCGACGGGGTTGAGGCCGGCCAACTCCTTGCGGATGCGGTCCGCGCTCAGGACCGCTGCGGGCAGACGCGCGCCGAGCTGATCGGCGACCGTTGACTTACCTGATGCGGGTGCCCCTCCCAGAAGAACTAGCCGAGGGAGGCCGGCGCGCAGATGGCGCAGTCCCAAGTCGGCCAACAACTCGGCCTCGAGCGCGGCCTCATCCCTGACCCGGCCAGACGTCGTGCTTTCGCGGATCGCCGACACCTTGGCTCGCATCACCGCTCGGTACGCGATGTAGTGGTGCGACAGCGACTTCGGCTCCACCGCGCCTGAGAACTCGTGGTAGTCGTGCACCAGCTGCTCGGCGACATCGGCGGCCCCGAGATGCTCGATGTCCATGACCAGGCTCGCGAGGTCGTCCACCACGTCCATCCAGCGCAGTGCGTCGTCGAAGTCGAGGCAGTCCAACACCTGCGCTCCCTCCGTCAGGAGGAAGATGTCGTCGGCGAGAAGGTCGCCGTGACCGTCGCGCACCCACCCGTCGCGCGCCCGGTCCTCGAGAAGAGAGCTGCGCCCGGCGACATATGCCGTGGACAGGGTCTCGATCTCGTCGACAACGAGGGGGGACAGGCGGCTGGGAGCCAGTGCCCGCAACCCGGCGACGTTGGACCGCCACCGTTCTCCGAGCGCCGCCGGGCTTCCGGCTGCACTGATCTCGGCGTTGGTTCTCGCCGTCGAATGAAAGACGGCGATCTGCTTCGCGAGCTGGCGTATCGCCCATGTGACGTCAATACCCTGCCTGACGAGGGTCGCGAGGCGGCGATCTGCCGGCATCCGCTTCATCACCAGGACGCTGTCGCGATTCTGGCCACGCCCATCCACGAGGTCGAGCACCTCGAGGTAGACGTCAGGGGCCATCCGGCGGTTGAGTGTGAACTCCCGGCGACAGGCCACATTGCGCCGAGCCGGGGTGCTGAAGTCGAGGAAACCGAGGTTGACAGGCTTCTTGATCTTGTAGGCGTGGTCACCGCACAGCAGCACCACGGCGGAGTGGGTCTCTCGCACTTCCGCGCCCGCGATCGTGCGCTCGTCGGCACCCGGCGAGGTCCGCGCCTGCGACTGCAGATCGCGGTCTACTGTCGGTAGCTCTGCCATCAGTTCAGTCTCGCTGCGCCCCCGCGAAGCCGACAGGGACCTTGGACCCTGTGGACTCCCATCGGTTCGACCGACGATGTAGGACATGGACACCAAACGCACGAACCCGACTGAACAACCCGATCAGGACGACGTCCACGTCACCACTGCGGCAGAGTCATGGGACCTGTTGCGCGAGGGTGTCGTGGGGCGTCTGGCGGTCATCTACGAGGGCGCACCTGAGATCTTTCCCGTGAACTACGCGGTTGACCACGGGACCGTGGTCATTCGCACGGCGGGTGGCACCAAGCACCAAGCCGCCCGCAAGCGTCGGGTGGCTTTCGAGGTCGACGGGTACGATCTCCATGCCGGTGCGGCCTGGAGTGTGGTCCTCAAGGGCCGGGCCGTCGAGGTCTTCGACGTGGACGAGGCGATCGAGGTTCTGAGCCTCCCGCTGATCCCCTGGGCGAAGGGTTCCAAACCACATCTCCTTCGGATCGTCCCCGACTCCATCACGGGCCGGCGGTTCGCCGTCGCCGGAGGCGTGACGCGGGCGTGATCACGTCGACGCGGAGCGCCATCGTCACCGTTCTCCGCGGACTGGCGACGCAACACGACCGGCCGCTACGGGTGGTGGCCAGTGGCAACGCGTCCGCACCGTGGACCCTGCTGCAGCTGCTCGACGACTCGGTGCCACGGTTCGAGTTGTTCATGCTCAACGCGCCATACGGCATACCCACTCGACCGGGAGTTGCCCACGTGACCCCCTTCGTCGGCTCCGGGATGCGGGGCACGGCTGGACTCTCCTACCTTCCCGCGCGCCTGTCCCACGTACCGACGCTCCTTGCCACGAGGTTCGTGCCGGATCTCGTCCTCGTGACGGTGTCGGCACCGATCGCGGGCAGCTGGTCGTTGGGAGCCGAGGTCAACATCCTGCCCGCTGCGATGGAGGTATGCCGTGCGGCCGGCGGCGTAGTTCTTGCCGAGTCACGTTACGACATGCCCTTCACGTTTGGCGACGGCACGCTGCGTGTCGACAACCTCGATGGTGTCCTGACCACCACCAGTGCACAGCGGTCCCACCCGAGGGTTCCGTCCGTTGGTTCCGACATCGTGAGTATCGGCACCCAGGTCGCAGCCCGAGTGCGGTCTGGTTCGACCCTTCAGCTGGGGATCGGCGCCATCCCCGATGCGGTCGTCCCCCGCTTGACAGCTCGTCACCACCTCGGAGTGTGGAGCGAGATGGTCTCGGACGGGATCCTCGACCTCGATCGGGCCGGGGCCCTCGACCGAGAGCGCGACGTTGTTGCCTCCTTCGCCGCAGGCGGCGCGCGGCTGATGGCTTGGCTGCACGAGAACCCGCGAATCCAGATGTTGCGCACCGAGACCGTGAACGACCCGGGACGAATTGCCGCCAACCCGCAAATGACGAGCATCAACACCGCGCTGGCCGTCGACCTGTTCGACCAGGCGAACGGGAGCCACATCGGATCGCGCCTGTACTCGGGGTTCGGGGGCCAGTGCGACTTCGTTGTCGGAGCGATGGACTCCGTCGGCGGTCAGGCGTTGATGGCACTGCGGTCGTGGCATCCGCGGGCCGACGCGTCAGCCATCGTCGGCCTTCTCGAGGGACCGGTGACCTCGTTCCAGCACACGGCCGTCATCACCGAGCAGGGGACTGCCGAGGTCATGGGTTGGGACGCCCAGTCACAGGCCAGGCACCTCATCGATCAGGCGGCTCATCCATCGGTTCGCGCCGAACTCTGGGAGGACGCGAGGGAACTCGGCCTCGCCGATTCAGCTCCGGAAGCGGCCGGTGATGCTCCTCGGACCAGGACGGCGTCTGGGACACGGCAACCGGTGCTGAACGCGACCCTGGACAGGCCGGCCCCTGCCTCTTCAGCCCGAGACTTGGGGGACGACCACGACCGGACACGAAATGTCGTGGAGCACTCGTCGGACCGTCGGTGAGCCGACGAGGTCGGGGCGCGGCCTGGGGTGACGAGAGCCCAGTACGACGAGGTCTGCGTCATCCGCCGCTGCCAGGATGGCCGCCGCTGGTTGCTTGCGTATCGACACCCGGCTGAGCTGCACGTCGGGGTACTTCTCGGCCCATCCGGCCAGCGACTCTGCCATGGCCGCCTCTTCGTTGCCGATCTTGGTCTGCCAACGTTCCGACGGTGTGACCGCGGCACTGAGCCCGATCCGGTCCGAGCCGTGCCAGGCGTGCACCGCCGTGAGACGCAGGTGGCGGGCGTCGGCTTGTGAGAAGGCGAATCCGATTGCGTCGTGGCAACCGGCGGACTCATCGACGCCCACCACGACTCGCCGGGGAACGTCCCGATCCATGTCCCGGGGGCGGATCACTGCCACCGGGCACAGTGCGGACGCCGCCACGGCCAGCGCGGTGGACCCGAGCATGGCGGGAACCAAGCCACCCCGCCCGTGGGCTCCGACACACACGATGGCGGCCTGCCTAGATGACGCGATCAGCGCGGACTCGCCCGATCCGTCGACCACGATGTCGCTCACGCGCAGTCCCGGAGCCACGACTGCAGCGCGCTCCCTCGCCGTAGAGATGACCTTCGCGGCCTCGCCATCCGCACCCCGGCGTCGTCCGTGCGCGTGGACGAGGTGCAGAGCCCGGCGCTCAAGCTGGGCAGTCTCGATGGCCCAGTCGAGCGCGACCAACGACTGCTGCGAACCGTCCAGCCCGGCGACGACCGCGCCCTGTGCCACCACTGTGCTCATCTCGAGACCCTCCAGTCATCCATTCCTGCCCCCGTGTCCTTCCTTGGGACCAAGCCTGTCGCTCGTGACAGCTGTGGCACAGGGCACTTGGTCCCGTCCGGGACCAAGTGCCCTGTGCACGATGGGCTCGATGGCGAACGCTGGAGGTCAACGGACAAGGAAGGAACGGTGGGTGATGTTGGTCGCCGATGTCATGACCTCGCCTGCGGTGAGCATCCGCCGAGGCGCGACGCTCGAGGACGCGATTCAGCTACTCGGAGCAGCCGGGATCAGTGCCCTCCCTGTGGTGGATGCCGAGTTGCGAGTGGTGGGAATCATCTCGGAGGCAGACGTCCTCCGGGAGCCTCTCCCCCCTGACCCCCGAGCTCACCTGCGGCCTCAAGAGGCCATTTCGCGCCGGGACCGCACCGTGGACGAAGTGATGACGGTTGACGCGGTGTGCGCCACAACGCACACCGACTGCTCGGACGTGGCTCTGGCCCTGGCGGACACGGGCTGGAAGAGCATGCCCGTCGTGGAGGAGGGCCGCCTCGTCGGAATGGTGAGCCGCAGCGACATCCTGCGTTCGCTGGCGGTACCCGACACGGTGATCACCCAGGCGGTACTCGGCGCCTTTGCAGCAGCCGGACACCCGGAGTGGGTCGCCGTCGTGCGCTCAGGACATGTGACGATCGATCCCCCCGACACCAACCTCGTTGAGGCTGCACTGGCGACCGCTGCGACCGTGCCCGGTGTTCGGAGCGTGCAGCTCGGGTCAACGGAAGAGGCCCCCGACCACGAGGTGGGGCGAGAGGCATGAAGGACTCCTGCGTCGTGGCCTGGCTCCGGGCTGATCTGTCCATCCGCGTGATGGCACGGGCAACGGCCGAGTCCGCTGTGCGCGGGGCAGATTTGCGCCTGCTGTCAACCGGACCACCCCCACCGCAGTGGTCGTCGTGGCGGTCCGCTGCGGCGAGTCTCGGAGTAACGGCGAGCTGGCATGTTGTCGCCGATGTCTCGCACGCTGGTATGCCGGACGCCTTGCTCGCGGAGGTGGCGCGGGCAACCCTGGTCGTCACCGACACGACCAGCCTTGGGACAGCCGCCCGTTCGCAGCTCGCGCAGGTCGTCGATGTGTACGTCGTGGCGGACCCACGCGTCCAGGCGCTGGCTCGGTTGCGCGAGCCGGCTGTCGTGGTCGGTGTTCCCGACAGCCCTGAGTCAGCACACCTCGTCTCAGCAGCAGGGCGGGAGGCCGACCTGCGTCAGCGGCACCTCATCGTCCTGCATGCCGAGTCGCGAGTAGTCGATGTGCCGGGCCATGGGATGGAACGTCGCTGGTTGATGGCCCTGCCCTCCGACAACACCGGCGCGCCGCACCCCCCGTCGCGAGTGGTCGTCACCCATCGACCCGTGACGGACGCACTGCGCGACCACGTGGAAGGCGACGACGTTCTCGTCGTGGGCGTGCACTCGCCCACCGAGGTGCATGCGGACAGCCTCGACGCGTCACTGTTGGAGGCACCTCCTTGCGACCTCCTGCTCACCCAAGCAGCGCGCCGTCCCGCAAGCGAGACAATTCAGGCATCGCACGGACTGAACCTGACCGTCTAGTGCGGCAGCAGTTCGCGCCCTGTGATCTCGTCGGACCTGATCCGGATCCACACGGAGTCTCCAACGTCCGCCTCACTGATCGGCCAGGGCCGACGGTCGAGACCGTTGAGCTCTGCTGCGGTCTCATCGTCGTCCACGACGGAGGCTGTGCCCGACAGGGCGACGCTCCAGCCAGTAGCTGCTGACGCGTCGTACACGTCCACCTCGAAGCCCATCGGGTCGTGGTCGGCCGCAGCCTCGATCTTGGATCCCCCGCTCGTCCGGAAGTAGACGTCCATGCCTCGTACTACATGGTGAACCGGCAGCACGACGATCTTGCCGTCGCGGGTGAAGGCCACCCTGCCGACGGCCGTCGAGCGAATCCGCTCGAGGCACTCATCGGTGCCCATGACGCGCAGACCGCTGTGGTCGGTGGGGACGTCGGTAGTCATCGCAGGCACCTATTCCTGGGTGTGGATGACAGCCAAGGGGCAGGGCCGCTCGTGGTGCAGCAGCCCTTGGCTCACCGAGCCGAGTAGAAGACCGGTGAACCCTCCGTGGCCGCGGCTGCCGACAACGATGAGCTGTGCCCCTTCAGCCTCCGCGATGATCGCCTCGACCGGCAGCTGGCGGACCAGGACCCTGCGAACGTCCACCTCAGGGTACTTCGCCGACCACGCAGCCACGGCCCCCTGTAGCAGCCGCTCGTGAGCGTCGCCGATGTCCGTGACCTTGTCCTCGCTGAGCCATGAGACGCCGATCCGATCCGGGACGTCGAGCCACCACGCGTGCAGCGCCACCACGGGGGCGGACAGCGTTGAGGCCCGCTCGAAGGCGAAGGCGAGCGCGGCGTCGTTCGCCGGCGAACCGTCCACCGCCACGACGATTGGGGCCGTGGGTGGGCAGTCGAACTCGTGATCGACAACGACGACCGGGCAGGCTGCGTGGGCCACTACCTGGGTCGATGTCGATCCGGCGATGGCTTCGCCGACTGCCGTGTGGTGCCGGCGACCAACAACGATGAGGTCAGCCTTGTGTGAGGCCTCCACCAGAGAGGAGGCAGGCGATCCGAGCGCGGAGTCGATGGTCACTGATGCGCCGGGTGCGCGCGCGGCCGCATAGCTGCGAGCCTCGTTGACGAGTTCACCGGTGAGATCACTCGGCCAGGGTGTTGCTGCTCCGAAGCCCGGCGCGGCGTTGTACAGAACACCACGCGCGACGAACATGTGAAGCGGGGCTTCTCGCCGCGCCGCCTCTTGAACTGCCCAGTCAAACGCGGCGTCGCTCGCTCCGAACACGTCATAGCCCACGACCACCGGGCGGCGTCCTACCTTGGTATCCATTGCTCCTCCAGGGTCCTGGTAATGGGATTGATACGACGATCGTGGCAGCGCCCGCCGAGCGGCCACAGGGTCATTGGTCCCGAACGGATCCCGTCACGGAGTGCGGCGTTCTAGGCGCCTCGGCGACTACTCAGTCCCTAGACCTGCTCCAGGGAATGCCGCTGACGGAGCTGCGATCGCGTCCTCGCTCGCTGGTTCTGGCACCAGTACGACGTCGCAAATTGCCGTCTCCAGGAGCTTCTGGGTGAGTGAGCCGGGAACCGGGCCCCGCAGCCTGCCCTTGCCCCGGTTCCCGAGAACCAATAGGTCCCCCGCTGAGCACGCGGCCAGCAGTGCGTCCGCGACCGGTGCGACCGAGACCGACACCGTGATCGAGGCCGCCGCACCATCCGTCTCAACGTCTTCGACAGCGTCAGCGCATTCCCGCTCGGCCCGGCCGACAGCGGCGGCCAGGTGCGGCTGGCCCGGAAGGACCGCCTGCACCACGACGAGGGCGATGTGCCGAGCGGCCGCCTGTGCCGCGGCGTAGGAGAGCGCGTGATGTGACCACGACTGAGGAGTGAGGCCGACCACCACTGTTGGCTGTTGACCGGTCGAGACCTCAGGGCCGTCCGGCGCGGCAAGCATCAGCGGCGCTGTGGCGCTGTGTGCGAGCCGGAGGCTCGTCGACCCCAGCGAGAAGGCGCGTTGACCGCCTCGACCGTGCCCACCGAGGACCAGCAGGTCGGTCTCGGCCAGAAGGGCCGTCAGCTCCGGTGCCTCGAGAGGCACGACGAGGGGACGAACGCTCACGGCTGGGTCGATCTCGCGAGCCCACGCCAAGCCCGTTCGTGCCATGCCTGTCGCCGTGGACAGAGCGTCGTGCTCGCCACGAGCGACGTCTGCAAGTCGGTCAGTTCGTGCATCGCGAAGGTCGGGGATCGACAAGATGACGAGGTCTGCGTCCCTGCGTACCGCTTCGAGAGTTGCAGCGGTGACGGCGCGGTGGCTGTGCCACGACCCGTCGCATCCCACAACCACGGTCCTGGGTGTCTTCACTGGCATGGTCTCCACCGTCCTCACGCCCGACCACGTAGTCGTGACCGGTTGCATGCCAGCATCACTCGCCGGACGAGTCGTCACCGGGGCCTTTGGTCCCGGGACTGTCACCGGTAACCAGGTGACGACCAGCTGGAGGTACGGGGGGCCAGGACCCCGCCACGTCGTCGGTTTCAGGATGACCCGGTCTCGACGCGCGTCGCGGGCCGAGGGGTGTGCCCCGTCGTGGTGGCGAGGTAAACCGCCGCCTGGGTCCGGTTCTCCATGCCCGTCTTGCCCAGCGCGACGTCACGTAGTTCTTCACAGTCTTCTCGGGCAATGACAGGGTCTCACCGATCTGACGGTTGGTCAGGCCTTCAGCGATGTGTTCCAGGATGCGGCGCTCCTGCGGGAAGAGCTCGGCGAGCCGTGGGTCCTGCACGTGGCGACCACCGAGACTCCGTCGCGCGGCCGTGTCACGCGATGCAGGGGGTCCAGAACAGGACAAGAGTTCAGGACAGTCAAGACCTGGCCGCCCAGCGAACTGGCTGGATATCAGCGCGTCACGACGGGTCGAAAGTCCCTGTCACCCCACCGAGGAGGGAGAGACGGTGGAGGTGACCAGCAAAGGAGAAATCCCATGTCGACCACGATGGCCGCGCCCCCGACCCCGCGACAGTCTCCCAACTACCCCGTGCGAGTGCAGGCCGCTTCCCAACCGCACGCGTCGCGGTGGCTGTGGCTCGTGAAATGGCTGCTCGTCATCCCGCACGTCGTCGTGCTGGCGTTCCTCTGGATCGCCTTTGTGGTGCTGAGCCTGGCGGCGTTTGTAGCGATTCTCGTCACGGGCCGCTACCCCCGGGCACTGTTCGACTTCAACGTGGGAGTGATGCGCTGGAGCTGGCGTGTTTCCTACTATGGGTACAGCGCTCTCGCCACCGACCGGTACCCGCCGTTCACGCTCTCTGACGTTCCCGACTACCCGGCGCACCTCGAGGTCGACTACCCCGAGCACCTGTCCCGGGGGCTGGTGCTCGTCAAGTGGTGGCTGCTTGCATTGCCGCACTACCTGGTGGTCGGCATTCTCGCCGGTGGTGGCACGTGGTGGATCGCGACCGATGACTCGCCAGCGCGCTTTGCCTGGGGTGGCGGACTGGTCGGACTCCTCGTGCTGGTCGGGGCGGTTGTGCTTGCCCTCACCGGTCGGTACCCGCGTTCTGTGTACGACTTGGTGATGGGGCTGAACCGGTGGGTTCTGCGGGTGTGCGCCTATGCCGCTCTGATGACTGACGATTACCCCCCCTTCCGCCTCGACCTGGGTCCCGACGAGCCCGGCGGGACGGATGTCTCCACGGGCCCGGGGCAACGGGGTCCGGCCGCACCGACCGCGCCGGCCGTGGCGTCTGCCGCGCCCCCCTCGCCCGCCGTGGCAACGACCAGCAGACGGGGTTCGGAGGCTCGGGCCGGCTGGACCGCAGGCAGGATCGTCAGTGTGGTCGTCGGTTCCGTCCTGGGACTGACCGCCTTGGCCATGCTGACCGGGGGTCTGTCGCTGCTGGTCGCCGACACCGCCCTGCGTGACGGTTCGGGTTACGTCAGTTCTGCCGAAGGGCACGTGAGCAGCTCCGGGTATGCCGTGGCGATGCCTTCCCTGCGCATCGACACCGCACCCGGCGCCACGATGCTCCCGCGACGGATGCTGGGGGACGTGCGACTCCAGGCCACGGCTCCCGAAGGCGAGTCCGTGTTCCTCGGCATCGCCCCTCGAGCGAAGTCCAGCAGTACCTGGGCAACGTGGCCCGGTTCGTCCCAGACTCAGCTTGGGCGGGAGGCCGCGAAATCACCGGCATTGCACCGACAACGCCGCCGACCGCGCAGTCCATCTGGGATGTGTCAGCGGTCGGCACCGGTTCGCAGGAGCTGAACTGGACTCAACGCAGTGGTGACTGGGCATTGGTGCTCATGAACGCCGACGGTTCCCCCGATGTGAGCGCGCAGGTCAGGGTTGGTGCCCGGCTGCCCTGGCTGGGTCGGGCCGGGATCGCCGTGCTGATCGGAGGCCTCATCCTTCTTGTCAGTGGCGTCTCCTTGGTCGCCACGGCAGCTCGACGCGCGAGCCGTCGACTCTCCGGACTCGGCACCGACGAGAGTCGCAGCACCTCGACGGCGCAGCCATTCGAGTACCAGATCGAGTCCTTCACCCTGCACGAACAGCCCGCGCTGGTGGTTCGTGGCACGATCGGTCAAGGCCAGTTCGGCTCCTTCCTCAGCGCTGCGTTCACGCGCGTGAGCGAGGTCGCCCCGGCTGACGGGATGCACGTCTCCGGACCCCCTTTCGCCCGGGTGCACCCCGAGCCTGACGGAACGTTTTCAGTGGAGGCAGGCTTCCCCGTGAGTGGCATGCTGCTCGGGCAGGGAGACGTCAAGGCGACTCACCTACCCGGGGGGTCTGCGCTGCGGACGACCCATCGGGGCGGCTATGCGGAGACTCGGAACGCGCACCAGGCGTTGCACGCCTACGCATCCGCGCATGGCATGAGTCCGAGCGGTGATGCTTGGGAGGTCTACCTCGATGCTCCGGATGTCGCTCTGCCCAGGACACTGGTGGTACTACCGACTCGACCTTCGAGCGAGGCTTCCACGAGTGCGAAGGGTTGACCCGACGGGGTTGACCACCGGGCGTGCTACGGACGCTGAAAGCCCGGGGGCGGGCCGCCGAGGTTCGCTATCGACCACTCGACGTACGCCTGTACGGCGGTGGGTAGGGTCATGAAGATTCGCTCCTCCCCCACTCTCGCAAGGAATCCGGTGCGCTGGAGATCGTCTCGCAGGTCCTGCTTCACCCGGGCCATCGCGAAGACCACCCCTCGTCGGCCGACCTCCTGGCGAAGTGACTCCAAGATGTCAGCCGCTGTGAGGTCGACGGTGACGTTGGCCTCGGCGTTGAGCAGGAACCATCTGGCTGGCGCGGGTGCCGCGTCGAGGGCTGCCAACGCCCGCCTCGTGAAGTCCTGAGCGTTCGCGAAGAACAGGGGTGAGTCATAGCGGTAGACCACCAGTCCGGGTACGGGTGTGGCCTTCGGATAGTCGTCGATGTCGTGCATCCCGGGAAGGCCGGGCACGTAGCCAAGGATGCCATCGTGAGGGCGGGTGACGCGGTGGACCAGGTCCAGCACGGAAAGGGCGACGGCCACGAGGACCCCCTGGAGCGCTCCGAGAACCAGTACAGCGGCAGTGGTGCCGACGGCGAGCGCGAGCTCCACACGGCGAAAGGCAGCGATGCGGCGGAATTCGGGCAGGTCCACCAGACGCACCGCGGCATATACGACCATCGCCCCGAGGGCTGCCCGTGGGAAGGCGGCCATCACCGGTCCGAGGAACGCGACGGAGAGCACGACGGCACCCAGCGCCACGAGCGAATAGAGCTGGGTCCGGCTGCCCAGCGAGTCGCCGATCGCCGTCCGGCTCCCGCTACTGCTCACGGGAAACCCCTGGGCCGCACCGGAAGCGAGGTTTGCGGCGCCGAGAGCCAGGAGCTCCTGGTTGGCGTCGAGGGCAGTCTCGTTGCGTGCGGCGAAAGCGCGAGCTGTCAGCACGTTGTCAGAGAACGCGACCATGGCGACTCCGAGGGCCGCAGGCAGGAGCGTCAGCAGATCCTCCGGCCCCATGTGTGGCAGCTGGAGAGCAGGGACCCCGCGCGGGATGGCTCCCACCACCGACACACCCGTCGCATCGAGGTCGAAGAGGGCAACGACCCCGGTTGCCAGAAGCATCCCGATGAGGGGGACGGGGGCCTTCGGGAAGTACCGGCTCGCAAGAAACAGGAAGGTCAGGACGAGAAGAGCCAGGACTGCCGTGGGAGGGTCGACGTCCCCCAGGTGACGCAGGACGAAGCCGACCTCCTCCACCGGTGAGTCGCCCTCCACCGTCAGCCCGGTGACCTTGCCCAGTTGGGTCACCACCATGAGTAGGGCCACTCCCGCCATGTAGCCGACGAGCACCGGCCGCGAGAGCAGGTCCGCCAGGAAACCCAGACGTGCCACCCAGGCGACCACGCAGATGAGGCCCACCAGACCCGCGAGCACGGCGGCAAGGGCCGCGTACCTTTCCGGCTGCCCTGCTGCAAGACCCGCCAGCGCCGTGGCGGTCATCAGGGCGGTGGTCGACTCAGGGCCCACGGACAACTGGGGTGACGACCCCATCACCGCATAGACGAGCAGTGACACCGAGGCAGCCCATAGCCCCGCCACTGCGGGGAGCCCGGCGACCTCGGCATACGCCATCACCTGCGGGATGAGGTATGCCGCAACCGTGACCCCGGCCAGGACGTCACCACGCAGCCACCCCCGCTTGTAGCCGGCGAACGCTGCGACACCCGGCGTCACCCGGCCCCAACGCCGTCCACCCTGCGATCGCAGCCGGCTCACGTCGCTGGCCTGAGGCCGCCGCGGGTCAGAAGAGTCATCACGCCACGCCTCCTCCCGGTGTCCAGCGTCCCATTCTCACGTCCGCCGGAACACCTGTCACAGGGCCAAGATCCCGGGCCGCGCCCGCCCAATTCCGTGACCGAGGCCGGTTTCGTGCCGATGTCGATCATGTCGTCCAGGGTCCTGAGGTAGTTCACTGGCCGCGTTGAGCCCGACCGCCCTGCGCGGCGAGTGCTGATTCAGGCAGCGCCGCCCGAAGTGCCGCCGCCAGGCCTCCCGCAACCACCTCGCGCAGCTCGTACCGTGCCCGCACAACCGGTACGGGGACGGAAAGCACTCGTGTCAGGTCGATCGGCGTGCCGCTGACCACCGCGTCGCAGACCCCTGCATCCACGGCTGCCCGGATCGTCGCCTCGAGGTCGCGTACCTGCGCCGCGCCGTAGCCCATGGCCGGTAGGACGCCACGGGCGTTCGCATACTTGGCGTACGTTGGGGCGATGCACCCCACGGCATACGGCACCGGGTCGACGATCTCGGAGGCCCCAGCCGCCCGGGCGCCGACCACGCCGGCGCCGTAGGTCATGGATCCGTGGGTGAGCGTCGGGCCGTCCTCGACGACGATGACACGACGCCCGTGCACTGCCGCAGCGTCGTCGACGGTCACCGGGCTGTCAGCCCGCAGGACGGTCGCGGCGGGGTTGAGGGAGCGCACTGACGCCTCGACTGCCTCGATGTCGGCCCTTCGCGCCGAGTCGCACTTCGCGACGACGACGACATCGGCCATGCGGACGTTCGCCTCCCCTGGGTGGTATGCCGCCTCGTCGCCCGGGCGCAGCGGGTCGGCGAGCACGATGTGCAGGTCGGGCACGAAGAAGGGAAGGTCGTTGTTGCCGCCGTCCCAAAGAGTGACGTCTGCCTCCCGCTCCGCTTCGCGCAGAATGCGCTCGTAGTCGACGCCCGCGTAGACGACTCCCCCCGCGTCGATGTGCGGCTCGTACTCCTCGCGTTCCTCGATGGTGCAGTGGTGTCGGTCGAGGTCGGCATAGGACCCGAACCGCTGGACGGCCTGCGCGGCGAGGTCGCCGTAGGGCATGGGGTGCCGGACCGCTACGACCCGCAGGCCGTGGTCGCGCAGGATCCTGGATAGGTAACGGGTGGTCTGGCTCTTGCCAACACCGGTGCGCACCGATGTGACCGCGACGACCGGCTTCGTGCTGCGCACCATGGTGCGCCGGGCGCTGTGGAGACGGAAGTCCGCGCCCGCACCGATACACCGCGACGCCAGGTGCATGACCTCCTCGTGGCGCACGTCGGAGTAGGCGAAGACAACCACCTCCACGCGCTCGCGCTCCAGGAGATCGGTCAGCTCCGACTCTGCCACGATCGGGAGGCCGTCCGGATAGAGCGCCCCGGCAAGCTCTGGCGGGTAGCGACGTCCCGCGATGTCGGGAATCTGCGTCGCGGTGAAGGCGACGACCTGGTGGCTCGGGTCGTCGCGGAAGACGACGTTGAAGTCGTGGAAGTCGCGCCCGGCAGCGCCGAGGATGACGACGCGGGTGCGGGGTGAGTTGGTGCTGGTCACGGCCATCTCCGCGACTGGGTCACCGACGTGACCGATCCACCCAGTGTGGGAGGTCTCTCGTTTCCAGCGTCCGCGTCAGCGGTCATGGCGGCGGCCGATCAGGAAGTAGGCGCACGGCCCCACGAAGTTCACGAAGGTGGCGCCGACCCACACCCAGCGTGGTCCGTTGACCTGTTCCGGCGCGCGATGACGCAGGTCTCGAAGGGCTGCGAGCTGAAGAGCCACCTGCGCGAGCGCCCCCGCCACGACCACGCGGCGCTGAAACTGGCTCAGGTCAGCCCAATTGCTCTTCCCCATGATGGTCTCCCTCGGAACGTCATTTGACAGTGAAGTCTTGTCGTCCGTGGCTGGGCCGTTGCCCTCCCCGCCGGAGGGGTCGTCGGTGGACAGGGTCACGATGTATGCCAGGTCCCAGCCGACTGCTGAACGACAATGCGCCGAAGCCTCCGGTGCCGGTGCCACCCATGGTCGAACCCCGGGCGACCTCGATCCCAGCGGCGGTGCGGATCGTCCAGCCGAAGGTGGCCTCGAACGACGCCCCGAGTCCCGTGAAGGTCACCTTTCCGGCCCTGCGGATGCCCCCCTCCTGCGGGGCGGTGATCCATGCCTGAGCCTGGACCTCGAGCGGGACGGCCCGCTTGGTGGCGGTGCCGATACGCAGGGCTCCCCACACGTCCGCGGGTTTGCCGTCCCTGGTGATCGTCACGCTGGTCGCCGGCGTCCCGCTCCGGGCGGCCGCGGCGGTGGCGGTGTAGATGAGCTGCTGGAGGGCGGTCGCGGCGACCTCGCTGCCGAGGTTGGTGTTCGCGAACGCGTCAGCGGACAGGTCGACCGCGACGTTGTTCCCCGTCTGCTGCACCGTAATCCGGCTGGCGGGTCGCCACGGCGTCATGTAGTCCGTGTCGAGTGGGGCCAGTCGGGTCATGGCGCTCACGGCTGAGGCGACGGTTCCGCCCGTGTCGGGCACGGTACGGAACGCGCGGTACAGCTTGAATGAGCGCTGGGACTCGGCGACGTAGTAGACGGGGATGCTCTTGAGGGTGGTGGCCGCCGTCGGAGTTGACGGGGTCGTGGTGGACGGGATGGTCGTCGACGTGGTCCCCGATGGGCGGGGCGACGCCGGGGTGACGAGCGTGCTGGATGAGGGCCGGCCCGGGCCGTCTGCGCCGCCGCACGCCGCGACGGAGGCAACGGATGCGGGGACGATGAGCGCGCCCGCGACCACCTGCGTCGACTGACCTCTCATGACTCCTCCTCGGAACGTTGCTTCCTTCCAGTGCAGAGCGGAAGGAAGCCGCGGACAAGGGCCGAAGGGCCCGTCACGGAGAGGACCGACCTGGGTCCACACGAACCAGGTCCTCAGCTCTGGCGGATCCGGGACCAAGGTCCCTGCTGCGATCTCGCCAGAGGTGAGAGAAAGGGGGTGTCGCAATCGGCAACGACGGCGACACCGAAGGGAACCACCACCCTCGGTCCCACGGGCCAGACCCGCGGGACACGCCCTCGACGACGGGATGTGGTGGCACGGGTTCTCATCGGCGCTGCGTGCAACGTCGGCAACGCAGACGAGGCCCCGGACGATTCTTGAATCGCCCGGGGTCTCGCCATGTCGGGCCGAAAAGCGTGGCTGCAGGGAAGCTTGGCGCCTGTCCCTGCGTGAACGGAGACTGATCAACTTCGAGGCACCCCGCCGAAGAATTTCATGGGCATGGCACAGGACGATCCAAGCACTCGATCGAATCAGCCACAGGCGGCCTACGGCCAGGCTCCCCCATCCGCATCGATCTTGACGGGGTCGGAACCGAGTGCCGTGGCAACAAGTGCGCCAGCGCGGCGGCGGCGCCGCCCTTGTGTTGGGCCATGTACAGATGCGCGGCGGCCGCGTATACAGGAACCATGGCGTGGTGCTCAGCTATAAGCCCACCGAAGGAGCTGGCTCTGGTCCGCGCGAGGCGATGTGGTTGGCCCGTGGGCTGTCCGACAATCGCACACTCGTTGCCCGTTACGACAGGTGCCAAGTTGCTGTCCCACCGTATTGGTGGAGCGTCCACGGCCTGCAAGAGCGGTCGACTCCAGAAGCAAGAGTGGTCATTCAGACCGCCGGTTGGGACCAGTCATGTCGGCAACGGAGTTTCACATCACCATCGGATACTCGCCCGCCTCGGACGGATGGGGGTTTGTGGGCAGCGTCAAGATCGAAGAGCACGAGTGCTATCGGACAATGCAGGGCTTCACGACACCAACCGAGGCCCTCCAAGCAACCCAGCTGATCGTCGGTGACGCCCTCGGAGTTTTGCTGGCAGGACAAGAGTGGCGCGCTTTGGGCCAAGGGACGGGACACGCGCCGACCCGTCAGGACCTGAAGTTCGGGCTTTCAACCTCGGATTCGCGCGGCGGCGGCTCGCAGCGCAGCTCATAGGTCGGGCGACTCGCCAGGACCGGATGTGCCGGGCCGTGCCGCCAAAGCCAACGAGACTGCGGTGGCCCTTGCGACAGTGTGTGCTGGTGGGAGCTCAGGACTTGTGGCCATTCGGGGAACGGTGGGCCAGCCGCAGTCTGATCAACGGCTGATGCCCCGACTCGACAAAGACGCAGTGAACGGAACGCCGCTTGGCGCCCACTACACAACGTTGAGCTCGAGCAGATAGACGAGAAAAGCGCGCACTGGCGGATCAAACCACGCCGCGCCCGGCTTTCAGCGGCAGCGGTCGGTGGTGGCTCCAGCGTGCGGACAGCCGGTGGACGCGGTGGGTGTGGTCGCGCTGAAGGGGACGCGGCGTGGTGGTGAGGGCTGCCTTGTAGAAGAAGTACTTGCCCATTTCCACGGCGGCCAGGTAGGCGATCACGAAGGCGGTGAGCACCCCGAAAAACGCGGGAGGCAGCGGCGCGAACCCGAGTACGTCGTTGAACGGGCTCTGCGGGACCAGGACACCGACGGTCACGACGGCGAGAACCGAAATCAGCAGAGGCCTCGAGGGGCGACTGGCGAAGAACGGGACGCGACGGGTGCGGATCACGAACACGATGAGGGTCTGGGTGGCAAGGGACTCGACGAACCAGCCGGACCGGAACTCGGGCGCGGTGGCGTCGAAGGCCCAGAGCATCGCGGCGAAGGTGGCGAAGTCGAACACCGAGCTGATGGGACCGAAGCGGATCATGAACCGGCGGATGAAGCCGATGTCCCAGTGCGAGGGACGGGCCAGCTGTTCCTCGTCCACGCGATCGGTCGGGATGGTCATCTGGCTGGTGTCGTAGAGCAGGTTGTTGAGCAGGATCTGGAAGGGGAGCATCGGCAGGAACGGCAGGAATGCGGCGGCGGCGGTGACGCTGAACATGTTGCCGAAGTTCGACGAGGTGCCCATGAGCACGTACTTGATGGTGTTGGCGAAGATCCGGCGTCCCTCGGTGACACCATCTGCGAGCACGTCGAGGTCGCGTTCGAGCAGGATGATGTCGGCGGCGTCCTTGGCGACGTCGGTGGCCGAGTCAACCGAGATCCCGACATCCGCGTGGTGCAGGGCGAGGGCGTCGTTTACACCATCGCCGAGGAAGGCCACGGCGGAGCCGGCGTCGCGCTGGGCGCGAAGGATCCGAGCTTTCTGCTCGGGGCTGACCCTGGCGAAGATCGTGGCCCTGCCGACAGCGGCGACGAGCTGGGCGTCGTCGAGTGAGTCGAGATCGGCACCGGTGAGGGTTCCGTCAGACTTGACCCCGAGGGTCCGGCACACGGTCTCGGCTACCACCGGATTGTCACCCGTCACGATCTTGACCGTGATGCCGAGCCCTGCAAGCCGCGCGATCGACGCAGCGGCCGATGGCTTCGGCTGGTCGAGAAACACGAGGAAGCCCGCGAGGGTCAGGTCGTGTTCGTCGCCGGGGGCGATGGTGTCTAGGTCCGGGGCCAATCGGCTGGCGATGGCGACCACGCGGTGGCCGGCGCTGAACTCTGCGTCGAGCACGCGAAGGGCACCTTCGGCGACGTTCGTGCAGTGCCCTAGAACCGCTTCGGGAGCGCCCTTGGTGATCAGGAACCGCTTGCCGTCGTGGGCGGCGAGCACCGACGCACAGCGCCGCTCGTGATCGAAAGGTGTCACGGCAATCTGCTGAAAGTTGCCGAACTGGCTAGTAGCCGCGGCAGGCGCTTCCCACAGGGCGACGTCGAGCGGGTTTCCACCCACGGCTGTGTCCCCGGTCGGAGTGGCCTCGTTGCACACCAAGCCGAGGGTGAGCACGTCGTCGCTCTCGTTGCCGGCCGGATCGATCGCCCGTTCGAAACTGATGTGGCCATCGGTCAGAGTGCCGGTCTTGTCAGTGAACAGGACGTCGATGTCGCCGAGGTCCTCGATGCACACCAGACGCTTGACGAGCACCTTCTTTTCCGCGAGGCGCCGAGATCCGGTGGCCAGGCTTGTAGAGACGACAGCCGGCAGCAGCTGCGGGGTGATGCCGACGGCTACAGCAAGAGAGAACAACACTGCGTCTATGACCGGGCGCCCCAGGCCGACGTTGATCACAAAGATCGCCGCGCTGAGCACCGCACCTACCTTCGCCAACAGCCCCGAGAAACGGGTGAGCCCGAGCTGGAACTCGGTTTGAGGATGTCGCTCACCGAGCCCGACGGCGATACGCCCGAACTGGGTCGAGGAGCCGATCGCCACCACCACCGCCTCGGCGGCTCCTTCGTGGACGACCGTGCCCATGAACAGGCACGACGACAGCTCGGCCAGCGGGGCGGCCCTCGGCACACGATCGGCCGACTTCTCCGCCGGAACTGACTCACCAGTCAGGAGCGACTCGTCACACTCAAGATTGCTCGCGGATAGGATGCGCACATCGGCCGGGATGATCGAACCGACACCCAGGCGCACGATATCCCCCGGCACAAGGTGGGTGACTTCAACGCTGACCGATCCCCCATCGCGCGTCGTCGCGACCACGTGGCGTATCTCCGAGTGCATCGCCTCCGCCGCGCGCTCGGCCCGGTACTCATTGGTGAAGCCGAGGCCCACCGACGCCGCGACGATCACCCCGATGATGACAGCGTCGAGTCCCTCGCCCACCACCCCGGACACAGCCGCCGCGGCAAGCAGCAACCACAACAACGGACTCTGCAGCTGCCGGGAGAGCACCGGCCACGCACTCGCATGATGCGAACGCACGGCGTTCGGACCAAAGAGTGCAGATCTTGTCGCGACCTCCACCGACGACAGACCCGACAGCCGGGACCCGAAGGCGGCCAGCGCCTGGTCCGGGGTCAGCGCAGCCGCCTCCACGATCGACGGTAGTGACGCAACCTCGAGCGAGGATGGGAGAACGGTCACACCCGAGTATGCGCTGCCGCATTGGGTGAACGGTGTTTCTGCGTCGTGCGCGAACGCGCGAATCCACAACTCACGCCGCTGCTGAGGTACCTGCCGTCATGGCTGTACGCGGCTGACCCTGGCGACYTGAACCCCGCGACGCCCACACCGGAGCCAATCTCTTCATGCCTAGTCTCGAGGACCCGGCGGACTAACCGCATACCTCGCAGTCCACCGTGACCGTCGGCGGATCTGGTGGACCTTTGGCACAGGCCCCGGGACCGGTAGAGGAGCTAAGCCGATCGGCGCGCACTCCACCTCCCGCATTTGGGGCAACCTTCCATCACCGATCGTGGGCGTGGGTGACGCGTACCCGTGTCGACCCGATGCTTCGCGACGGACAACCTGGTGCTGACTTCCAGCTCGTGCCTCCATTCGACGAACCTCGATGGCGGACTGGTCCGCGCGAGACGTGTCGATCGCCGAGCGAAGAACCTCCATTGGGTCGCCTTCAGGAACACCGACGTGATTGGTGTCGCCGTCGAGGTCGTACGCAACATCGACATAGAGGCGGTTGCACTCGCGTCCCCTGGTGGCCATGACGTACAGAGGTTCGCGCATTGTTGCCCCCGTCACGAAGGCGTGAGCGGTGTCGACGGTGCGGCCCTGTGCCCGGTGGGCGGTCGACGCGTAGCCGAGTTCGACATTCTCGGCAACGTAGTCGCGGGGAAGAACACCCAACGCTCCTCCACGAACACCGCGCACGCGAACGGAGCCGTCACGGTTAACGGCTTCCACGATCCAGTCATCACCGTTCTTGACCCACCCGCGCCCGTTCACGATGGAGCGCCGGTTCAGGCGGGTGACAATGAGATCGCCGACCCCAACCTTCGTTCCGTCCGCCGTGGTCCAGCCGGTGTTGGCAACCTCGCCAGTTGCGACCCTGTGGGCGCGCGCACGGCTGTTCAGGTCGGCCACGGTTAGGGCGTCGGCGGCAACCATCAAGGATTGGCGTCCGGCTCGAGTGTCGTTGAGCCAGGCTGCGAACAGCAGGTCGAGCATGTCCTCGCGGGACCCGGACTCAACGCGCCCATGCCGGAGGTAGACGTCGGCGACGTCGCCGTTGCCGATGCGCAGTTGCAGCGAGGCATCGCGTTCCCACTCGTGGCGGAATCGGCGCACCCCGTGAAGAGTCGGAACCTCATGGCCGCGGTCGTCAGTGAGCAGCTTGAACGCACCACCGGCCTGTACAGGGGAGAGTTGCGCCCAGTCCCCCACCAGCAGCACCTTGGCGCCGGCGCGTGACGCAAGGGCGGTGATCTGGTCAAGGTCCTTGGTGTTGGCCATAGATGCCTCGTCAACAATGACCAATTGCCCGGGTGTTAGGGTCCAGCGTCGGTATGCCGCGCATTCGGTCGCCGCCTGTTGCTGCAGTTGGCGGGTGGCCGGGGATGGGTAGGCGCCCGCCAGCCGGGCGGCATACTCGCGCAGTCTTTGCTCGCGTTCGGGCAGGCGCGCGTTCTCACTGATCCACTTGGCGGTGTTTTCGGTGTTGACCCCTACGGCGTCCGCCAAGACGTCTGCGGCGGCCGCCGACGGAGCCAACCCGACGACCGAGCCGGGACCGAACGTGGCTTCCCATATGGCGCGGACGCCGGCCATCGCAGTGGACTTTCCGGTACCAGCCGCTTCGACGAGTACGTCGAGGCGACGCCCAGACGTGACGATGACGGCGACCGCGTGCGCCTGCTCCGCAGACAAGACATGGTCTCTGCCGGGGGGTACCAATTGGTCCATCCTGGTGACAACCTGCGGGTGCACGGCCGGCCCGTCGGTGGCTTGCCCGGCGATGAGCAGCCGGGCTTCGGCATCGAGGATCTCCTGGGTTGCGTAGACCTCGCTGTTGCGGGCTCGCAGCCGGGACGTACCGTCCGCCCGCAGCAGGTGCGCAGGCACAAGTTCGACGCTGTATGGCGTCAGCCTGACTGCTTTCGCGACAGCAAGGTCAGCAGTCCGTTCAGCGACGCTGATGCGGTCGGTGGGCGTGGCAAACCGGACCCCGTGCAGCTGCCTGTGGATCTCCGCCAGCAGGTTCGCGCGAGTGAACGTGGCCTGCCTCTCCGCGACCTTGGCCAACACAAGGGTGGCCGCATCGGCAAGGATCCCCTCCCCCAGGTCAGACGCGGGCACCAGGCTTTGCATGAGTCGTCCGGCCAGCTGGGTCACCCACGAGGTCTGATCTGGGCCGATGAACACGGCAGCACGTTCGCGCCAAGACTCGACGAGCTGGCTGAACGGCCGGACATGCTTGTCCCCGCGGGTCACGAGGGTGGCCTGCTGCCGAAGCTGGATGACCTCACGAGCCGTGGGCTGACGACCGTGCGAACCGACAAACGCGTCGACGAGGCCATCCTTTGCTCGTTCGATGTCGGTCGTGCGTTGGGAGAACTCAGCCCGCAACTCCTTCGGCACGCCCTCGACTGCCCACTTCGGCTCGGCCGAGCGGCGCCGCGCCTCGGGCACCCACGCCCACCCAAACTCGCGCGTGAGCTCATCGGCCAGGAGGCCGTTGTAGAGCTCGGACATCCCCACTGCCGCCCGGAACAGGGCCTTCGAATCGAGCGTCCGCCACGCTCCATCGCGTACGGATTGAGCCCTATTCAAGACGACTACGTGTGTGTGCAGCTGGGGGTCACCGGCACGGGAGTCCCAGTGGTCGAACCCGGTCGCGACCACTCCGCGCACGTCCTCGTTGATCGCGCCGCCATGGCCGGTGCGGGTGGCGAAGACCTGGGACTCCCCGTAGGCGATGACCGACAGAAGGGCACGCGCGTGTGCCGCGTGGATTCGCGCGCGCGTGCCTTCGTCGGCCAATGCCCAGGCAACCGACACCGACTTGGGCGCAGAGAACGTGAGGTCGAAACCGGCTATTGACTGACGCGCTTTACAAACCCGGCCTAGGTGGTCGACGAACACCATCCCTGGCCCCGTCGGTGCCCGGCCGAGCTGCTCTCCCGTGACCGGGTCCTGCAGCATCCCTAGCATCCGCCACAGCTGCTCTTCCGTCACCGCTGAGCCCGGCTCGACGCCGGCTCCCCCGGCAAGGCCAGCCAACCCCGCCCCGAGAAACCGGCCAGGTGGAGTGCCATGGGCAGCGTAGTAACCGGTCAGGCCGCGAGCCGGGCCTGCTTCGTCCACGCGAGCGACTGATGACATCAGGTATCGGTAGCCGGCACCCAGCGTCATCCGCCTGATCGACATCGTCATACCTCGCAAACGCGCCCTTGGGGGCAACATCGCAACCACATCCCGCACCTTGGTGCCAGACGTGTGAAGCGGCGTGGTGGGTGTCGAGCGGGTGGCCGGGGTGGGGCGCGCGTTCTGTCCGTGGTTGGAGGTCGTCGGCGGCCAGATTCGGCCCCGGGCCGGACCTGAGGAGACGGGGAGGTGGAGCGGACCTGACTGGAGCGGTAGGGCTTGGCGCGGTCGTGGACGAGGTGTGAACCACCCAAAGCCGCGGCCGGCTGAAGGGATCGCTTCGGGCTTGCAAGGGGAGCTTTGCGCTCAGGCGCCAGCCTCAGTGGGCTGGATTGGCCCTGGGATGTTGTCAGATCGGCGTCGTTGCCGTTCTTCCAGCACCTCGATGATGATCACCTGGATGGAACCCGCGATCGGGATGGCGGCCAGGGACCCCAGGATGCCGGCGACCTCGGTGCACAGGATGATCGATATCAGGACTGCCAGAGCTGAGAGCTGCAGGGCGCGGCCGTAGATGAGCGGGCGCAGCGTGTGGCCCTCGATCAGGTGGTAGAGGAGCATGAGGACGAAGACAATGGCGGCGGCGGCGGGGCTTTCGGTCAATGCAACCAGGCTGAGCAGCACGGTGACGACCGCTGGGCCGATGTAGGGGATCAGCTCGACGATCGCCGTGAACAGGCCAAGGGGGAGTGCGTACGGGACCCCGACGAGCAGCAGGATCACCGTGGCGACGACTCCGGCGAGAAAGCTCGCCAGGAGGTTGCCGGTGACGAAACCCCTGACGGACTTGTACACGCCAGCGCCGATGCGCTCGGCCGGGAGCATGTGACGCTCGGGTATCAGGTCGGTGACCCGTCGCCGCCATTCGGGGCCCTCGAGGAGCATGAAGAGCGTCAAGAAGGCGATGATGACCATGCCGGTAACGGTTGTGGCCACGCCCTTGGCGATGCCGAACGCTGGCGTTGCCGCTCCCGTCAGCGCGTCGGAGCTTTGCCTGGTCGTTGCCCCACGGACGCTTTCGACGACGTGGTATCTGCGCTCGAGGAACCCGAACGGTCCGTGACCCTTGGTCAGGTCGTCCACCAGAACGGGCAGGGCAGTGACGAAGTGCGAGACCTGCGTCACCAACGGCGGGATGAAGACCAGACCCAGCAGCGCGAAGAAGGCCACCGTGAGGCTGGAGACGAGGGCGACCGCCACCCCGCGACCCAGCCCGCGACGCTGGAAGAACTCCACGGCGGGGTTGATGGCGATCGCCAGGAACAGAGCGACCGCGATGAGTGTGAGGCCTTTTTGCGCCCGCAGGATGAACTCGAGGGCGGCCAGTACGCCCAGCGCGATACCCAGCCCGATGAAGACGGTGCGAAGGCGAAGCGTGACCACCCGCACGTTGCTCGTGGGGAGTTGTGGTTGGGGCGTGCCAGCCGACATGCGCAGAGTCCTCTCAGCGGTGCCCCTGCGCTGCAGGGTTGACCTGACCGTAGTGCCCGTCCGGTGAATTGGCAGGCCGGAGCGCGCTCGTGCTCGTCAGGGAGCTGGGCTGGATCCGCTGGACCTGTTCCTGGTCCACATGACGGACTTCGTCCTCCCGACCAACGTCCTCGCCATCGGCGTGGGCTTCCAGTGCACCAAAGTGGCCGGCGATCTCCACAGGCAGGGGATTCATCCTGCCGAGCTCGCCCACAGAGGTAATCGCGGGAGGGCATCGGGCGGACGAAGTGCCGGGATAGTGGCCCATGCGTGGGCCGGCCCCTTCCTCCCTTTCGCGGTGCGCGCCGACGCGGGAGAGGTCAAGCTCCGTTACCCCGCTACATACAGACTCCGTGCATCCACCGCCGGTCGAGCGAGTGAAACCTTGGATGAGGCAGAGCCATCCACAGAATCACCGTGGCTCATCCCAATGATTCCGAGAGTGCCCAACAATGCTGACGTCGGCTGCACCACCAGGCCACGAACTAGCTGATGGTGCCCCCTCTTCCGCGTTGTCCATCCGAGGACAACAAGGGAGAAACCAATGACAGCAGTGGCAGAACGAGCGCTCTACGCCATTTCTGATGTCATGACGTTGCTGAGCATGAGCCGCAGCGTCATCTACGAGCAGATCCGCGCCGGACGGCTCGAAACCGTGCATCAGGGTCGTCGGTGCTACATCACCGGCGCCGCGATCGACCGCTACATCGCCTTGCTCGAGTCCGAGGCCCAGACTGATGCCAACACGGCGTAGCCGTGGCGAGGGCGGGGTCCATTACTCGGAGGCAAGGGAGCGGTGGATCGCCACCGCCCATGTCGGATTCAGCGCCGACGGCAAGCGCATCGTCAAGCGGGTCAGTGGCCGGACGAAGACAGAGGCCAAGACCAAGCTCCAAGCGATCCGCCGTGACCTCGACGACGGCGTTGGCGTCCAGGGGCACAAGTTCACCGTGGAGGATGCCCTGATGGACTGGCTCGAGCACGGTCTCAACGGTCGCGATCCCAAGACCATCGCATCCAATCGCTTCTTGATCGAGCACCGGCTCGTCCCAGGTTTGGGACGACGTCGCCTGCGCGAACTGACAGCAGATGACGTTGACCGATGGCTCGCCAATGAGGCACGTCAGGTCAGCAGCGCAACCCTGAGCAAGATGATGTCGATCCTGCGCCGCGCGATCCAACGGCAGATGGCGCGGGATCGAGTCAAGCGCAATGTCGCGCTGCTCTGTGAGCTGCCCAAGGGACAACCGGGACGTCCGTCGAAGTCAATGACGTTCGAGCAAGCCAAGGCGTTACTTGCCGCTGCAGAGGACTCAGATTTGAACGCCTATGTTTCCCTCTCCCTGCTCACCGGCGCCCGGACCGAGGAGCTGCGCGCCCTGACCTGGGCCAACGTCGACCTCCTCGGAGATACAGAGGTCAACCCGCCCGGGCCCCCAACCGTGCAGTTGTGGCGCTCGGTACGCGCCAGCGATGACACGAAGACCAAACTGTCTCGGCGTACCTTGCGGCTTCCTCTGCGCTGCGTCGAAGCGCTGACATCGCATCGGGATGATCAGCAGGGGGTTCGTGATCGTGCGGGCGATCGCTGGCAGGACAACGACCTGGTCTTCACGTCCTGGCACGGCGCTCAGCTCGACGCCGCCAACGTACGTCGGGCCTTCAGACGGGTGCTGGCCGACGCCGGCCTGGACCCCAAGGCGTGGACCCCCCGGGAGCTACGGCACAGCTTCGTGTCGCTGATGTCCGACGCGGGAGTCCCGGTGGAAGAGATCGCGCGGTTGGTCGGGCACCGCGGCACGGTCGTCACCGAAGCCGTCTACCGCAAGCAGCTCCGCCCCGTGATCACCGAGGGAGCCGAGGCGATGGACCGGATCTTCGCCGTTCATAACGTCCAGAAACATCCCAGGACACCCACGGATGTCGACGCGAAATCGGATCCTTAGTCACTCACTTAGTCACTCAGTGGCCAATTTGGCCGCTCTGCAGGCATGAACAAAACAGCCCCTGACCCGCGTTTTCGCAGGTCAGGGGCTGTTTCGTGCTGGTGGGCGATACTGGGTTTGAACCAGTGACCTCTTCCGTGTCAAGGAAGCGCGCTACCACTGCGCCAATCGCCCCGGGTCCTGCTGGGTGGTGGGTCGTGCTGGGTGGTGCTGGGTTCGACTCAGGGTTCAAGTCGTCTGAGGTGGAGACGGGATTTGAACCCGTGTACGCGGCTTTGCAGGCCGCTGCCTCGCCTCTCGGCCACTCCACCGTGAAGGCGGTCAAACCCTCCGAGCGGATGACCGGGCTCGAACCGGCGACCTCAACCTTGGCAAGGTTGCGCTCTACCAACTGAGCTACATCCGCATACACGCGCTATTGGTGTTGAACGGGGTTTTTCACCCGCTGCGCGTGCGTGCAGACATTATCCGATCATCAGCGTCGTCTCCAAATTGGGTGTCGTCCGCGGCGTTTTCCGACCCACGAGGCATGGGGGTCAGCGGCTTTCGCGCCTCGTCCCGCAGTCCCTCGACCGAGGACGTCAGCTCCTCGCGCGCCCCGTCGACACGCAGCCGATCATCGCTGGCCGGCGCGTTGAGGGGCAGCGAGCCAGTCCTGCGCGCAGACACGCGGGCCTTCACCCACTTCACCATCTGTGCCCGCAGGGAAAGCCGATCCGCCACCGGCCACATCGTGCGGATCGCTGCGTTGAGGGCGGCACCGATGAGGACGGCGATGGCCAGCGCGTACAGGAAGATCAGCAGCACGATCGGGGCGGACAGCGGGCCGTAGATCGAAGTTCCACCGCTGACCGAGGCCGTGATCGTGCCGCGAAGGACGAAGGACGCAAGCACCCAGATCAGCAAGGTGAGTACTGCGCCGGGCACGTCCCTCAGCCACGGCGACCGACGCGGCGTGGAGATGTGGAACAGGGTCGCGATGCTTGCCACAGCGGCAATGGTCACCACGGGCCAGTAGAGGTACGCCAGGAACTCTGCCCCCGGCGGCAACAGATCCTTGAGCCACGTCGGGCCGATCACGACGAGCGGGACGACCACGATCCCGACGACCAGAGACAGGAAGTACAGGGTCAACGACAGCGCACGGGTCCGGACGATCCCCCGCTCGCCCGACTGTCCGTACATGATCGAGATCGTGTCGACGAAGACGTTGAGCGCTCGCGACCCCGACCAGATCGACAGCAGGAAGCCGAGCGAGATCAGGTCTCCGCGACCGTTCTGCAGCACGTCGTTCGCCGTGGGCAGGATGATCTGTTCGACGACGTTGGCGACCAGGAAGTCGGACGCGAAGTTCTGGATCCCCTTGATCAGCTGGTTGACGATGTCCTTGCCGAGCCACCCGCTGATGTAACCCACGCCACCGAACAGCCCCAGCACCAACGGCGGCAGAGACAGCAGCATGAAGAAGCCTGCCTCCGACGCCAGGCCGGTCACCCGGTACCGCAGGCACACCCGGATCGTCTCCACGGTCAGCTTGGCCGCGGGCATGGCGCCGGGCACGCGTAGCAGCGCGCGGCGTACCCGGGCCTTAGGTGTCACCCCGTCACGGTATCCCGGCATAGTGTGCCCTCGTGCCCACCCACGCCGTCACCAACCAGGTGCCCCCACTGCCCGACTACAACACGGTCACGTCCCAGCCGGCGCTGGACGAGGGGCTGAGGCGCTGGGCCGGCTCCGCGGCATACGACGAAGTCAGTGCGCTGGGGGCCCGTGCGGGCAGCGCCGAGGCGCGCGAATGGGCCGTCCAGGCCAACGAGAACGAGCCCGTGCTGCGCACCCACTCCCCCACCGGCGAGCGCATCGACGAGGTCGCCTTCCATCCAGCCTGGCACTCCCTGATGGACGTCGCCGTCGGCGCCGGGCTCACAGCCGAGCCGTGGACCCAGCCCGCCGGGAGCGGCGCCCACGTGCGGCGGGCAGCGGGCTTCGTCGCGTGGTCCGAGAACGAGCAGGGTCACCTGTGCCCCATCTCCATGACGTATGCCGCGGCGCCGGCCCTCGCGGCCAACGCACCTCTCGCGGCGCGTTGGCTGCCCCAGCTCGCCTCGCGCAGCTACGACTTCGGGCTGAGGCCCCTGGCCGACAAGCGCGGGGCGCTGGTCGGGATGGGCATGACCGAGAAGCAGGGCGGTTCGGACGTCCGTGCCAACACGACGCGTGCAGTCGCGACGCCGGACGGTCCGGTCGAGGGCGGCGAGACCTACCGGCTGACCGGCCACAAGTGGTTCTGCTCGGCCCCGATGAGTGATGCGTTCCTCGTCCTGGCGCAGACCGATGCCGGCGTCGGTTGCTTCCTCGTGCCGCGCGCGCTCGACGACGGCGCACGCAACCCCTTTGCGCTGCAACGACTCAAGGACAAGCTGGGCAACCGGTCCAACGCCTCTTCCGAGGTCGAGCTCGACGGCACATGGGGCGTGCGCGTCGGCGATGACGGTCGCGGGATCCGCACCATCCTCGACATGGTCGCGGCCACCAGGCTCGACTGCATCCTCGGTTCGGCGTCGACGATGCGAGCCGCCCTCGTGCGGGCGATCCACCACACCCGACACCGCTCCGCGTTCGGTGCCCTGCTCGTCGACCAGCCGCTCATGCAGAACGTCCTGGCCGACCTCGCCCTCGAGGTCGAAGCCGCCACCACCCTCGCGCTGCGTCTGGCGCACGCGGTCGACGAAGGCGACACCGCGCTGTCGCGACTCGGTGTGGCCGTCGGCAAGTACTGGGTCTGCAAGCGCACCTCACCGATGGTCGCGGAGGCGCTCGAGTGCCTGGGCGGCAACGGCTACGTCGAGGAGAACGGCCTCGCCCGGCTCTACAGGGAGGCACCGCTCAACTCGATCTGGGAGGGCTCGGGCAACGTCAACGCCCTCGACGTCCTGCGCGCAATCACCCGCGAGCCCCTGTCCGTCGAGGCGTTCCGCAAGGAGCTCGCCCTCGCCAACGGCCACAGCACCGTCCTCGACGAAGCCATCACCCGCGTCGACGACGTGATCGCGTATGCCGCGGAGCCCGGCGCGCAGGCGGGCGCCCGACACGCCGTGGAACGCCTCGCGGTGACCCTGCAGGCGTCCCTGCTGGCCCGCTACGCGCCGACCGTGGTCGCCGACGCGTTCGTTGCCAGCCGCCTCGGAGGGCAGCACGGCGCCACCTTCGGCACCCTCGACGCGGGTCTGTCGACCCAGCATGCCCGCACAATCATCGACCGCGCGTTCGCCGGCTGATGCGAGGCGGTCGCGCGCGCGGGCTCTTGATCGGCGCCGCCCTCGGCATGCTCGTCACGGGCGCACTGATCCTGCTCCCGGCGGCCCTCCAGGGCGACTTCTACGAGATTGGCGACGCGCTGCTCGTCATGGGTGTTCCGATCATCGTCCTCAGCGCCATCGTCGGCGCCGTCGTCGTGGCAAGTCCCCGCGGATCCGGGGCTGGCAGAGCGGCGCACACCTCCAAGGGTGCCCGGCAGGTCTGGATCGGGTGTCTGTGCGTGGGCGCCCTCCTCGCTGTCTGGCTCCTCCTGTGGGGCACTGGGGCGATCAGCACACCGGTGCTCTGGATCGGCTAGTCCTGGATCACGGAGAGGACGTTGCCTGCGGGGTCGGTGAACCAGGCGATGAGCGGGCCGCCCTTGCGGAAGATGCCCTTGGCGTCGGTCTCCATCGGGGTGCCCTCGTACCTCTCGAAGGCCACTCCCCGACCCGTTAGTTCGTCAACCGTCGCCTCGATATCGCTCACCGGGAAGTTCAGGATCGTGAAACCTGCCGGCTCGTGGTTCGGCTTCGGGTAGGCGATGGCGTGGTGTCCCCCGCCGAGCTGGATGCGCAGGATGCCGTTGGCCTCGCTCACCTCCAGCCCCAGAGTCTCGGCATAGAACCTGCGGGCGGCTTCGGTGTCCGGCACCGAGAAGCCGCTGAACGCCTGGGAGTCCTTGAGCATGGCTGATTCCTTCCGTTGACGACCCAGTGTCGGCTACCGGTACCGACCCAGACGGCCCGGCAAACTCATCGGTCGGACGGTCGGGCTCAGGACTTCGCCAGTCGCTGCTTCTCGGCCTCGACGTCGAAGTCGGCGGCCGGCCACTGGGGGTCCATCGCCTCCAGGTGCTCGAGCACCAGGTTCTGGACAGCCAGCCGGGCGTACCACTTGCGGTCGGCGGGAACGACGTACCACGGGGCTGCCTCGGTCGAGGTCTTCTCGAGCACCGCCTGGTACGCCTCTTGGTACTGCGGCCACCGCAGGCGCTCGTCGACGTCCCCGGGGTTGTACTTCCAGTGCTTGTCCTCGCGCTCGAGCCGCTCGGTGAGGCGGGCCTTCTGCTCGTCCACCGAGATGTTCAGCATCACCTTGACGATCGTCGTGCCGTCAGCGACGGCCTTGGCCTCGAAGTCGTTGATCTGGGCGTAGCGCCGCGACCACGTCGCCCGGGGCACGAGCTCGTGGACGCGGACGATGAGCACGTCCTCGTACTGCGACCTGTCGAAGACACCGACCTGACCGGGGCCAGGCAGGGCGTTGCGGATGCGCCAGAGGAAGGGGTGCTTGCGCTCCTCGGCGGTGGGCGCCTTGAAGGCGGTGTACTTGACGCCCTGCGGGTCCATCTGCCCGACGACGTGACGCATGATGCCCCCCTTGCCGGAGGTGTCCATGCCCTGCACCACCAACAGGAGAGAGCGCTTCACGTCACCCTTGGACTCGGCATAGAGCCGCTCCTGGAGCTGGCTGATCTCCCCTGCGCGTGCCGCGAGGGCTTCCTCGCCCGCTGCCTTGTCACCGTCGAAGCCCGGGGTGGAGCGTGGGTCGCACTCGGCGAGGATGAAACCATCCGTGACCCTCAACGCGTCGGCGAAGGCCGTCGGCTCGGGGACACCCTTGTCGGATGCCGCCGTGGCGTCCAGGCCTGCGACCTTGGACTTCGGCCCCCCCTTGGACTTCTTGTCGCCCTTGGACTTCTTGCTGGCCTTTGCGTCGTTCTTCCCCTTGCCCATTGACGCATCCTGTCATCGCGGGGCACGGCGCGCGAGGGATTCCAGCCGAGCAAGTGCCCGTGCGTCAGCCGGCACCCCCGCCGTCGCCCGGCCCCCACTGTCCCGGAGGCCCACCCAGACCCGACCCGGACCGCGGGTCGTCCGGGCGATAGCTCGGGTCGCCGGTCGAGCCGCGCCGCCTGAGGACGAGGAAGAGCGCAGCGATCACCGCGACAACGACCAGAAGCCAGATCCACCACATGGTCGCTCCCTCCATGCCGCACCCAGCGGCGGCCACTTCCAATGTCCTCAGCCCGAGTGTCCTCATGTCGAGGATGGCTGTCCACAGCCCAGCAGATGGGGCAGTTGCTCAGTCGGCGTGGCGCGCGAGGGAAGTGAGTCGCGAGATCGCGCGAAAGTACTTCTTCCGGTAGCCGCCCGCCAGCATCTCCTGGGAGAACAGGTCGCCCAGCTGCAGCCCGCTGGCGAACACAGGGATGTCGGCGTCGTAGAGCCGGTCCGCGAGGACGACCAGCCGCAGGGCGACGGCCTGGTCCGTCACGGGGCGCACGTGGGTCCACCCGACGGCGGTGACCCCGTCGAGCATCGCGCGATAGCGGCTCGGGTGCACGGTCGCGAGGTGACGCGTCACGTCGACGAAGTGGTCGAGCACCCCACCGTCGACGTCCACGCCAGCGCGCACCTCGTCCTCTGAGGAGGGCGGGGGGCTGTCGACGCTGTCGCGGTGCCGGTAGTCGGGGCCGTTCACCGTCAGGACCTCGAAGCGTGCCGACAGCGCCTGGATCTCCCGCAGGAAGTCCTCGGCCGCGAACCGCCCGGCCCCCAGCGCGTCGGGCAGGGTGTTCGACGTGGCGGCCAGCGAGACCCCCGCTGTGGCCAGCCGCCCGAGCAGCGTCGCCATCAACACGGTGTCGCCCGGGTCGTCGAGCTCGAACTCGTCGATGCAGACCAGCTCGTGCCCGCTGAGCGCCTCCACGGTGGGTTGGAAGCCCAGCGCTCCGACGAGATTGGTGTACTCGACGAAGGTGCCAAAGGCCTTGGCCCCGGTGGCTTCGTGCCACAAGGACGCCAGCAGGTGGGTCTTGCCGACTCCGAAGCCGCCGTCGAGATAGACCCCGCGGCCGTCCCCTGCGGCGGCCTTTCGCCGCGCGAACCATCGGCCACTCGCGCGCTGGCCCAGCGACCTGGCATACCGCTCGAGTCGCTCCACGGCAGCCGCCTGCGAGGGTTCGGACGGATCTGGCCGGTAGGTCGCGAACCGCTCGGTGTCGAAACGGGGAGGGGGCACGAGCTCCCGCACCAACCGCGCACGGTCCAGCCGAGGAGAGCGGTCGAGGAGGGAGCCGGGCACGATGTCGAGCCTAGTGAACCAAGATCGAGGGAAATGCAAGACTGTGCGCATGCGCCTGCTGCTTGACTCCTCCGGCACCCATGCCCCCGGTGACCTCGTCGACGCCGCCGACCTCGCGGACCTGTACGCCCCGCCCGCCCGTCGCTGGCTGCGCGCCAACTTCGTGGCGACCCTGGACGGCGCGGCCAATGGTCCCGACCAGAAGTCGGGCAGCATCAACACCGAGGCCGACCATGTGGTCTTCGACCTGCTGCGCCGGATGACGGACGTCGTCGTGGTCGGGGCCGGCACGGTCAGGGCCGAGGGTTACCCCTCGCTGAAGGCCGAGAACGCAGCGGCACCGACGCTCGTGGTCGTCAGCCACTCAGGACAGCTGCCTGTGAGCGTGGCCGACGGACCTCCCGGATCCGTCCTGCTCGTCACCCGCAGCGGAGCCGACGCACGCGCCCTGGACGCCTCGCGTGAGCTGATCGGTGAGGAGTTCGTCCTCATGTCCGGCACCGACTCGGTGAACTTGGTGCGGATGAGAAACATGTTGGAGGACAAGGGCTTCCGGCAGATCCTGTGTGAGGGCGGCCCCACCCTGCTCGCCAGCCTGTTGAAGGCCGGGGTCGTCGACGAGCTCGACCTCACCTGGTCGCCCGTCATCGTCGGCGGCCAGCATCCGGCGATCGTCAACGGACCGGAGCTGAACGTCCCCGCCTCCCCCGCGGTCCTGCTCGAGGAGGACGGCAGCATCCTCGGACGCTGGTTCGTCAACCGCTGACCTGACAGGTCCGCGCGGCACCGGGTGTGGATGGCTCAGGTGGCCACGAACTCGGCGACAGACCGCTCCCAGCGGTCCGGGTCGACGTTCCACTCCTTGGTGTGCCGCGCGGTGTCCCACCGCTCCATCGTCACCAGGTCTGGCCGCGCCTGCGCCAACGCCTGGGACGGGCCCACGGGGACGAACTCGTCGTCGACCGAGTGGATGAGCAGGATCGGGTGCGCCAGCTCGCCCGCACGCGCCACCCAGTTGGTCTTGGCCACGTCCACCGGGTCGTGCACGCCGACGAGTCGGCGCGCCGAGCGGCGACCCATGAGGGCCCGGCCGAGACCGCCGATCGGGGCCGGGATGCCGTTGGCCCGCGCGTGGTGGGCCAGCACGTCACCCCAGTCGATGACCGGCGCGTCGAGCACCACGTGGGTGACGTGGTCGGCCAGCCAGGAGCGGCTGAGGGTCTGCAGGACGATGGCCCCTCCCATCGACCACCCGACGAGCAGTAGCTCCCGCGCCCCACGCTGCACCGCGTGCAGGCCGGCGTCCTCGATGTCGCGCCACTCCGAGAGGCCCAGGTTGTAGCGCCCGTCCGGTCCGCTGCGTGCTCCGAGGTCGTTGCGGTAGCTGGGGATGATCACGTTGATCCCGTTGTCGTGCAACGGCTTCACCGCCCGCACCCCCTCGTGGCGCCTGGCCCCACGGCCGTGGACGAGGATTGCCCACCGGTGCGACGTCGTGGCGGCCGGCACCACCCAGGCGGGCATGGTGCCCAGCTCGGTGAGCACGTCGACGTACTCGGTGCGCAGTCCCAGTGAGCGGTCCGGGGGGCTGGCGAAGTAGTACTGGTTCCACCGGCCGAACCCGCCGGTGAGGTGTCCGAAGTCGACCCCCAGCAGCTCTCGACGCACCCGGCCCGATCCCTGGTCGAGCTCCAGGACGTCGCCGACGCGCGCGTGACCGCTCTCGCTGTCCAGCCAGAGGCCGTACCGTCCGGGCGAGACCGTCTCTGGGCTCACCCCTAAGGTCACCGAGTCGTCGGCGACGGCAAGGATCTGGGTGTCATCGGGTCGCTGGCGGTCCGGGGTGAGGACCCGGCGTGCGAAGTAGGTCGCGGCGCCCATGGTGGTCAGGGCACCTGCGGTCAGCACCGACCCTGCGGTCACTGCTCCCGCGATGGCCGCCTTGCGGCCGGCAGACATCGGGGTCGAGGTCGCCCCGGTGGCCACTACCTCTCCCCCAGCACGTCGGCGAGGTCGAAGCTGACCGGCTCCTCGAGCTGGTCGTAGGTGCACGACTGCGGGGTTCGGTCCTGGCGCCAGCGGACGAACTGGGCTGTGTGGCGGAACCGGGCGCCCTCCATGTGGTCGTACCTCACCTCGACCACGCGGTCGGGCCGAAGCGGCGTGAACGACAGGTCCTTGCCCGCGTTCCAGCGCGACGTCGCCCCGCCCGTCGGGGTGCGGTTGCCCATCTCCTCCTTGGCCCAGGCCCACGGGTGGTCGTCGAAGTCGGTGACCAGCGGCTGCAGCTCGTCGAACAGCTCCTTGCGTCGCGCCATCGGGAACGCCCCGATCACGCCCACGCTCATCAGGGACCCCTCGTCGGTGTAGAGGCCCAGCAGGAGTGACCCGATCAGGTCGTCGCCGCTCTTGTGGGTCCGATAGCCCGCAACCACGCAGTCAGCGGTCCGCTCGTGCTTGATCTTCAGCATCAGCCGCTTGTCGGGCACGTAGCCGATGTCGAGGGGCTTGGCGATGACGCCGTCGAGCCCGGCCCCCTCGAACTGCTCGAACCACTCCTGCGCAACGCTCGGGTCGTGGGTGGCCCGGGTGAGGTGGATGGGCGGCTGCGCCGCGGCGAGGGCCTCCTCGAGCCGGGCACGGCGCTCCGAGAACGGGCGCGCGGTGAGGTCGTCCTCGCCGATCGCGAGCAGGTCGAACGCGACGAAGCTGGCAGGGGTCTCGGCGGCGAGCCTCTTCACCCGGCTGGCGGCGGGGTGGATCCGTTGCTGCAGCGCGTCGAAGTCGAGCCCGTCGCCGGTCGCGCCGATGAGGACGATCTCGCCGTCCACGACGCACTTCTCGGGGAAGTTGGCCAGCACGGCCTCGACCACCTCGGGGAAGTAGCGAGTCATCGGCTTCTCGTTGCGGCTGCCGATCTCCACCTGGTCGCCCGACCGGAAGATGATCGAGCGGAATCCGTCCCACTTGGGCTCGAACAGGTAGTCGCCCGTGGGGATCCCCTTCACCGGCTTGGCCAGCATCGGGGCGACGGGCGGCACGACCGGACCCCACACGGAGCGCAGGTCCGCATCGCGTTCGGCCTTGGGGGGCATGTAGTCCTCGTCGGACTTGTCCTTGCGGCGCTTGCTCGGCTGCACCCTGGGTGGCTCTCCCGGCATCTTGGGGTAGTCCGGCGGGAAGTTCAGCTCGCCGAGGCCACGCTCGCTGATGTCCTTGTCCCACAAAGCAATTGCCGAGGAGACGTCACCGACAGCATCGTCCATCGCCGCCCATGCGTCACCATCCGCGGCGACGATCCCCGGCACCGTCAGCACGGTGAAGTCGCCGGGACTGACGCCGGGCAGCGTGTCCCAGCTGACCGGCATACTCACCGGCGCTCCGGGGAGCGGGCGCGGGCTGTAGGCCGAAGCGATGGTGCGGTCCCGACACGCCTGGTTGAAGTCGACGAAGACGCGCTCGCCGCGCTCCTCCTTCCACCACGAGGTCGTCACGAGGTCGGGCAGGCGACGCTCGAGCTCGCGCGCGATCCCGATCACCCCGTGCCGCACGTCGAGGAACTCGTGGGTCGGCGCGACCCGGACGAAGACGTGGACACCTCGGTTGCCGGAGGTCTTGGCCCAGCCGGTCAGCCCGAGCTCGGTGAGCAGCTCGCGGAGCACGAGGGCGGCTTCGACGGAGTCCTTGAAGTCGCGGCCCGGCTGCGGGTCGAGGTCGATCCGCAGCTCGTCGGGGTTGTCGACGTTGCTCGTGCGCACCGGCCAGGGGTGGAACGTCACCGTGTTCATCTGCATCGCCCACACCACGGCTGCCGGCTCGTCGACGACCACCTGGAGGTGCTTGCGACCCGAGGGGTAGGTGCACATGACGGGGTCGATGAAGTCGGGCATGCCCTTGGGCGGGTTCTTGGTCCAGAACTCCTCGCCCGTGATGCCCTCGGGGAACCGCTGCAGGGTCACCGGGCGGTTGCCCAGTGCGCGCATGAAGCCGTCAGAGACGTCGACGGCGTACTGCGCGAGGTCGAGCTTGGTGATCCCGTCGTCGGGCCAGATCAGGCGCTCGGGGCTCGAAATCCGAACACGTCGCGATCCCTCAGGTCCCCCGGGGACTTCCAGCTCGGTTGCTTTGGCCGCCATGGCGCGAGCCTATCTGGGGAGCCCGTCAGCGGACCGTAAGGATCTGCGGGACCAGAATGGGCCTTGATTGCGTTGTGATGGACGTGAAGCTGTTTGGACGAAGTGGGATCACCGGGCGAAGGAGCCGAAACGTGAGCATGGACCAGACCGACCGCACCTATGCCGTCACCAAGACGGACGAGCAGTGGCGTGAGGAGCTGAGCCCGGCGGAGTACCAGGTGCTCCGTCAGGCAGGCACCGAGCGGCCGTTCGTCGGGGAGTACACCGACACCAAGGACGAGGGCGTCTATGCCTGCCGAGCCTGTGGTGCCGAGCTGTTCACCTCCGACACCAAGTTCGACAGCCACTGCGGGTGGCCGTCGTTCTACTCACCCCTCGCCGGCGACTCGGTCGAGTACCTCGAGGACTATGACATGGGCATGAAGCGCGTCGAGGTCAGGTGCGCCAACTGTGGCAGCCACCTCGGCCACGTCTTCGAGGGCGAGGGCTACGGCACCCCCACGGACCAGCGCTACTGCATCAACTCGATCTCGATGACCCTGCGCCCCAAGCCCGACGCCACCTGACCGACCCCCCTGCCCCGCCTTTATCGGGTCATGGGACAAAGGTCGGCTTCACCCCGGAACGGTTTCGGGGTGAGGCCGACCTTTGTGGGGCGCGGCCGGCTTGAGCACAGCGCTGGATGGGTATGCCGCGTGGCTGAGGACACCGAGCGCCCGCAGCCGCGCGATGAGCGGTCCAAGGCGCTCGAGATCCGACCAGACGACGCGGACCACCCGGTATCCCAGCCGTCTCAGCTCGTCCTCTCGGCGTTTCTCAGCGATGAGCGCCTCCGAGCCACCGTCGCGATACTTCACGAGGCCGTCGAACTCGATCACGACGTTGGTGCCCTTGACGAGGAAGTCGACCCTCGCCACGACTCTGCCTCGCTCGTCGCGGATGGCGACCTGCGCCTCGACCTCGATCCCCACCGCGGCGAGGCCGACGCGAAGGCGCGACTCCCCCACGGACTCGGACTTCGGGTCGACGAAGGCCAGCATGGTCCTGACCCGGCTCGACCGCGGCCAGCCGTGCACGCGCGCGGCGACGGCCTCGAGCTCGTCGCGCGAGATCATGCCCTCGTGAAGCGCCGCGTCGGCCGCCACCACTCCGGGGGTGGCGCCGTGCTCGAGGCAGTGCTGGACCACGGCCACCGGAGTGGAGACCACACCACGGGGCGCCTTCAGCCCAGCGAACGGCGGCCGGATCACGAGGTCTCGCGTCAACACCTCACGGTGGATCGGTCGCTCGAGGTGCGCACGCTGCAGGGAGGCACCCCAGACGGGGAGCCCGAGTGCCACCAGCGCCGTGTGACCAGAGAGCGCGCCGTCCGGATAGAGCAGCTGCGCGCCGCGGCCGAGCAGGCGATGCCTTTCCGCCGAAGCCGTCGGGCCGTCGGGCGGCGCGCCCACGGCATACACACCGCGAGTCAGGCGCACCACGCCGCCGTCGCGAACCAGTGCCGCCAGCGACTCGCGGCTGTGGCCGAGCAATCTCGCCTGACGGGTGATGAACACGCCGTCCTGCGAGTTGGCGATGTCGAGAAGCGCAGGGTCCATGGCCCGAGGATGTCCGCCGTCGAGGCGCTCCATCGACCCACGGACGTGGACCTGTGGAGGGCTGGGTGCGGACAGGTCGCTTGTGGACGGCCGTCGCCACACCCGGGCAAGGACGGCATGACCCGAGAACGGTTTCGGGGTGAAGCCGACCCAAGTCCCTAGACCCGATAAAGGTGGGGCGGGGTCAGCGCAGGGAGGCGAGGAGCTCGTCGACCTGGACGCGGCGACCGGTGTGGAACGGCAGCTCCTCGCGGACGTGCATGCGGGCCCGCGAGGCGCGCAGCTCACGCATCAGGTCGACGATGCGGTGCAGCTCGTCGGCCTCGAAGGCCAGCACCCACTCGTAGTCGTTCAGCGCGAACGAGGCGATCGTGTTGGCCCGCACGTCGGGGTAGTCACGTGCCTGCTGCCCGTGCTCGCGCAGCATGTCGCGGCGCTCGGCGTCCGGCAGCAGGTACCACTCGTAGGACCGGACGAACGGGTAGACGCAGATGAAGTCCTTGGGCGGCTCGTCGCCGAGGAACGCCGGGATGTGGCTCTTGTTGAACTCCGCCGGTCGGTGCAGCGCTGCCGCCGACCAGGTCGGCTCGAGCAGGTGGCCCAGCTCGGTGCGCAGCAGGGAGCGGTAGGCCCGCTGTACGTCCTCGATCCGTTCGGCGTGCCACCAGACCATGAAGTCGGCGTCGGCGCGCAGCCCCCCGATGTCGTAGACGCCGCGGGTCACCACACCCTCTGCCTCGAACTGCGCGAAGAGGTCCTCGACCTCCTTGGCCATCACGTCCCGGTTGTCGCCCAAGGGCCCGGTGACGGAGAACACCGACCACATGGCATACCGGATCGAGTCGTTGATCTCGCGGATCCGGGCAGCGTTCGGGTTGGAGGGGTGCGGCTCGCTCATGCCCCTATCCTCCCGCGCCGATCGTTCGCGTCCGCAGGTGGGTGGTCACCGCCAGTGCCGCCGACCGCCCAGTCGCGATGCACGCCGGGATCCCCACACCTTCGTATGCCGCGCCGGCGAGGGCCAGCCCCGGCGCGGCCGCCGCTGCGGCCCGGATGCGGGCCACCCGGTCGAGGTGCCCGACGGTGTACTGCGGCAGCGCACCGCCCCAGCGTTGGACGTGGGTGTCGACGATCCGGGGCAGCTGGTGGCCGAGGGCCTCGCTGACCTCGGCGACGGCGATCGCCACGAGCTCCTCGTCCGGGCGCTGCAGGTCGGTCGTCTCGCCGAACCGCCCCACAGAGGCTCGCAGGAAGGAAAGGTCCCCGGCAGCCTCGGCGGTCCATCGCCACTTGGTCGAGGAGAAGGTGCTGGCCTTGATGGTCCTGCCCTCGACCGCCGGCACGAGGAAACCGGAGCCGGGAAGCGGCACGGTGCCGGGGCCCTCGGCCCCGACGGCCAGGGTGATGATCGCCAGCGAGGCGTACTCGACCTCACGCAGCGCCCGGGACGCGTCGGGCAGGTGTCGAGCCAGGAGCCGGCTCGCAGGGGCGGCGGGGACGGCGAGAACCACCGCTTCCGCGACCAGCCGTTCGGGCCGCGGGTGCGGTCCGACCACCACCGACCAGCCGCCACCCGCGGTGTCCGGCTCCCGGTGCAGCTCACGGACGATGGTGCTGCTGCGAATCGTCACGCCGCGAGCCCGCAGCGACTCGGTCAGCGACTCGGCGAGCCGGCCCACCCCACCCACCAGCCCGGCGAAGACCGGCGCGGCCAGCTGGTCGGTCTGGCCCGCCTGGCCCGCGCGGTCGGCCCGGCCCGCCCGGCCCGCCTCACCGGCCTGGCCCGCAGCTGCTGTCTGCGTGAGGGACTCGCCTCGCCGGGCCGCCGCGAACACGGAAGGCAGGCAGGCGCGCAGCGACAACGACCGAGCCTGCCCGGCATACACGCCCCCGAGGAGCGGCTCGACGAGACGGTCGACGACCGCGTCGCCCAAGCGGGCCGCGACGTAGTCGCCCACCGAAACGTCCTCGAAATCGCCTCTGTCCCATGGTGTTTCGCCCTCGGCTCGAGCGACCTCGTCAGGGGACAGGACGCCGAGCGCGGAGGCGGCCGGCGAAGGGATCCCCATCAGCGTGCCCTTGGGCATGGGGTGAAGGTCACCTCGCGACCAGATGGACGCCGACGTCGTGTCGGGGTGGACGACCTCGCCATCGAGGCCCAGCTCGGACATCAGGTCCAGCGCCTCGGGTCGTCTGGCCAGCATCGACTCGGCCCCCACGTCCAGCGCCACCCCTGCCACGGGTTCGCGTCGGAGCTTGCCGCCGGGTCGGTCTGCCGCGTCGAGGATCGTGATGGTCGCGTCAGGAACCGCACGCGTCAGCTCCCAAGCGCAGGCAAGTCCAGCGATACCTCCCCCGACGATGAGGATTCGTGATCCGACCATGCCCACACCCTTTCAAGATCGTGACTGTTTCGACACCACCGGGTGGGAACGTCGAGCCCACGACGCGAGTCGCACCGGTATTCCGCACCGCCCGATACGACCAGCTCGACTCGACCAGGGGGTCGCCATGTTCAGCGTTCGTCCGCACCGCAGCATCGCCGTCGTCGGCGCAGCTCTCCTCGCAACGCTCGCCCTCGCTGCCTGCGGCGGCGGCGGCTCCGACACCTCCAGCGCCGCCTCGGTGGCCGGAGGCAGCTCCAACGAGTCGTCCGGCCGGGCCGTGGCCCCGTCCGCCGGCGACAGTTCCGCGTCGGGAGGTGACTCGGCCAAGCCGGGATCAGGCACCGCTCCCAAGGGAGTCACGGCAGCCAACCTCGCGGCCAACCAGGACTCCCTCGCCCGTCGCGCGACCATCGCGCTCCAAGTCAAGAACATCGGCCAGGCAGTGGCGAAGGTGCGGGCCACCACGGCGACCGCCGAGGGCATCGTCCTGTCGGAGAACATCGGGACGGCGAACAGCGACGCCCCCCTCACGGACTCCGCGAAGGTGACCGCCACGACGTACGCCGAGATCACCCTCTCGGTGCCCTCCGCAGAGCTCGACCGGGTCATCGCCGAGCTCGGGTCGGTCGGCACGGTGATCCGCTCGACGAGCTCGAGCGAGAACGTCGGCGGACAGATCGTCGACACCGCCTCACGGCTGGAGACGATGCGGGTCAGCGTCGAGCGGGTCCGGGCCTTCCTCAAGGACGCCAAGGACCTCAACCAGATCGTCGCCATGGAGGCCGAGCTGACCCGGCGCCAGTCCGACCTCGAGTCCCTCGAGGCGCAGCTCGCCTCCCTCAAGGGGAGCGTCGCGCGCTCCCCCATCCAGATCAGCCTGACCACAGAGCCGAACGCGATCGTGGAGGAGCCCGACCAGGCCGGCTTCCTCGTCGGGCTCAAGGGTGGCTGGGACGCCTTCACCGGGTCCGCGACCGTGCTGCTCACGGTCGTCGGAGCGATGTTGCCGTTCCTCGTCCTGCTCGGCCTCCTGGGACTGCCGGTGTGGTGGTACGTGCGACGCCGTCGTCCGGTGACGCCGCCCCCCGCCGTCCTGCCGCAGTAGCCCCCACTACGGCAGGGGCGAGGTCGGTCGGCGACTCAGCGCTGGCCGACCTCGTGCACCAGCTCGACCACACGGGTCAGCACATCGGGATCGGTGTCGGGCAGCACGCCGTGGCCCAGGTTGAAGATGTGACCGGGTGCGGCCCGTCCCTCCTCCACGATCGAACGGACCTTGGCCTCCAGCGCCTCCCAGGGCGCGAAGAGGAGGGCGGGGTCGAGGTTGCCCTGCACTGCGTACGAACCGTCGAGACGGGCGAGGGCATCGGTGAGGGACACGCGGTAGTCGACGCCGACCACGTCGGCGCCCACGGCGCCCATGGCCGGCAGCAGCTCACCGGTGCCGACCCCGAAGTGGATCTTCGGGATGCCGCGTGCCGACACGGCTTCCAGCGCCGCGGTCGAGTGCGGGGCGACGAAGCGCTCGTAGTCGGCTCGTGGGAGGGCCCCCACCCACGAGTCGAAGAGCTGGACCGCGGAGGCCCCTGCGGCGGCCTGCACGTCGAGGAAGGTGCCCGAGATCTGGGCCAGGCGGGCGCACAGGTCGTGCCACAGCTGCGGGTCGCCGTACATCAGTGCCTTGGTGTGTTCGTGGTTCTTGCTCGGGCCGCCTTCGACCAGGTAGCTCGCCAGCGTGAACGGTGCGCCCGCGAAGCCGATGAGGGGCGTGTCACCCAGCTCCGCGGTCAGGAGCCGGACGGCTTCGGTGATGTAGGGGACGTGGTCGGGCGTCAGCTCGGGCAGGCGGTCGAGGTCGCCGCGGGTGCGGATCGGCTTGGCGACGACCGGCCCGACGCCGGGGACGATGTCGAGGTCGACGCCGACGGCAGCCAGGGGCACGACGATGTCGGAGAAGAAGATCGCGGCGTCGACGCCGTGGCGGCGCACCGGCTGGAGGGTGATCTCGGTGACCAGGTCGGGGCGACGGCACGACTCGAGCATCCCGACGCCTTCACGGACCTTGCGGTACTCCGGCAGCGAGCGCCCTGCCTGACGCATGAACCAGACAGGCGTGTGGCTCACCGGCTGACGGCGGGCAGCACGGACCAGGGCGGAGTCGTGGGGGGAGGTCACCGGGTGATTCTAGGTCGCTCAGAGGGCGATGATCGCCGCGCCCGCCAGGGACAGCACCGCGCCCACCTGCTGGATCCTGCGCAGCCGCTCCCGCAGCAGGACGCGTGCCAGCACGATCGTCACGACGGGGTAGAGCGAGGCGAGCACGCTCGCCACGCTCACCTGTCCGCGCGAAGATGCGATCCCGAACAGGAGGTTGGCGCCCATGTCACCGCAGCCGATGGCCAGCAGGGCAGGCAGCTCGCGGGCCTGCACCCCTCCCCTGGACCGCAACGCCAGTGCCAGCGTGAGGAACACGACGAAGGACACCCCGCGCATCCCCCACAGGGTCATGAGGGTCGATGTCCGGGCGCCGCGGTCGATGCAGAACAGGGCGAACCCGAACCCGACCGCCGCCACCCCAGCCAGCACCACCGGCCTCGGAGAGACCCCGCCACTCAGCTCGGGCCCCGACGCCAGGGTCACGCCGACGATGGCGACCACGATCCCCACCCAGGTCCAGGAGGACGGCTCGTCGCCGGTGGCCACGCCGAGGAGCACGGGAACGGCCACCCCCAGGGCTGCGATCGGGGCGACGACGCCGATCGTGCCACTCGCCAGGGCGGTGTAGAAGCAGAGCAGTCCCGCCACCCCGGAGACGGCGGCACCGACCGACCACAGGGGCCAACCCGTCCACGTGAGGCTGTCCCAGCGGAGGGCGACGGCAACGCACAGGACGAGGAACGCCAGTGACTGCGTCCACCCCACGACGGCGACGGCGGGGCGGCGCCGCGAGTACAGCCCGGCGAAGAAGTCCGCGGTCCCCCAGCTGGCGCTGGACGCCAGCGCGAGCAGCGAGAGCATGGCCGCACGCTACCGGTGGCGCGACACGACGCGGACGGCAACCTCCCTGTGATATCCGAGATCGCGGCATACCCTCTGATGGTGGGCAGCCGAACGGTCCCTGGCGACCAATCCCCCGAGTTCACGCAGGCGCTCAGTGACCTGCGCGGAGCGCGCTTGCGCCCCGAGGTCCGCCTCACCGAGGTGCCCGCTCCCCAGCGCATCGCGCCGTATGCCGTGGCCCTCACCGCCGAGGTGGTGGGCGCCGCCAACGACGAGGACGAGTTGGCGTCGGGACGCTTCGTGCTGCTGCACGACCCGTCGGTCCCGGACCCGTGGGACGGGGCCTGGCGTGCGGTGACGTTCGCCCGGGCCGAGCTCGAGCCCGAGCTGGCCAACGACCCGATGCTGGGTGCGGTCGGGTGGTCCTGGCTGACCGACGCCCTGGCCCATCACCACCTGGGCTACACCGCAGAGGCCGGCACGGTCACGAGAGTGGTCTCGGAGAGCTTCGCCGGTCTGTCCGACCGGCCCGCCAGCGTCGAGATGGAGGTCCGCGCTTCGTGGACCCCCGTGGCCGGCAACGTCGGCGCCCACCTCGTCGCGTGGTCCGACCTGTTGTGCACCATCGCGGGTCTGCCGCCCCTGCCGGAGGGCGTCATCGCCCTGCCTGGACCACGCCGTTAACAGTGGAGTGCTGACTTCCGGGACGTGTTCCGTGGCATCGGCCGGGTAGGTTGATCCGGTGACCGACACCGAGGCCGAGCAGACTACGGCCGACCAGGCCGAGGCCGGGCGGACGGAGGCCGGGCAGACGGAGGCCGTTCAGGCGGTGCAGCCCGAGCAGCAACCAGCCGTCGAGCTGACCCCTCTCGACATGCCTGTCGACGGCGTGCCCCCGGTCGTCGAGTCCGAGCGGGCACTGATGGAGGCCGCCCGCGCCATCGCTGCCGGCGAGGGGCCGGTCGCCCTCGACGCCGAGCGGGCGAGCGGCTACCGCTACGGCCAGCGCGCCTACCTCGTGCAGCTGCGACGCGAGGGCTCGGGCACCTGGTTGATCGACCCGATCGCGTGCCCCGACCTGTCGCCCGTCAACGACGCCATCGGCAGTGCCGAGTGGATCCTGCACGCGGCCACCCAGGACCTCGCCTGTCTCGCGGAGGTGGGACTGCGGCCTCAGCAGCTGTTCGACACCGAGCTCGCCGGGCGACTTCTGGGCCTGCCCCGCGTCGGGCTGGCCGCGGTGGTCGAGCACTACCTGGGCCTGTCCCTGGCCAAGGAGCACTCCGCGGTCGACTGGTCCACCAGGCCCCTGCCCGAGCCGTGGTTGCGCTACGCCGCCCTCGACGTCGAGGTGCTGGTCGACGTGCGCAACCTGATGGGCGTCGACCTCGCCAAGCAGGGCAAGGACAGCTGGGCGCGCGAGGAGTTCGAGGCACTGCTCGACTTCATGGGACCGGCGCAGCGCGTCGACCCGTGGCGGCGGACGAGCGGCATGCACCGCGTCCGACACCGCAGGATCGCGGCGGTCGTGCGAGAGCTGTGGGAGACCCGCGACCAGATAGCCCAGGACCGGGATGTCGCCCCCGGGCGGGTGCTGCCGGACGCGGTGCTGGTCGAGGTGGCCATGGAGTCACCGACCAACCCCGGCACGCTCCCCGGTGGGCACCGGTCCGTCCGGCGCTACCAGCGCCAGTGGCTCGACGCCGTCACCCGGGCGAACGCGATCCCCGAAGGCGACCTGCCGCCGATGACCCTGCGCTCGGACGGCCCGCCGCCCCAGCGTGCCTGGGCCGAACGCAACCCCATCGCGGCCGCCCGACTGAGCGCCACGCGCGAGGCGCTGACCGCGTTCGCCACCGAACACGTGATCCCGATCGAGAACGTCCTGTCTCCGGAGCCCCTTCGCCGGGTGATCTGGACTCCCCCGGCCGACCAGACCGCCGCCGGGTTCGCCGCCGCGCTCACGGCTCTCGGAGCCAGGCACTGGCAGGCCGGCGTGGTCGCGCCGATGATCGAGGCGGCCTTCGAGGCCAACCCCGACGCCTGATCCGGCTCCTCGCGCTGCAGGTTTCGTTCCAATGGGAGGCAAACCTGCATGGGTGACGGCTCTCACTCGCGGGATCTGGTGACCTCGTTGTTACCGGGAAGTAGCATCGGTCCTGTACCCACCGCATACCCGGTGGATCGCACCGATCCCGCACCCCAAGACTCAATCACCCGAGACTCCAATCAAGGGAGGCCACCTGTGCCCCGCACCCTTCATGAGGTCGTGTTCGTCGACGGAGTTCGCACGCCGTTCGGCAAGGCCGGCGACAAGGGCATGTATGCCCAGACGCGCGCCGACGACCTCGTCATCCGCTGCATCCGCGAGCTGATGCGCCGTCATCCCGAGCTCCCTCCGGAGCGCGTGGAAGAGGTCGCCATCGCCGCCACCACGCAGATCGGCGACCAGGGCCTCACGCTCGGGCGAATGGCTGCCCTCCTGTCCGGCCTGCCCAACACCACGCCCGGCTACTCGATCGACCGCATGTGCGCCGGTGCCATGACGGCCGTGACGACTGCGGCGAGCTCGATCGCGTTCGGCTCCATCGACATCGCCATCGCCGGGGGCGTCGAACACATGGGCCGCCACCCCATGGGTGAGGGTGTCGACCCCAACCCGCGGATCGTCGCGGAGAAGCTCGTCGACCCCTCCGCCCTGGTCATGGGTTCGACCGCCGAGAACCTGCACGACCGGTACCCCTCGATCACCAAGGACCGCAGCGACGCCTTTGCCGTCAGGTCCCAGGACAAGCTCGCCAAGGCCTACGCGAACGAGCAGATCCAGCCCGACCTCGTGCCGGTCGCCACGCGCCACCAGGAGCTGGGCTACGGCCTGGCCACCCGGGACGAGCCGCCGCGTCCAGGCACCACGGTCGAGGACCTGGCCTCGCTCAAGACGCCGTTCCGCCCGCACGGCAATGTCAGCGCCGGCAACTCGGCCGGGCTCAACGACGGTGCCACCGCGTGCATCCTCGCTTCGGAGCAGGCTGCCCAGGAGCTGGGCCTGCCCGTCAAGATGCGCCTCGTGGACTTTGCCTTCGTGGGGGTCGAACCCGAGGTCATGGGCATCGGCCCGGTCCCGGCGACCGAGAAGGCTCTCGCCAAGGCGGGCTTGTCGATCGAGGACATCGGCCTGTTCGAGCTCAACGAGGCCTTCGCCGTGCAGGTGCTGGCGTTCCTCGAGCACTTCGACATCGCCGACGACGACCCGCGTGTCAACCAGTACGGCGGCGCCATCGCGATCGGTCACCCGCTGGCCTCGTCGGGGGTGAGGCTGATGACCCAGCTGGCCCGACAGTTCGAGGAGCACCCGGAGGTGCGCTACGGGCTGACCGCCATGTGCATCGGGATCGGCATGGGCGCCAGCGTCATCTGGGAGAACCCACACCACGCTGACTACGGCCAGGAGGTTGCGGCATGAGCGAGCAGACACCGACGCAGACAGGGACCCAGACAGTGACGCAGACACCCGGGTTCGAGGAGGTCGTCACCCACACCCCGGTGCGCGACGTCGTCCTCCCCGGCAAGGCGGGAACCCTGGCGCTGGTCACGCTGGACAACGGCTTCGACCACACCAAGCCGAACACCTTCGGCCCGCAGACCATCGCCGGACTGAAGGCCACCATCGACGCCCTGCGCGCCCGCGCCGACGCCGGTGAGATCCAGGCGGTCGGGATCACCGGCAAGCCGTTCATCTTCGCCGTCGGCGCGGACCTCAAGGCCGTGTCGCAGGCGAGCGACCGCACGCAGGCGATCGAGGTCGCCCGCGCCGGTCACGCGGCCTTCGCGGCGATCATGGACCTGCCCGTCCCGACCTTCGCGTTCGTCAACGGTGCGGCCATGGGTGGCGGTGTGGAGATCGCACTGTCGGCCGACTACCGCACGATCTCCGCAGGGGTGCCCGCGCTCGCGCTGCCGGAGACCTTCCTCGGGCTCGTCCCGGGCTGGGGTGGCTGCTACCTGCTGCCCAACCTGGTCGGTCCGGCCAACGCCCTCAAGGTCATCATCGAGAACCCGATGAACACCAACCGCATGCTCAAGGGTCCGCAGGCCTTCGAGCTGGGAATCGCCGACGCGATGTTCGCACCGGCCGACTTCCTCGAGGAGTCGCTGCTGTGGGCGGCTGGGGTCCTCACGGGCGACACCGTCGTCGAGCGGACGACCAAGGAGGGCAACGGGATCTCCCGCGACAAGGCGGAGTGGGCAGGCGCCATCAAGGCCGCCAAGGGCCTGGTCGACCTCAAGACCGGCGGCAAGGCACCGGCGCCCTACCGCGCCCTGACCCTCGTCGAAGCAGCTCGCACCGCCACCCGCGACGAGGCCTTCGCTGCCGAGGACGAGGCGCTCGCCGACCTCGTCATGGGTGACGAGCTGCGCGCGGGGCTCTACTCCTTCGACCTGGTGCAGCGGCGGGCCAAGCGTCCCGCAGGCGCCCCTGACAAGGCATTGGCCCGCAAGGTCACCAAGGTGGGCATCGTCGGCGCCGGTCTCATGGCCAGCCAGCTGGCCCTGCTGTTCGCCCAACGTCTCGAGGTGCCGGTCGTGATGACCGACCTCGACGAGGAGCGGGTGGCCAAGGGAGTCGGTTACGTCCACGCCGAGGTCGACAAGCTGCTGGGCAAGCGGCGGGTCAGCCCCGACAAGGCCAACCGCCTCAAGGGCCTGGTCAGCGGCGCGACCTCCAAGGACGGCTTCGCCGACGCCGACTTCGTGATCGAGGCGGTGTTCGAGGAGATGTCCGTGAAGAAGACCGTCTGGGCCGAGGTGGAGGCGATCGTCACCCCCGAGTGTGTCCTGGCGACCAACACGTCGTCGCTCTCGATCACCGAGATGGCCGCGGAGCTGGCCCACCCCGAGCGGGTCGTCGGCTTCCACTTCTTCAACCCGGTCGCCGTCATGCCCCTGCTCGAGATCATCAAGGGCGAGCAGACCGACGACGCAACCCTGGCGACGGCGTTCGCCACCGGCAAGACGCTCAGGAAGACGACCATCCTGGTCAAGGACAGCCCGTCCTTCATCGTCAACCGCCTCCTCGGTCGCTTCATGGGCGAGGTGGCCAGGGTCGTCGACGAGGGCACCCCCATCGAGGTCGCCGATCGAGCCTTCGCCGGGCTTGCCCCGATGCCGCCGTTCATCCTGCTCGGCCTGGTCGGTCCGGCCATCGCCCTACACAACAACGAGACCCTGGCCAAGGCCTTCCCCGACCGCTTCTACGTCTCGGAGAACCTGCGCAAGGTCGTCGCGGCCAAGAAGCCGGCCATCTACCTCTGGCCCGAGGGCAAGCCGGTCGTCGACCCCGAGGTCGAGGCGCTCTTCGACAAGCCGGCCGACCCGGTCGTGCTGTCCACCGAGGAGGTCCGTGAGCGGGTGCTCGGCGTGCTCGCGGACGAGTCGCGTCGCATGCTCGACGAGGGCATCGTCGCGGCTCCGATGGACCTCGACCTGGCCATGATCACGGGCGCCGGGTTCCAGTTCTGGAACGGTGGCCTGACTCCCCTGCTCGACCGTGAGGGCGTGTCGGAGAAGGTGACCGGCCAGCGCTTCCTGCCACCGGGCGCTGCGAGCGTGCCGACCCTCGCGGGTTGATCTCCGGAATGTGAAATGAGCCTGACGGTTTCGTCAGGCTCATTTCACATTCCGCACTCGTGTCCCCGACCACGGGCGGTGGTGGAACGCGCAGGCCCCTGTGTGCTCGCCCACACAGGATCAGGCGGAACTGTGGCCTGCCACCACATGCTCGCGTGCTGACGGCCGACCTAGTCTCGCCTGATGCCGACGACGCCAGCGCTGCTCGACCTGTCCGGACGCACTGCGTTGGTGACCGGCGCCGCGAGCGGTATCGGGGCGGCCTGCGTGGAGCGGCTCGTGGCCGCCAAGGCGAGCGTGTATGCCGTGGACCTCGACGCCGAGGGCCTGACGAGGTTCGCCGGTGTCGGGGCTGTGGAGACCATTCCCGTCGACCTCGCCGACCTCGATGTGGTCGAGGGGCTGCCCGGCACGATCGACATCCTCGTCAACAACGCCGGCATCCAGCATGTCGCTCCGATCCAGGAGTTCCCCGTCGACACGTGGGACCTGATCATCCGGCTGATGCTGACCTCGCCGTTCCGGCTGACCCGGCGCGTGCTCCCGCACATGTACGCGCAGGGCTGGGGCCGGGTCGTCAACGTGTCGAGCGTGCACGGGCTTCGCGCCAGCCCCTACAAGGCGGCCTACGTGAGTGCCAAGCACGGGCTCGAGGGGCTGTCCAAGGTCACGGCGCTCGAGGGCGCCGAGCACGGAGTCACGAGCAACTGCGTGAACCCGGCCTATGTGCGGACCCCGCTGGTCGAGAAGCAGATCGCCGACCAGGCTCGCTCGCACGGCATCACCGAAGACGACGTGATCGGCAGGGTGATGCTCGAGCCCGTGGCCGTCAAGCGGCTCGTCGAGGCGGACGAGGTAGCCGAGCTCGTCGCCTTCCTCTGTGGCCCGGCCGCGGACTCGGTGTCCGGTTCGTCGTTCTCGATGGACGGCGGCTGGACCGCCCACTGAGGGGGTCCGGCGCCTAGGATCCGTGACGATGGACGCCCACGACCACTCCCCCGCGATGAGGCTGCTGCGCCTGCTCGCGGAGGGGGCGCCCGCGTCGGAGCTCGAGGCCCTCGGCCAGGACGCGGACGAGGCCGGAGAGTCAGGCGAGTCGGGGGAGGCACGTGAGCTGGCCCTTCGAGTGCGCGCCGCGTTCGACTCCCGCCGTCGTCGGGAGGCCGAGCTGACCGGCCTCGTGGAAACCGCTCGCGACCTCGCGGCCCTGCGCGACCCCAGCGGCATCCTCGAGGCGATCGTGCGCCGGGCACGTGCGTTGCTGGGCACCGACGTCGCGTACCTCACGCTGTTTGACCCCGAGGCCGGTGACACCTTCATGCGCGCGACCGACGGGTCGGTGAGCGCGGAGTTCCAGGAGGTCCGCCTGTCGCTGGGCGACGGCCTCGGCGGACTCGTCGCCTCGACGCGCAAGCCCTACTGGAGCGCGGACTACCTGCACGACCACAGGTTCCAGCACACGGGCACCATCGACAGCGCCGTCGGCGACGAGGGCCTGGTGTCGATCTGTGGCACACCGCTGGTGGTGGAGGACGAGTTCGTGGGCGTGCTGTTCGCCGCGAACCGCTCGCCCCGCCCGTTCTCGCCCGACCAGGTCGCCCTCCTCGGGTCCTTGGCGGCTCTGGCCGCCGTCTCGATCGTGCAGACCCGTAGCGCCGAGGAAGTCCGCCGGCACACCGCAGGTGTCGAGCGGGCCGCCGCGGCGCACGACCGGTTCGCCGAGCTGGTGCTGGCCGGAGGAGGTGTCGACGACATCACGAAGGCGCTGGGCGACCTGCTCGGCGGCTGGGTGGTGCTGCTCAACTCCGAGGGCGAGACCCTGAGCAGCCATGGCCCTGCCCCGTTGCCCGAGGACGGTGCTGGCGCGGCGCTCGCGCGCTCGTCGGTCGTCCGTGAGACGGAGGCCTCGGGTCGGCTGGCGCACGACGCCCTCAGCGACCAGTGGGCGATCGTCGTCAAGGCTCCACAGACCCCGTTGGGCATCCTCGTCCTCGGCGGGGTCGGGGTGCTCGACGACGCAGACCGGCGGACGGTCGAGCGGGCCTCGGTCGTCAGCGCGCTGGTCCTGCTGTTCGAGCGCACCGCTGCCGAGGCCGAGCAACGAGTTCGCACCGACCTCGTGGCCGACCTACTCAGTGGTCGTGGCGATCCCACCTCGCTGGCGAGTCGCGCCCGTGCCCAGGGAGTCGACCCGCACGCCGCCCACGCCGTGCTGGTGGCACACGCGGACGCAGACACCTCCCGTCGCACTCTCCTGCTGGCCGCCCACGCGGCGGCGGGGCACGGATCAGTGGTCGGCGAGCACGATGGACACGTGGTCGCGCTGCTCCCGTCGGACGACCCGCACCAGTCCGCCGCCGAGCTCGCCCGCCGGCTCAGCCGCCTGGCGACCGTGACCGTCGGCGCAGCGGGACCGACGACGCTGACCGAGGACGTCCCGGCCATCTGGCGCGAGGCGGTCCGCACCGTCTCGGCGCTGGTCTCCCTCGGGCTCGCGGGCACCGGTGCCAGTGCCGACCACCTGGGCTTCGCCGGACTCGTCGTGGGTTCGGCCCCGGACATCGGCGGCTACGTCCGCCAGCACCTGGGGCCGCTGCTCGACTACGACGCCCGTCGCGGGTCCGAGCTCGTGAAGACCCTGCAGGCCTACTTCGACGCCGGCGGCAGCCCTCGACACGCAGCCACCGACCTGCACGTGCACGTCAACACCGTCAGCCAGCGGCTGGAACGCATCTCCGCGCTCCTCGGACCGCACTGGCAGCGCCCCGACGACGCACTCGAGCTCCAGCTGGCACTGCGCCTGATGCGGCTCAGCGCAGGCGCGACGCCAAGGACGTAGCCACCGCGTCCGCGGTGAGCCCGACCTCTTCCAGCAGCTGCCCGCGTGAGGCGTGGTCGAGGAAGCGCTTGGGTATGCCGTGCACGTGCACCGGGACGTCGACGCCCGCGTCACGCAGCGCCAGCGTCACCGCAGCGCCCACTCCACCGCTGACGAGGTTGTCCTCCACGACGGCGACAGCTCCAGCCCGGCGAGCCATGGCCACGAGGTCGTCACTGACGGGCAACACCCAACGCGGGTCCACTGCGGTGACCGAATGTCCCTGCGCCTCGAGCTTTCCCGCGATCTCGACCGCCATGGCGGCAAACGCACCCACACCGACGAGCAGGAGGTCGCACGCCTGGGCCGAGGTCTCGTGGAGCACGTCGACCACCCCTTCCTGACGCACGGCCGCCACGGCGGGTCCCACGTCGCCCTTGGGGAAACGGATCACCGTCGGACCATCCGTGACGTCGATCGCCTCGCGGAGCTGGCGCTTGACCTGGTCACCGTCACGAGGAGCAGCCAGTCGAAGGCCAGGGACCACCGAGGCGATGGTCATGTCCCACATGCCGTTGTGGGAGGCGCCGTCGCTGCCGGTGATCCCGGCGCGGTCGAGGACGAACGTGACGCCCGCCCGGTGCAGGGCGCAGTCCATGAGCAGCTGGTCGAAGGCCCGGTTGAGGAAGGTGGCGTAGACCGCGACAACCGGATGCAGGCCGGCATACGCGAGGCCGCTCGCCATGGTGACGGCGTGCTGCTCGGCGATGCCGACGTCGAAGACGCGATCGGGGTAGGCGGCGGCGAAGCCGTCGAGGCCGACGGGGATGAGCATCGCGGCGGTGAGCGCGACGACGTCCTTGCGCTCGCTCCCGATGGCTACCATCTCGTCGTTGAACTCGTCGGTCCAGATCCTCCCGCTCACCTCGAACGGCAGTCCCGTCTCGGGGTTGAACTTGCCGATGGCGTGCCACTGGTCGCCCTCGTGCTGACGCGCCGGGTCGTAGCCGCGGCCCTTCTCGGTGATGACGTGGACGAGCACCGGGCCACCGAAGGCCCGCGCCCTCCGCAGGGCGGACTCGACGGCCTGCTCGTCGTGGCCGTCGACGGGACCGAGGTACTTGAGGCCGAGGTCCTCGAACATCCCCTGCGGGGCGACGATGTCCTTGATTCCCTTCTTCACGCCGTGGAGGGTCTCGTACATCGCTCCCCCGACGACCGGCGTGCGGCTCAGCGTGTTCTTGCCCCAGTCGAGGAAGCGCTCGTAGCCGCGGGTCGTGCGCAGGGTGGCGAGGTGGTCGGCGAGTCCGCCGATCGTCGGAGCGTAGGACCGCTCGTTGTCGTTGACGACGATGGTGAGTGGCAGGTCCTTGTCTGCGGCGATGTTGTTGATCGCCTCCCAGGCCATCCCTCCCGTGAGCGCCCCGTCGCCGATCACCGCGACGGTATGCCGCCCGTGCTCGCCGCGCAGCCGTCTCGCCTTCGCGATGCCGTCGGCCCAGGACAGTGCGGTGGAGGCGTGCGAGTTCTCGACGACATCGTGCTCGGACTCGGCGCGACTGGGGTAGCCGGACAGGCCGCCCTGCTTCTTGAGCTTGCTGAAGTCATGACGACCCGTGAGCAGCTTGTGGACGTAGGACTGGTGGCCCGTGTCGAAGACGATGGCGTCCCGGGGGCTGTCGAAGACCCGGTGCAGTGCGATCGTCAGCTCGACGACACCGAGGTTGGGACCGAGGTGGCCACCGGTCTTCGAGACCGACTCGACCAGGAAGTCCCGGATCTCCTGGGCGAGGCCGGGGAGCTGGGCAGGCTTCAACGCCTTGAGATCGGCCGGGCCGTTGATGGTCTCGAGCAGTCCCACGCGCACCGTCCTTTCTGTTTGCGGTCGACACAGGGGGTCCTCTGTCTGCAGGGGAACCGCCCGAGTCTATGCGCCCTGCCTGATCTCGACCTCCTGCGGCACCCCGGTCACCTGGACCTCGCCGTCACGCGTCACCGTGACCGTGAACCCGGCCCCGCCCAGCCGCAGTCCCTCGACGTGCAGCGCGCCGAACGCGGTGGGCCGGATCGGGTCGACGTGCAGGACACCGGCGGGCAGGTCTGCGCGAAGTCCCAGGGCCACGGTGAGGACGGCGCCCGCCGAGGCCGCCGACCACGCCTGCGGACGGCATGAAGCAGGGTAGGGCGACGGCCGGCCCAGCATGGGCAGCCCGGAGTAGAGCTCGGGCCAGCGGTAGTCGAAGGCCTCGCCCGAGGCCACGAGTGCGTGGACGACGCGAGCGGCCTCTGCTTGGAGGCCCTCGCGGGCCAGTCCGAGCGCGACGATCGCGGAGTCGTGGGTCCACACCGAGCCCGTGTGGTAGCCGATCGGGTTGAACCCGCCGTTCCCGGTGCCCAAGGTGCGCACCCCGAAGGTGTCGAGCAGCTCAGGGCCCGTGACGGTCGCGCCCACGGCGGTGGCTTCGGCCCGGTCGAGCGCACCGGTGCCCAGCGCGTGGCCCATGTTGGAGCCGAGCCCGTCGACGGGTTTTCCCGAGCCGTCCAGCGCCATGGCCAGGTATCGCCCGGCGTCGCCGTCCACCCAGAAGGCCGCCCGGACCCGGTCGCGCAGGGCCTGTGCCTCGGCGCGGGCCCGGTCGCCACCCGTCTCAGCCAGCGCGTCGAGGAGGTCGGCGGCGCCGACGAGGGCCTCCACGGCATACGCCTGCGCCTCGACGAGGGCGATCGGGGCCTCGGCCACGCGACCGTCACGCATCCGCATCGAGTCGCCGGAGTCCTTCCACCCCTGGTTGGCCAGGCCGTGGCCCGTGGTGTCGAGGTACTTGAGGAAGCCGTCGTCGTCGGGCTGTCCGTCTCCGGTCAGCCAGGTCAGGGCTGCCCGGAGGTTCGGCAGGAGCGCCCGCACCTGCGTCTCCGGCAAGCCCCAACGCCAGGCCTCGACGAGGAGGGTCACCCAGAGCGCGGTCGCGTCGACGGTGCCGTAGTAGAGGGGCGGGAGGGACAGGTCACCCTTGCGCGGTGACCCCACGTATGCCGTGCGCCGCACCTCGTGCGCGATCTTGCCGGGCTGCTCGGCGGAGTCGGCGTCGTAGCCCTTCCCCTGACGGCGGGCCAGGGCACGCAAGGTGCCGGCCGCGAGCTCGGTGCCGAACGGAAGCATCATCCGCGCGGTCCAGATCGAGTCGCGACCGAAAAGCGTGAGATACCAGGGCGATCCGGCAGCAGCGAAGACATCGGTCGGGTCGAGCGGGTCCCGCAGCAGGAGGTGCCTGAGGTCGTCGACCGACTGGGTGACGAGCGGGCCGAGGCGCGGGTCGTCGGCAACGACACGGATGGCGTCCCAGTGCACCCCATCACTGCCGGGGTCGGCGTCGAACTCCGAGGCGGCCGTCCGGCTCGGGGTGATGGTGACACGGAACAGCTGGCTCTCCCCCGGCTCCACCACGACCTGGTGTTCGACGACAGCCCGGTCGGGAGCGAGCTCGAGCGAGTCGGGCGCGGGGTGGAAGTCGACCGTCGTGAGGTGACGCGGGGTGGTGAAGGTGACGACACCGTTGCCCGCGCCCTGGGGCGCGACGGGACGGACCGCGGGGGCGTCGACGGCGCCGTACTTCACCTGGGCGATGGAAACCCCGTCGGACCCGAGCTCGAGCCGCAGCGCCGCTCGGACTGTCTGGGCGGCACGCGAAGTGACGGTGATGTCTTCACGCATGGCGCCGTCGGCGAGGGTGCGCACACGGCGGACCTCGACGGTGGGGTCCGCGCCCACGTCGCCGAGCCCCCGGGCGGCGCCGAAGAACTCAGCGACGGCTCCGCCTGCCCCTGCGGCCACCGCGCTGGGGGCTTCGCCGGACACGGTCAGCTCGAGGCGCGAGAGCACCCGGACGTCGTCGACGAACAGGCCGTGGCCCGAGTCGGGACGCAGGTCGCCATCCGCCGCCGACAGCGCCGTCGCGTTGCCGTTGACGATGATCGACACGTCGTGCAGCCACGGTTGGCGTGGCGTCTGCTCGGTGTTCAAGCGGTCCTCACTCTCGGGACGAGCCGTGCGTGGGTCGCCACGATCATGCCGCCATGATCTCTGGTCCTTTCGCCGGGGTCCCTTGACGACGATCCCGTCGTGGGCCATTCTCAGACTAGTTTGAACGTTCAAATCGGGCCACCTCACCACAACGTGGCGCAGAACGAACACGCGCAAGGGAGCGGATGTGGCAGGTGGTTCCGGGCAGTCCCGCGAGCGAGCGACGATCATCGACGTCGCCGCTGCCGCCGGGGTCTCGCGCCAGACCGTCAGCAACACCCTCAACAACCCGGACCGGGTGGCCCCCGACACGTTGCGCAGGGTGCACCGCGAGATCGAGCGACTCGGGTTCTCGCCCAACGCTGCGGCCCAGCAGCTGCGCCGACGCAAGGCGTCTGCCTACGGCTTCGAGGTCAACCCCTCGGGTGTCGGCCGGATGGGGCACATCCTCGATGGCTTCCTGGTCGAGCTCACCGTCGCGGCGCCGGGTCACAGCAGCCACCTCGTGACCTTCGCCCCCGACCTGTCGGACCTCCTGGACGGCTACGACCAGATCCTGTCCACCGGCCTCGTCGACGGCTTCATCCTCGGTGACACCCGGCACGGTGACCCACGGCCGGCCTGGCTCCTCGCGAACGACGTGCCCTTCGTGACCTTCGGCAGGATCTGGGACGACCCCGAGATGGGCCGCTGGGTGGACGTCGACGGCCGAGCCGGCATGGAGCTGGCGGTCGAGCACCTCGTCGCCCAGGGCTACACCTCCATCGCCTACCTGGGGTGGCCCGACGGGTCCCCGGTCGGCGACGACCGGCGCCGAGGGTGGCTCTCCGGGTTGGCCGACGCCGGGCTCGCGGGCAGCGCCATCGCCGAGGAGGCCGTGCAGGAGCTCACCGCGGCGACCGTCGCAGCGGAGCGGCTCCTCGACCGCCTGCCCTCGGGAGGCGCCATCCTCTGCGCCTCCGACCTCCTCGCACTCGGGGCGCTGCGCGCCGTCCGCAACCACGGGCTCGAGCCGGGCCGCGACATCGGTGTCGTCGGCTTCGACGACAGCGACGTCGCCGAAGCCCTGCAGCTGACCAGCCTGCGCCAGCCGCTGCAGGACGCGGCCGCCCATGCGTGGCGGATCGTCCAGGCCAAGGGCACCGACCTCTCTCTGACCGCGCTGCTCGCACCGACCCTCACCGTCCGGGCGAGCACCACCCCCACCGGTTTCCCACCCCCCACACCGTCCCCCACCCGGGTGGACGGCACACGTATCCCTGAGGAGCAGCAATGAGGCGCACCCCATTTCTTGCCGTCGCCGCGACGGCCACCACCATGCTGGCGATGAGCGCCTGCGGCGGAGGCGGCGGCTTCAGCAGCGGCTCGGCCACGCAGAACACCAAGAAGGGCCCGGTGCACCTGACCGTGATGATCGGCAGCTCCGGTGACGCCGAGACGACAGCGGTCAAGGCGGCGACAGCAGCGTGGGCGTCCAAGTCCGGCAACACCGTCGAGGTCATCGCCGCCTCCGACCTCGGCCAGCAGTTGGGTCAGGCGTTCGCCAGCTCGAGTCCGCCCGACGTCTTCTACACCGACGCGTCCAAGATCGGCACCTACGCCAAGGCCGGCAACCTCTTCCCCTACGGCGACCAGGTCAAGGATGCCGGCTTCGTCGACTCGCTGGTGAAGTCATTCACCTACGACAACAAGTTCTACTGCGCCCCCAAGGACTCCTCGACCCTGGCGCTGGAGATCAACACCGACATGTGGAAGGCCGCTGGGCTCACCGACGCCGACTACCCCAAGGACTGGGCGGGCCTGGAGTCCGTTGCCACGAAGCTGACCAAGGGCAACGTCACCGGTCTGGTCATCGGCAACGACATCAACCGCTCCGGCGCCTTCATGAGGCAGGCCGGGGGCTGGGTCGTGACCGACGGCAAGATGAGCGCCGACGCGGCTGGCAACCTCCAGGGCCTCCAGGAGGTCCAGAAGATGATGAAGGCGGGCGTCCTCAAGTTCAACACGCAGACCAAGCCGGCCGCCGGCTGGGGCGGGGAGGCCTTCGGCAAGGGCCTTGCTGCCATGACGATGGAGGGCAACTGGATCGCGGGTGGCATGAAGGACTACCCGAAGGTCAAGTACACGACCGTCGAGATGCCGGCCGGCCCGGCAGGCAAGGGCACCCTGACGTTCACCAACTGCTGGGGCGTCGCAGCCAAGTCCCCCAACCAGGCCGCCGCCGTCGACCTGATCAAGAGCCTCATCACGCCCGACCAGCAGATGAAGTTCGCGGACGCCTTCGGCGTCATGCCGTCGACGACGCAGGGCCTGCAGCAGTTCGCCACGAAGTACCCGGACAGCAAGGCGTTCGTCGACGGCGCGGCATACGGTCAGGGCCCGGTCAACCTGGCTGGTCTCGATGACGTCATGTCGAAGTTCAACAGCCAGCTGGGGACCATGACCGGGACCTCCGGCGACCCGAAGGCCTGGCTGAGCGACCTCCAGAAGAACGGCAGCTCAGCGCTCGGAGGCTGAGCCCGCACGTCAGTGGGTGGCGCGCGAAGCCCGTTCTTCCTGCGCCACCCACTGTCCGCCCCGTTTCCGCCACCCCACTGCACGACGGACCAGGAGGACCCATGTCCCTGATCGGCGATACAAGCGCAGGGACCAGCCCGCAGGCCCTGGTCACGCAGACGGCGGTGGCCACGGCGAAGCCACCGCGCCGCGGCAGCAGCGGGCTGCGCGGACGCGAGGGGATCGCCGGGTGGTTGTTCGTCAGCCCGATGATCGTCATCCTCGGGCTGTTCCTGGTGATCCCCATCGTGATGGCGCTCTGGGTCAGCCTCACCAACTGGAACGGCTCGGTGGACCCGTTCCATACCGGCCCCGGAGCCGAGTTCGTCGGCGCCAAGAACTACACGGACCTGATCGCCAAGGACGGCCTGACCCGGTCCAACTTCATGCAGTCGATCGGCAACACCTTCTGGTACGTCCTGTTCGTGGTCCCGCTGCAGACGGTGCTCGCCCTCGGGCTGGCGCTGCTGGTCAACAACCGGCTGCTCAAGGCCAGGAGCTTCTTCCGGACCGCGTTCTACTTCCCGTCAGTCACGAGCTCGATCGCGATCTCGACGGTCTTCCTCTTCCTGTTCTCGAGCACGGGCGCGGTCAACTCGCTCCTTGGCGCGCTGGGCCTGGGCCAGCCGAACTGGTTCACCGACGACCGGGGCCTCGTCCGCCTGCTGTTCAACACGGTCGGGGTGGACAACCCCGGCTGGGGACAGCACGAGGTCCTCGGCCGCTCCATCTGGGACTGGGTGTCCGGGCCGTCCGTGGCCCTCACCGTGATCATCATCCTGGTCGTGTGGACCACGTCCGGGACGTTCATGCTGATGTTCATCGCCTCCCTGCAGGACCTGCCGGTCGAGGTCGACGAGGCGGCGGCGCTCGACGGCGCCACCGGCTGGCAGAAGCTCAGGCACGTCACCATCCCCATGATCAAGCCGGCACTGTTCCTGGTGCTCACCCTGGGTCTCATCGGCACCTGGCAGGTGTTCGACCAGATCTACGTCATGGGCGCTGGCGCACCCAACGGCACGACCCTGACGCCGGCCTTCCTGAGCTACCAGCAGAGCTTCAAGAACTTCAAGTACGGCTCGGGTGCCGCGATGGCGTTCGTGGTCTTCGTGATCATCGTCGTCCTCACCTCGCTGCAGCGCCGGGCACTGACCGACAAGGACGAGCGCAGACCCCTCCTCGGGCGACGGAAGAAGGTCGGTCGATGAGCTCCCGCACCAGCCCCGCCAAGCAGGCGCTCCTGTACGCCGCCGTCGTGCTGTTCGCGGTGTTCTTCATCTACCCGTTCTTCATCCAGATCGCGACGTCGTTCAAGTCCGACCCGGACGCGGCAGCCAACCCGTTGTCCCTCATCCCCAACCCGTTCGACCTGCATGCCTGGAATAACATCTTCGGCCAGGGCGCGGCACACGTCCCCGCGACCACGTGGATCAAGAACTCGGTCCTCATCGCGGTCGTGGTGACGGGCGCCCGCGTCTTCCTCGACAGCTTGGCCGGATATGCCCTGTCACGACTGCAGTTTCGCGGTCGCGGCTTCGTCTTCGCCGCGCTGCTGGCCGTGATGGCGGTTCCGGGCGTGGCCCTGCTCATCCCCAAGTTCCTCATGGTGAACTACCTGGGCATCTACGACACCTACACCGCCATGATCCTGCCCCTCATCGTGGATGGCGCCGGCGTCTTCATCATGAAGCAGTTCTTCGACTCGGTCCCCATCTCGATCGAGGAGGCCGCCCGGATGGATGGTGCCAGCATCTTCCGGACGTTCTGGTCGGTGGTGCTCCCCATGGCGCGTCCGGCCCTGATCACCCTGACCATCCTGTCGTTCCAGGGCTCGTGGAACGAGTTCTCGCACTTCCTCGTGGTCACCCGTGGGACACCGGATCACATGACTCTGGTCACGGGCCTGGCCAGCCTCACGAGCGGCCAGCTCGGGGCCGGGACGCAGTACCCACTGAAATTGGCGGCAGCCCTGCTCACCACCATCCCGGTGGCTATCCTGTTCTTCTCCTTGCAGCGCTACTTCGTGCGTGGCGCGAACGAGGGGGGCGTCAAGGGCTGAGGCCCACGAGTGGAGCCAGTCGCACGGACCCGGACGGGCTCCACTCCCCCAGTACCCCGGCTGGGCGCGCGTGCACCCCCGTCCCGCGCGCCCAGTCGGCCTGAGTGAACCAGCACTGGTATGCCGGCGTCCCGGCGTCGCGTTCGGCTCACCTCACAGCCGCGGCACGTAGCGCTTTCCCTGCAAGGCGTCGTAGACCAGTCCCGCGCTGCGTCGAGCCGCGAGGAGGCGGACGCCCTCCGCCTCGAGGTCGGCCAGGACCTGCGCCAGACCATCGGTCGTCAGGTGCTCCCCGAGCTCGACCCGCACCTCCCGATAGGCCTGACGCATCGCCACCAGCTGCGCATCGATGTGCTGGGTCGTCACCCAGGCCAGGGCGACGGGCTGACGACGCCACCCGGCATACAGGCGGTACTCGGACGGGCAGAAGTCCAGCAGCCACGACACCGCCGGCACCTGCCAGCCAGTCGACTCCGGCGGCGGAACCAGCGGGGGCCAACCCGGCGGCACCGCCGCACTGGGCCCCTTGTGGACCTGCGGACCCGGGCTGAGGCGGCGGCCCGGGTCAGGAGCGCGGCCGGCTGACGTGGGCATCCACGACCGCACATGATTCGAACATGTGTTCGAGTATAGGCGATGGCCGAGGCGACAGACAGGCATCTCACCGAACAGCGCCGCGGGACGTGCCCCGTTGGCCGCCCTGGCAACGCGGTCCGGCTCAGCCGCGCTCGGCGCGAGGCGGGGCGGCGAACGCACGGTCAGCCTGCGCGCTGACCTCACGGCGCCGCTCGAGCGGGACATCACGCCAGTCGACACCGAGCAGGGCCGCGTCCAACGACCACAACAGCATCGTGTGCCGCGGAGCGCCCGCGTGGACCGCCCTGAGGTAGGCCTCGACGGGACCCAGCCGATCGAGCTCGTCGGGCGTCTCGATGCCCGCCGCGAGCAGCATCGCCTCACTCGCCGGCCCGAGGTTGGGCAGGTCGCGCAGGCGTTGAGGCATCACCTCGCCAGTCTGGAGCGCGACCCCCGGCAGGGGGAAGGGACGGACCGCGACGCGCGCGCGGTCCGTCCGTTCCCGCCGACGTCACGTCAGGGCGACGAGACGCCGACTGGTGATCCGCGAAGCAGCTCCGACGAGGAGCAGCAGCACGGCAAGCAACAGCAGTGCCCCGCTGTCACCACCAGTCATGGCCAGGGTGGGCGCCGCCTTCGCGGCCGAGAACAGGGAGGGCAGCGCCGACGCGGCCGGAGGGTCGGCGGAGGCGGCGCCCCCGCTGTCGCCGGCGCCGGTGGCACCACCGGGCGGGAGCTCACCACCGGTGGAGGTGCCGGGGTCGCCCGGGGCGCCGGGACCCGACCCACCGGGAGTCACCGGGCTCGTGCTGGTGCTCCCGGTCGTGCTGGAGTTACCCAGGACGGACACGGCATTGCCGCTCGCGGATACCGGAGCCGCCGCCGGAGCRGYGACCTGGTTACCACCACCGGTCGCGTCCTGACCCGAGGTCGAGTCACCCGCCGCGGTGCCACCGGAGGAACCGGCCGACGAACCGGCCGGAGCCGACGCCGTCGAGCCCGAGGACGAGGAGTCCCCCAGCACCGACACGGCATTGCCRCTCGCGGATACCGGAGCCGCCGCCGGAGCGGYGACCTGGTTGCCACCACCGGTCGCGCCCTGAGCCGACGTGGTGTCAGATCCCGAGCCTGCAGGAGCCGACGTCGTGGACGACGCCGTCGAGCCCGAGGACGAGGAGTCCCCCAGCACCGACACGGCATTGCCACTCGCGGATACCGGAGCCGCCGCCGGAGCAGTCACCTGGTTACCACCACCGGTCGCGTCCTGACCCGAGGTCGAGTCACCCGCAGCGGTGCCACCGGACGAACCGGCCGACGAACCGGCCGGAGCCGACGCCGACCCCGAGGACGAGGAGTCCCCCAGCACCGACACGGCATTGCCGCTCGCGGACGCCGGAGCCGCCGCCGGAGCAGTCACCTGGTTACCACCACCGGTCGCGCCCTGACCCGAGGTCGAGTCACCCGCAGCGGTGCCACCGGACGAACCGGCCGACGAACCGGCCGGAGCCGACGCCGACCCCGAGGACGAGGAGTCCCCCAGCACCGACACGGCATTGCCGCTCGCGGATACCGGAGCCGCCGCCGGAGCAGTGACCTGGTTACCACCACCGGTCGCCCCCTGACCCGAGGTCGAGTCACCCGCCGCGGTGCCACCGGACGAACCGGCCGGAGCCGACGCCGTCGAGCCCGAGGACGAGGAGTCCCCCAGCACCGACACGGCATTGCCGCTCGCGGACGCCGGAGCCGCCGCCGGAGCAGTCACCTGGTTGCCACCACCGGTCGCGCTCTGACCCGAGGTCGACTCACCGGCCGCGGTGCCACCGGACGAACCGGCCGGAGCCGACGCCGACCCCGAGGACGAGGAGTCCCCCAGCACCGACACGGCATTGCCACTCGCGGATACCGGAGCCGCCGCCGGAGCAGTCACCTGGTTACCACCACCGGTCGCGCCCTGGCCCGACGTGGTGTCAGATCCCGAGCCGGCAGGAGCCGACGTCGCGGACGACGCCGAACCGGAGCTTGCCGAGTCGCCGACCACCGAGATCGAGTTGCCCGTCGGTGTGACGGGGGCGAAGACGGACGTTGCCGCTTGGTTGCCACCCAGAGCGCTGTCAGCGCCCGTGGTGCTGTCATCGGCCGAGGCTTGTCCTGCGAAGAACAGGATGYCGCCCCCGACCACGAGGGCTACTTCGAGCCCTCGACGCAGATATGCATGCATGGTCATTCCTTCCTGATCGTGCTGTGTCGCCCGCGAGGCGGGCATGGCTCGTGAGCGCCTGCTGGGAGGCGCCGGAGCAGCATCAATCAGGTCGAGAGCCGGGCTGAGCCGGCAGTCCCCGAGGGGCTCGCCAGTCGGACGCGCTGGATCCCCTCGGGGTGAAGGCGGGAAGAACGATGGCTGAGTCGATCGAGGCAAGCTCCTCCGACGAGGTTCCGCCACCCGGGTTGGGTGCCGAGCTGGTCGGGGGCATCGGAGACTGCGGTGCCGGGAATGGCCCGGGCGGTTCAGATGGTCCGGGACCGGTAGACACTGGCGTCGCGCCTATGGCCACGATGGCGGACCGCACTCCCGTGCCTGTCGTCTTCGAGTCGAACGAAGCCAGGGCCAGCCCGCGAGGAACGGTTGCGGGACGGGTGGGAGACGGTCGATTCCCTTGCGTTGCAGGCGAATCCGCAGCCTGGATCGCCACTTCTGGATCCGGGACGTGAAACACAGGTAGCTTCTTGGGCAACGGAGCCTTCGACAGGTCGGGCAGTGGCACGTCCACGAGTGGATCTCGCCCCACGACGGGAACCGTGTCCGACACCGTCACCACAGCGTCGGCGATGACCACCACAGGTGCCTCGAGCGCCGGGACGGCTGCGGCAACGGCTTTCAGCGACTGTGCGGCGGCGTCCACCCTGTCCGAGGTCGTGCTCACCGGCTTCTCCACCGAGGCGATGAGCGCAGCTGCTGAGGCGGGTGCGGGACGCTCAGCAGCGTCGGCCCGCACGGAGGAGAACAGGACCCAGGCGAGGCACAAGAAGGCAGCGCAGACGAACAGCCTCAACAGGCTGCTGATGCGCCCCGTCCCCCGCATGTAGTCGTCCCCAAGCTCCCCGGCTCAAGGTGTTTACCTGATTTCAGTGGATCATGGCTCACCGGGCTCCGCAACCAGGGGCACCCTGCTGACGCCGGAATTGAGGTCAGGAACTGACCGCATCCCGCCCTAGCCTGAACTCATGAGCCAGACAACCGAGACCCTTCCCACCGCCCCCTCGTCGAACGCAGGCTCGGGAGAACGCGCCGACCTGCTGGAGGCGCTGCGCAAGCATCGTGGCTTCCTCCGCTTCGCCGTCAAGGAGCTCATCGACGACCAGGCGCGCACCCGGACGACCGTCAGCGAGCTCACCCTGGGCGGGCTCGTCAAGCACGTCGCGGACGTCGAGGCGCAGTGGGCGACCTTCATGGTCGAGGGCAGTGGCTCGGCGCCGGAGATCGACTGGGCGTCGATCGACTGGGCGAACCCGCCGGCCGAGGTGGCCGCCTTCGCGGACTCCCACCGAATGCTCGACGGTGAGACGCTCGCCGGTGAGCTCGCCCGGTACGAGGAGGTTGCCCGTCACACCGACGAGCTCGTCCTGACGCTCGACCTGGACACGGTCCACGAGCTGCCCAAGGCCCCCTGGTTCGAGCCGGGGGCGACCTGGTCGGTTCGCCGGACCGTGCTGCACATCCTCGCCGAGACGTCGCAGCATGCCGGCCACGCAGACATCATCCGTGAGTCCCTCGACGGCCAGAAGACGATGGGCTGACCAACGTCGAGGCCCCAGTCACCACGATGGTGACCGGGGCCTCGACGGCGCTCACGCGGCATACCGAAAACGGTTGCAGCGCAGCGGGACTCAGCTGTTGACGAGCGACCGCAGGACGTACTGCAGGATGCCACCGTTGCGGTAGTAGTCGGCCTCACCGGGGGTGTCGATGCGAACGACCGCGTCGAACTCCACAGGGTCGGCGCCTTCGCGGACGGCGGAGACCTTCACGGTCTTGGGCGTCCGGCCCTCGTTGAGCTCGGTGATGCCCGAGATCGAGATCGTCTCCGTGCCGTCCAGGCCGAGCGAGTCCGCGGACTGCCCCGCCGGGTACTGCAGCGGGATCACGCCCATGCCGATCAGGTTGGAGCGGTGGATGCGCTCGTAGGACTCGGCGATGACAGCGCGCACGCCCAGCAGGCGGGTGCCCTTGGCAGCCCAGTCCCGTGACGAGCCCGAGCCGTACTCCTTCCCCGACAGGATGACCAGCGGCACACCCGCTGCCTGGTAGGCGGCCGAGGCGTCGTAGATCGTCGTCTGCTCGCCCGCCTTCGCGGAGGCAGTGTCGACGAAGGTCTTCGTGAAGCCGCCCTCGACGCCGTCCAGCAGGAGGTTCTTGAGCCGGATGTTGGCGAACGTGCCGCGGATCATCACCTCGTGGTTGCCGCGTCGTGAGCCGTAGGAGTTGAAGTCCTTGCGGTCGACGCCGTGCTCGGCGAGGTAGGTCCCGGCGGGACTGTCGGCCTTGATCGAACCGGCCGGGCTGATGTGGTCGGTCGTGACCGAGTCGCCCAGCTTCGCCAGCACCCGTGCATCCGAGATGTCCGAGACCGGCGTGGTCTCCATGGTCATGCCGTCGAAGTACGGGGGCTTGCGCACGTAGGTCGAGTCGTCGGCCCAGTCGAAGGTCTTGCCCTCGGGCGTCGGCAGCGACCTCCAACGCTCGTCGCCGGCGAACACGTCGGCGTAGTCGCTGGTGAACATCTCCTTGTTGATGCTCTCGGTGATGGTCCGCTCCACGTCGTCCGGTGTCGGCCACAGGTCCTTGAGGAAGACATCGTTGCCGTCGGTGTCCTGGCCCAGCGGCTCGGCGTCGAAGTCGAAGTCCATCGTCCCGGCGAGGGCGTAGGCGATGACCAGCGGCGGCGACGCGAGATAGTTCATCTTCACGTCCGGGTTGATCCGGCCCTCGAAGTTGCGGTTGCCCGAGAGCACCGAGACCACGGCCAGGTCGTTCTCGTTGATGGCCGCGGAGATCTCGTCCGAGAGGGGCCCGGAGTTTCCGATGCAGGTGGTGCAGCCGTAGCCGACGAGGTGGAAGCCGAGCTTCTCGAGGTAGGGCCACATGCCGGCCTTCTCGTAGTAGTCCGAGACGACCTTGGAGCCCGGCGCCATCGACGTCTTGACCCACGGCGCCACGGTCAGCCCGCGGTCCACGGCGTTCTTGGCGAGCATTGCCGCAGCCATCATGACCGACGGGTTGGAGGTGTTGGTGCAGCTCGTGATCGAGGCGATCGAGACGATGCCGTGGTCGATCTCAAACGTCGCCCCCTCGGCCGAGGTGACGCTCACCCTCTTGGTGGGTCGACCCGCGCCGTCACCTTCGTAGGCCGGCTTGTCGCCACCGTTGGTGCCGTCGGTGCTGCCCTGCGGCGAGGGGTCGCTCGCGGGGAAGCTGGTGGCCGCACCGGCGTCGCCCTCGTGGTGCGCGACGTAGGTGGGAAGCACCTTGCGGAAGGCGTCCTTGGCGTCGGTGAGCGCGATGCGGTCCTGCGGGCGCTTCGGGCCGGCGATCGAGGGGACCACCGTCGAAAGGTCGAGCTCGAGCCGCTCGGAGTAGCGCGCCTCGGGCTGGTCGGGCCCGGCGTGCAGCCACATGCCCTGCTCCTTGGCGTAGGCCTCCACGAGCGCCACCGACTCGTCGGAACGGCCGGTGAGGCGCAGGTACTCCAGGGTCACGTCGTCGATCGGGAAGATCGCGCACGTCGAGCCGAACTCGGGGCTCATGTTGCCGATCGTGGCGCGGTTGGCAAGTGGCACGGCCGAAACGCCTTCGCCGTAGAACTCGACGAACTTGCCGACGACGCCGTGCGCGCGCAGCTGCTCGGTGATGGTCAGGACCACGTCGGTCGCGGTCGCACCGGCGGGGATGGACCCGGACAGCTTGAAGCCGACGACGCGCGGGATGAGCATCGAGACGGGCTGGCCGAGCATCGCGGCCTCGGCCTCGATCCCACCGACGCCCCAGCCGAGCACCCCGAGCCCGTTGACCATGGTGGTGTGCGAGTCGGTGCCGACGCAGGTGTCGGGGTAGGCCACACCGTCGCGGACCATCACCGTGCGCGCGAGGTGCTCGATGTTGACCTGGTGGACGATGCCGGTGCCGGGCGGCACGACCTTGAAGTCCTCGAACGCCGTCTGGCCCCAGCGCAGGAACTGGTACCGCTCGCCGTTGCGCTGGTACTCGATCTCCACGTTGCGCTCGAAGGCGTCGGCGCGGCCGAAGACGTCGATGATGACCGAGTGGTCGATGACCATCTCGGCCGGGCTCAGGGGGTTGATCTTGGCCGGGTCGCCGCCGAGGTCGGCCACTGCCTCGCGCATGGTGGCCAGGTCGACGATGCAGGGCACCCCCGTGAAGTCCTGCATGAGGACGCGGGCGGGGGTGAACTGGATCTCGGTGTCGGGTTCGGCGCTCTCGTCCCAGGCGCCGAGGGCCCGGATGTGGTCCGCGGTGATGTTGGCACCGTCCTCGGTGCGCAGGAGGTTCTCCAGCAGCACCTTCAGGCTGTACGGGAGGGTCTCGCTGCCCTCGACCGCGCTCAGTCGGTAGACCTCGTAGGAGTTGTCACCGAYCTTCAGCTCACCGTGGGCGTTGAAGCTGTTCGTGCTGGCCACTGCCTGCTCCTTCGATGCTCTGGGATCGTTGCTGTGAGGCTGCACCAGGTCGTGCTCGATGCGCACCCGATTTATCTTGACGTCAAGATATCACGTCGGTCAGGCCTGTGCCTGATCCTGCTCCACGGGCGAGCGCAGCGAAAGTGCAAGCCCGTGCCGGCCGGCTTCCCGGCATCACGCACCGGTCCTCTCGAACAGGGCGATGCACTCGACGTGGTGGGTCATCGGGAAGGCGTCGAAGGCCCGGAGCTCGCCCAGCCGGTACCCCTCCTCCGCGAGGAATGCTGTGTCCCGCGCCAGCGCCGAGGGGTCGCAGGCGACGTAGGCGATCGCCCGGGGCCCCAGAGCCGCCACCTGGGCGGCGACGGCGCGGCCGGCTCCGGTGCGTGGCGGGTCGAGCACGACGAGGTCTGCGCGCAGAGGCAGCAAGGGGTGACGCCGCAGCTTGCGCGAACGCTGTGCGCGGTTGCGCGCGGGGCCCGACCGGTGCGCCCGTGGCACACCGAACGCGTCGTCCACTCGCGCCCGCACCACGACCACCGACGGGTATGCCGCGAGGTTGCCCGCCGCCGAGGCCACGGCTTGGGTGTCGGACTCCACGGCGACGACCTTGCCCGACTCCCCCACGCGCTCGGCCAGGGCCGCCGCGAAGAGTCCCACCCCGGCATACAGGTCGAGTGCGGTCTCACCCGGCTTGGGGGCGAGCATGTCGGTCACGGTGTCGACGAAAGTCGCGGCCGCCCCTGGGTGGACCTGCCAGAAACCGCGAGCCGACACCTCGAAGCTGCCCGAGAAGCTTTGTGCTGCAACGCGCTCCGTGACGACTGGAGCATCCGCCTCACCGGAGGGGACGGGGACGACGACGGCCTCGCCCTCGGACGGTGCCGCGACGTCGACGGCCACCTCGCCGGACCAGTCCTTGGCCAGCACACCGGTCGCCACGACGCGGGGGTCCGCGATGAGGCAGGACTCGACGGGAATGACATCGTGGGACCGGCTCCCCCTCAGCCCGGCCCGACCGGCGTCGTCGACGGCGAACTCCACCCGGGTGCGCCACCCGAGTCCGGCATCGTCGCCCGGCAGCGGATCGACGGCCACGTCGACGTCCCGCTTGGCGAGCCGGGAGAACTGCTCTCGGACGACAGCGGTCTTGAGCTCGCGCTGGTAGGAAAGCTCTGCGTGCTGGAAGTCGCAGCCGCCGCACAGTCCCGGCGCGGCATACCGACAGGGCGGGACGACCCGGTGCGGGCTGGCCTCGAGCACCTCGACGCAGTCGGCCCGCACGAAGCGCTGACCCTCGCGCGCCTCGGTGACCTGCGCGTGGACGCGCTCCCCCGGCAACGCGTGACGGACGAACACGACGCGGCCCTCGTGCCTGGCCACGCAGAAGCCGCCATGGGCCACAGGGCCGATGTCGAGCACCACGACGTCGCCGACGGCGAGGGCAGCTGGTGTGGTCGGAGGAGCGCTCACTGGCCGAGTCGGACCGAGCCCGCGGTCGGGCCGTCGAACCGCTCCTCTGCCCCCTGGGAGGAGGCCAGCTGCCACGGGACGCTGGCCACCATGACACCGGGTGTGAAGAGCAGCCGGCCCTTGAGCCGCAGGGCGCTCTGGTTGTGCAGCACCTGCTCGTACCACTTGCCCAGGACGTACTCCGGGATGTAGACGACGACCACGTCCCGGGGATGGCCGGACCGCAGGGACTTGACGTACTCGACGACAGGACGGGTGATCTCGCGATAGGGCGAGTCCAGTGCCTTGAGGGGCACAGGGATGTCGCGGCGGTCCCACTCCTCCTGCAGCGCCTTGGTCTCATCCGGCTCCACGTTGACCGTGATGGCCTCGAGCTTGGACGGCCGGGTGGCGCGGGCGTAGGCGAGCGCGCGCAGGGTGGGCTTGTGGATCTTGGAGACGAGGACGATCGCGTGCACGCGGCTCGGCAGCAGCTGGGCGTCGAGGTCGTCCTCGCTGAGGCGCAGCTCGTCGCGAACCCGCTCGTAGTGCTTGCGGATGCGCAGCATGATGAAGAAGATCACGATCATCGCGGCGATGGCGTAGCCCGCGCCGTGGACGAACTTGGTGAGCAGCACCACGACGAGGACCACCCCGGACATCGTGGCGCCGATCGCGTTGATCACCCTGCTCCGCATCATCTTGCGCCGCTCCGCGCCGTCGCGCTCCAGCCGCAGGTGCCGGTTCCAGTGCCGGATCATGCCCGTCTGGCTGAGGGTGAACGACACGAAGACACCGACGATGTAGAGCTGGATGAGCTTGGTGACCTCGGCGTGGTAGATGACGATGAGCAGCGCGGCGGCGCCGGCCAGGATGAGGATGCCGTTGGAGAAGGCCAGCCGGTCGCCGCGGGTGTGCAGCTGACGGGGCAGGTAGCCGTCCTTGGCGAGGATCGAGCCCAGCACCGGGAAGCCGTTGAAGGCCGTGTTGGCGGCCAGGATGAGGATCAGCCCCGCGACGATCGAGACGATGATCACGCCGGGGTGGAAGCCGGAGAACACCGCCTTGGACACCTGCCCCATGATCGTGTCCTGGACGTAGTCGGCGGGGACTGGCCGACCGTCCGGCTTCAGCAGCTGCGTGTGGGGGTCCTCGGCGAACTTGATGCCGGTCCACTTCGCCAGGACGAGCATCGACATCAACATGGTGATCGAGACCAGCCCCATCAGCAGCAGCGTGGTCGCGGCGTTCCGGGACTTGGGCTTCTTGAAGGCCGGAACGCCGTTGGAGATCGCCTCGACACCCGTGAGCGCCGCACAGCCCGAGGAGAAGGCCCTCAGGAGCAGGAACATCATGGCGAAGCTGCCCAGCGACGCGAAGCCCTTCTCCGGGGCGAGGGTCAGGCTGGCGCTCTCGGCTTGGGGCAGCGTCCCGCCGACCTCCCGGACCAGCCCGACGACGCCCATTCCGAGGACGCTCGCCATGAAGGCATAGACCGGAATGGCGAAGGCCTTGCCCGACTCGCGAACCCCACGCAGGTTCATGGCCGTCAGCAACGCGACCAGACCGACCGCCACGATCACCTCGTGGCCGCGGATGAACGGCAGCGCGGCCGCGGCGTTCTGGACGCCCGAGGAGATCGACACCGCCACCGTCAGCACGTAGTCGACCAGCAGCGCCGCGGCCACCGTCAGACCAGCCTTCGGCCCGAGGTTGGTGGTGGCCACCTCGTAGTCGCCACCACCCGAGGGGTAGGCGTGGACGTTCTGTCGGTAGGACGCGACCACGACCAGCATGACGCCGACCACGCACAGCCCGATCTGCCACGAGTGGGTCAGGGCGAGGAAGCCGCCTGCGAGTCCCAGGGTCAGGAAGATCTCGTCCGGCGCATAGGCGACCGACGACAGCGCGTCGCTCGCGAAGATCGGGAGGGCGAGCCTCTTGGGGAGCAGCGTCTCGCCCAGACGGTCACTGCGCATCGCGCGTCCGACGAGCACGCGCTTGACGACACGTCCAGAGGTGGGCACGGCCAACACTCTAGGGCGCGCCATCCACGGCTGCGCGGCGCCCTGCGGACGCCGGAGGCCGCGGTGTAGCGTCGGCGTCGTGCACTTCGTCATCATGGGCTGCGGCCGAGTGGGCTCCTCCCTCGCGCTCAGCCTCGAGAGCCAGGGCCACGACGTCGCGATCATCGACCAGGAGGAGTCGGCCTTTCGTCGGCTGGGGTCCGCCTTCGAGGGTCGCAGGGTCACCGGCGTGGGGTTCGACCGGGACACCCTCCACGAAGCCGGGATCGCTGACGCCTACGCGTTCGCGGCTGTCTCGAGTGGTGACAACTCCAACATCCTCGCGGCCCGCGTGGCCCGCGAGACCTTCGGTGTCGAGCACGTGGTCGCGCGCATCTACGACCCCGGTCGCGCCGAGGTCTACCAGCGGCTCGGCATACCCACCGTGGCGACGGTGAAGTGGACGGCCGACCAGATGCTGCGCCGGCTGCTCCCCCAGGGACACGTCCCCGAGCTCGTCGACCCGTCCGGCAACGTGGTCATCGCCGAGGTGACGGTCAACCCTGCCTGGGTGGGCCACCGCATCAGTGAGCTCGAGGAGGCCACCGGCAGCCGAGCGGCCTACCTGACGCGGCTGGGTGCCGCGATCCTGCCGGGGACCGACAGCGTCTTCCAGGAGGGAGACCTGCTCCACCTCGCGAGCCTCGCGAGCGAGCTCGCCTCCGTCGAGCGCACCCTTGACTCACCGCCCCTCGTGACCGAGCACTGAGCCAGACCGAGCCGTAAGGAAGAAGCATGCGCGTCGTCATCGCCGGGGCAGGCAGCGTGGGCCGCTCGATCGCCCGCGAGCTCCTCCACAACGGCCACCAGGTGCTCCTCATGGACCGGGAGCGCAAGGACGTCCAGGCAAGCAAGATCCCGGATGCCAACTGGCTCCTCGCCGACGCCTGTGAGATCACGGCCCTGCACGAGGCCGGCCTGGCCGAGTGCGACGTGGTCGTCGCGGCGACCGGTGACGACAAGGTGAACCTCGTGGTCTCCTTGCTGGCCAAGACCGAGTTCGGTGTGCCGCGTACGGTCGCCCGCGTCAACAACCCCAAGAACGAGTGGATGTTCGACGAGGCCTGGGGGGTCGACGTCGCGGTGTCCACCCCACGCCTCATGACCGCGCTCGTCGAGGAGGCCGTCAGCGTCGGTGACCTCGTCCGCATCTTCCAGTTCCAGCAGGGCAAGGCCACGATGGTCGAGCTGACCCTGCCCCCCGAGAGCCCATATGCGGGCAAGCGCGTCGGTGACGTGGCGTTCCCGGGAGAGACCGTGCTGGTCGGGATCATCCGCGAGGACCACCCCATCGCCCCCAGCAGGGACGACTCGCTCGAGCCGCACGACGAGCTGCTGTTCATCTCGACGCCCGAGTTCGAGGACGAGCTCGAGGCGATGCTCAGCCCGGGTCAGCGGGTCCCGCGCGGCGAGGAGTGACCTGAGCCCCCGCGCTCGGTCGCCCGGGTGCTCGGCCGGCTCAGGCTCGCAGCTCTGACTCGTCCGACGCGACGGGCTCCTGCGTCTCGGAGTCGTCCATCGTCCCGTCGTCGAGCTCTGGCGGCGTGTGTCCCTTGACCAGCAACAGGCCCATCACGCCGACGCCTGCCAGCCACAGGGGCCACCCGAGGACGACCTTCGCGACGCCCAGGAGGGCCACCTGCTCCGCCAGGTAGAGCGGCACCATGATGAGCAACCGCAGGACGAACAGGCCGACCAGGACCAGGGTCAGCCGCTGACAGACCCGGACCAGCCCGCGGTCGCGGTGCCAGCCGACCGGGTCGTCGGCCATCCGCGGGTCACCGGCGCCGACCATGAAGCCGACCAGCGGCCACCGGACCGCGACGGACACGGTCGCCACCGCGAGCATCACGGCATTCCAGATGATGCCGGGCAGGAAGGCATCCTGGGCGCGACCGCTGCGCAGGGCGAAGAAGGCCGCGATGGCCGTGGGGAACACGGCCGAGAGGACGTACTGGAGGCTCTGCCGCTGCACGATCCGCACCACGGCAAGGACCACGGTCACCACCACCGAGGCGACGATGGCCGTCGTCAGGTCCTGGCGCCACACCCACAGGACGACGAAGGCCACAGTGGGCAGGGCCGTCTCCACGGAGCCGCGCCAACCACCCAGGGCGGTCGACAGGCGATGGCGGATGAGCTCCTCGACGGTGGCGCCGGAGCTCAGTTCAGTGGGCACGCAGCGGGACGATCTCGTAGGAGGGGTTGAAGATCGTGGGGATGCCGCGGCTGTAGGTCACCCGTCCGTGGGCGCGCAGGTAAGTGCCCGGCTGGATGCCACCGATGGTCCGCCGCCCCAGCCAGATGAGGTTGATGGTGCGGCTGCCGTCGTAGAGGTCGATCACGAGCGCAGGGACGTTGACGCGGGGGCGCAGGGTCACCGCACGTACCGTGCCCGACACGGTCGCCTCCTGGCGGTCCAACAGGTCGGACATGGGGGTGCAGCCCATCCGGGCGGCATCCTCCTTGAGCTCGTCGGCCTCGATCTGGGTGACCGACTTGGTGAGCCGCTCCCCGAGCCGGGACAACGCCGACTTGCGGCCGTGCGCAGGATGCTGGGCGACGGTGCTGGGCTGCTTGGTGGCCATGATGTGTCCTACCTGACCTCGGTGATCTCGGGACCCCGCTCGAAGGGCTTGAGGTCGTCGACGTGTCCGGATGCCCGCTGCGCGTCGGCACTGTCGACGTCGGCCGGCGAACCACCGGCCTGGGCACCGTCGACCTCAGGCACCTCGATCTGCTCAGGAAGCTTGAGCAACAGCATCTCGCGGGGCGCCATCGCGGCGTCGCCACGGACGACGACGGTGCTCCGCACGACCTCCAGCAGGGGCGCCGCCGCCTCGTCCTCGATGGCGGCACGGCCGGAGAAGACCGCCCGCAGGAACCATCGGGGTCCATCCACCCCGGCGAAACGGGCGGGGGCGAAGACGGTGCGCCCATCAGGCCCGGCAGAGGGCATTCTCGTGCGCAGCTCCGTGCCGAACGGACCGCGGGCCTCGTCGGCGGTGCCGCCCTGGGCCAGGATCGACTCGGCGATCTCGGCGCGGATGTCGTCCCAGATGCCCAACGTCTTGGGCGCGGCGAAGGCCTGGATCTGCACCGCGGAGTCACCGATGACGGCAGTGGCGCCGACCACCTGGTTGGCCGCCTCGTCGACCTCCAGACGCAGTTCCATGCCCGGGACCCCCTGGATGCGCAGGGCACCGAGGTCCAGCCGTCCGTCGCCGTCGACGTCGACCTCCGTGGAGTCGAACGGCCCCTGGGCCCCGGGCCGCTCGACCGTGTCGACGGAGTCGTCAACGGTCGCGTCGACCGGTTCCTCCACCGTCTCGTCGACGGGCTGGTCAAGGTCCTCCACGTCAGCCGCGTCGGTGTTCTTGCCTCGTCGGAAAATGCCCACTGGTGTGTCAGTCCTTCGTTGTCTGGGTGTGGTCGCCGAAGCCGCCACTGGCACCGTGTCCAGTGTCGCCCCGTGAGGTGGCTTCGAGCGAATCAACCTCGAGGAACTCCACCCGCGCGACCTGCTGGACCACCAGCTGGGCGATGCGGTCGCCACGACGGACCGTGAAGGCGTCACGCGGGTCGAGGTTGATCAGGTTGACGAGAATCTCGCCCCGGTAGCCCGCATCGACCGTGCCCGGGGCGTTCACGATGCTGATCCCGTGCTTGGCCGCCAGGCCGGAGCGGGGGTGGACGAGGCCGACCCAGCCGTCCGGGATCGCCAGTGCCACCCCGGTGGGGACCAGGCTGCGCTCCCCCGGCTCGAGGGTGAGGTCGGCGGCGGCGCACAGGTCCGCTCCTGCATCGCCGGGGTGGGCGTAGGACGGAAGTGGCAGCCCGGCGTCGAGGCGGCGCACGCCGACCGGGACCGTCGACGGGGGAACGAGAGAAGGGCCAGTCACGTGGACTGACCCTATCTCGGCACCGATCGTCCCCGTGTCACGGATCGTGTCACCCGGGGGGCGGCTCACGGTGTCACCGCTCACCTACGCGGCGCACTCCCGGCACACCATCTGGCCGCCGGACTCGGAAGCGAGCTGGCTGCGGTGGTGCACGAGGAAGCACCGTGAGCAGGTGAACTCGTCGTACTGGCGCGGAATGACCCGCACCGAGAGCTCTTCACCGGACAGGTCCGCACCAGGCAGCTCGAAGCCCTCGGCCTGCTCGGTCTCGTCGACGTCCACGCTGGACGCGCTCTTGTCGACGCGGCGGGACTTCAACTCCTCGATCGAGTCCTCGGACAGCTCGTCGTCGGTCTTGCGCGGCGCGTCGTAGTCAGTCGCCATGGTCGCTGTCGCTCTCCCTGTTGTGTCGGTGATCTGTGTCTCCCCGTGCATCGGAAAGACGAGTCGCCGGTGTTAACGCTGGTGCCTGCGGTTTTGTGCCCACCGCAGGCGGGGATTGTGCCCTATCCGGGGCGCCACGTCACCATCGGGTCCAGATTCGGCCCTCCAGTGCCTCTCGCGACCCCTGCGGTACGTGCCACGCCGCGGCCAAGCGCAGGTCTGGGTTCACCCAAGATTCATCCAGATCGGGCAGCCCCAACTCCCACGAATGCCGGGTGTACCCGTAGAGTCCTCACCTCCGGCCCGGCCGACCCGACTCGTGAAATGACGAAGAGAGGGGTGCACGATGACCGAGTTCCACACCGAAATCACCCAGCGCGCCGCCCGCGCAGCACAGTCCCTGCGCACAGCCCAGGAGTCCGGCGACGACTACCTCGCCACCGTCCGTGAAGCCGAGCTCGAGAGCCTGGCCCGCCTCGCGGACGAGCACGGCCTGCGCATCCCCGAGCTCACCAACTACAGCGCAGCCTGACCAACCGTCAGGCCTTCCAGCGCACCGCGCGGCTAGCCGCCGGTGACCTCGGAGCCGGCCAGCTCGGTCGCGCGCAGCACCACCTCGTGCAGTTCGGTATGCAGCGTGGCCGCCGCGGCGACCACCATCCCCTCGCTGGGTGGTTCGGAGCCGAGGCCGGAGAACACGCCTCCGGCCTCGGTGAGCACCAGCCACGCCGCGGCCATGTCCCACGGGTTGAGCCCCCGCTCGTAGTAGCCGTCCAGGCCCCCCGCGGCGACCGAGCAGATGTCGAGCGCGGCACTCCCGATCCGGCGGATGTCGCGGATCTGCGGCAGGACCTCGAGCAGCACGCGGGCCTGCCAGTCGCGACGCAACGGGTCGTAGCCGAAACCCGTGCCGACGAGGGCGTGACCGAGCTGGGGCGGGTTACCGATCTCCAGCCGGGTCCCCGTCGAGTCCCCCACCCGAAGCCACGACCCCGCGCCGACCCGGGCGTGGAACAGCTCACCGGTCACCGGGTTGACGACAGCCCCGGCCACCGGTCGCCACGCCCCCGGCGTGGTCGGGTCACCGACGACGGCCGCCACGGACACGGCATACGAAGGAATGCCGTAGAGGTAGTTGACCGTGCCGTCGATGGGGTCGACCACCCAGGTGATCTCCGATCGGCCATCCGTGCCGCCCTCCTCCTCGCCGAGGAAGCCGTCCTGGGGCCGGGCGTCGTGCAGCCGGGAGCGCAACAGGTCCTGAGCCCGCTGGTCCATGATCGTGACGACGTCGGTGGCTGTGCTCTTGGTCTTGGCGACGCTGAGGTTGGCGGGACGTTCGTCGACGACGAGTCGCCCCGCCTCCAGGCACACCTCGACGGCAAGGCGCTCGAGGGCCTCGAGGGTCGCGGCGTCCGGTGCGTGGAGGCCCATGGTCAGTCCCGCCCGCACAGGGCCGGCCTGGCGTCGCGCAGGTTGGGGCAGCACCCCGGGGCACAGGTGGACGGCATCGCCTCGCGACCGGGCCACACGGGTGTCGCCGGCTCCTCGCCGCGCGCCTGGGCGGCTCTCTCCAGGACGAGGTCGACCAGTCCGGACACGAACTCCGCATCGACACCCACCGTGGGCACACGCACGAGGCGCAGCCCGAGCCGCTGCGCCGTGGCGGCAGCCTCGGTGTCGAGGTCGTAGACGACCTCCATGTGGTCGGAGACGAAGCCGATGGGCGCCACCACCACCACGGTGGCCCCGTCCTGTGCCAGCTCCTCGAGGCGGTCGTTGACGTCCGGCTCGAGCCAGGGCTGCGTCGGGGGGCCTGATCGGGAGCAGAAGACGAGCTCCCCGGTGAGGTCGGTGTCGAGGGTCGCGTTGACCTCGTCGGCGATGGCGGCCCCGAGGGCGAGGTGCTGTCGGCTGTAGGCGTTGCCCTCCGAGTCACCTGGTCCGGAGGTGTCGTCCATCGCAGTTGGGATCGAGTGGGTGACGAACAGCAACCGGATCCCGGCAGCCGGCGTTCCGTCGCGCAGGACAGCGCGCACTGCCTCGGTGACCAGCCGGGTGTTCGCGCGGGCGAAGCCCGGGTGGTTGGAGTAGGGGCGGACCTTGTCCAGCTCGATCGTCATGCCTACCTCGGCCACCGTCTGCTGCGCGGCAGCCAGGTCCTCGCGGTACTGCCGGCAGGAGGAGTAGGACGAGTAGGCACTGGTGACGACGGTGACCAGGCGCCGCAGGCCCTGGTCGTGCGCCTGCGCAAGTGCCTCTGCCGTGAAAGGGGTGAAGTTGCGGTTGCCCCAGACGATCGGGGTGTCGATCTCGCGCCGGTCCAGCTCGGCGCGCAACGCGGCCAGCAGCGCTCGGTTCTGCTCGTTGATGGGGCTGCGGCCGCCGAAGCCGTAGTAGTGCTCCCCGACCTCCTCGAGCCGCTCGTCGGGGATGTTCTTGCCTGCGGTCACCGTTCGCAGGAACGGCAGCACGTCCTCGGGCTTCTCCGGTCCACCGAAGGACAGCAGGAGGATGCCGTCGTAGGGCTCGAGGGGTCCTGGGTCAGTGGTCACGTCAGGCAGCCGTTCATGTGTGGTCTCCAGTCCGAAGGGGCTTGGGGGCGTGGACGTCGAGGACGACCGCCACCATCCGCATACCGAAGACGAGGGCGACACACCCCCAGATGACGAACGGGTTGATGGCGTCGAAGTGGTGGGCCGTGACGATGAGGACCGAGCCGAGCAGGGCCGGCAGCGCGTACATCTCGCGACGCAGCACCTCCGGCACCTGGCCGGCCAGCACGTCGCGGACGATGCCCCCGCCCACCGCGGTGATGCCTCCGACGAAGACGGAGGTGAGCGGGTCCATTCCCGCACCCAGCGCCTTGAGCGAGCCGCCGATGGCGAACACCGCCAGTCCGGCTGCGTCGAGCACCCGGACGAAGCGCGAGATCCGTTCCACGCCCGGGTGGTAGAGGAACGTCACGAGCCCGGCGACCAGCGCGGACGTGAGGAGTCGCCAGTCAGAGATGCCCACCGGCGGCAGCGCGCCGATGAGGATGTCGCGCATGACGCCGCCCCCGAGGGCTGCGGCACCGGCCAGGACGAGCACTCCGAAGAGGTCGAGGCGCTTCTTCACCGCCACCAGGCCCCCGGACAGCGCGAAGGCGAACACCCCGACGAGGTCGAGTGCCAGTTGGAGGTGTGCGTCGAAGGTCAGCATCGCGAGGTCAAAACTACCGTTGCGGCGTGGGCGCTTTCGCCTCGACCTCGGGGATGGCAGAGTCAGCAGCACGGTGCCCGATCCACGAGCGAGGGCGATACGGGAGACCACGCCGATACTGGAGACGATGGCAATGCGGGATTTGCGGCTGATCGGAGTGCAGGATGACGGCCAGCACCTGTTGCTGTCCGACTCCGAGGGGGAACACTTCCGTGTCCAGCTCGACGAACCACTGCGCGCAGCTGCTCGTCGCGACCGGCCTCGGCTGGGTCAGCTGCAGATCGAGATCGACGGAGGCATGCGTCCCCGCGAGGTCCAGGCACTGATCCGAGGTGGCCTGTCGGCCGAGGAGGTGGCGGGACGGTCCGGCTGGCCGGTCGAGAAGGTGCGCCGCTACGAGGGCCCGATCCTGGCCGAACGTGAGTACGTCGCCGGCTTGGCCCGCGCCGTGCGACTGCGCGGGCGCAGCGCGAGCGGTGCCAGTGCACCGACCCTGTCCGCCCGGGTGAGCCAGCGGCTGTCCGGACGAGGGGTCGACCCCGGCGCGGCGGAGTGGGACGCGGCTCGCAGCACCGAAGGCGACTGGACCGTCATCCTCACCTTTCCCGCCGGTGGCCGCGAGCGGCAGGCCCGCTGGTCCTTCGACGTGCAGGCGCGTACCGTCGCGGCCGTTGACGACGAGGCCCGTTGGCTCAGCGAGGAGGACGCCTCCGGGACCACCTCCCCGCTCCCGGCTCCCCACCTCGTGTCCGCACCGGTCCGCACGACGACCGTCTACGACGTCGAGGCCGAAGGCGGCGTCGGGTCGGCCCGCCACCCGGCCCCCCGCGGTGGGTCGTCCTCCTCCACCGACGAACCGCTGGACCTGATGTCGGCCATGCGTGAGCGTGCCTCGCACCGTGGCCGGCCCCGTCGACGCAAGAACCCCCCGACCCATACCCCCGTCGACGATGCACCCCGCCACGACGCCCTCCCCCTCGAGGACCTCGCCTACGACCCGGAGTCGATGCCGCCGCCGCCGGGAGCCAAGGGTCCGCACCCCCTCGACGACCCGGACAGCGCCATCGGCGACGACGTGCTGCCGGCTGTCGTCCCGTCGGAGGCGGACAGTGGGCCCGAGCTGGGCGACGGGCCCGAAGCGAACGCGCGCGGCGACCTGGACGCCGAGCCCGAGGTCGAGGCACCGCGTGAGCGCGCCGAGGCACACCATGACCATGACCACGACCACGACCAGGACCAGGACCAGGACGAAGCGCGGGAGGACCGGGCACCCCGCAAGGCAGCCGCCGGGGCTGCCGGGGCCTCCAAGAGGCCCGCTCGCCGCAGCGTCCCCAGCTGGGACGACGTCATGTTCGGGGCCAAGCCGCGCGACTGAGGGCGTGGTCCAGGAACAGCGTTCAGCCCTGCGGGAACGGCACTCAGCCCTGCGGGACCGGGCAGACGTCGAGGTCGAACGGCAGGACGTCGGGTGAGGCCGCAGCCGCACGGGCGGCGGCCGAGTTCATCCGGCGCATGAAGTGGCGGCGGCAGAGCACCTCGTACTCGACGAGGGTCTCGCTGCCGGGCTTGGTGTCGCCGACCACGACCTGCTCGCCCTCGACCACCATCACGCCGTCCACCACGCGGGCGTTGTGGGTGGCACGACGGCCGCACCAGCACAGGGCCTGCACCTGAAGCACCTGGACCTGGTCGGCGAGCTCGATCATCCTGCGCGACCCCGGGAACAGCTGGGTGCGGAAGTCGGCCGTGATGCCGAAGGCGAACACGTCGATGCCCATCTCGTCGACGAGCTTCGCGAGCTGCTCGACCTGCGCAGGGGTGTAGAACTGCACCTCGTCGCAGATGAGGTAGTCGACGCGCAGCCCGCTCGTGGCCTGCTCGACCACCGCATCCCAGAAGTCGAGATCGTCACTGACCTCGTGGGCGGCCGTGGACAGCCCGAGCCGCGAGGACAGCACGTCCGTCCCGGCGCGGTCGAGCTTGGTGTAGATCAGGCCGGACCTGCCGCGGGCCTGGTGGTTGTGGTCCATCTGGAGGGCAAGGGTCGACTTGCCGCAGTCCATGGTCCCGGAGAAGAAGACGAGCTCAGCCACGAGAGGACACCTTAGGCGTTGTCGCGCGCTGCGACATGGAACAACGGCACGGCGGACTCCTCGGGCGTCAGCGAGCCGTGCAGCCCGAGCAGCGCCAGGAGCTGTGGCCTGGCGCGACGCGAGTCGACGATCGCGAAGTTGTCCCGCATCGCCACGACCAGGTCGCCGATGCGTGGCCGGTTCACGTCGCTGACCGGCCCGAACCAGCCCTCTCGGGTTGCCTCCTCCCGCGTCCGGATCCAGGCGCGCTCCCCCACCCGGGCCGCCCAGGTCTGGGCGACGTCAGCGGCCGCCCCGTCCTCGCAGTAGAGCTGGAGGGCGCGTGGCTCGCCACCCACGTGCCGGATGCCGGCGGCCAGCTCTTCGTCGTGCGCCAGGTCGATCCGGAGGGCGTGGGGGGCGTCCACCATGCCGTGGTCCGCGGTGATGTACACGGCCGTGTCGCTGGGCACCGATCGCACCAGCCGACCGAGCTCGGCATCGATGGCCTCCAGCTCGTCACCCCATTCCCAGGACTGGCAGCCGAACACGTGGCCGACCTTGTCGAGCTCGCCCCAGTAGAGGTACACCAGCCCACGGGCGCTGGAGCGCACGGCTTCGAGCGAGGCGTCCACGCGGTCCGCGAGCGTGTCAGCCGCTCGAAACCTCCCGCCGCGCAACGCCGCTCGCGTCAGGCCCGAACCGTCGAAGAAGCCCGGCCCGACCCGGGTGACCGACACCCCGGCCGCCTCGGCGACCTCGAACACGGTCTCCTGTGGCTGCCACGTGAGCGGGTCGGGACCGTCCTCCCAGGAGAGCTCGTTGACCAGCCGGTCCTCACCGGGCACCAGGACTTCGTACCCGAGCAGCCCGTGCGACCCCGGGGGCAGGCCGGTGCCGAACGTCCCCATCGACGTCGCCGTCGTGGCCGGGAAGCCGGCCGTGATGCGGTATGCCGCGGGCAGCAGCGAGCGCAGGAAGGGAGCGTGTCCGCCGCGTCGCCTGATCAGCTCATAGCCGAGACCGTCGACGAGGACGACGATTGCGCGTCGCGCCTCCGGCAGCGCGAGGTGGGCCTGGTCGGCATACCTGCGGACACCGAGGCTCGCGGCAACGGCGGGCAGCACACCGGCCAGCCCGGACTCGTCGTAGTGGGGTGGGAGCAGTCCCGCGTGTGGCATCGGCTAGGGCATCGCCTTGGGCCGGACCTCGGGAGGGAGGGGCACGTCAGCTGCCGATGCTCGCCGACAGCTCCCGGGCGAAGCTGAGGGCCTGCTGCAGGGCCGGCTCGCCCTCGGCGTCGGCGCTGATCCGCAGCGAGATGTCGTCGGAGGCGACGCTGCCCTCATAGCCGTGGTCGGCCTCGCAGTCCGGGTCGGCGCAGGTGGCCGGCATCAGGTCGATGCGGCTCACGGCGCCCCAACCCAGCGTGAGCGTGATCTCACGGCCCAGGGATCCGGGCTGGTACTCCTGGGGGCGGGCCACCACGTGGGTGATCATCACCCCGCGCACGGCCGACAACGGGACGCTCTCGGTCGTGGCCGTGGCGACGTCCTCGTGGCCCGGGCGTTCGTCGGTGTGGTCGTCCGCGTGCGCGATCACCAGCCTCGAGGTGGTGAGGGCGAGCACGGTGATGTGGCGACGAACCACGTCGTGGTCGAACGTCGTCTCCTGGTGGACCAGGTGGGACACCACCTCCTCGCCACCCAGGGCCGCGTGGACGACGTCCGCCACCAGGGCCGGGTAGTAGCCGGCCCGCTCGATCGCCCGCGTGAGGTCGACGGGTAGCGGTGCCGGCGGTACGGAAGCGCCGTTGGAGGCGGCGCCCTGTGCAGCGGCACCCGGTGAGGCGGCGCTCTGTGAGCCGGCATTCTGGGGTGAGGTGGAGCCCATGGGTGCCATCTTGCCCTAGGGAGGCGCACCGCGCTCCGGCCAGGTCGCGAGTCAGCCTGTCTAGGTGAGGGTGCGACGCCCCGGGTCCTTGCGGCGCGGGGTCGGCGCCAAGGTGACCTCGGCGCCGAGCACGTCGACGCCCCCGACCTGCGCATTGACGGGGTTCAGGACGAGGCTGGACACCTCGGGCAGGTTGTCAGCGAGCACCGACACGCGGGCGATGAGGTCGGCCAGGGCGGCGCGGTGCACGGGGGCGGCACCGCGGTGGCCGTGCAGCATCGGTGAGGCCTTGACCGACGAGATCAGGTCGGACACGTCCACGTCGGTCAGCGGCGGGATGCGATGACCGATGTCCCCGAGCAGCTCGGTCGGCGGACCGGCAATGCTGAACGAGACGACCGGACCGAACAACGGGTCCTCGTCGGTTCGAACCACGCACGACACGCCGGGCGTGGCCATCCGTTGCACGACGAAGGAGTTGGCCGACATCGGGGCCAGCCGCTCGTTGAGCCCGTCGAAGGCCTCGCGCAGCTGCGCCTCGGTGCGAAGGTCGACCCGGATACCGCTCAGTCCCGGCGAGTGGCGCATGAGCGGTGCGACCGACTTGATGACGACCGGATAGCCGATCACCCCCGCCGCGGCGACGGCGTCGTCGACCGTGCGGGCGGGCACGCTGCCCCACACCTCGATCCCGTAGGCGGCCAGGAGCTCGGTGACCTCCTGGAGGGTGAGCCGTCGGCCTTCGGGCGACTCTTCGAGGATGCGTTCGACGAGGAGCTCTGCGGCCTCGCGGTCGATACCCGCCGGATGGACCGCTACGCCGCGGTCGCGTGCCCGCCACTCGGCATACCTCGTCGCGGCGGCGAGGGCGCGGACGGCGTCCTCGGGCATCGCGTAGGCGGGCACGACTGTGGGGCGCCCGTCAATGGCGTTGCCGGACAGTCTCTCGAGAACACCACGCATGCCGAGGAACGTTGCCAGACAGGGCTTTTCGTTCTTCATGGCTGCATCGCGAACCGCCGTGGCAACGTCCTCGTCGGGAGTCACCAGCGGTGGGATGAAGCAGGTGAGGACGCTGTCGACCTCCGGGTCGGCGAAAGCATCGGCCAGAGCCTCCGCGAACTGCTCGCCACGGGCCTCGCTCGGCAACGACACCGGGCCGTGGGCGACGTCGAGCCCCCAGCTGATGCAGGCCTCTGCGGTCAGCGCCCCGAGGGCATCGGAGTTGCCGACGATGGCCACCCGGTTGCCTCGCGGCAGCGGTTGGTGGGCGACGAGCTGGGCCACGTCGAACATCTGGTGGACGTTCTCCACCCGGATCACCCCTGCTTGGCGCAGCATCGCGTCGAAGGCCTCGGGACGGACCCTCGTCGAGCCGGCCCGATGCCCGGGCGGGACGCCGTAGGACGAGACGCCGGACTTCACCACGATGACCGGCTTGGTCGAGGCCAGCCGCCGGGCGATGCGGGAGAACTTGCGCGGGTTGCCCATCGACTCGAGGTACAGGCCCACCACGTCCGTGCTCTGGTCGTCGATCCAGTACTGCATGAAGTCGTTGCCCGAGACGTCGACCCGGTTGCCGGCGGAGGCGAACACCGAGATGCCGAGGCCTCGGCGGGCGGCGGAGGCGAGGACCGCGATCCCGAGGGCCCCGCTCTGGGCGAACAGTCCCAGCCGACCGGAGGGCGGCAGCTCGGGAGCCAGCGAGGCGTTGAGCCGGACCGCCGGGTCGTTGTTGATCACGCCGAACGAGTTGGGTCCCAGCACCCGCATGCCCGACTCCCGGGCAGCGGCCAGGAGCTGGGACTGCAGCTCCTCCCCTTGCGGGCCGGACTCGGCGAACCCGGCACTGACGACCAGCAGGGTCTTGACCCCCGACTCTGCGCAGTCGGCGACGACGTCGAGCACCTCCCCGGCAGGCACGGCGACGATCGCGAGGTCGACCTCGTCCGGGATGTCGGACACCCGCGCGTGGGCGGGGAGCCCGAGGACCTCCATCGCCTCGCGGTTGACGGCGTGGACGACGCCGTTGAAGCCGGCCGACATCAGGTTGGTGAGGATGTGGTGACCGATCGAGTCGGACCGGCGGCTGGCCCCGACCACGGCGATGGAGTCGGGGAACAGCGCCGAACGCATGCTCACCGACTCGGCCCGGTGCTCGCGCGAGAGCCGGACGGCCTCGGAGCGTTCGGTGGGCTGGATCTTGAAGGTCAGGGAGACGACACCGTCCGCGAAGTGGCGGCTGACCTCGTAGCCGGCATCCGAGAACACCGAGATCATCTTGCGGTTCTGCGGCAGCACCTCGGCGGTGAACTCCTCGACCCCTGCCTCCCAGGCGATGACTGCGAGGTGCTCGAGCAGCACCGAGCCGATCCCCTTGCCCTGGTAGAGGTCGGAGATGTTGAAGGCCACCTCGGCGCTGGTCGGGGTGATCCGGTCGTAGCGGCCGATGCCGATGATCTCGCCACGTACGGTGGCCACCAGGGCCACGCGGTCGTGGTAGTCGACGTTGGTGAACCGGGTGACGTCGCGGTCACTGAGCTGGCGCAGCGGCGCGAAGAAGCGCATGTAGATCGACTCGTCGGACTGGCCGGCGTGGAACCGGTGGACGGCGTCGACGTCGCTCGGGGTGATCGGCCGCAGGTGGGCCACGGACCCGTCCCGCAGGACGACGTCGGCCTCCCACTCTGCCGGATAGCCGGCTGGAAGCGCCGAGGCCTCACTCATGGCGAAAGCATGTCATGCCGTGGATGGGCCATGACGGGGCGGACCGAACTCGCGGTTACCTGCGCAGGGAGACGGTCTCGAAGGTCGCGCCCGAGTCGTCGCTCTGCCAGTAGGCCAGCCCGCCCGTGATGGCGTAGACCAGGCCACCACCTGCCGCTCCGGCCCAGGTGGGTGACCCCACTGTGCCGAGCCTGACAGGAGTCCAGGTCACGCCGCCGTCTCCGCTGGTGAGCAGGGACGTGGGCTCGTCCGCCACTCCGGCGCTGGAGGGCAGTCCCTGGCGAACAGCCACGAGGTGCCTGGCATCGGTCGCGGTGAGCCAGATGCCCGCCATGGACGGTCGCCCCAGACCGGGGGCCGGGCGGGTGCTCCAGGTGGCACCGTGGTCGCCCGAGACAGCAAGGGCATACTCCTCCGCCGGCTTCGTGGCCGAAGGGCAGACGCCGAGGAGCGTGCCCGGGGTGTTGGCCGTTGCGAAGACCCACAGTCCTTGGGCGTCGGCACACCCCTTCGGCAACGGCAGCACTCCGAGGTTCCCGGTGAGACGCATCGCCCGACCGGTCACCGTCGGGGTGGTCGTGGTGACGTTGTAGTAGGCGTCGGACCCGTCCATCGTGATCCACGCGTTCTCCCCGGCGACCGGCATCCCGGAGAATTGCACCGGCACCGTGCCGGTCGTCCCGATGGACCCGGTGCGCGGCTGGAGGCCCACGCAGCCACGCGGGCCGGTGACGGCGCCGTGCTGACAGGATCGGGCGGTGACCATCCAGACCTGCGTGCCGTCCGTCTCCAGCGAGAGGACAGTGCGGCCGCGGACGTCGACGTCGGTCCAGCTGCGGCCACCGTCAGCGGTGCGCAGGGTCTTGCTGCCGTAGACGTAGCCCACCCTGTCGTTGGCGAACCGGATCCCGACCAGCTGGTTGGCGCGATCGGGGGTGGTCCGCGCACCGGGTGTCGTGAGCGTCTCGAAGGAGGCCCGCGTCGTCCACGTGGCCCCGTCGTCGTCGGAAGCGATGACGGCGGTGCACTCACCCTTGGGACAGGTCGCCGATCCCAGGGCGTAGAGGTGCTTGCCGCCGGCATTGGACATCGACACGATGCCGAACGACTTCGGGGCAGGCTGGGAGGTCGGGCCGACCGGCGTGCTGGGGGCGCCGGACGACCCCTGCGACGGCGGCGGCACCACGACCGACGGCCGCACGGTCTCGGAGACCGTGACGGTCGACACGGGCGAGGTGCTGCTGGCGGTGTCGGCTGCCTGGTCGGTGCCCGGTCCTCGTCCCGTGCCCCAGACGACACCACCGACCAGGACGACTGCGGCGGCACCCGCGAGGTAGGGCATCAGGTGGCGCCGGCGGGGCCGGGAGGCCTCGACGACGATCGCCTCCCAGCGGTCGGTCCCCGCAGGCAGCTCCCGGATGTCGGCGCGCTCCCGTGCGAAGAAGTCCGCGACGGGGTCGCGCTGCTCCCCGGCGCCGGGCAGGTCGGACAGGTCGGGGCTCATCGAATCTCTCCCAGCATCGTCGCCATCCGCTGGCGCGCGTCGAACAGGTCTCGCTTGATTGTTCCCTCGGACTTGTCGAGCTGCCGGGCCACGGTGGCCACGGGCAGGTCGGCGAAGTAGTGCAGCATCACGGCCACCCGCAGTCGGTCGGGCAGTGCCTCGACGGCATCCCGGACGGTCAGCCTGGTGGCGTGGTCGGCGTCGGTCGTGAAGTCGTCGCGACCAGCCTCGTGACGTTGGTAGGCGACGGCCTCGCGCCCCCGCTTGCGCCAGTGGTCGCGCACCAGGTTGGCAGTGACGGTGTAGAGCCAGGGCCTCGGGTCATCCACCCGGTCGAACTCACGGAACAGCTTGAGGAAGGCCTCGGTCGCCAGGTCGTGGGCCAGGTCGGTGTCGCCGACCAGCTTGGCGGTCCACCCGGCGAGGCGTGCGTAGTGCACGTCGTAGATCTCACGAACGGACGCTTCCACGTCCACGCGGTCTCGCGCCGGCACTGCCACCCCTCCCGTGAGTGCCACCGCGGCCATGGTCGTCATGCCTCGTGGACGCCGCAGGACGGCCCCGGGTTGGCAGTGCTCGGGCGGTGGGTTCGTCGGCCAGTCTTGCAGCCGCCTGTGGGGGTCCCCCGACCGCCACGGCGGATCCCCACGACAGGATGGGCCCATGGAGTTCGCAGAGGTGATCCGGCGGCGCCGCATGGTCCGGCGGTTCGACCCGGACCGACCGGTCACGCCCACCGCCCTGGAGGCGGTCCTGTATGCCGCGCAGCGGGCTCCCAGCGCCGGTTTCAGCCAGGGCTGGGACTTCGTCGTCCTCGCCGAGGACCAGGACCGGCGCCGGTTCTGGGACGCCACCCGTGACCCGGACCTGCCGCCCGGCGCGCCCCCGGACGGCTGGTTGGCAGGGGTGTCGTCCGCTCCGATCCTCGTGCTGTGCCTCTCCGACCCCGACACCTACCTCGACCGGTATGCCGAGCCCGACAAGGGCTGGACCGACCGGGACCCGACCAGGTGGCCGGTGCCCTACTGGGACGTCGACACGGGCATGGCGGCCATGCTCATGTTGCTCGCCGCCGTCGACCAGGGCCTCGGGGCCCTGTTCTTCGGCATCCCTCCGGCGCGGCACGAAGCGGTCCGGCGGGCCCACGGCATACCGGAGAACCGGCGGCTGGTGGGGGTCGTGGCCCTCGGCCACGAGCTGCGCCGCACCGAGGGCTCCAGCCGGACCCGGCCGCGCCGCGAGGTGGCCGAGGTCGTGCACTGGGGGCACTTCAGCGGCGAGTCGGGGGCAGGCCCCATCTAGGCGTGGGACAAGATTGGGGGGTTCCCCGCGCCGTGCGGGGACGACCGCAAGGAGATGCACACACGCATGGCCCGCAAGACCCCGCCAGCGCCCGCCGACGAGAGCTTTGTCGAGCGGATCGTCGACATCGACGTCGAGGAGGAGATGCAGGGGGCGTTCCTCGAGTACGCCTACTCGGTCATCTACTCCCGCGCCCTGCCCGATGCACGCGACGGCCTCAAGCCGGTGCAGCGCCGCATCCTCTACTCCATGTCCGAGATGGGGCTGCGCCCCGAGCGCGGCCACGTGAAGTCCTCTCGCGTCGTCGGCGACGTGATGGGCAAGTACCACCCCCACGGCGACACGGCGATCTACGACGCCCTCGTCCGGATGGCCCAGCCGTTCACGATGCGCCTCCCGCTGGTCGACGGGCACGGAAACTTCGGCTCACTCGACGACGGCCCGGCCGCGTCGCGCTACACGGAGGCACGGCTCGCGCCGGCCGCGATGCTGATGTCCACCGGCCTCGACGAGGAGACCGTCGAGTTCATCCCCAACTACGACGACCAGCTGCTCCAGCCCGAGGTGCTCCCCGCCGCGTTCCCCAACCTGCTCGTCAACGGGGCCAGCGGAATCGCCGTCGGCATGGCGACCAACATGGCGCCGCACAACCTCGTCGAGGTCATCGGTGCGGCTCGCCACCTCATCGCGAACCCCACCTGTTCCCTCGACGACCTGATGCGGTTCGTCCCCGGTCCGGACCTGCCGCAGGGTGGCCGCATCATCGGGCTCGACGGGATCCGTGACGCTTACCTGGGCGGGCGCGGCAGCTTCCGCACCCGCGCGACGACCCGGGTCGAGAAGACCTCGCCGCGCCGGATGGGCATCGTCGTCACCGAGCTGCCCTACCTCGTCGGCCCCGAGAAGGTCATCGAGAAGATCAAGGACGCAGTCCAGTCCAAGAAGCTCCAGGGCATCTCGGACGTCAAGGACCTCACCGACCGCAAGCACGGCCTGCGGCTGGTCATCGAGGTCAAGAACGGCTTCAACCCCGACGCCGTCCTCGAGCAGCTCTACAAGCTCACTCCGATGGAGGACTCCTTCTCCATCAACAACGTCGCTCTGGTCAACGGGCAGCCAAAGACGTTGGGGCTCAAGGACTTGCTGCGGGTCTACGTCGACTTCCGCACCGACGTCGTGCGCCGCCGGACCGAGTACCGGCTGAACAAGTACAAGGATCGGCTGCACCTCGTCGAGGGGCTGCTCATCGCGATCCTCGACATCGACGAGGTCATCCAGGTGATCCGCACGTCGGACGACGCGGCTGCCGCGCGCGCCCGGCTGATGGACGTCTTCGACCTGTCGGAGGCCCAGGCCAACTACATCCTCGAGCTCCAGCTGCGCCGGCTCACCAAGTTCAGCCGCCTCGAGCTCGACAAGGAGAAGACCGAGCTCGAGCGGCTCATCGAGGAGCTCGAGCTGATCCTCGGCGACGAGAAGCTCCTGCTCAAGACGGTGTCGAACGAGCTCGCGGACGTCGCGAAGACGCACGGGACCCCGCGCCGCACGGTGCTGCTGGAGTCGGCGGGTGTGCCGGCCGCCACCCGCACGCCCCTCGAGGTCGCTGACGACCCCTGCTGGGTGCTGCTGTCGTCCACCGGCCTGTTGGCGCGCACCGGCTCTGCCGACCCCCTGCCCGTCGACGCCGCGCGCAGCAAGCACGACGCGCTCGTCGGCGCGGTCCGCACGACGGCCCGCGGCGAGGTCGGGCTGGTCACCTCCCGTGGTCGGCTCGTGCGACTCTCGGCCGTGGAGCTGCCCACCCTGCCGCCGACCAACGGCGCCCCCAGCCTGTCTGGGGGCGCGCCACTCGCTGCCTATGTCGACCTCCCGTCAGGCGAGGAGCCCCTCGCCCTCGTCTCGGTGTCGCCCGACTCCGCCGGGATCGCCCTCGGCACGGCTCAGGGCGTCGTCAAGCGGGTGACGACGGACTATCCGGCGCGGGCCGACTTCGAGGTGATCTCGCTCAAGGACGGTGACGAGGTCGTCGGCGCAGTCGAGCTGTCCTCCGGGACAGAGGATCTCGTGTTCATCACCTCGGACGCCCAGCTGTTGAGGTTCGGTGCCGCCGTGGTGCGGCCCCAGGGCCGTCCGGCTGGAGGCATGGCCGGCATCAAGCTCGCCGCCGGTCAGCGCGTCGCGTTCTTCGGCGCCGTCCCCGAGGGCGCCGACGCCATCGTGGTCACGTCGTCGGGTTCGTCCGGGGCGCTGCCCGGCACCGAACCCGGTTCCATCAAGGTGACCCCCTACACCGAGTACCCGGCCAAGGGCCGCGCCACCGGTGGCGTGCGCTGCCACCGCTTCCTCAAGGGTGAGGACACGCTCGTCCTGGCCTGGGCGGGCGCCCTGCCCGCACGGGCCGCAGCAGCCAACGGCGTGGCGCTGGACCTGCCGGACGCGACTGGTCGACGAGACGGCTCCGGCGTCCCTGCGACGACAGCCATCGCCCGCATCGCCGGTCCCCCACGGTCGTGACCTCCAGCCCCGCGACCCATGCCACCCCCGCGCCGGACGCCTGCTCGGTCGGCTTCGACCAGGCAGACGTCAGCGCCTACGGCACGGCAGCCCGCGCGACCTTCTTCGTCGCACTGGAACAGCCCGGACCCTGGGGTCGAGATGCCGCAACACAGTCACATCTGCTTGCAGGAGTAGGCAGTTCGCTGTCCAAGGCCTGCGCCGACCGGGGTGGTCGACTGTCCCTCATCCGGCGCCCCGGACGGCACGCCGACGACCCGCACGGCGGCGCGCACACGGCATACCTCGCGTGGTCGGGCAGCATGCCCTGGCTGTTGCGCGTGACGGTCACCGACCCCGTCGCGCTGCTCGAGCTGGACCTCGACGCCCTCGCGAGAGGTGACCGTGACGCCGTCCTTGCCACCGCGCCCGGCGCCGAGCCCGCAGAGCCGATCCTGCTGATCTGCACCAACGGACGTCGCGACGTCTGCTGCGCCGTCCGGGGGCGCCCCGTCGCCCTCGAGGCGGCAGACGGCCACCCGGGGCGTGTGTGGGAGGCGTCGCACACCGGTGGCCACCGATTCGCCCCCACGGGCGTCCTGCTCCCCCACGGAGCGACGCTGGCCCGACTCGACGGCTACCTGAGCGGCCAGCTGCTCGAGCTGGCCGCCTCCGACCACCTGCCGGAGGGAGTGCTGGGGCCCCGGCACGACCGGGGACGCAGTGCGTTGACCGCTGCGGAGCAAGCCGCCGAGTCGCACGTCAGGCACGAGTCCGGCATCACCGACCTCACCGCTCTCACGGTGTCCCGCGCCGCCCCCGCGGACCTCGGACTGGACGCCCGGCCGGACGGCGCGGACCCGGGTGCCGACGTGTATGCCGTGCGGCACCGGGACGGGCGCACGTGGCAGGTCGCCCTCGAACGCCGCCCCCACGACGACCTGCCCGAATCGTGCGGAAAGGACCCTGTCCGCGTCGTGGACTGGGTGGGCCGGTTGCTCGGCTGAGGATCGGGACAAGTCCGACGCGTCACACCAAGGTCTCCTGCGAGTTACCCAATCGTTACCGCGACCCGTGCATCTTCGGATTGCGGCGACGGAGCGTAAACGTTTACATGAGACCGGTTCACCTCAGCGCAGAGGCAGTCCGCCTCGGCGCTACGCGAGAAATATGGGAGGCGGGCGTATGGCCCTTCGAATGCTCAAGCGGCGCACCCTCACGGTGATGACCGGAGCTGTAGCCGTGGCGCTCGTCGCCTCGGCCTGCGGCGGCGATGACGGCGGCGGCACCACGGGTGGTTCCTCGGCCGGCGCTGCCACGCGAGGCCCGATCACCTATGTCCAGGGCAAGGACAACAGCAACCTGGTCGCCCCTCAGGCGGACCGCTGGAATGCCAAGCACCCCACCGAGAAGGTCACGGTCAAGGAGCAGTCCGACCAGGCCGACCAGCAGCACGACGACCTGGTCCAGCACTTCCAGGCCAAGGACCCCAGCTACGACGTCGTCTCCGTCGACGTCGTCTGGACGGCCGAGTTCGCGGCCAAGGGCTGGCTGACCCCGCTCAAGGACTCGTTGGCCCTGCCGACCACCGGCTTCCTCGAGCCCACCGTCAAGGCGGCGACCTACAACAAGACGCTGTTCGCCGCTCCGACGTCCTCGGACGGCGCGATGCTGTACTACCGGTCCGACCTGGTGAAGACCCCGCCGAAGACCATCGACGAGATGTGGGGCATGTGCTCCATCGCCAAGCAGAACGGCATGGACTGCTTCGCCGGCCAGTTCGCCAAGTACGAGGGTGGCACCTGTAACGCCACCGAGTGGATGAACGCCTACGGCGCCAAGGTCGTCGACGACGCCGGCAAGCCGACCGTCGACTCCCCCGAGGCAGCCAAGGGTCTGAAGGAGCTCGCCGACCACTACAAGAGCGGCGACATCCCCAAGCAGGCGATCACCTACCAGGAGGAGCAGAGCCGAGCAGCATTCCAGGACGGCAAGCTGCTGTTCCTGCGCAACTGGCCCTACGTCTACAACCTGGCCAGCACGGACGCCTCGTCCAAGGTCAAGGGCAAGTTCGCGGTCGCACCCCTCCCGGGAGTCACCGGCCCCGGCACCTCGACGCTGGGTGGCCACATGGCTGCGATCAGCGCCTACTCGAAGAACAAGGCCACGGCCCTGGACTTCCTGAAGTTCCTCACCAGCCCTGAGGAGCAGAAGACCAACATGGAGAAGGGTTCGCTCGCTCCGGTCATCGAGTCGATCTACACCGACGAGGCACTGGTCAAGAAGTACCCGTACCTGCCGGTGCTGAAGGAGTCCATCTCCAACGCGGTGTCCCGTCCGGTGACGCCGTTCTACCCGCAGGTCACCCAGGCCATCCAGGACAACTTCTTTGCGGCCATCCAGGGCCAGAAGACTCCTGAAGCCGCGGTGAAGGACATGCAGGCCGCCATGGCCGCAGCCGGCGGCTGACCGGTCTGACGCAACATCCCAAGGTGTGGGGGTGGCCCCACCGGGGCCACCCCCACACCTACAGGACCCCTGCCTATCGCATCCCCTGGTCGACGCTCGACTCGACCAACCATCTCGACCCACCTGAGACGCACCTCCCGGGCTAGGAGCAGGCATGAGCGCAGCCACATCAACAGCACCCCGATCGACCGGCACGAAGCCGAAGAAGTCGAAGGGGCTGAACGCAGGACAGGGACGCTTGGGGCTGATGCTTGTTGCCCCCACCATGGTCTTCCTGGCCGTCATCATCATCTACCCCCTGTTGAAGGCCATCCAGCTGTCCTTCCAGAAGGACGCCGGGCTTGACCCCGCCACCGGGCTGTTCGTCGAGGGCGGCAGCGCGGGCCTGTCCAACTACACGCACTGGCTGCTCCAGAAATGTGGCGAGGTCGACTGCCCGCCCGGCACCCTCGGCGCCCAGTTCTACGACGCGCTGTGGGTGACGCTGTTCTTCACCGTCGTCAGCGTCGTCGTCGAGATCCTCCTGGGCATGTGGTTCGCCATGATCATGAACCGCGACTTCAAGGGCCGCGGTCTGGTCCGTGCCGCGATCCTGGTCCCGTGGGCGATCCCGACCGCAGTCACCGCCAAGCTCTGGCTCTTCATCTTCGCCTTCGACGGCATCGCCAACCGGCTGCTCGGATTCGTGGGAATCAGCCCACAGCTGTGGGTCAGCGACCCAGTGGCCGCCAAGTTCGCGATCATCATCGCCGACGTCTGGAAGACGACGCCGTTCATGGCGCTGCTCATCCTCGCGGGCCTGCAGCTGGTCCCCGGCGACGTCTACGAGGCCGCCCAGATCGACGGCGCCACCAAGTGGCAGACGTTCACGCGGATCACGCTGCCGCTGGTCAAGGTGCCGCTCATGGTGGCCGTCCTGTTCCGCACCCTGGACGTGCTGCGCATCTACGACCTGCCCGCGATCCTGACCAACGGCGGCGGCGGCACGACCTCCCTGTCGATGCTGGTCATCAAACAGATCCGTGGTGGCTTCCACAGCGCCTCGGCCCTCTCGACCATCGTCTTCCTGCTCATCGCGTTCACCGCCTTCCTGTTCATCAAGTTCGGTGGCGCAGACGTCGTGCAACGGCCACCAAAGAAGAAGAAGGAACCGGCTGCCGCGGTCGGCAACCCGGTCGCCGCCAACGCAACCACCCCGGGAGCCTGAGATGACCACCACGACCGCCGCGCCCCCCACCTCGGGACGTACCGAGGCGCAGGAGATCCACTTCAAGAGCGATCGCGCCGCCAAGATCCGGATGTACATCGGTCTTGCCGCCCTCGTCGTCTGGGGCCTCGCCCCCTTCTACTGGATGGTCGTCACCGCGTTCCGCGATGTCGGCTACACCTTCGACACCACGCCGTGGCCGACCCACGTCACGCTGGACAACTTCACGACCGCGTTCTCCACGGACCGTGGCAACCACTTCGGCGCCGCGCTCGTGCACTCGGTCATCATCGGGATCCTGACGACGGCAGTGGCACTGCTCGTCGGGGTGTTCGCGTCGTACGCACTCGCCCGGCTCGACTTCCCGTTCAAGTACGCCGTGCTCGGGGTGATCCTCGGAGCGTCGATGTTCCCCGGCGTGGCGCTGGTGTCGCCGTTGTTCCAGATGTTCTCCAACTTCGGCTGGCTGACCGGTGCCAACTACCAGGCGCTGATCATCCCGAACATCTCGTTCGCCTTGCCGCTTACCATCTACACCTTGACGGCATTCCTGGCCGAGATGCCTTGGGAGCTCGAGGAATCCGCCCGCATCGACGGCTGCACGCCCGGCCAGGCCTTCCGCAAGATCATGCTTCCCCTCGCGGCGCCGGGCCTGTTCACCACGGCGATCCTGGCCTTCATCTCCAGCTGGAACGAGTTCCTGCTGGCAGCCCAGTTCTCGACCAAGTCGACCCAGACGGTCACGGTTGCCATCGCGAACTTCACTGGTGCACAACCACACCAGGAGCCCTACACGGCGGTCATGGCGGCGGGAACCATCGTCACCGTCCCGCTCATCATCATGGTCCTGATCTTCCAGCGGGCCATCGTGTCCGGCCTGACGGCGGGAGGTGTGAAGGGCTAGGCACGAGGCCTACCCCTCACCACCCATGGGAATCTTCAACCCCGGGAGCGGCACCGGCGGCGCGCGGGCGAGAGCCCAACGGCTGGACATGCTCCTCGGGATCCTCGGGTTCTTCGCGTTCATGGCTGTGATCCAGACTGTCCTGCTCGAGGTGCGCGGGGAGCCGGCGGCAGCATCCGCCGCGCTCCTCGCGGTCCTCCTGGCGGCCCTCTGGTTCGTCTGGCGGCTGAGGCGCAACACCGGCGTCTAGACCTCGACTGGAGGTGCGAGATGACCACCATCGGCGACGTGGCCAAGGCGGCGGGCGTGTCGGTGGCCACTGTGTCCCGCGCCCTCCGCGGCGTCGACAGGGTGAGCCCCCGCACCCGAGACCGGGTCCTGGCGGCGGCCACCGAGCTCCACTACGTCGCCTCGCCCGCCGCGACCAGCCTGGTCTCCGGCCGGACGCGCGGAGTCGGCGTCATCACCCCCTATTTCAACCGGTGGTTCTTCGCGACCGTGGTCAGCGGCATCGAGAAGGCGCTGCGTGAGGACGGCTTCCACGTCCTGCTCTGCGACCTCGAGGGGCACACCTTCGACACGCGGCTGCCCATCACCCAGAACATGCTCTGGAAACGCGCCGACGGCGCCATCATCCTCAACGTCCCACCCGTGCCCTCTGAACGGTCCCTGCTGGACCGCCTGGGTATGCCGGTGGTGACGGTGGGCAACCAGCAGCCCGGATGGCCTTCGGTGCGGATAGACGACCGTGCCGCGATGGCCCTCGCGACGCGCTACGCGATCGAGCTCGGACACCGCGAGATCGGCTATGCGGGTACCGTCCCCTCCTCGATCACCCATCTGCAGACGCCCTTCGACCGGCGAGAAGCCTTCGCCAAGGTGATGTCCGACCACGGCCTCGTGTGTCCGCCGGAGTGGACCCTGGAATGCGACTGGACCGCCGCGGGGGCCGCGGCGCACGCCGACCAGCTGTTCTCACTCCCGCACGTGCCGACCTGCGTGATCGCCGCGTCCGACGAGATGGCTTTCGGGGTCCTGAGCGCTGCCCGACGCCACGGTCTGGACGTGCCGGGTGACGTGTCCGTCATCGGCATCGACGACCACATCCATGCCGAGATCTTCGACCTCACCACCGTGCGCCAGGACGTCGAGTCCCAGGGGCGGCGAGCGGGACGCCTCATGCTCGACGCGCTGCACGGGCGGGCAGCCGACACGATCATCGACGACGTGCTCGAGGTCGAGCTCGTCGTCCGTGGCTCGACCGCGGCACCGTCACACCAGCGGTCACGTCACCCTTCACGCCGGCAGTCACGCAAGTCCGCTGCGCTCCCCCAGCCTGGCTGACTGCGGCAGTGGCCTGACCTCGACTCGGCGACCCCTGTGGCGTCGCCCGCCGGGCTCAGGCGTCGATCCGCTCCCGGTCCAGCCCCGCCGCAGAGTCGACGATGAAGTCCTTGCGGGGCGCCACGTCGTTGCCCATGAGCAGCTCGAAGACCCGCTCGGCCGCCTCGGCGTCACGCAGGGTCACCTTGCGCAGGGTGCGGTGCCGCGGGTCCATCGTGGTCTCGGCCAGCTGGTCGGCATCCATCTCGCCGAGTCCCTTGTAACGCTGCAGGGGCTGCTTGATGTTCTTGCCCCGCTTGCCCAGGGACGCCACCGTCGTGCGCATCTCCTTCTCGGAGTAGGTGTAGATCAGCTCGTTCTTCTTGGACCCCATGTTGACCACCTCGATGCGGTGCAACGGGGGTACGGCGGCATACACCCTCCCCGCCTCCACGAGGGGACGCATGTAGCGGAAGAACAGGGTGAGCAGGAGGGTGCGGATGTGGGCCCCGTCGACGTCGGCGTCGGTCATGATGATGACCTTGCCGTAGCGGGCCACGTCGAGGTCGAACGAGCGGCCAGAACCCGCACCGATCACCTGGATGATGGCGGCGCACTCGGCGTTCTTGAGCATGTCCGAGACGGAGGCCTTCTGAACGTTGAGGATCTTGCCGCGGATCGGCAGCAGCGCCTGGTAGTCACTCGAGCGGGCCAGCTTGGCGGTGCCCAGGGCGCTGTCGCCCTCGACGATGAACAGCTCGGACCTCTCGACGTCGGTCGAGCGACAGTCGGCGAGCTTGGCGGGCAGGCTGCTGGTCTCCAGGGCGTTCTTGCGACGTTGGGTCTCCTTGTGCAGCCGCGCGCTGATCCGCGACTTCATCTCCGAGACGACCTTCTCGAGCAGCAGCGCCGCCTGGGCCTTCTCACCGCGCTTGGTCGAGGTGATCCGGGCGGTGAGCTCCTGCTCGACGACCTTGGCAACGATGGCGCGCACCGCGTTGGTGCCGAGCACCTCCTTGGTCTGGCCCTCGAACTGCGGCTCGGCCAGACGCACCGTCACGACCGCCGTCAGGCCGGCCAGCACGTCGTCCTTCTCGGGCTTGTCGCTGCCGACCTTGAGCCGGCGACTGTTGACCTCGAGCTGCTTGCGGAAGACCTTGAGCAGGGACTGCTCGAAGCCGGCCAGGTGGGTGCCGCCCTTGGGGGTGGAGATGATGTTGACGAAGGAGCTGACCTTGGCGTCGTAGCCGGTGCCCCAGCGCACCGCGATGTCCACCCCGCACTCACGCTCGACCTCCGTGGGCGACATGTGGCCCTTGGAGTCGAGGACCGGCACCGTCTCGGTGAACGTGCCGCTGCCCTGGAGCCGCCACACGTCGGTGACCGCCGCGTCCGGAGCCAGGAACTCCACGAACTCGGAGATGCCRCCGTCATGCACGAGCGTCTCGACGTGGGTCGCCGACTCCCCGGCTGTGCCGGGGCGTCGACGCTCGTCCCGGATGACCAGCGTCAGCCCGGGGATGAGGAAGGACGTCTGGCGCGCTCGCGCGATCAGCCCGTCGTAGTCGAACTCGGCGTCCTTGAGGAAGATCTGCTCGTCTGCCCAGTAACGGATCCGGCTGCCGGTCACACCGCGCTTGGTCCTGCCGACGACAGCCAGCTCGCTGGTCCGCTCGTAGGGGGTGAACTCGTGGTCAGGCGCCTTGTCGTCGGTCGCGACGTCCGGGAAGTAGCCGGGCTCACCCCGCCGAAAGCTCATGGCGTAGGTGTTGCCGCCGCGGTCGACCTCGACGTCGAGCCGCGCAGAGACCGCGTTGACCACCGACGCGCCGACGCCGTGCAGGCCACCGGAGGCAGTGTAGGAGCCACCGCCGAACTTGCCGCCTGCGTGCAGCTTCGTGAAGACCACCTCGACACCGGTGAGGCCGGTCCGCGGCTCGATGTCGACGGGGATGCCGCGGCCGTTGTCGCGCACCTCCACCGAGCCATCGCGGTAGAGGATCACCTCGATCCGGTCACAGACACCCGCCAGCGCCTCGTCCACCGCGTTGTCGATGATCTCCCAGAGGCAGTGCATGAGTCCGCGGCCGTCAGTCGAGCCGATGTACATGCCAGGTCGCTTGCGGACCGCTTCGAGGCCTTCGAGGACCTGAAGGTGGTGCGCGCTGTAGTCCGACGTCGACTTGGTGGTCGCAGCCTTCTTGGCAGTGGTGGCGGTGGCCAACGGTCTGGTGCTCCTGTGGTGGGTCAATGCCCCCCGTGCTCACGGAGGTGGGCCCCACGCTATCTCGGTGACCCACGCCCCCAGCGCAGGCACGCGGCATACCGCCCTTCATGCCCTGCGAAGCCCCATTTCCCATCCACCGGACGCCCGACCTACGAATCACCCATTGCGACATGAGATGACACACATGGAGACCCAATACCCGCAGGGAAGAACCAGGCGTGCTTGACTGTTGACCACGGCACCGGATGGGCCACCCAGGGAAGTAATCCCCACGGTGGAGCAACCAAAGTCCGGGGTAGGACGTCTCTAGGAGACAACGCGCCTCCGGGCGCAACGAAAGGAAGGCTGACGTGACCACTGCACTGGCACCCTCATTGAACGCGGCCGACCGCTGCGACCGCTGCGGCGCCCAGGCCTACGTGCGCGCTCGCCTTCACGCTGGTGGCGAGCTGCTGTTCTGCGCTCACCACGGACGCGAGCACCTGCCCAAGCTGCGCGAGCACGCCGACATCCAGGACGAGACCGAGCGGCTCCACGAGACCCCTCCCGTCGCTCCCCTCGAGGAGCGGTAGGAAAGCCACACCGGACCTCCCACCGTGGAGGCCACCCTCTGGGTCCCCGCCGTCCTGATCCTGATCGGGATGGTGGGGATCGTCATTCCCGTCATCCCCGGGCTGCTCCTGTGCCTGGCCGCGGTGTTCCTGTGGGCCCTGGACGCCCAGAGCACGCTCGGCTGGTCGGTGATCGCGGTCTGTGCCCTGCTCTACCTCGCGGGAGTGGCGCTGCAGTATGCCGTGCCCGGGCGGCGGCTGCGCGAAGCCGGCGTCCGCCGGTCCACCCTGGTCATCGCAGTGCTGCTCGCTGCCGTCGGGTTCTTCGTCATCCCCGTGGTCGGTGCGCCCATCGGGTTCGTGCTCGGGATCTACCTCGTGGAGCTCGGGCACTCGCAGGACAGGACCGCCGCCTGGGCCTCGACGAAGTCCGCGCTGAAGGCGGTGTTCCTGTCGATGGGGATCGAGCTGCTCGCTGCGCTCGCCATCGCCACGACCTGGGTCGTCGGAGTGCTCTTCAGCAGGGTCTGAGCGCCGGCCTGGCCCAGTAGTCGTCTGGTCTCAGTGCCCGTCTGGTCTCAGTGCCCGTCTGGTCTCAGTGCCCGTCTGGTCTCAGTGCCCGTCTGGTCTCAGTGCCCGTCTGGTCTCAGTGGTCGTGGGGGTCAGTGGTTGTGGGTCAGTAACCGTCGTCGCGGCGACGGTCCCAGCGTTCCTCGATGCGGTGCATGAACGAGCCGCCGGACCTCGGTGCCTTCGACTTGGTGGGGGTGGCCCGGCGCACGCTGCCATCGGGCTGGACGGTGCCCAGGGCGGCCTTGCGCCGCGGCGGTGTGAGGGCGAAGGCGACTGCCCCGACCATCAGGGCGAATCCGATCGCGCCGATCCACATGGTGGTGTTCACCCCGACCAGCACGAGGGCCAGCCCTGCGACGACACCCACCACACCAACGGCCATCCGACGACGCGCCGACGCTCGCGCCCCAGCGCCCTGCATCTGCGAGGCGAACTTGGGGTCCTCGGCATACAGCGCCTGCTCCATCTGCTCAAGCAGCTGCTGTTCGTGCTCGGAGAGCGGCACGGTGACCTCCTGGACGTTCGGCGTGCACCCACTAAACGCATCAGGCCACAGAATCGTTGCCCGCCGGGAGCATCATTGCCGGTCAGTGGCCGTCCGCTGACGTCTTCAGGATATGTCCCCCGGCGTGGTTGCACTACCCGTTCGCCGAGCCCGGTGTGGGCTGACCTCGATGCTGGTCACGCGGCCTGTCGCGCGGCTTGTCGCGATCCCCGTCGGGGATCAGGCTGGCCGGTCGGACGCTTCCGGCACCGAACCGCGCGCTGGCCCGGTCGACGGCGCGGTCGGCGTCGCGCCAGCCGTGGTCGGGCTCGTCCAGGGTGCCCTGGATGGGAGCCCCGACACCCTCGACCAAGCCCTCCATCCGCACCCCGACCAGCCGGATCCGGGCGCGCTGGAGCCCGAGGGCGTCGTAAAGGCTCTTGGCGGTGTCGAAGATCTCCCGGCTCACGTCGGTGGGGTCGCGCAGCGTCTTGCTGCGGGTGATGGTCGTGAAGTCGGAGAACCGCACCTTGATCGAGACCGTGCGCCCGAGCACGCCGGCCGAACGAACGCGTGCCGCGGTGCGGTCGCTCAGCTTGAGCAGCTGACGGTGGATGTATGCCGGGTCGTCGACGTCGAACTCGAACGTCTCGTCCGAGCCGATGCTGCGCTCGCGACGCTGGGTTTCGACCTGGCGCGAGTCGCACCCCCAGGACAGGTCGTGCAGGTGCGGCCCGGCACTCTCGCCCAGGGCCCGTCGCAGCGTGTCGACGGGGGTGTGGGCGATGTCGGCGACCGTGTGCAGGCCCAGGCGCAGCAGCGTCTCCTCGGTCCTGTCCCCCACTCCCCAGAGCGCCCCGACCGGGAGCTGCTGGACGAAGGTGACCACCTCGTCGCGCGGCACGACGACCATGCCGTCCGGCTTGGCCAGTCCTGAGGCGAGCTTTGCGACGAACTTCGTGGGGGCGACTCCAACCGAGCAGGTGATCCCCTGTTCGTCGTGGATGGTGTCGCGGATGAGCTGGCCGATCCTCGCGGGGTTGCCCAGCCGGCGCAGTGAGCCGGACACGTCGAGGAAGGCCTCGTCGAGCGAGAGCGGCTCGACCACCGGGGTGATCGTCTCGAAGGTCGCCATGATCGCGGCCGAGATCTGGCTGTAGAGGCGGTGGTCGGGGGCGACGACGGTCGCCGTGGGACACAACCGTCGGGCGCGGGACATCGGCATCGCCGAGGCCACACCGAACTTGCGGGCTTCGTAGGTCGCCGAGAGGACGACGCCGCGGTTGCCCCCGCCGCCGATGATGACGGGAGTGCCCACGAGCTCGGGGCGGCTCAGCAGCGACGCGGAGGCGTAGAACGCGTCCATGTCGACGTGCAGGACGGTGCACCCCGTGTCATCGGGTGGGTGCTCCCCCCCGCGCTGCGGGAGCGCGTACTGGCGCCGGCTCATCGGTGGCCCCGGTTCGCCCTCAGCGTCGGGCGAGGACGTGCACGGCCGCGCCCAACTGTCCGAGGAACCCGAAGTCGGGGTGGCGGCTGGCCACCTGTTCCAGCTCGAGCAGGGCCATGCGGTCGGCCTCGGAGTCGATCAGCGCCGACGGCACGAGGTCGCTGAACAACCGCACGCCGTGGACGTCCTCGACGACGAGCCCGGTCTGCTCGACCAGGGCCTGCAGCGCGGCGGCGTCGAACCGGCGCGGCAGCGGATCGGCGCCGCCCCAACGGCCGTCTGCCGAGGTCAGGGCGGTGTGGGCCTGGGCGAACTGCCCGGCCAGCGCCCGGGCCAGGACGACGGCGAGCCGCCCTGCGGCCACCAGGCTGAGGTAACCACCGGGAGCCAGCACTGCGGCCAGCGCCGCGAGGGTGGCCTGGGGGTCGTCGACGACCTCGAGGGTGCCGTGGCAGCAGACCAGGTCGACCGGTTGGTCGCCCACGAAGTCGGCCAGGGAGTCGGCGTCCCCCTGGAGTGCGGTCACCCGGTCGGCGACGCCACGCTCGGCGCTGCGCCTCGACAGGGAGGCGAGGGCATCCGGACTCGGGTCGACGACGGTGACGTCGTGGCCGAGCTCGGCCAGTGGCACCGCGAGGCCGCCGGTGCCGCCCCCGAGGTCCAGGACCCGCAGGGGGCGACCCAGCTCGGCCTGCTGGCGCTCGATGAGGGTGCGCACCGAGGCCCACACCGCCGAGGTCCGCAGGGCTGTCTCGACGCCACCGCGTCGGGTCCGCCACTGCTCTTCGGCCACGACGGCCACCTCCTGTGCTGGGTCTGCGGGTGCGGTGGCCAGCCTAATGGCCAGTGGTGTGGGGGGGGGGTGGCCGCCCTCCCGCGTCGGGCACCGCCGCCCCTTGACCGAGGCGGTGGGACCCCCGCACGTCCTCGCCCGGCGGCCGGGTGTCGGCATAGGGCGACTGCCGGAAGCCCGAGGCATGCACCAGGACCCGCCGTCCTGCGCCCACCTGCTGCTGGTGGGCAGCCTCCAACGCCTCAGCCTGCTCGGTGGCGGCGCGCTCGCTGGCATCCATCGCGGCATACACCGCCTCGAGGCCACCACCTCGCCACGCGTCCCACAACGGGGTGAGCTCCCACGCACCCGTCGCCCGCAGCGAGATGCCCCGCGGACCGGTGCGACGCACCACACCACGGACGAGCAGCATCCACGAGTGGAAGACCGTGGCGGCATAAGGACCTTGGACATCCTCGAAGAAGGTCGCGTCGATCGGTCCGGTGGAGTCGTCGAGGGTGAGGAAGACGACCCGTCGCCCTGACCGGATCGGCGGCGTCTGGGTGGCGACCTTGACCCCGCACGCCCACACGGTGGACCGGCTGCGCGCCCGCAACAGGTCGCGACTGCGGGTGACTCCGAGCGCATCGAGCATCGGAGCGTAGAAGTCGACCACGTGGGCACTCGCGTCGAGGCCGAGGATGTCGAGCTCGGCGCGGACGCGTTCGGGACCGCTCAGCTCGGGCAGGCCGGTGCCACTGGTGAGCTCGGGTCGGTCACCGAGGTCGAGCGCGAGCTGGGTCGCCTGCTGGTCGGCTGCGCGTACCGGCAGCGCTGCCTGCGACTGCGCTGCCGCCCGGGCCCGCACCTGCCCACCCTCGAGGTGCTGGTCCGACACCGGCAGGGCACGGCTCCCCCTGGCCCGGCGTGGCGCCGCCCGACGCGCCGAACGGTCCAGTGCCCGGCCGTAGCGGTCGAGCTCGGCGACGTGCAGCAGCAGGTCACGACGGGTGGTCCGGCCCCGACGACCCAGTCCCCCGGCGTCGATGCCCGCGGAGGCCACCCGCATGCCGTAGAGACTGTCGAAACCCCCCGCGAGGACGAGGCGTTCGGCGATCGGACGCGAGACGTGGGCGCGGTGCCAGAAGTCGGCCAGCCCGGCGTAGGGCTGCCCGGCGACGATGCGGGCCACCTCTGCGTCGTTGATGCCGCGGACGTCGGCCAGCGACAGCCGGATGCCGTAGTCGCTGGCATCGGGCAGGTCGGGGTGCGGCGGGACGAACCCGGACGGGTCGTCGCGGTCCAGGCGTTCGATGCGGTAGCTGCCGGTCGAGACGTTGACGTCGAGACCGAGCACCGCGATGCCCAGGCTCCGGGCGTCGTCGAGGATCAGCCGCTTGGGATACATGCCCGGGTCGTGGGTGAGCACGCCGGCGAGGAACGCTGCGGCGTGGTGGGTCTTGAGCCATGCGGAGTGATAGGTCGGCAGGGCGAAGGCTGCGGCGTGGGCCTTGCAGAAACCGAACGACGCGAATGCCTTGAGCACCTCCCAGATCCGGTCGACATCGGCGGGGGCATAGCCGCGGGCCGAGGCGGCCGGTCGCCACCAGGCCTCGATCTCGAGCTGTCCCTTGGGGGTGCCGAGGGCACGGCGCACCTCGTCGGCCTGGGCGAGCGACACCCCGGTCGTCTCGGCGACGATCATCAGCACCTGCTCGTGGAAGACGACGACTCCCTCGGTCTCCTGCAGTGCCTCGATGAGCGTGGGGTGCAGGTAGCTGACCTCCTTCCAGCCGTGGCGGGCCTCGAGGAACGGCGTGATCATGTCGGACTTCACCGGGCCTGGCCGGAACAGCGAGATGTCGATGACAAGGTCCTCGAACCGCTCCGGACCGAACTTGCCGATCAGCTCACGCTGTCCGGGGCTCTCGATCTGGAAGCAGCCGAGGGTGTGGCTGGTGCGGATCAGGCGGAATGTCGCCTCGTCGTCGAGCGGCACCTGGGCCTGGTCGTCGAGGTCGACCTGCACTCCGTCGACCCGCTGGACCTCCTGCACGGCGTGGGCCATCGCCGACTGCATCCGGATGCCGAGGACGTCGAGCTTGAGCAGCCCGAGCGTCTCGACGTCGTCCTTATCGAACTGGCTCATCGGGAAACCCAGCCAGCTCGCCTCCACCGGCGTCCGGTCGAGCAGGCTGCCGTCGGACAGGATCACGCCGCACGGGTGCAGCGCGATGTGGCGGGGCAACCCGTCGAGCCGCTCGACGAGGTCGAACAGGGCTCGCAGCCGAGGACTGTCCAGGCCTCGCGAACGCAGCTCGGGCAGCTCGGCGATGGCGTTGCGGGCGTCCCGGGCACGGATGTGCGGGAACGCCTTGGCGATCTCGTCGATCTCCACCGACGGCAGCCCGAGCGCCGCCCCGACGTCCCGGATGGCGTGCCGCACCTTGTAGGTGTCCATCATCGAGACGCAGGTGACCCGCTCACCGCCGAACCGGTCGAGGACCCGCTCGTAGACCTCGGTGCGGCGGGCCGACTCCACGTCGATGTCGATGTCGGGCAGCTCGGCCCGCAGCGGCGAGCAGAACCGCTCCATCAGCAGGCCGTAGCGGATCGGGTCGACCCCGCTGATCCCGAGCAGGTAGTTGACCAGCGACCCGGCTCCCGAGCCGCGAGCCGCGACTCTGACCCCCATGTCGTGGATCAGGTCGACGACCTCGGCGACGGTGAGGAAGTAGGTCGGGTAGCCCAGCTCCGCGATGACCTTGAGCTCGTCGGTGAGCCGGCTCTCCACCGCCATCAGGTCGCGCTCGCTTGCCCCGGGGTAGCGCCCGGCCACCGCCGCGCGGCACCGTTGCTCGAGCACCACCTGGGCACTCATGCCGGGATCGACCCCCACCCGGTCGGGTTCGGGCAGGTGGACCGACCCGATGCCGAGGTCGTGGCGGGCGCTCTGGGCGCAGCCGAGCCCCAGAGCCAGGGTCCGCCCGACCAGGTCGTCAGCCCGGCCGAGGTCGCCACCGGTGATCTCACGGGCGATGGCGTGCATCGTGTCGGTCGTGGCCAGGTGGGCGGCGTCGGTGACCCGGTCGAGGTGCCGGGTATCGAGGGCGACCAGCCGCCGCGCGGCGTCGAGCACGTCGACGACGGCCGACTCCCCGGGATCGACGTGGCGCACCGCCGCGGTGAGCACCGCGGTGACGCCCTGCTCGTCGGCGAGCCCCAGCAGCCGTCGGGCATGACTGCGCGATGCCGGGGTGCCCTCGGGTCCCCCGTGGCAGACCACCTCGATGACGACGGCGTCAGGTGGCAGTCGGCGCCGCCAGGCATCCAGCAGCTCACGTGCCCGGTCGGTGCGCTTGACCAGCAGCGCCCGTCCCACGTCGGAGTCCGGGCCGAGCAGCACCACGAGCGGACTGGGTTCCCCTTCACCTGCGCCGCCGCACGCTGCTGCGACCACGGCGGCGGAGCTCACGGGCACTCCCCGCTCACCGCGCAGGTGGGTCTGGGTGACCAACCGGCACAGTGCCGCCCACCCCACCCCTGCGGGCACCCCAGCCGCTCGTCCCCGCGCGAGCACGGTGACCCGTGGATGGCGGGCGTCGCGCTCGGCGCCACCCCGGACAGGGGTCCGACCCCTCACCGCTGGACCGCCCGCATCCAGACCCACCGGACCCGGACCGACCGCATCTGAACCCATCGCATCTGGGCCCACCGCGAGGTCGACTCCCAGAACGGGTGCGATGCCGGCCGCGGTGGCGGCCTGGACGAAGCGGACCGCACCGTAGAGACCATCACGGTCGGTGAGCGCGAGGATCGGCTGACGGTGCTGGGCAGCGCGTTCGACCAGCGCCTGGGGCGTCGCAGTGCCGTAGCGCATCGAGAACCCCGACGCGACGTGCAGGTGGGCGAACTCGGTGCTCACGGGCCGGCCCCCGGAGTGCTGGTCACTGCGGTGGGCACCAGCAGGTGGTCGTGTGGCGACCTGGGCACTGGCAGGCCCAGGGTCCGGCAGACGAGGTCGAGGAAGAGCTCGGACTGGCGCAGCAGGTCGTCGGCCTCGCGCGCACTGTGGTCGTGGTGGCGGCGAGCTCCCACGACGTCGAAGAACCCGGCCCACTCGGAGAGCTCGGGCGCGACCGTGGGCAGCAGCTCCCACAGGCTGCGAGGACCGGACTGGCCCGCGGACTGGTGGGTGGACGTGATGCGGGTGGCGACCACGGCGGCGGCCGCGCGCAGGGCACCGAGCTGGGCCTGGTCATAGCGTCGGGCGACCTCCTCGCTCTGGCAGGCCTCGAGCAGCGAGTGCCGTGCCCGGTCCAGCAGGTCGAGCGTGGCAGCAGCTCCGCTGGCCGCCCCCTGGGCAGTCCCGTGTGCACTTCGGGCGCCCATCAGTCCGCCACCCTCAGCAGCCGCCACTGGCTGCCTGCGTGACTGGCGGGGTCGGCGCACAGGTCGTAGACCCCGATCCCAGCGAGTCGGCCGGCGCTCGCCTCGACCCGCCAGACCTGTCGTTCCCGCGCATCGGTGAGCACGTCGCTGCCCTCGCGCTCGCGGGCGTCGCGCCACCACGGCCGCCGCTCCTGCCAGCGGTCGAGCACGGCCCGGACGACATAGAGCCGGCCACGCCAGACGAAGGCGTTCGGGCCGCGCCCCGCCACCTCTCCCAGACCAGGGGTCAGGTCCTCGCGAGCGCCCTCGCGGACCTCGATGGGCTCTTCGTAGCGGCGGACCACAGGGCGCTCCTTCGGGGATCTGGTTTCGGGTTGCGGGCATGGCGCAGCGCCACCAGACACAGCGCTGCCGCGTCACCGGGTGATGCGCTCTGGGCCCTGTGAGAGGCGGGGTCGAGGCGCCTGCTCACAGGGCCAGAGCCGCAGTGGTCCGCGGGATGACCGCCCACCACGGTGTGGGGCCGTGACCGGTGGATCGGTCGTCGTCGTGAACCACGAGTTCGAACAGGTGTTCGATAAGAAGAACGGTACACCCCGCCACGGACAGTCCGTCAACCCCCTCCAGACGACTGGTGACAGCCGTGACCGCACGGCCCTAGTCTTCGGCCATGACAGCGTCCGACGTGCCGACGTCGGCCCCCGACCTGACCGGGCACCCTGCCGTCCGCAGGGTCCTGGAGAACCTTGCGATCCACCACGTCGTCCCCGAGGTGGTCACCCTCCCGGACGCCGTGCGCACCGCGGCCGCCGCGGCCGCCGCGCTGGGCATCACCCCCGCCGAGATCGCCAACTCGCTCGTCTTCCGGGCCCACGCACCGGACGGCACGATCAGCCCGATGCTCATCCTCACCTCGGGCGCACACAGGGTCGACCTGGTCAAGGTCGCCGACCTCGTCGACGACGTCGACCACCTCGACCGGGCAGACGCCGACTTCGTCCTCGAGGCGACCGGTTTCACCATCGGGGGCGTGGCGCCAGTCGGCCACCGCAGCCAGGTCCGCACCCTCGTCGACGTCTCACTCAGTCGCTACCGCCACGTCTGGGCGGCTGCCGGCCACAGCCACACCGTCTTCCGCACGACCTACGAAGAGCTGCTCCGCGTCACCGGAGGCCACGCGATCGAGGTCGCCTGAGGCGCCGCTACTGCGCTCGTGGCCAATGGCATGGCGACACCTCCTTCAGGCACTCCATCCTCCGCGACGTCCGCCACCCGGCACTCCCCCAAACCCCGCACGCAACTCGGACACAATGGGCCCATGACCACACCGAAGCCTGTCGAGTGCTGGCTCACCGACATGGACGGCGTCCTCGTCCACGAGGAGAGCGCGATCCCCGGAGCCGCCGACTTCATTGCCACACTGCAGGAGTCAGGGCGGCGGTTCCTCGTCCTGACCAACAACTCGATCTTCACCCCGCGCGACCTGCGGGCCCGGCTGCTCGCCAGCGGTCTCGACGTGCCGGAGGAGTCGATCTGGACCTCCGCCCTCGCCACAGCGCAGTTCCTCGCCGACCAGCGGCCGGGCGGGAGCGCGTTCGTCGTCGGCGAGGCAGGCCTGACGACGGCGCTCCACGAGGTGGGCTACACGATGACCGAGCGCGACCCCGACTACGTCGTGCTCGGCGAGACCCGCACCTACTCGTTCGAGTCGATCACCAAGGCGATCCGGCTCATCGAGGCCGGAGCCCGCTTCATCGCCACCAACCCCGACGTCAGCGGGCCCAGCCCGCACGGCATGCTGCCGGCCACCGGCTCCGTCGCAGCCCTGATCAGCGCGGCCACCAGCCACCAGCCCTACTTCGTCGGCAAGCCCAACCCGCTGATGATGCGCAGCGCGCTCAACCGGATCGACGCCCACTCCGAGTCGACCGTGATGATCGGCGACCGGATGGACACCGACGTCATCAGCGGACTGGAAGCAGGGCTGCGGACCATCCTCGTGCTGACCGGGTCAACCAGGCGCGAGCAGGTGCAACGCTTTCCCTACCAGCCGACCCGCGTCGTCGACTCGATCGCCGACGTCGTGCCGCTCGTCACCGAGCTGCGTCCGCTGACAGGAGCCTCGAGCGACTCGAGCGGCTGACCCCGAGGTATGCCGCCCGGCCGGGTCAGCCGCGCGAGTCGCCCAGCACGCTGGCGAGCAGCCCTGGGAAGGCCGCGTCGAGCTCCTCGCGGCGCAGCGACACCAGCCGTTCACGGCCACGAGGCTCGTTGCGGATGACGCCCGCCTCGCGGAGCACCTTCATCAGGTGGGACTTTGTCGACTTGGGCAGTGCCGGGTTCGTCGCACCGCACTGGGCCATCTCGAGCGGGCCCGCGGCGAGGTCCCGGACGATCTGCAGCCGGGCCGGGTCGCTCAGCGCGAAGAGCACGTCGGTGAGCGCCACGTCCGCCATGGCCGGGTGTGGCAGCTCTTGGTTTGCGGGCATGGTTCGATAATACTCGAACCAATCTGGCGAGATCGGGAATGTCCAGGGCAGATTGACAGTTCGATAAGTTTCGAACCGTTGTTTTTCGTCCGAGAGGCCCGTCATGAGTGCGACCAGCAGCATCCCGACCGGAACGACCAGCTCGACCACCAAGAGCTCCACCGCCGACGGTGAGGGACGCGGACGCCGGCTCCCCCGTCGCCCCGCCTTCGTGCTCGCCCTCGCGTCGGTCGTGGCGCTGATGGTCGGCGCGAGCGCACCATCACCCTTCTACCCGGTGCTCCAGACCCAGATCGGCTTCTCGGCGGGGACGATGACCACCATCTTCGGGGTGTATGCCGTCACCCTCCTGGTCACCCTGCTCGTGACCGGCTCCCTGTCCGACCACATCGGACGCCGACCGGTGCTGGCCGTGGGCTTCCTGGTCCTCGCGGTGAGCATGGTCGGCTTCTGGCACGCCGACGGCGTCGGCACCCTGCTGGTCTCGCGCGCAGTGCAAGGTGTCGCCGCAGGCCTGCTGATGTCGACCATGTCGGCAGCCGTCGTGGACCTCGAGCCAGCCACCCGCCCAGGACTCGCCGCGACGCTCAACAGCGTCACCCCGCTGTTCGGTCTCGCCGCCGGCGCGCTCGCGGCCGGTGCCGTGCTGGACTCCAGCCCGCACGCCCTCCCGCTCGTGTTCGCGACGCTCACCGCGGCCTACCTCGCACTGGCGGTGGGCGTCCTCGCCCTTCCCGAGACCTCGCCACGTCACGAGGGGTGGCTGCGCTCGCTGCGTCCACGGGTCGGCATACCTGCTGCTGCCCGACCTGCGTTCCGGCGCAGCGCACCGGCCCTGTTCGCCGGCTGGGCCACCGGTGGCCTCTATCTCTCCCTGGGCGCGCCCATCGTCGGCCAGCTGCTCGGGGGTCGCAGCCACGTCGAACAGGGTGCTGTCGTCACGGTGCTCACCGGGGTCGGCGCCCTCAGCTCCTACCTCGGCCGACAGCGCACAGCCCGCCAGATCACGCTCTACGGCACGACCATGCTCGCCGTCGGCACGGTGCTGACACTGGTCGCGCTGCACGCGGGGTCGCTCGTCGCCTTCCTCCTGGCCGCGGTGGTCGCGGGGTCGGGCTTCGGCACGTCCTTCCTCGGGATCATGCGCTCGATCACCCCGACCGTCGGGCCGGCCCAGCGCGGCGAGCTCTTCTCCAGCGTGTTCGTCGTCAGCTACCTCGCCTTCGGGCTGCCGGCGGTCGCCGCCGGGTTCGCGGTCCCGCGGTTCGGTCTCGAGACGACGGCAACCGTCTACGGGCTGGCCGTGGTCGCGCTGTCCGCCGCCGCCGCCCTGGCCAGGGCGTTCACCACCCGGGACTGACCGAACCGACCACGGGGACAGCGCTCAGGCCAGGCCTGCGGCGCTGCGCGTGGTGAGGTCGAGGTTGCGGTAGACCTCGAGGGTCGCCGTCGAGCGGTTCATCGTGATGAAGTGCAGCCCCGGTGCGCCTTCACGGAGCATCCGGTCGGCGAGCTCGGTGGCGATCTGCACGCCCACCTCACGGGTCGCGGCGGGGTCGTGCGAGACCGCCTCGAGCCGGCCCACGACGGCCGGCGGCAACGGGGTGCCCATCAGCTCGGACATCCTCGCCACCTGCTTGAAGTTCGTCACCGGCATCAGTCCGGGGGTGATCGGCAGGTCGCGACGAGCCGCCACGGCGTCGCGCAGCCGCAGGTAGCTGTCGGCGTCGAAGACCATCTGGGTGATGGCGAAGCTCGCGCCGGCATCGGCCTTGCGGACCATGACCTCGACGTCGTGCTCGAAGCTCGGCGACGCTGGGTGCACATCAGGGAACGCCGCGACCCCGATCGTGAAGTCGCCCAGGGTCCGCACCAGCGCCACGAGGTCGGTCGCGTGGTTGAGACCCTCGGGGTGAGCCACCCACTCGCCGCCGACGTTGCCCGGCGGGTCGCCCCGGAGGGCGAGGATGTTGCGGACGCCGCTCGCGGCATACAGGCCCACGACCTGGCGCAGCGCGGCCACGGACGCGCCGACACAGGTCAGGTGCGCCAACGGCGTCAACGTCGTCTCACGGGCGATCCGCTCGGTGACGCGCACCGTGCGGTCCTGGTTGGAGCCGCCCGCGCCGTAGGTGACCGAGACGAAGTCGGGTCGCACGGACTCCAGGCGGCGGATGGCGTCCCAGAGCATGGCCTCCCCGGCGTCGTCCTTGGGCGGGAAGAACTCGAAGCTGATCGAGGGATGCGGCGCCGCCAGCATTCCGGGGATCGACAACGGCTGCTGCGTCGGTCGATCCACTCCCGAGGTGTGCCCCAAAGCCATGGCGGTGAGACTAGCCGAGGGCCCACGCCGTAGGCTCAGTGCCAGCACAGGATGAGACATTCCACGGATCGACAGACGCCGGGAGGAACGCGTGGTGACCAGCCCGCTCGACGCCGCGTCCCTTCGTGAGCGCGTACAGCGCACCGTCGACGACGTCCTCGCCCACCAGGCCGGGGTCCTCGCCGAGGTGGGCCCCGACGCGCAGGAGCTGCTCGGCGCCGTCGCCCGCCTCCTCACCGGCGGCAAGCGGCTGCGGGCCGCCTTCCTCTACTGGGGCTACCGCGCCACCGGACAGCCCGACTCGGACGCCCTCGTCCGCGTGGCCACCGCCATGGAGTTCTTCCAGGCGGCTGCGCTGATCCACGACGACGTCATGGACGACAGCGACACCCGGCGGGGTATGCCGGCTGCGCACCGTTCGCTCGCAGCTCGCCACGAGCGTGAGTCGTGGTCCGGCGACGCCGACCGGTTCGGGGTGGCCGGCGCGATCCTCGCCGGCAACCTGTGCCTCAACTGGACCGAGGAGATCTACGCGACGTCCGGTCTCGACCCCGACCACCTCGCGCGCGGGCGAGGCGTCTTCGACGTGATGCGAACCCAGCTCATGGGCGGCCAGTTCCTCGACGTCGTGGAGTCCGCGCGGTCGTGGGACGGCGTGTCCACCCAGGAGCGGATCGACCGGGCAGAGCACGTGATCCGGTTCAAGAGCGCCAAGTACACCGTCGAGCACCCACTTCTCATCGGGGCCACTGCCGGTGGCGCGTCCGAGGAGGACCTCTCGGCCCTGTCCCGCTACGGCCTCGACCTCGGCCAGGCGTTCCAGCTGCGCGACGACCTGCTGGGCGTGTTCGGCGACCCGGCCGCGACGGGCAAGCCCGCGGGCGACGACCTGCGAGAGGGCAAGCGCACCGTGCTGATCGCGCACGCCCTCGCCGGGGCCGACCCGGCCGGGGTCGAACTCATCGAGGCTCGACTGGGCGACCCCGCGCTCGACGACCAGACGGTGCACCGGCTGCGCGAGGCGATCACAGCCGCAGGTGCGGTCGACGCGGTCGAGGCCGACATCGCCCGCCTCGCCGGCTCGGCGCGGATGGCTCTCAAGTCGACGCGTGAGCTCGCACCCGAGGCGGCAGGGGTGCTCGACCAGCTGATCGACAGCTCGACGACCCGGGCCCACTAGGCGTCCTCAGGCCGCCCGTCCTGGGCTGGCGCCGCTAGAAGGCCTGCTCCATCGCGCGGCGCCGCACCTCGGTCTTGAACCCGGCCGCCAGGTTGTCGACCGGGGTCCCGGCGACGCGCAGCGTCTCGTCGCGGGTGAACAGCCAGCGGAGGATCTCCGCGTCGTTCAGGCCTCCGTCGGCGAGCACGGTGAAGGTGCCCCGCAGGTGACGGAACACGTCCTCCTCGAGGAACTGCGCCGGTACCGCGACGACGTTGCGCTCACCGACCCTGGCGCTGAGCAGCTCGCGGTCCTCGATCAGCTTGCGCACCGACGACAGTGGAATGCCCAGCCGCTCGGCGATGTCGGGCACGGTCAGCCAGGAGCCGACGAGGTCTTCGAGGGGGGTCTCCGCGGGGTCCGCAGGCTGATCGGTCACGGGACAAGAGTGCCAGCGAACTCTTGCAAAGCAAATTGCGTCCCGGAGTGCCTCCGGGAGTGAATTACATCGATGTAAGTCGATATGGGGGCCTTCGATGGTGTACCTTTCACAATCGTCACACTTGCCCCACTGTTCACTCCAGCCACCCGTTCCATCACCTGTTCCACCACCTGCACCACCTGAGGCTCTCCACCACGTGCTCCACCACAGCCCGAAAGGCAGCCCCCGATGTCCCCAGTGATCGCTCCGGCAGCGCTCCCTTCGGCCACCCTCCAGGCGGCCGTCGCCGTCGTCCAGAAAGCCAAGCCCGCCCCCTATGGCTGGGTGGCCTACACGGTCCGGACCGGAGACACCCTGGCCGACATCGCCGCCCGCACGGGGACCACGACGGGGACCCTGGCGACACGCAACCACCTGAGCCACGGCGGGAACCACCTGTCCATCGGACAGCGGCTGTCGGTGCCCAAGACCGCCACGCAGGCCCGCGCCGAGGCGGCCAGGGCACGAGCCGCGGCCGCGGCGAGGGCTGCGGCGATCAAGCGAGCGACGTACGTCGTCCGTTCCGGTGACACGCTGAGCCACATCGCCGCGCGCAAGGGTGTGTCCCTCGCCGCCCTCCTCAAGGCCAATCGGCTCTCCCCCCGCTCGGTGCTGCAGGTCGGCCAGAAGGTCCGCATCCCCGGCGCCGGAGCCGCGAGCGCCCGCCGCCCGGCGGCCGCAGCGCCGTCCATCACCACCTACCGGGTGCGCAGCGGTGACACGCTCAGCGTCGTCGCCGCCCGCACCAAGACTGCCCTCCCGACGGTGTACTCGCTGAACCGGCTGAACGCCCGCAGCGTCATCCACCCCGGCCAGGTCCTCAGGGTCCACGGGGCCACGCCGGCGGCCACCCGCCCCGCCGGCACCGCGGCATACGCGGTGCGCGCCGGCGACACGCTCAGCGGTATCGCCACGAAGCACAGCGTCACCCTCGCCGCCCTGCTCAAGACCAACCGGCTGTCCGCGGCCTCGGTCATCTACCCGGGCCAGCGGCTCAAGGTGCCGGCCAAGCCGGCCAAGTCTGCCGCGAGCGCCAACTCGTTCGCAGGGCGCACCTACCCCAGCTCGATCGTCAACGCGGCCAACCGCAACCGCGCCGCCCTGGCCCGGCACGCCGTTCCCAGCCGCAGCCAGACCCAGGCGATGATCGTCGCGACAGCGCGACGCCACGGCGTGGACCCCAAGCTGGCCCTGGCCGTCGGCTGGCAGGAGTCGGGCTGGAACCAGCGCCAGGTGTCGGTGGCCAACGCCATCGGTGTCATGCAGGTCATCCCGTCGTCCGGGCAGTGGGCCTCCGAGATGGCCGGACGACAGCTCAACCTGCTCAACACCCAGGACAACATCACGGCGGGGGTGGTGATCCTGCGCTCACTGACGCGGTCCGCCAGCACGGTCGACCAGGCCATCGCCGGCTACTACCAAGGTCTCTACTCGGTGCAGAAGAACGGCATGTACGCCGACACCAAGGGCTACGTATCCGCCATCAAGGCGCACCGCACCCGGATGTGAGCCAGCCTGACGAATGCGGTCGGGACAGCGCCCACGGACCCGCCTGCACGAGATGACCAGCGAGACCTCCTACACTTTGCGGGTGTCTTCCGGTGTCACCGAGTCGTTGCTCGGGCGTGTGTTCGACGGGCGCTACCGCGTCCTGTCGCACATTGCCGACGGCGGAATGGCGTCCGTCTACCTCGCCCTGGACACCCGGCTGGACCGTGACGTCGCGCTGAAGGTGATGCGCCACGACCTCGCGCAGGACGAGGCCTTCGTGAGCCGGTTCAAGCGTGAGGCGCGCTCGGCTGCGCGACTGTCCCACCCCAACGTCGTGTCGGTCTTCGACCAGGGCGAGGACGACGGCCACATGTTCCTGGCGATGGAGTACGTCCCGGGCCAGACCCTGCGCGAGGTGATGAAGGCCGAGGGTCCGCTGACCCCGCGCGCTGCCCTCGACATCATGGGTCCGGTACTGCAAGCACTCGGCGCGGCCCACCGCGGCGGCATCATCCACCGCGACGTCAAGCCCGAGAACATCATCCTGCGCGAGGACGACGGCACGGTGAAGGTCGCCGACTTCGGCCTCGCCCGAGCCGTCTCGACCCAGACCACCGCCTCCCAGACCGGTGTCCTGCTCGGGACGGTGGCCTACCTCTCCCCGGAGCAGGTCGAGCGCGGCATCGCCGACGCCCGCAGTGACGTCTATGCCGCCGGGCTCATCCTGTTCGAGATGCTCACCGGCACCAAGGCGTTCACCGGCGACACCCCGATCCACATCGCCTACCAGCACGTCCACGGTTCCATCCCGGCACCGTCGTCGAGGGTGACCTCGGTGCCTGCCGAGCTCGACGCGCTCGTGGCGCTGGCGACTTCGCGCGACCCCGACCACCGGCCCTACGACGCCGAGGACTTCCTCACCGAGGTCCGCAAGTCGCGGGCGATGCTGACCCCGACCGAGCTGGACCGCCGACCCGAGGGCCCCGCTGCCCTGGCCGGTGGAGCGAGCACCGTGGCCGTCGAGCGGACCAGCGCGCTCCCGGCGTCCACCGGTCACGAGCCTGCCGGTCACGAACCACGCCATGCCGCCGTCCCCGGTCGTCCCGTGCCGCGGCTGTCGCTGCCCATCGACCGCACCCCCACGAGTCCCCCCGTGCTGCCCGGGCGGGGCGTCGACACCATGGACAGCGACGACGACTACGACCGTCGCGGAGGGCCCTGGCGCTGGATCTGGATCGCCCTCGGCGTCGCCCTCGTCGCGGGCATCGCCGCCTGGTGGTTCCTCGCGGGTCCCGGCTCCCCCACCGTCGTGCCGGCGACCACCAACCTCACCTTCGCCCAGGCCCAGGACAAGCTGGACGTCGCCCACCTCGGCGCCGACCGGGTCGACAGCTTCGACGAGTCGGTGCCCAAGGGCGTGGTCATGTCCACCGACCCCGGCGCCGGCGCCGAGGTGCGACGCGGCACCGACGTCAAGGTCACCGTCTCCAAGGGACCGGAGCGGTATGCCGTGCCCAACGTGCTCAACAAGTCCGCGGCCGAGGCGCGCGACCAGATCACGGCGGCCAAGCTGACGGTGGGGACCAGCAAGGAGGCCTTCGACGAGACCGTCGCCGCGGGTCTCGTGGTGGGCGTCGACCCCAAGGTCGGCACCCCGCTCAAGCGCGGCACCAAGGTCAACGTCGTCGTGTCCAAGGGCAGGCAGCCGATCCCGGTCACCGACTTCACCAACAAGCCGGCCGCAGCGGCGGTCGACGCCCTGTCCAAGGCCGGGCTCACCGTCGACGCGACCGAGCAGGCCAACAGCGACACCATCGCCAAGGGCAACGTGATCTCGCAGTCTCCGGCCGGTGGCACCCTGTTCAAGGGCGAGACGGTCAAGCTGGTCGTCTCCAAGGGCCCGGTCCTGGTGAAGGTGCCCGACGTCTCCGGCAAGCAGGCCGACGAGGCCGAGGCGATCCTGCGAGCCGCCGGCTTCGACGTCAAGCGTGAGAACGCCCTGGGTGGCATCTTCGGCACTGTCCACCACACCAACCCGGCGGCCAACACCGAGGCGCCCAAGGGCTCGGTCGTCACGATGGTGATCGTCTGACCCTGTCCCCGTCGCGGCTGGCGACGCTGCTGCTCGTGTCGGTCACCGCGGTCTGGGGCTCGACGTTCTTCCTCATCCGTGACCTCGTCGAGCACGTGCCGTCGGCCGACTTCCTGACCGTGCGCTTCGCCATCGCGGCGGTCGTCATGGCCGTGCTGTTCCGGCGCCAGCTGCTCGCCCTGACCCGGCGTGAGGTCCTGATCGGTGTCGTCCTCGGGATCCTCTACGGCCTCGCCCAGCTGCTGCAGACGGTCGGGCTCGAGCACACCGACGCATCGGTGTCCGGGTTCGTCACCGGCACCTACATCGTGCTGACACCGGTGCTCGCCGCGATCCTGCTCCGCGACCGGATCCCGGGGACGACGTGGTTGGCCGTCCTGCTCGCCACCGCCGGGCTCGCGGTGCTCTCGCTGCGCGGCATCTCGGTGGGCTACGGCGAGGCCCTCACGCTGGCCGCGGCGGTGCTCTACGCGTTGCACATCATCGGGCTCGGCCGGTTCTCGACCGCTGCTTCCGCCACCGGCCTGGCGACCGTGCAGGTCGGGGTCATCACGGTGGTGGCGCTGGTCGGCGCGCTCCCCGGAGGCGTGACCCTGCCCTCCACCGGCGGCCAGTGGACCTCGCTGCTCTACATGGCCCTGGTCGCCGGAGCCGTCGCTCTCTGGGCCCAGACGTGGGCGCAGTCGCACCTGCCCGCCACCCGAGCGGCCATCGTGATGACGATGGAACCGGTCTTCGCGGCGTTCTTCGCGGTGCTGTTCGGGGGCGAGTCACTCACGCTGCGCATGCTGCTCGGGGGCGCGCTGGTGCTCACCGCGATGTACGTCGTCGAGCTGCTCGGTCGCAGCGCCGGCGCTTCGGCGGAGGAGGACCGGCCCGCCGAGCTGCTGCATCACGAGGTCTGAGGGTTGGCGTCGGGGCCTTGTTCCAGCAGTGGCACCAGCTCGGCGATGGCGCATTCGGTGCCGGCGTCGTCGACGTCGAGGTGCCAGACGAGGCGCACCGCCGTGGTGCTCACCGGATAGAGACGTATGCCGCGTCTGCCCGCCTCCTCGACGAAGGCCGCAGGGGTCCACCCCGCCCCCGCCACGTCGAGCACGACGATGTTGGTCTCCACCCGCCGGGGGTCGATCGAGGCGGGGACCGCTGCTGCCGCTGCCTCGGCGAAACGTCGGGCGCGCGCGTGGTCGTCGGCGAGCCGCAACAGGTGGTGGTCGAGCGCATGCAGGCCGGCCGCGGCCAGGATCCCGACCTGTCGCATGCCGCCCCCGAACCGCTTGCGCCAGATCCGCGCCTGCGCCATGAGGTCCCGCGACCCGACGAGGACCGAACCCACCGGGGCGCCGAGCCCCTTGGACAGGCACACGCTCACGGTGTCGAACAACGCGCCATAGGTTGCGAGCGGGACGCCGGTGGCGACGTGGGCGTTCCACAGGCGGGCGCCGTCGAGGTGCATCGCCACGTTCCGCGACCGCGTGCCCGCGCGCAGGGCTTCGATCTGGTCGAGCGGCTGGACCGTTCCGCCCCCGAAGTTGTGGGTGTTCTCGACGACGACCAGGCGCGTGTTGACCTGGTAGGTGCCGCCGTCGGGGATCATCAGCGCGAGCGGCTGGGCGGCGTCGAGCAGCCCGTGGTCGGCTACCCAGGACCGCGACGAGATGCCGGACAGCACCGCGGCGGCACCCATCTCCGCGCGCAGGACGTGGGCCAGCGAGTCCGCGATGAGCTCCTCACCGTGGGCGACGTGCAGGCGCAGGCACAGCTGGTTGGCCATCGAGCCGGTCGGAGCGAACAACGCGTCCTCGTGCCCGAGCAGCTCGGCCACCCGCTCCTCGAGCCGTCGGACCGTCGGGTCCTCGCCGAAGACGTCGTCGCCGACGGGGGCGTCGGCCATCGCCCGGCGCATCGCCTCCGTGGGCTGGGTGAGGGTGTCGGACAGCAGGTCGACCAGGGGCGCAGCAGGCATGCGAGCCAGCCTAGGAGGTGGACCACCGTGGACGGCCGGCGACCCGGCGGCATACCTGCTCGAAGCTCGCCAGGTGGCGGGCCGGGCCGGACCCGTCGCGGACGTCAGTCCTTGGCCAGCATCTCGGCGACGAGGAAGGCCAGCTCGAGGCTCTGCTGGTGGTTCAGCCGCGGGTCGCAGACCGTCTCGTAGCGCTTGTTGAGGTCGGCGTCGAGGATCTTCTCGGCACCGCCGATGCACTCGGTGACGTCGTTGCCGGTGAGCTCGACGTGGATGCCGCCGGGGACCGTGCCGAGCCCCTGGTGCACCTCGAAGAAGCCGCGCACCTCCTCGACGACGTCCTCGAAGTCCCGGGTCTTGTATCCGCTGGCCGACTCGAAGGTGTTGCCGTGCATCGGGTCGCAGATCCAGGTGACCTGCGCGCCCGAGCCGGTGATCTTCTCGACCAGGGTCGGGAGGGCGTCACGGACGGTCTTGGCCCCCATGCGGGTGATGAAGGTCAGGCGACCCGGCTCACGGTCGGGGTCGACCTTGTCGATCAGGCGCAGGACGTCGTCGATCTCGGCCTTGGCGGACAGCTTGATGCCGATCGGGTTGAGCACCTTGGAGACGAAGTCGATGTGCGCGCCGTCGATGTCGCGGGTGCGCTCGCCGACCCAGATGAAGTGGCCGCTGGTGTCGTAGAGCTCGCCCGTGCGGCTGTCGACGCGGGTCAGCGGTCGCTCGTAGTCGAGCAGCAGCGCCTCGTGGGACGAGAAGAACTCGGTGGTGCGCATGGCGTCGAAGTCGGCGCCACAGGCCTGCATGAACTTCATCGCCTTGTCGATGTCCTTGGCCAGCCGCTCGTAGCGGTTGTTGGCCGCGTTGGCGACGAAGCCACGGTTCCAGTCGTGGACGTGGCGCAGGTCGGCGAAGCCACCCTGGGTGAAGGCCCGCACGAGGTTCAGCGTGGCCGTGCTCGCGTGGTAGGCCTGCACCAGTCGCTGCGGGTTGGGCGTGCGTGACTCGAGGGTGAAGTCGAAGTCGTTGACCATGTCGCCGCGGTATGCCGGGAGGGTGACTCCCTCGCGCGTCTCGGCGCCGCTGCTGCGCGGCTTGGCGTACTGGCCGGCCATCCGGCCGACCTTGACGACCGGGACGGAGGCGCCATAGGTGAGGACGGCGGCCATCTGCAGGATGGTCTTCACGCGGTCGCGGATGTTGTCGGCGGTCGCGGACGCGAACGTCTCCGCGCAGTCCCCGCCCTGCAGGACGAAGGCGTCGCCACGTGCCGCTGCGGCCATCCGGGACTTCAGGACGTCGCACTCCCCCGCGAACACCAGTGGCGGATACGACGCGAGCTCGGCGACGGCGCTGGAGAGGCGGGCGGCGTCGGGCCACTCCGGCTGCTGGGCAGCCGGGAGGTGGGCGCCGGCCGCGAGGCTGGCGAGGGCGTCGTGGTGCTGCGTGGTGCTCACCGCTCAAGGATAGGCGGGACCGCGCGCACCCCGTCCCATGGCCCAGATCCCGATACCCTTCGACGCGAAGGAGGGTATCCATGGCCTCTCGACTAACGGTCCCCGGCAACCCGGTGGCGCACCCCGACGCGGTGGTTGCAGGCGAGTGCTGGCGGATCACCGTCCTCACCCCCGGGCTCCTGCGGCTCGAGTGGTCGGAGTCGGGCGGGTTCGAGGACCGGGCCAGCACCTTCGCGGTCAACCGCGCGCTGCCGGCGCCGGACATGCAGGTGCACCGCCAGGGTCAGCGGATCGAGCTGTCGACGGACTGCCTGCACCTCGACTACGACGGCGAGCCGTTCAGCCCGAGTGGTCTGGTCGTCACGGCGACGTCAGCGATGCCCGATGCCCACACCAGCGAGTGGCGGTTCGGCCAGCCTGCCGACGGGCTCGGCGGCACGGCCCGCACCCTCGATGACGTCGACGGCGCCGTCCCGCTCGGCCCGGGTGTGGTCTCCCGGACCGGCATCGCGGTCATCGACGACTCCGACTCGTTCCTCATCGAGGACGGTCGCCCTGCCGTGCGTCGCCCGGGCACCCGGGACCTCTACGTGTTCGTCCGCGGCCACGACTACCGCGCCGCCGTCGCCGACCTCTACGCAGTGTCCGGGGCCGTGCCGATGCTCCCCCGTTGGGCCCTCGGCAACTGGTGGAGCCGCTACCACCCCTACTCCGCGGACGAGTACCTCGAGCTGCTCGACAGGTTCGAGGCAGAGGGGGTGCCGCTGTCGGTCGCGGTCCTCGACATGGACTGGCACTGGGTCGACATCGACTCACGGTTCGGCACCGGGTGGACCGGCTACTCGTGGAACCGTGACCTCTTCCCCGATCCGCCCACCTTCCTCGCCGAGCTGCACCGCCGCGGCCTCGCCGTGACGCTCAACGTCCATCCCGCCGACGGGGTCCGCGCGTTCGAGGACGCCTACCCACAGGTCGCCGAGGACATGGGCGTCGACCCGGCCAGCGAGCGCGCAGTGGCCTTCGACCCGACCGACCCCCGCTTCATGGACTCCTACTTCCAGCGGCTCCACCACCCGCTCGAGGACGAGGGCGTCGACTTCTGGTGGCTGGACTGGCAGCAGGGCTCGTTCAGCCGCACACCCGGCGTGGATCCGTTGTGGTTGTTGAACATCGAGCACTTCAACGACTCAGCCAGACGAGGTCAGCTCCCCATCACCTTCTCCCGGTATGCCGGTCCGGGCAGCCATCGCTATCCCGTCGGCTTCTCGGGCGACACGCACATCACGTGGGACTCCCTCGCCTTCCAGCCCTACTTCACCGCGAGCTCGTCCAACATCGGCTACGGCTGGTGGAGCCACGACATCGGTGGCCACTGGTACGGCAGCCGTGACGACGACCTGACCGTCCGCTGGGTGCAGCTCGGTGTCTTCTCACCGATCATGCGCCTGCACTCGACGCTGCACCCTTTCATCCGCAAGGAGCCCTGGACCTTCCCCGCCCAGGCCCGCACCACGATCGACACCTTCCTGCGGCTGCGGCACCGGCTCGTCCCCTACCTGCACACCATGAACGCCCGCGCCGCGCGCGAGGGTGCGCCGCTCGTCGAGCCGATGTACTGGGCCGACCCCGGAGCCATCGAGGCGTATGCCGTGCCGAACCAGTTCCGCTTCGGGACCGAGCTCGTGGTGGCCCCGATCACCAGCCCACAGCAGGAGGTCCTCGGGCTGGGCAGCGCGCAGGCCTGGCTGCCCGACGGCGTGTGGACCGACCTGTTCACCGGCACGCGGTACCGCGGCGGGAGGCAGGTGCGACTGCACCGGCCGCTGGAGACCCTCCCGGTGTTGGTGCGCGCGGGCGGCCTCCTTCCGCTGGCTGGCTCGGACGACGCCTCCGTGGGTACGGCAGTCCCCGAGCACATCGAGCTCGTCCTGGCCGTCGGGGCGGACGGCCGGTTCGACCTCGTCGAGGACGACGGGAGCAGCGGTGCCGACGACGGGAGCAGGGGCCCGGACGACGGGAGCACCGCGGCGCACACCGCGGTCACGACGACCACCTGGGACGAGTCCAGCGGCACCCTGGTGATCGCGGCGCCCACGGGAGCGGTCGACGTCCTCCCTGCCTCACGCAGCTGGACGCTGCTCGTCCTCGGCGTCGAAGCCGGCGCCAGCATGACCAGCCAGGGCGGGGTCGAGACGACTCTCTCCCCCGAACCCACGACCAGCGGCACGCGGTTCGCCCTCGGCGACGTCGCCATCGGGGGCGGCCTGACGGTCACCCTCGGCGACGTCCGGCCCTTCGACTGGTCGCGGACCGTCGAGGCGGTGGGCCAGGTGCTCGACCGGGCGCGGATCGACTACAACCTGAAGAGCACCGCCTTCGACCTGGTCGAGTCGGCGGACGGGCCCACAGACGCGGCTGCGCGCGTGCGCGGTCTCGACCTCGACCGTGAGGTCGAGGCCGCCGTCCTCGAGCTGATCCTGGCCCAGTACTGACACGCTGCAGCCTCACCGCCGCGCTGGCACTATGGCATCGGAGCCCTCGGGCACCAAGACCTCGGACACCCACGGATGGGGGCTGCCATGTGGGCAGAGCTGGTGCTTCTCCTCGCTGCTGTCGTCTTCCTGGTGGTAACAGGCTTGCTGCACCGAGGCTTCGGGAAGCAGCCGGGCGTGGCCCTGGCGGGAACTCCCCCGCGATTCGCGGCGGCTGTCGACCGGGCAGGAGGCGCGTCGTCCGTGCGCGCCGGTCTGTGGCTCGACCTGATCTTCATCGCGGCATTCGGGCTCTCGGCGACCCTGCTCCTCCGCGCAGCCGACGCGAGGTGGGGGCTCCCACTGGGTGCCGCAGGGATGGACCTGCTGGAGAACCTCCTCATCGGTCTCTTGACCCGACGTGGCTCGGCGCCGGGCACAGGCATCCTGGCGGTCGTGGCGGTCCTCAAGTTCACCCTCTATCTGCTCACGCTCATCGAGCTCGTGCGTCACGTGCGGTGGTGAGGGAGCCGAGTCGAGAAGCTCCGCTCACGACCCGCCGGGTGGCTGCAGGGTCGCCCCGGGGTGCGAGTACACGACGTAGGCCAGCCACGTCGCATCACCGTCGGCACGAGCCTTGTCCCGTGCCGCCACCACGGCCTTGGCCATGGTGGCTCCCCCGAGGAGCTCGGTGTAGAGGGTCTCGACGAAGGTGCGCGCCGGCTCGTCGCCGACCGACCACAAGGAGCTGATGAAGGCTCCCGCCCCACCTCCCAGGAAGGCCTGCGCGAAGCCGCCGAGGCTCGACAGCTGGCGGGCGACCCGCCCCGCCTGACAGGCGTTGAGCACGACGAGCGGACCATTGCCCTTGGCATCGGCGAGGTCGGCCAGCTGCTCGACAGCGCTCGCGCTCAGCGACTCCTCGACATAGCTGCCGTTCTCCGCGCGACCGGCCAGCAGGATCCTGGCGTCGGACGCAGCGGTGTTGGAGGCGGCGCCGTGGCCGGCGAAGTGCAGGAGGTCGAAACCACCGTTCTGGATGATGTCGAGGACTGCGCCCTGCTCCGCCGCGACTGGTTTGGCGCCGAGCCGCCGCTTGAGGAACTCCTCCTCCTGGGTCACTTCGGTGAGCACCCAGTCCGGGTTGGCGTAGGCCGGGCACAGGGAAAGCACCTTGCCCTTGCGGGTGCGGAATCTCACCGGCCGGGGGAAGGTCCCCCACAGCCACCGGACCATGCCGAACTGCCCGAGGAACAGGGTCTCCGTGCCGAGCTTCTTCCCGCGTTCCTTGAGGTGCACGAGCTCCCAGGGGATGAAGGGTTCCTGGGACATCACCATGAGCTGGCCCAGCCGACTCCTGTTCTCCCACAACACGTCCTGCAGCTCCGCAGGGAACAGCTGGTCGAACAGCTGACCCCCGAAGACCCGCAGCTCCCGCTGGAAGGTCTGTTCGTCGCCCTTGCTGCTCAGCCAGCGCTCCTCGATCTTCGTGTAGAGGCCGTTGACGAACGCCTCACGGTTCTGCAGGGGTGGCGACGTGAACTGCCGCAGGATCCCGAGCTCCTGCGACTGGACGTCGTAGTCGTAGTACGTGTCCCCGCCGTTCTGGCGCTCGTTGATCCGCAGCCACTGGACGCCGTCAACACCAGTGACCAGCCCGGGATCCGTCTGGACCCGGGCCTCGGCAGAGACACGACCCGGTCGGGCGACTGTCGCCGTGCCCGAGACCGTCGCCGTGAGCCGCAGGGTCACCAGGGCAGCCGGGCCCTGGCGCAGCACGACCCAGACCTCGCCGTCGCCCGCGTGCGTGGGTTGCACGTCGAAGAGGAACTCGGCGACCTCACCCGGGGCCGGGACCTCGGTCGTGACCCGGTCATCCCCCACCGTCTCGACGTTCTGCTTCGGCAGGACCTGCACGATGAGCTCTCTGGTCGAGTCGACCTTGCCACCACCCGCGCCACTCGCGCCGGTCGCCGCCGCCTTCAGCTCCTCCCGTGAGAGGCGGCAGCTGAGGCTGACCGTGTGGCCGACCACGAGGTCCGACGGCAGGTCGGCCGCCATGAACACCGAAACATCGCGGCTTCGGGCTCGTCTTGAGGGTGCCCCGGACGTCGGCTCGGGCGGCTTGGCAGCGGACTCGAACTCGGGGCTCCTGGTGCCACGGCGGGCGCCGGCCGTGGGTGCGACCTCCTCGACGACGCCGACGGGAGCCCCACGGTCCAGGACGACGCGGGTCCGCCGCGTCCTCGGCAGGGGGCGACCCTGGGGTCCCGTCTCGCGCGGCAGCGGGCCCGGCACCCGCCCGACCTCGACGGTGGGGCTGCGCATCACCTCCTGTAGACCTAGGGCGTCACCGATGGCCGTGTCTGCCTTGGCCCCCCGCAGTGCGCGGGTGAGCGTCGCAGGGTCGATGGCGTAGTGCAGCGTCTGCCCTTGGTGCTCGCGGGTGACCACGACGAAGTCGGCGTCCCGGGCTGCCGCACGTCCCTCTCGTGGTGTCGCGTCGACGGGGACCACCCGGATGTTGCGGATCGCGCGGTGCGGCAGGCTCGGCCCCACCATCGAGCCGGGGGCCACCGCCGGCTGCGCCGGTCCCCCGACCCCCAGCCAGGCGGCGAGGGCGGTGGTGACCTGCGGCTGGATGAAGTAGTTGAGGTGGTAAACCACACCGTTTGCGCCGAAGTCGAGCGTCTCCTTGACGAAGCCACCGCCGGATCCGAGGTCGATCGCCGCCATGGAGGACGTATGGACCACGAGGTCGTTCTGGACCCCCATCAACTGGTCCACCAGACCGTCTGCCAGCGCATCCAGGAGTCGTCGCGGCAGCTCGGGCGTCCCGGCCCCGTGAGCGAAGAGCTTCGGCTCGAAGTCGGAGGACACTGCATACCAGGGTGTCCCGGCGCCGGGCTGACCGGGCTGGACCTCGTTGAGCATCTTCACGAACTTGCCGTCCGGCTCCATCGCGGCAAGGCCGGGCACCTTCCGGTCGGTGACCGCGGCCGCCACGAGGTACTTCACGAACGCGCCGACGCTCTTGACCACGCCGCGCACGATCTCCGCCGCGGGGGCGCTCCCCGTCAGGAGCCCGATCGCGCGCGCGGAGGCGGCGACCAGGTTCGTGTACAGGTCGACGAAGGTGTTCCAGTTCGCCGGCTCGGCCAGCCGCGTCCCGGCATTGGTGGCCCCCACGAAGATCATCCGCTGCACGGTGGCGCGCCAGGGCGAGGACGGCAGCAGGTACTCCACGAGACTCCGCGCAACCAGACCTCCGCGGCTGTAGCACACGATGTCGATGGTCGGCGGCGCCTTCAGCGCGTTCTTCTCGAGTCGCGCCAGGAGCTCTGTGGCGTTCTCCAGTGGGTCCTTGCTCAGGGTCGGGTGGTCGAATCCGAGGATGGCGTCGTATGCCGTGCCCGCAGCATCCAGGAACGCTCGGCCGTGGTCGGTGGAGGTCAGTGCGCCGTAGCTGCCCACCGTGGAGGAGAAGGTCCCGTGCACGAAGAGCAGGATGCGGGCCGGCCGGTCCTGGGGCAGCTTCACGTCCCCGAGCGTGCTCACCCGCGACCACTTGCTGACGTCCTTGCCCTGCATGATGACAAGGCCGGGCGTCACGTGTCGCTCCAGGAAGCCCATGAGCTGTCCGGGGACCAGCCCTGCCACGAACTTGAGGACGTAGGCCTTGGCGCGGCCCACGACGAAGTCGCCCAAGGGGCCCCGGACCGTCCGAGACGGAGCCGGCGCCGCCGTGGCCGGCTCGGACGCACGGACGTCGAGCTCGAAGTGCACCTGCCGCCGCGCCGGGCCGCGGCCGCGTCGCGCCCTCACGGTCGGGGTTCCGTTGTCGGTGGGCAGCTGCCAGGAGTAGAAGCCGTCCTGCTCCAGCAGGATCACGGCTGACTCCTCTGGCGCGACATCGAGGTCCAGGCTGACGGTGGCCGCCCGGCTGGGGGCACGCCTTCCCGGGGCCGGGCGGGGCGGCACCAGCTCCACGGGCTCGACCAGCTCGAGGTCCTGGTCGGCGAGGGCGTCCAGGAGAGCACCGGTCACGTTCTCCTGGCCGGCTGCGGTCCGGCCGGCTGTTGGGCTCCGGCGCCGTCGACCGGGACTCGGTGGGCTGCCGGTCGTGGTCGTGGCCGTCCCGACTGAGTACGAGTCGGGGTAGGTCACTGTCAGCGCACCAGAAGTCCATTGCCGACTCGGCATCGTGTCGTTCCTTCCGCCTTGGCCAACCCTCCACCGCAGGGCGAGGCTGCCCGCCAGAACCTGTGACGCAATCGAACGATAGGACCATTCGACGCGACCCAACTCCGGCAATTGCACGAGAATGACGTCAGCTGTCCCTCGCCCCGCGGCCCCACACATAACGCCGTCGCTTCGGTATCAACAGCGCGCCTGACCCCTCTTTGAGGACAAGAGGTTGGGTAACCTGCCCAGCCGAGGTTGGAGGATCGTCATGCGTGACGAATTCACGTCCCGGGTCTCGAGCCTGGCGATGGTGGTAGCAGCCCTCTCGAGCCTGGGCGCTGTGATCTACCTGTCCGTCAGTGGCCAGCAGGTGGACGAGTACCTGGCCGGTCTCGCGGGGCTCACCGTCGGCGCCCTCCTGCCCTCGCCGCTCACGTCGGGACGCACGGCCCCGCCGCAACCGCGCCCCGAGCAGGGACGGCACCGGGTGCCTCGGGGAAGCGCCGACCTCGCACGCTGAGGCGGCGCAGCGCGGCATACCCCATGGATGCGCTGATGGCTCGTGGCACGGGTCACGTCCGTTGTGTCACCGTGCGGTGCGGATCAGCAGGTACCGGCGTTCTCGAAGTAGCACAAGAGGCTGACGGGCAGCACGAGGCCTGCCACCATGGCTGCCACGGAAACGGCAATCGCCGATCCCGCGACCCACACCGGCTCGTGATCGCGCCGGTTGGCGCGCAGCGCTGACACGGCCACAGCCATCGCCAAGGCGCCCATGGCAGCTCCCGCGATGCCGAAGTCCTCGATGCTGAAGGCCACTTCGCCGAAGCCCAACGGACTGTCCTGCCAACCGAAACCGATGGCGGCTGGCAGCGTCGACAGCGCCGCAACGGCAAGGGCGAGTGCGGCGAGCGATCTCCCCTGGTGGCTGGGCGTCCTGCTCACCCGCCGAAGTCTAGAAACTCGATCAGCTGCTCGGCCAGGGACCTGCCCTGCTCGTAACCGGCTCGAGCAGCGGGCGGACGCGTCGACGGGTCCATCAGATTCGTGCCGAACGCGTTGAGGGAGTTGGCATCCGGCAGGATCGTCGCGACTCTGCTGCCGCCCGCGCGCAGCTCGTCGACCTGCGCTGCAAGGTGCATCCCCCAGAGCAGCGGGTGCCGCGTTCGGCCTCCGAGTGGAGAAAGCACCAGCACCCGCCCGTAGCCGGCCGCGAGATCGGCGTTCTCGTTGCGACGGTAACCGCCGTCGATGTATCGAGCGCTGCCGATGCGGTAGGCGACGCCGCTCGCTGTGCTGGCGGCGACGGCGTCCGCCAGCGGCACCGCACTGTGGCGGTCGAACACGACCGGTTCACCCGTGTGGGCATCGACCGCGGTGATCAGCATCCTGCGTTCCGGCCATTGCTGGCTGGGCAGCCGGGCGGCGACGGTGGCGCGCCACCGCGTGTGCCCGGACCCATCCGACGCCGCCTCCAGGTCGAGCGCCGCCGCACCCATTCTGCGGCGCATGTCGGCCGCGTCCTCAGCGGCGGCGATGATTCGGTTCGTTCTCTCCAGGTGGTCGACCACCGGCCCGGTGCGAACGCGTCGACCACTGGTTGCCACCGGAGCAGTCCGCGGCGGGGCCGCAGGGCCGACGATGTCGGCAAGCAGGGTGGTCGGACTCGCGCTGGTGATCTGGGCGGCGGCCGTCGCACCGGCCGACGTCCCGATGACCAGGTCGGCCTCGGTCACATCCAACCCGGCATCCACCAGGCCGGCGCTGACGCCGATGAGCCACGCATTGCCTGCCGATCCGCCCCCACCCAAGACCAACGCCCTGCTCAGGGCTGCCGCCGAGGTCGACGCTCGCTCGCTCATGACCGGGCACTCTATGCACCCGGGAGGCCGACTGCCCGGGTGAGGCTGCCGACGGCTATCGACGTCCACCCCCTGACGCGGTTAGGTAGTTCCGTGTCGACTGCCTCTCCGGTCACCACGGCACGCGGGGTCGTGCGGACCTACCTGATGCTGCTCCTCGGCAACACCCTTGCCCAGGCCCTCATCTGGGGCATCAACACGATCTTCCTGCTCGACGCCGGCCTGTCCAACCTGGAGGCGTTCGCGGCGAACGCCTTCTTCACCGCAGGCATGGTGATCTTCGAGGTGCCCACCGGGGTGGTTGCCGACACGATCGGTCGCCGCGCGTCCTACCTGCTCGGCACGATCACGCTCAGCGTGGCCACGCTGGCCTACGTGGGGCTCTGGCACTGGCACTCGGCGTTCTGGCTCTGGGCCCTGGTGTCCATCGGACTCGGACTGGGCTTCACCTTCTTCTCGGGCGCCGTCGAGGCCTGGCTGATCGACGCCCTGGCTGCGGTCAACTTCACCGGCACCGTGGAGTCGGTGTTCGGGCGCGGGCAGGTGGTGGGCGGAGCCGCGATGCTCGTCGGCTCGCTCGGCGGGGGTGTCATCGCCCAGCATTCGTCGGTCGGTGTCCCGTTCGTCCTGCGCTCGGCGATCCTGGCCGCGATGTTCCTGTTCGCGTCCGTCGTGATGCACGACATCGGCTTCACACCCGACCCGCGTGGCCGCCCCCTCGCCGAGATGCGACACATCGTCGCGAGCTCGGTGGACCTCGGGTGGCGGGTGCCTGCCGTCAAGTGGTTGATGGTCGAGTCGCTCTTCACCGGTGGCGTCGCCATCTACGCGTTCTACGCGCTGCAGCCGTACCTCCTGGAGCTCTACGGCGACCCCCACGCGTACCAGATCGCCGGTCTCGCAGCGGCGATCGTCGCAGGGGCCCAGATCCTTGGAGGGCTGCTCGCCCCCCGGCTCCGTCACTTCGTCCACCGCCGGACCAGCGCCCTGGCCGCGATCTCGGCCCTGGGGACGCTGGCGCTCGCCCTGATGGGGCTGGTGCACAGCTTCTGGGTCGTCATCACCCTGGTGAGCGTGTGGGGTCTGCTCTATGCGGCGTCGATGCCGATCCGCCAGACCTACCTGAACGGCCTCATCCCCTCCAAGCAGCGTGCCACGATCCTGTCGTTCGACTCCCTCATGGGCTCCAGCGGTGGGGTCTGGGGCCAGCCGGTCCTCGGCAAGTCAGCCGACCTGTGGGGGTACGGACCGTCGTACGTTGTCGGCTCCGCGATATCCGCCCTCGCGTTGCCCGCGATCCTCCTCTCACGTCGCCAGAACGCTCCAGCCGACCTGGTCACCTCGAGCCCCACCGCGCCCGGCGTGGGTCCCGCGGCCCCCGTCTGACCACCCGGCCACCGGTCCAGAGCGCCCGATGCCGCGCCAGTCACGGACGGCGGTTGTAGTACTCGGTGAACTCGCGGCACCGTCCTTCGCCGTCGAAACGCATGACGAAGCAGTTGTCGTAGAGGCGGACGAATGGCCCGCCCGGCACCTCTCGGTACGACGATGTGCCGGTGGCCACCACGATGTCGCCGTCCACCGCGACCGGAGAGTACTTCGCCTCGTAGGTGCCCGGCGTGTCGCGGGTCGAGGCGCCACCAGAGGCCCCCTCGCCGAGCCAGGACGCGACGACAGGGTCTCGACCGACCGTCGGCTCGTCAGACGGGTGGTAGCGGTAGACGATGTCCTCGCTGAACAGCCCGGAGACAGCGTCCCGGTCGTAGGACAGCCACGCGTCGACGTACCGGTCGAGCCACTCCTGAGCGGTCTCCCGATCCATCAACCCGCCCCCTTCCGCGTGTCGCGGTCGTCCGGAGGTTCGGACTCGCGTGACGCCGACCTCAGCTGCCCTGCTTCGCCGCCAGCGCCTCGAAGTTCTCGTACAGCTGGGGAACGCCGTGCTTGTCGCGCGCCCTGAGCGCAGCAGGGCCGACGCGCGTCCAGACACCCGCAGCCCACCACCAGTCGAGCACGAGGTCAGTGTCGATCAGCCCGTTCTTGGTGAGCGTGCCGATGGTCTCGCCCCAATTGAGAACGCGGGACACCAGGACGTCATCTATGGAGGCGGTCTCGGGGTCGAAACCGTCGGCCAACACGGCCTGCATGGCGTCTTCGAGGCCCATGGTCGAGCCCCACTGGGCCAGCTGCACGAGCATTGCGCCGTCCTGCCGATCTGCCATCTCATCCACCCCATCAGACTGTGACGTGTTCGGACAACGACGCTACGCCGAGCTACCGGCCCACGCCATACGCTCTGAGGACGAGGCACAGACCCGCCGGCGCGGGTCGCCGGACGTCGCGGGACGGGTCAACGCCCCAACGGTTCCTTCCACAACCCGCCTTCGAGGCGCACGATGGGACAGTGGAGACGTGGGACGCCATGCGGGCGCGCCGCAATGTTCGGCAGTTCACCGATCAGCCGGTACCCGGCGAGGCGCTCGACCGGATTCTCGAGGCTGGGCGACGCGCCCCGTCGGCGGGCAACTGGCAGCCGTGGGACTTCGTGCTCGTCACCGACAGGGCACAGCTGGTCGAGCTGGCGAAGGTCTGGCAGGGCGCCAGGCACGTCGCCGGAGCGGGGGCCGCGATCGCCATCGTCGCGCCCGAACCACAGGACGACCGGCAGTCCGAGCTGCTCCAGTACGACCTCGGCCAGGCCACGTATGCGATGACGGTTGCCGCGGCCGACCTGGGCGTCGGCACCGGCCATGCCGCCGCCTCCGACCAGGACCGGGCCAGGTCCGTCCTCGGCTTCCCCGAAGGACGATTCCTGGCCTACCTGCTCTCCGTCGGCTATCCGGCGGACAAGCCGTTGGCCGTCATCCGCCAGCTCAACCGGCGCCCCTTCGACGAGGTCGTGCACCGCGGACGGTGGTGACCGCCTGACCGCGTGGTGACCGCGCCGTGCGACCCCTACGCCCCGCGCAGGCCGATCGGGTTGCCGTCGGCGTCCACGAGCACGCACACCCTCGCACCCGGTGCGACCTGACGCGGCGCATCGCGCTCGGTGGCTCCGGCCTCCAGCAGGGTCGCGCGGGTCGCGTCGAGGTCATCGACATCGGCAAAGGCCACCGGTCCCCCACCCGCGCCGGCCGGGTTCAGGGCGACCTCGAAGCCGTCGACGTTGTACCCGACGTAGTAGGGCTCGTCGGTGTGCGGCGCCCCGAGCAACGCGGTGTACACGGCCTTGGTGGCGTCCAGATCGGACACCGGGATCACCAGACTGCGGATCGTGGCACTCATCTTCGTCACCTCCGGGTCAGGACGGTCACCTTTGCGGACCGCCTCTCATCGATGTGTTGAGGCTACGAGTCGGTGAGCATCCGACGCTTCTCGATTCCTGACCCATCCGGCGAGTGCCGCCTCGGCAACGAGCGGCTCAGGCGAGCCCGGCGAACGGACGCACCTCGACCTTGCCCCGGCAGGCCTTGGACCCCTCGGCGGCAAGGCGCAGGGCCACGTCGAGGTCCGGCGCGTCGATCACCCAGAAACCACCGAGGACCTCCTTCGACTCCAGGTAGGGGCCGTCGGTCAGGACCGGCGTGTCTCCCTGGCCGTCGACGACCGTTGCCGTCGAGACCGGCTCGAGCCCGCCGGCGAAGACCCAGTAGCCCTCGGCCTGCAGCTTGTCGTTGAAGACACCGGTCGCAGCGAACGACTCCTCCATCTCCTCCTTGGAGCCGTAGTTGCCGAACTCGTCCATCTCGGCCGGGCCGTGCACGGCCAGCAGGTAGTGCGTCATGACTGTTCTCCTTCGTTGTCGGTGGTCCCGGTGACCACCTTCCACCCACACCACGAACGGCAACCCACGAATACGACACCGCCCGCCGATACCCGTCCCGCGGCGGGCGAGCAAGTGCCACACCCCGACGGTATGCCGTGGTGAGCGTTCAATGGGGTGGGCGGCGGCAACCGACCCGCCGACCTGGCGGAGAACGCAACGTGATGGCCCGTGGCGGTCGACGTGCGAATAATGGTGCCCATGAGCAGACACCTGAGCCCATGAGCGGGGATGGTGGCCGCGATGAGCGGCCGCAGCTCGAGGATCTCGTCGAGCGGGCGCGCACTCGGCTGAGGGACTGGACGGACACGACCGACCATGATCCGGGCGTGGCCCTGCTGGAGCTGTTCGGCTTCGTCGCGGAGCTGCTCAGCTTCCACTCGGAGCAGCTCGCCGGCGAGAGCTATCTCGGCACCCGTCGTCGACCGTCCGTCGCCACGTGCGGGGTCCACCGTGCGACCGTGCTCGACAACGCGGACCCGCTCATGCAGGCGCGCCTGTTCGTCCGGGTCCCGGACCTCGGCGGAGACGACGGTGTGTGGGCCGCTGCCTGCCTGCCCTTCGGTGAAACCCACCAGGTCCCTGCCCCTGGCGACGGGGTCTGGGTCGCCCTCGAATCGTGCGACCCGTCCCGACCGATCTGGTTGGGTCAGCGCATCACCGATTGACCGCCCCGAGGAAAGGCGCCGATGTCACTCGCACGGATCCACAACTTCTCCATCTCCCTCGACGGCTTCGCCACCGGCGAACCGCAGAGCGCCGAGGCGCCCTTCGGTCACGCCGGCCAGCGCCTGCACGAGTGGATGTTCGCCACCCGGTTCTGGGACGCGAGCGGGGCCGCCGGCGTCGACAACGCGTTCGCCGAGCGCCACACCCCCGGCATCGGCGCCGAGATCATGGGCGCCAACAAGTTCGGCCCGCCCGGATGGCGCGACGACCCGGACTGGAAGGGCTGGTGGGGTCCGAACCCGCCGTTCCACACACCGACCTTCGTGCTCACCCATCGGCCGCGTCCCTCGATGGAGATGGAGGGCGGCACCACCTTCCACTTCCTCGATGTCGCCCCGGCCGAGGCGCTCGAACGTGCTCGCGACGCAGCCGACGGGCAGGACGTCCGGATCGGCGGTGGCGCCACCGTCATCCGCGACTTCCTCGCCGCCGGGCTCGTCGACCACATGCACGTCGTCCAGGTCCCCATCGTGCTCGGTCGCGGCGTCCGTCTCTGGGACGGTCTCGACTCCCTGGAGGACACCTACGGCATCGAGGCGATCTCGTCCCCCAGCGGCGTTACCCACCTCACGTTCACGCGCAAGACACGGTGAGACCTGCGAAGCGGCCGGAGATGCAGACAGGGGCGGGCGACTTCGAGCTGACGATGGACGAGCTGCGGGCGGTGGCCGGGTATGCCGCGGCGTGCGCCGAACCTGCACTCGTCATCTTCCTCAGGTCCCGTCCGGACGACCCCCGACCGGCCGCAGCTGTCCAGGCCGCGCGAGTCTTCGCCGAGGGCGCGCCGCGGTCACGACTCCAACGGACTGCCGCGGCCGACGCCCATCGGGCAGCCGCGGACGCGACGACGGACGCCGCACGGCACGCGGCGAGCGCTGCAGGAGATGCCGCCGCCGCGGCATACCTGCATCCGCTGGCGAAGGCGAGGCAGGTGCGCCACATCCTCGGGCCGGCCGCCCACGCCGCCCGGGCGGCCGAGCTCGCACGCGGCGATGACCCGGTGGTCGCCGAGTACGCCGTCACGGCCGCCGCGAAGCGAGCCACGCCGGTCGTCCTTGACGTCCTGTCGCGCTACCCGCGGGTGCCTGGGGCGCGCAGCCGGGTCGCGGTACTCATGAAGCGACTCGAGAGCCTGCTGCGGGATCCCCCTCCGGCGCCGCGGGTGGTCGACGACCCCGGACCCTTCTTCCACGGGACGAAAGCCGACCTGCGCCCGGGTGAGCTGCTCACGCCCGGCTGGCGCTCGAACTACGGCTCGGGGCGTCAGTCCAGACACATCTACCTGACGGCCACCCGCCAGGGCGCGCCACTGGCGGCCGAGCTCGCGCGGGGCACGGGGCCGGGCCGGGTCTACCGGGTCGAGCCCACCGGGACGATCGAGGACGACCCGAACGTCACCGACAAGCGCTTCCCGGGAAACCCGACCCGGTCCTACCGGACCACCGAGCCCCTGCGGGTGGTCGAGGAGATCACGGGCTGGGAGCGTCCTGCGCCGGAGATGATCCAGCACATGCGAGCGCGCATGGCCGAACTGGCCGAGCTCGGGATCGAGGCGATGGACGACTGACGGCGACTGCCCTGACCCTCGTGAGCCCGGCGTCCAGGCAATGTGGTCAGGGGTGTCGACGGTCAGGGGTGTGGACGGTCAGGGCGTCGTGAAGGAGATCGCTGCGTAGTACCTGCGCGACAGGGTGGCGATGGACTGGGCCTTGTCGGTGCCGTTGACGATCCTGCGGGCGTTCACCCAGTCCGCCTTGTGGGGGTTGAAGTAGTCCGACAGCTGCTTGCCCGTGAAGGTTCCGTTGGTCATCCCGAAGAAGATGATTCGCAGGGCGACGTCGAAGTCGAGGGCGAGCTCGGGGTGGTGGACCAGGTCGACGTGGAGGATGTCGCCCATCCGCTGGTAGTTGCCCTTGTGGGTGATCTGGACGAACCCGCGACCGTAGTACCTCTGGTGGGTGACCGGATCGGGCTTGCCGTAGGCGTGGCCCTTTCCCTTGCCGTACTCCTCGATGGGTTGGATCTTGTGGTCGGTCTCGTGGTGCGTGGTGCCCAGCATGTAGGCCAGCCAGCGCAGGTCGTCGGTCTTGTGGAACTTCTCCCACCGGTCGAGGAAGCCGTCGAGCCCGTCGACCTGGCTCTGCCTGAGGTGTCCGTCGAACAGTGCGACCCGAACGTGGTCGAAGAAGAACTTCCGGTTGATGTCGCCCACTTCAGTGCCTCCTACCCTTCGCTACCGAGGGTGCATCGGCACAACCACATGCGTCATCGCGCAAATGGCGTACAAACCCCCACGGCGCACGGGTGCGCTCCAGCAGCCGGGCGACGGAGGACGCTCACGCCTCGAGGGTGTCCAGGCCCTTCGCGATGGCGAACCGGACCAGCTCGATGCGGTTGTGCAGCTGCAGCTTCCCGAGCGTGTTCTGCACGTGGTTCTGCACGGTGCGGTGCGAGATGAACAGGTCGGACGCGATCTCCTTGTAGGACATCCCCGTCGCGACCAGCTTGAGCACCTCGGTCTCGCGTTCGGTCAGCTCGGGGATCGGCCGCGACGGATCGGCCTGCGGCTGGGTCGACATCCTGCGGAACTCCCCCAGCACCAACCCGGCCAGCCCCGGCGTGAACACGGCCTCGTCGCGGGCAGTCGCCCGGACGGCCGCCACGATCTCCTCCCGCGAGGCGGATTTCACGAGATAGCCGGTCGCCCCGGCCTTGACCGCCTCGAGGACGTCCTGCTGCTCACCGGACGCCGACAGCACCAGCACCCGGGTGGCCAGCGAGCCCAGCGCCGCGCACACCTCGTGCCCGCGCATGCCTGGCAGGTTGAGGTCGAGGACGAGCACGTCGGGCCGAGTCGCCTTGGTCCGGTTGACCGCGGCGGGTCCATCGTCCGCCGTGGCCAGCACGGTCATCCCCGCCTCGGCGAGGTCGCGCGCGACCGCGTCCCGCCACATCGGGTGGTCGTCCGCGACGACCACGCTCACCGGCGCAGCCGCCGCGGGCTCGGGTTGCTGGTCGGTCATCGCACTCCTTGGTTGTCGCGTCCGCTGTCGCGTTCCTTGTCGCGTCCCTTGCGGATTCGCTTGCTGGTTCCCTCGCTGCGTCCGGCATCGCGTCCGCCATCCTTCGGGGCACGCATCCGGACGGTCACCCCGGCACCCTCTCGCACCGTGTAGTCCGCCGTCCCACCCAGATCGGTCAACCGCCCGCGGATGCTCGAGGAAGCGCCCATCCGGCCCGCCGCGGCCGCCTCGTCGAGGCGACCAGCCGGCATACCCACGCCGTTGTCACGCACGGTCAGGGCCACCTCGCTGCCGTCGTCCTCGACGAGGACCCAGGCCTGGGCCCCGTCCCCGGCGTGCACGCGCACGTTGTCGAGAGCGGCTCCGACGGCTGCGACGAGCTCGCCGGCCACGCGCGGTGGCACGAGCACCGGGTCGGCCGGCGCGACGAGGTGGACCTGTCCCCCGGCGAACCGTCCGAGCTGCTGGCGCAGGTCCAGGTCGCCGGTCACGGTGGCTTCGGTGTCGGCCGACGACGTCCCACTCACCAGGGCGCGCAGCAGGCGTTCCTGGTCGGCGGCCATGCCCCCCAGCTGCGCGGCCTCGCCGCCCAGCTGGGTGCCGCGTCGGTTGATGAAGGCCAAGGTCTGCAGGACTCCGTCGTGCACGGTGCGGGCCAACCGCTCGCGCTCGCGCACCTGGGCCTCGAGGGCCAACGCGTCGCGCAGCTTCGCGTGCCCCTCTCGGGCGAGGTCGCAGGCATAGCCGATGAGGGCGCCGATGAGGAGCAGCAGCACGATGTTGTTGACGGTGTTGGGCGTGGGCTTCCCCACCTCGACCACATCGACGATGCCGATGAAGACCGCCGCCGGTATGCCGCCCTTGCGGCCCAGCAGCACGGCCGCCGACACCACGCCGGCCGCGGGCCAGATCGTCGGCAGGGTGCGCGAGCCCTGCTCGATGGCCGCGGAGGTGTCGACCATGAGCGTGGCCATGATCGCGGCGGCCCCGAGCAGCAGCTCGACGACGACCAGCCACAGCCGGCGGCGACGGTAGAGGACGAGGAAGACGGTCCAGAGGCCGAGCACCGCGAGGACCGTCCAGCCCAGGGCCGGCCGCGCGAGGTCGTGCGGCCGGTCCGCCAGGGAGTACGCGGCATACGCCAGGGCGATGGGCCGGAAGACGTCGATGCCCTTCCAGAAGGCAGAGACGACCTCGGGCTGGGAGTCCGGGGCCGCGATGGCACGGCGCGCGGACAGGCTCAGGTGCCGCGCCACGGCGGAGGGGTCCTCAGCTCGCCGCGCGGGCGCCGGGGGGCACCTCGTCCGAGACCGACTCGGCGTCGCGCGGGACATCGTCGCGGTCAGCGGCCGCCTCGTCCTCGGTGCGCTCATCGTCAGCGCCGGTCCGCTCGTCGATGTCACCGACGGCGTCGTCGACGCTCGGGCGCTGCCCCTTGCGCGAGGTCTGGTCGTCCCCGGCGTCGAGGGCCTCCTCGAGCTCCTTGGCGGCCGAGCCGGGCAGGGCTGCCTCCTGGAGCTCGCGCGCCTTGGTCTTGGCGGCGGCGAGGATGCGGTCCTTCATCGACGTGGCGTACATGTCGACGTACTCCTGGCCGGACAGCAGCATCAGCTCGTACATGATCTCGTCGGTGATCGAGCGCAGGACGAAGCGGTCGTCCTCCATGCCCTCGTAGCGCGAGAAGTCGAGCGGCTTTCCGATCTTCACACCGATGCGGATCAGCTTGGGGATCTTGGTGCCGGTCGGCTGGGCCTTGTCGGTGCCGATCATCGCGACAGGGAGCACCTTGACCTTGCCCTCGAGGGCCATCCGGGCGACACCGGTGCGTCCACGGTAGAGCCGGCCGTCGGGGCTGCGCGTCCCCTCGGGATAGATGCCGAGCAGCTCGTCGCGGCGCAGCACCTTCAAGCCAGAGCGCAGGGCCGCCTCACCCGCGCGACCGCCGGAACGATCCACGGGCAGCTGACCGACGCCGCGGAAGAACGCGGCGGTCAGGCGGCCCTTGAGGCCTCGTCCGGTGAAGTAGTCCGACTTGGCCAGGAAGGTCATCCGGCGCGGGATGACCAGCGGGAGGAAGATGGAGTCCGAGAACGACAGGTGGTTGCTCGCGAAGATGGCTGGGCCGTCGTCGGGAATGTTCTCCTCGCCCTCGACCCACGGGCGAAAGAGCAACTTGAGGATCGGGCCAAGAACGACCGTCTTGAGCACCCAGTAGAACACCAGCACACCTCCCGAAGTGACGCCGTGAACTCTACGGTACTCAAGGCGTCGTCGCGGCCCGTGCGAGAATGCCCGCCACCCCAGCTCCGTTTCTGCCCCTGCCCCAGGAGTGACCGTGTCCCTGCTTCCCGGCGCAGAGCCCTACTCCCACGATGGATCCGACACCGGTGTGCTCTTGGTCCACGGCTTCACGGGGACCCCACAGGGCGTGCGTCCCTGGGGCGAGTACCTCGCCGAACGCGGCTACACGGTCCGGGTTCCGCGGCTGCCCGGGCACGGGACGACGTGGCAGGAGCTGAACCGCACCAGGTGGGAGGACTGGTATGCCGTCGTCGACACCACGTTCCGCGAGCTCCATGAACGCTGTGGCCGCGTCTTCGTCGGCGGGCTGTCGATGGGCGGGGCGCTGGCCCTGGCCCTGGCCGCAGAGCACGGCCCGCGGGTCTCGGGACTGGTCCTGGTCAACCCCGCGGTGAAGTTCGAGGACTGGCGGATCCGGCTCGTCCCACTCCTCAAGCACGTCATGCCCAGCGCTGCTGCCATCGCCAGCGACATCAAGAAGCCCGGGGTGGTCGAGCTGGCCTACGACCGCTCGCCGGTGCACGCGGCGCACTCGCAGTTCACGGCCTGGAAGAACGTCATCCGCGACCTGCCGGAGGTGACCCAGCCGGTGCTCCTGCTGCACTCGCCGCAGGACCACGTCGTGCCCGCGTCGAGCTCGGAACTGATCCTGGCCCGGATCTCCAGCGAGGACTCCACCGAGATCCTCCTCCACGACAGCTACCACGTGGCTACCCTCGACAACGACGCGCCACGTATCTTTGAGGAGTCGGTGCAGTTCATCGAGCGGCTGAGCTAGGCCGAGTTCGTCCAGCCATCCGGCTCGATCCAGACCAAGGGGCATCCCATGAGCGACCGCGACGTCGACGCCGAGTTCGCGGACATCATCGCGCGCTGGGACGAGGTCCAGTCCTTGCCCGACAACCCCGACAGCCCCGCCTCCGCCGAGTCCCCCACCTCCGCCGACTCCGCCGACCGAGGCTCCGGCTCCCAGGACGGCGACACCAGCGACCCGTCGACCGAGGGCGCCTCAGGTCCGGCTTCGGGTCAGCCCCCGACCGGGGTCAACCCGCCGCTGCGGCCGACCGTGAACCCACCCCCGACCAGGCCGTTCGTCGTGTGGCGCGGAGCCGAGCAGCCGGGAGCCGCCGAGGACGCCCCGGATCCGGTCGAGCTGCGCGACCAGCGCGACCTCGACGACGACGAGCACTTCGAGCCCGGCCCGACGGCGCCCCTGCCGCCCCAGGAGGACCTTCAGTTCTGGGGCATCATCGTCGGTCTCGTGGCTGGTCCGCTGCTCCTGCTGTGGCTGGTGCTGTTCCGGCCGAACGTCAGCAGCTGGTGGACGCTCGGAGCCCTCGGACTCACGGTCATGGGGTTCGTCCTGCTCGTGATGCGGCAGCCGCAGGCCCGCGACGAGGACGACCCCGACAACGGAGCCCGCGTCTGAGAGCTGCGGCGAGGCGGGTGCCGTGCCCCTTCTCGGGGCGTCACCCGGAGGGGCTACCCGCTTCCGCCTGCTCGACCGTGGACTCGGCCACCGGTGGTCCGGTCTCGGTCTGTGCCGTCGGGACCACCTGAGGGTCGAGGTCGACGTCGACCCACGTCGGGCGGTGGTCACTGGCTGCCACCAGGTCGGCGACCTCGAGAGGGACCTCCTGGTGCGGGAGGACGCCCAGCTCGGGCGAGGCGAAGATGACGTCGAGCAGCTTGCGTGGTGCCGTGGCCGGGTAGGTCGGGGCGGTCGGCGAGATCAGGCGCAGCGGGGAGGCGAACAGCCGCCAGGCCCGGCCCGTCTCTCCCTCGTTGAGGTCGCCTGCGAGCAGCACCGGCCCGCCGCTGGAGACCGTCCTGAGGATCTGTCCCGCGTGCCGCTCACGTTCGTCGGCATCGAGGCTCAGGTGCACCGAAGCCACCACGAGCGGCTGGTGACCGGCGGGCCCGACGCGCAGCACGGCATACCCGCGGGTGCGTTGGAGGGCTGCGACGCGCAGCCGGTAGTGGCGCGACTCGGGCACCTGCACGCGCAATGACGTGAAGATGGTCGTGCCGCCGCTGCCGCGGTGCCGCCCCGACCAGAACATCCCGCACTCCGCGGCGAAGGCCGAGACCCGCCACGCCGAGAAGAGCCGCCTTGGGACCTCCTGGAGGCACAGCACATCGGGATCGATCGCGCGGACGACCCGGGCGGCGGCGCGACGGTCGAGCGTGAAGTCCTTGACGTTGTAGGACGCCACGCGCATCGTGCTCATGCGCCCTCGGCGCCGGCGCGTCCCAGGGCGTCTCGTCGGGCCAGGTCAGCGGCGCCGATCAGTCCGGCCTCGTTGCCCAGGGCCGCGGCCACGATCCGCGCTTCGGGGCGGTAGCCCCGACCGGTGAGGTGACGCCGGAACGCGGCGCGAGCCGGCTCCAGCAGCAGGTCGCCGGCCGCGCTCACCCCACCGCCGACGACGAAGATCCCGGGATCGAAGGCCGCCGCGAGGTTGGCGATGCCCAGGCCCAGCCACTGCCCGATCTCACCGAGCAGCTCGGTCGCCGTCGAGTCACCCTCGCGTGCCGCCTCGGTGATCATCGGCCCGGTGAGCGCTGAGACGTCACCACGGGCGCGCGCGAGCAGGTCACTGGCCATGGGGCTGTTCGCCGTCATCAGGGAGCGGGCCTCACGGACGAGGGCGTTGCCCGAGGCGTACTGCTCCCAGCAGCCCTTGTTGCCGCACTCGCAACGATGTCCGCCCGGCACCACCTGCATGTGCCCGAACTCCCCCGCGATCCCGAAACGGCCGCGCATGATCTGGCCGTCCATGATCAGCGCGCCACCGATGCCGGTGCCGAGGTTCACCATGACGACGTGTGAGTCCCCTTGTGCCGCACCGAATCTCCACTCCGCCCAGACAGCGGCGTTGGCGTCGTTGTCGACCGAGATCGGCACCGGGACGCGGCGCTGCAGGTTGGCTTCGAGCGGTTCGTCGCGCCAGGACAGGTGGGGGGCGAAGACCACGGTGGCCCGGTCGGCGGCCACGAACCCGGCCGCTCCGATGCCGACCGCGACGACGTCGTCCCCGGCGACGTCGATGAGCTCCCTGACCACCTCGACGATGGTGTCCTCGACCACGCCCGGACTCATGGACCGGTGAGGCGTGTCCCGTCTCGCCCTGGCCACGACGGAGCCATCGGCGTCGACGACTCCCCCGGCCACCTTGGTGCCGCCGATGTCGATGCCGACGGCCAGCCCCGAGCTCACGACCCGACGCCCTCGGCGGCAAGCGCTGCCGCGCCGATCAGCCCGGCGTCGTTGCCGAGGCGAGCGGCCACCATGTCGGCGACCGGCCGGTGGCCGCGCCCCGTCAGGTTGCGTGCGTATGCCGCGTGGGCAGGGCCGATCAACAGGTCGCCGGCCGCGACGACACCGCCGCCGATGACGATGAGCTCGGGGTCGAGGATGGCGGAGACCGAAGCGGCGCCCTCCCCCACCCAGCGGCCCAGGTCGGCGAGGAGCTCGACGGACGCCGAGTCCCCTGCCTGCGCGGCGCTGGTGACGTGGTGCCCCCTGAGAAGGCTCGGGTCGCCTTCACAGGCCTGCGCCAACGCCGCGGCGCTCAGGGCGCCCGACGCCACGAGCTCGCGTGCCTCACGGACCAGGGCGCTGCCCGACGCGTAGACCTCCCAGCAGCCACGGTTGCCGCAGCCGCAACGGATGCCGTCGGGGACGACCCGCATGTGCCCGAGCTCGCCACCGATGCCGAAGGCGCCGCGCAGCAACCGTGAGTCGACCACGACGCCACCACCGATGCCGGTGCCGACGGTGATGAGCACCATGTCGTCGGCCTCGGTGGCCGCCCCGTACCGGAACTCCCCCCACGCCGCGGCGTTGGCATCGTTCTCGATCGTGACGGGCTGGTCGACGAGGGCCTCGAGCCGCATCTTGAGCGGTTCGTCGCGCCACGCGAGGTTCGGGGCGAAGAGCACGGTCGAGCCGGTCCGGTCGATGAAGCCGGCGCAGGCAACACCCACGCCCCGGACGTCCGTACGGTCCGCGCCCAGCTCGGCAACGACGGCAGCGACGTCGTGGGCGATCTGGTCGGGGTCGTGGGCGGGGGTGTCCCTGCGGGCGCGCGCCAGGATCTCCCCGGTCGCGGAGACGACCCCGGCCGCGATCTTGGTGCCCCCGATGTCCACCCCGATGGTGACGCTCATGAGCTGGCGCTCCCCGTGTGGTGCTCGTCCTCGTCGTCCACGACGATGTCCTGCACCCGGCCCCGTGCCGCGCCGGACGACTTCCCCGCAGCCTTTCCGCCTGCCGTTCCCGAGGCCCTGCCCTGCGCGGTTGCGTCGTCCGTACGGCGTTGTCCCGCCATGTCGCGCAGGGTGGCTGCGAGCGCCCCCGCGAGGTCGGCCAGCCGGTCCACGGTCTCGGGTCGGACCGAGCGCAGCAAGCCGATGCCCTGGCAGACCGGGCACAGCTGACAGGTGACGGCCTGCCCCACGCCGTTCGCTGCACCGCAGGCCTCACACCGAGGCGCCTGGCCGCCGCCGGCGTCGTGGTCGCGGTCAGGACCGGCATCGTCCGGTGACGTCCGCCCACGACCCGCCGCCGCGGCATACCCGGCCTGGGTGGTGCTCGCCCACCCGCCGAGGGCGTCGAGCAGACGGGCTGCCTCCTGGGCCACCGTGCCCACGGCAGGGCGTTCGTCGTCAGCCACGCGGCCAGACCTCCTCGTCGGGGACGAAGCGCACCCGCAGCAGACCATCGCGCACAGAGGCACCTTCGACCACACATCGTTGCAGAGCCGCGGGGAGGGTCAGCACCCGGCGGTGCTCGCCCACCGTCACCACGAGCTCGTCGTCGCGGCGCTGGAGGCCGAGGTCGGCAGCGTGCGCGAGCGGCAGCGGCAGCGTCATCACGAAACCCTCCGGCGTCCGATCGACCGTGAGGCCGCGATGGGTGACCGGCGAGAGGACGTCGGTCGCACCTTCCTGCGCCTCGGCGAGGTCGGCGAGCGCATCGGCCCCAATCGGCTCGGACGACAGATAGGGAGTCACGACGACCGGCAGCCCGGCGAAGGACTCACGGACCTCGACCAGGCCCTCCTGCTGCGCCGCGTTCCACGAGGCGCGCCAGGCATCGGGGGCGTGGCGCCCCGCCTCGGCGGCCGCGTCCGGGAAGACCCGGTTGACCACGACCGCGTCGACGACGAACCCGTAGAGGGACAGCGACGTCCAGGTCCGCCGGGACTCGGCGATGACGACGCGCTCGGGGGTGAGGACCAGGCGCACCGAGGTCTGGTCGCCCGTCAGGATGCGGTGCACGGCGCGCATCTGGCGGTGCCACCCGGTGACCGCCTCGACCACCGCCACGTCGGGCAGGGGCACCCCGGCGGCAGCCGCCGCGGCCGGGCGCAGCGTCCGGATCAGCCCGCGCTGGGCGGGCAGCAGGCGTTCGAGGTGCCAGGCGAGGGCTTCAGGCAGCGCGAGCAGCCGCAACGTCTCAGCCGTCGGCGCGCAGTCGACGACAACGAGGTCCCACGGACCCGACTCCACCTGCGCGCGCAGCTCGAGCAGGGCCGCGATCTCCTCGGCACCTGGCAGACGGGTCAGCTCCTCGGCGACCACCGCGTCGATGCCGACCGTGTCCAGGACCGAGAGCAGGTAGTCCTGCACCACCCGCCAGGACTCGCCGAGCAGGTGCGGTGGGGAGATCTGCAAGGCGGAGAGGCCGGGTTCGACGTCCACCGGCGCCCCGCCGCCGTCGCGGCCCGAGCGGGGGTCCACGCCGAGGTCGACACCCAGCGCGTCACCCAGCGAGTGCGCCGCGTCGGTCGACATGACCAGCGTCTTGACGCCGGCGCGAGCCGCGTGGACCGCGGTGGCGGCAGCTGTGGTGGTCTTGCCGACACCACCCTTGCCGGTGAAGAGGATGACCCGCATGGCTACCGGCGCCCTGGGGCGACGACCTGCCTCAAGCCTCCACCCGCTTCTTCAACGACTTCAGCGCGGTGTCGATGATGACCTTCTCGGCCTTGCGCTTGAGCATGCCGAGCATCGGGATCTTGACGTCGACCGCGAGGCGGTAGGTCACCGTCGTGGCGTCCTTGCCCTTGGCAGCCAACGTGTACGAGCCGTTCATGGCCTTGAGGACGGTCGCCTCGACCAGGCTCCAGGACACGACGCCGGTGCCGTTCTTGGCGACGTCCCACTCGTAGTCGAGGGTGTAGGTGTCCTTGATCGCCCCTGCGTCGAGGGTGAACTGCACCTGGTCGGCCCACCCGTCTCCCTCCTCGGTGAGGATGGTGACCTTCTTGACCTCGGTCGCCCACTGCGGATAGCTCTCGAAGTCGGCGATGACGTCCAGGACCTCACCCGGCTTGGCGTCGATGTCGATGCTGGATTCGGTGCGGTCGGCCATGCGCGGAAGGTTACAGCGCCGAGCCTTTCGACGACGACCGCGGCTCGTGACGGCGACCCGTCGTTCCCGACGCCCACACGGTCACTGAGGGGCGCCCTCGAGGCGGTCCTTGAGCTCGTGCACGGCGCGCTTCCACCGCAGGGTGTGCCGGGTGGCCACATCGCGCGGCGCGCGGGGCCCGCGCGTGCCTCTGACGTAGTGGTGCACCACCACGCCGTCGCGGAACGGCTCGAGCCAGACCTCCATCTCGCCGACGACCTGTCCAGTCACGCTCCAGCGCACGCCCTTCAGCCCGCGGTCCCTGAGGACGGCCCGGGTCACGTGTGGCCAGATCTGGTCGGTCCAGGCCTCCTCGTCGAGGCTTGCACGCACGACCTGGGGCGCAGCCCGGATGAAGGTCTCGTCGACGATGTCGATCCTGCGGTCCCTCACCCGGACAGTCTTTCGCACCTCACGCCGCGATGTGACGGAGCCTTCAAAGAACGCCCTCCCCCGGTGCACCTACCCACGGGTAGTCTGTGCAGCACTGAGGCAGTGATGCCGTCGTCAAAGGAGACTCTGTGCAGGAACACGTCGCACCGCCCCTCGTGCCGCCGACCACCGAGGGGAGTCTTGCCGATCTTCCGGGTCGCAACGCCGCATCGAACCCCTCGCGGGTCGCGTTCTCGCGCAAGGAGGGCACCCACTGGATCGACGTGACTGCGGCCGAGTTCGACGAGGATGTCCGGGGGGTCGCCAAGGGCCTGATCGCCTCGGGGATCTCCCCCGGCGACCGCGTGGCGATCATGTGCAAGACCCGCTACGAGTGGACCCTCACGGACTTCGCGATCTGGGCAGCCGGTGCGGTCACGGTCCCGATCTACGAGACCTCCTCCGCGGAGCAGGTCAGCTGGATCCTCACCGACTCGGGCGCCAAGGGCATCATGCTCGAGACCGCGGCCCACGCAGCAACCCTCGAGGAGGTCCGCACCCAGGTGCCCGGACTGGCCCACGCCTGGCAGGTCGACGCCGGGGCGATCGCCGAGCTCAAGGCCGCCGGCTCCGAGGTGTCCGACGCCGATCTCGAGGCCGCCAAGGGCAGCCTCGACCGCGCCAGCCTCGCGACCATCATCTACACGTCGGGCACGACCGGGCGGCCCAAGGGCGTGCAGCTCACCCACGACAACTTCCTGGCGCTGTCCGAGAACGCCATCACCAAGCTCACGTCGGTCGTCAAGGCCGACGGCGCGTCGACGCTGCTCTTCCTGCCGCTCGCGCACGTCTTCGCCCGGTTCATCCAGGTCCTCTGCGTCACCGGCGAGGCCAAGATGGGGCACAGCGCCGACATCAAGAACCTCCTCGCGGACTTCGCGGAGTTCAAGCCGACCTTCATCCTGTCGGTCCCCCGGGTCTTCGAGAAGATCTACAACTCCGCCGAGGCCAAGGCGACCGCCGAGGGCAAGGGCAAGATCTTCGCGACCGCCGCCGACACCGCGATCTCTTGGTCGACCGCGCAGGACACCGGAGGCGCCGGCCTGGGTCTCAAGGTGCGCCACGGCATCTTCGACAAGCTGGTCTACTCCAAGCTGCGCGCCGCCATGGGGGGACAGGTCATGTATGCCGTGTCCGGCGGGGCGCCGCTCGGCACCCGCCTGGGGCACTTCTTCCGCGGCATCGGCGTCACCGTCCTCGAGGGCTACGGCCTCACCGAGACCACCGCCCCCGCCACGGTCAACGTGCCGGACCGGGTCAAGATCGGCACCGTCGGTGCCCCGCTGCCCGGCGTGGGCATCCGGATCGCCGACGACGGCGAGATCCTCATCCAGGGCAACAACGTCTTCGCGGCCTACCACAACAACGCCGAGGCGACGTCGGGCGCGGTCGTCGACGGCTGGTTCCACACCGGCGACATCGGCGAGCTCGACGAGGACGGCTACCTCAAGATCACCGGCCGCAAGAAGGAGCTGCTCGTCACCGCCGGCGGCAAGAACGTCGCACCGGCCGCCCTGGAGGACCGGCTGCGTGCCCACCCGCTCATCTCCCAGTGCATCGTCGTCGGAGACCAGAAGCCGTTCATCGGCGCCCTGCTCACCCTCGACGAGGAGATGTTCCCCGGCTGGGCCAAGAACAACGGGCTCACGGGTGTGACCTTCGACCAGGCCCGCACGAACGAGACGGTGCTCGCCGAGCTCCAGAAGGCCGTCGACGACGCCAACAAGTCGGTCTCCAAGGCCGAGTCGATCCGCAAGTTCGCGGTCCTGCCCGGGGACTTCACCGAGGACAACGGCTACCTCACACCGAGCCTGAAGCTCAAGCGCAACATCGTCATGAAGGACTTCCACGACCAGGTGGAGTCCCTCTACGCCGGCGGCGGCAAGGAGTAGCCGGGCGACCTCTAGGGTCTAGCCATGCGCCGACACCGCCACGGATCGTCCACTCGGACCGTGGCGGTGTCCTCGTTGGCGTTCGCCCTCGGCTGGCTGCTGTTCTTCACTGCCCTGCAGTGGAGCGTGGTGCGCTACCGCATCCCCATCGTGGCGACCCTGACGGCGGCCACGGTGGCGCTCGCCCTTTGGCAGTGGGCCGGCTGGCGGATCCAGCTGACCCGTCCGGCGGTGGCCGTCATGCTGGGCGGCTCGGCGCTGGCCACGCTGGCGGTCCCACTGTTCAGCTATCTCGCACCGACTGGCCTCGCACTGGCCACGACCCTGCTCGTCGTCGCGCCGCTCGCGGCGGCGGTCCTGTTGTGCACCAACGGTCCTCGCGCCCCGTGGGCAGCCGGCCTCGTCGCCGTGACGGGGTATGCCGCGTGCGCTGCCACCGCCGTCATCTCCTCGCCTCGACCGCGCATCGATGTCTGGGTCGTCCTCCAGCAGGCGACTGACGCCCTCGGACGCGGGGAGAACTTCTACTCCATGACGTGGACCGGCTCCCCCGGCGTCAAGGACGCCTTCCCCTACCTGCCGTGGACCACGGTGCTGCTCGCGCCCGGACGCTGGCTCCTCGGTGACGTCCGCTGGGCCCTCGCGTCGTGGACGCTCGTGGCGGTGGCCGGGGTCTGGCTGCTCGCGCGCGGGACGGCACCGCGGCATACCGGAAATGGCGTCGGGCGCGGCTGGGTCTGGACCGCAGCGGCGGTGACGGCGCTCCTGGTGTTCGCCCCGGGGACCCTCACCCAGCTCGACCAGTCCTGGACGGAGCCACTGCTGCTCGCCGGGATCCTCTGGTGGGCCGTCCTGGTGCAGCGCGACCGGGCCTGGTGGGCCGTCATCCCGCTGGCGTTGGCGTGTGCCAGCAAGCAGCACCTGGCCCTGCTGCTGCCCGTCCTGCTGCTGTGGCGTCCGTTCGGCTGGCGCAGGTCCATCGCGACGGGTGCGCTGACCGGTGTGTTGATCGCCCCGTGGTTCCTCGCGAGCCCGCCGGACTTCGTCCACGACACCATCAGCCTGTTGGTGGGCTTCCATCCGATCAAGTTCGCCAACACGCTCTACCTGTTGGCGCTCAACACCTTTGGTGTGACCCTGCCGTTCGCCGTGACGGGGGTGGCTGTGCTCGGCACCCTCGCTGCCGTCTGCTGGACGGTTTGGCGGCGCCAACCCCTCCTGGCCCACGTGCTGCGCTGGCTGGCCCTGGTCCTGCTGGTGGCGAACCTCGTCAACAAGCAGGCCTTCTACAACCAGTTCTGGTTTGTGGGCGCCCTGGTCGTCGTCTCGCTGGTCCTCCCCCAGTCGGGTCGGGTGGCGGGTGCCGGACGCGCTGGCGCGCCCGCCCCGCAGGACGGGCGCGTCAGCGGTCAGGACTTCGCCAGGGTCCGCAGGTAGGCCAGCCACTCCTTGGTGAACGCAGCCTGCGAGGTGCGCAGCACGGCCGCAAAGGCTGTGGCGACGTTGGCGTCGGGGTCGCTGCTGGTGCTGGACGAGCCGTCGGGACTCGTGGCCGCCGCGAGGTAGAAGCGCACCAGCGCAGAAGTGCCGTACCGGTCGACGATGCGGTTGACCGCCAGCCACGCGGCGTTGTAGCTCGGCGCGATGGTCGTGCGTGAGGGGTCGAAGTCAGCGGCGGACGGCAGCGCCTTGGGCCCCGTGCCGGCGCGGACCCGGACGAGCAGGGCTGCGGCCACCTGGGTGCGCGTCGCGCCGCTGTCGCGGTAGCCGACGAAGTCGGCCATGCCCTCGGACAACCAGAGCGGCACTGGGCAGTTGGTCGAGGCGCGGATCGCGACGTGGGTCGCCTCGTGGGTCACGACGACCTGCCTGCCGCGGGGCACCAGGCGGGCGAAGGCACTCGGGTTGACCACCACCCGGTCGGCGCCAGCCCGGCCCTGGAGGTCGAACGGGCCGTCCGTGACAGCGGCGACCTGCGCCACCTGATCCTTGTCCTGTCCGACCTGCTCGGCCATCTGCGCCGCAGTCCCGGGGACGACGAGGACCAGGCGGCTGTTCCACTGCGGCGTCCAGACGGCGTCGACCCGCTTGACGGCGAGGTTGCCGAGGGCGAGGTAGGGGCGCAGCCGACTCTGTGGACCCGATCCGACGACCAAGGTGGTCGCGCTGCGCACCACCGTGAACCTCGGCAGGTCCCACAGCTGCACCTGGGTGCCGCCGTCGGTGTCGTCGGCCAACCGCCAGTGGTCACCACGTCGTACGACGGTGAAGTAGGACTCGAACTCGCGCGTCGCCGTGTCGAAGCCCCCGAGGCGGTAGCGGCCGGCCACCCGGGAGACCCACGCATCAGGGCCGACCTGGGCCGCCCGCTCGGTGCTCAGCGCGGGAGCTGGCTCGGGCGTGCCATAGCTGAAGGTGCTCAGTGGGAGCTGCGCGAGCGCGTCGAACTGCGCGAGCTGGCGCAGCCCGAAGCCCGAGGTCGGGTCGTCCAGGGTGGCGGCGAACGCCGACCGATCGTGAGCGCGGACCGCTGAGGCCCGCTGGGAGAGCAGGGCGGCCAGGGCGTCCTCTCGAGCGACGGAGGGCTCGGGGGCGTTCTGCTGGGAGGCTTGCGACGTCGTCGAGGTGCGGACGGCCGGTGGCTCGTCGGAGGAGCAGCCGACCAGCATGGTGACGACGAGCGCGATGAGCCCGGCACCGGCGGCCGCGCGGCCCGGGCGACCGCCACGGGACGGGGTGGGCCGGCTCATCCAGCCATCGTAGGGAGCGATCAGCCGACGGCGCGGACGTGGGCGGCCCAGGGCTCACGGCGAGCGCTGGCCGAGGCGGCCTCGTGCGCACTGACCAGCCCCGCGTCGGCGAACCTCGCGACGACCGCCCGCTCAGCGGCGTCGAGGGGCAGGTGCGCGCCCTGCGGCACCAGCATGGCCGTCACCATGCAGTCGGCGCAGTGCAGGTCGCGCACCGGGCAGCTCTGGCATTCGATGATCATCGCGACCACCTCGCTCTCTGTCTTGGGACTCTGTCCGTCTGGGGACTGCTGTCGTGTCACCTGTCGACGACGCTAGGTGAGGGCACTGACAACGCCAGCGACGCCGGCACACCCGACGTCGTGCCGAGGGCGCGCCTGCCACGGGCTGTCACACCACCGGCCTACCGTCTGGTCCATGCAGACGGCCGACGACCAGATGGTGCAGGGCACCTTCGACGACCTGGGCACGTCGCTGGCTGAGGTCACGTTCGTCGTCGTCGACCTCGAGACGACCGGTGGCAGCCCGGCTGACTCGGCCATCACCGAGATCGGCGCCGTGAAGGTGCGTGGCGGCGAGGTGCTGGGCGAGTTCCAGACGCTGGTCAACCCGCACCTGCCGATCCCGCCGTTCATCCAGTCGCTCACCGGCATCACGACCTCGATGGTGGCCGACGCTCCACGCATCGAGTCCGCTCTGCCGGCCTTCCTCGAGTTCGCCCAGGGCGCGGTGCTCGTCGCCCACAACGCCGGGTTCGACATCGGGTTCCTCAAGATGGCTGCCCGCGACCAGGGCATCGACTGGCCACGGCACGCGGTGCTCGACACGGTCCACCTCGCGCGCCAGCTGGTCAGTCGCGACGAGGCGCGCAACCACAAGCTGTCCACGCTGGCCGCCCTGTTCGGTGCCACGACCACCCCAGACCACCGCGCCCTGCACGACGCGCAGGCCACCGTCGACGTCCTGCACGCCCTCATCGGCAGGGTGGGCAGTCTCGGTGTCCACACCTTCGAGGAGCTCGCGAGCTACACCTCGCGGGTCAGCCCCGCCCAGCGGCGCAAGCGGTGGCTGGCCGACGGCCTGCCCAACGAGCCGGGTGTCTACCTGTTCAAGGACTCCGACGGTCGGGTCCTCTACGTCGGGACGTCGGTCAACATCCGCACCCGGGTCCGCAGCTACTTCACGGCGTCCGAGCAGCGCACTCGCATGGCCGAGATGGTGCGCCTGGCCGAGTCGGTCACCCCGATCGTCTGCGCCACCACCCTCGAGGCCGAGGTCCGCGAGCTGCGCCTCATCGCCGAACACAAACCGCGCTACAACCGGCGGTCCAAGACCCCCGAGCGAGCCACCTGGGTCAAGCTCACCGTCGAGGCCTTCCCCCGCCTGTCCATCGTGCGCGAGGTCCGCGGTGACGGTGCCCGCTACATCGGCCCGTTCGGCAGCCGCAGCTCGGCGGAGGACGCCGTGGCGGCGGTCCACGAGGTCATCCCGCTGCGCCAGTGCGTGCAGCGGCTGTCCCCCACCCGACCCGTCGGTTCGTGCGCCCTGGCCGACATGGGCCGCTGCGGCGCTCCGTGCACGGGGGCCCAGAGCGTGCAGGAGTATGCCGCGGTGGTGCAGGACGCCGTGCACGCCCTCGCCGGGGACTCGCGCGGGGTGGTGACTGCGCTGCGCACCCGGATGGGCTCGCTCGCCGACCAGGAGCGGTTCGAGGACGCGGGCACGCTGCGCGACCGCATGCTCGCACTGGTGCGCGGCATGGCCCGGGCCCAGCGGATCGCACCCTTGGCCGCCAGCCCCGAGATCATCGCCGCGCGTCCGGCCACGTCGGGCGGCTGGGAGATCGTGGTGGTCCGGCACGGCCGCCTCGCCGCCAGCACCATCTCGCCACGAGGGGCTGACCCGATGCCCTATGTCGATGCGGTGCGTGACAGTGCCGAGGTCGTGCTCCCGGCCCACTGGCCGGCCCCTGCGGCCACCCCCGAGGAGACCGAGAAGATCCTGCGCTGGCTGGAGTCGCCCGGCGTGCGCATCGTCGACCTCGATGGCGAGTGGACCTGCCCAGTAGGGGGCGCCGGTGGCGCCCGTGCCGAGCTCGAGCCGCAGGTAGTCGCGCGGCACGCGGTGGCCGGCTTCGTCGCGGCCTCCTGACGCGCCGCGAGAGTGCGCTGCTCTCGTCGAGCCCGGACCGATACATTGGTCAGGTGATCTCCGCCATCGTGCTCATCAACGCCGAAGTCGACCGCATCCCCGAGGTGGCGCAGGCCATCGCCGAGCTCGAAGGCGTGTCCGAGGTCTACTCGGTCGCCGGCGACGCCGACCTGATCGCGATGATCCGGGTCAAGGAGCACGAGCAGCTCAACGACGTGATAGCCGACCGGCTCAACAAGGTGCAGGGCGTCATCGGGACCAACACGCACATCGCGTTCCGCACCTATTCCAAGCACGACCTCGAGGCGGCCTTCAGCCTCGGCCTCGACGGGGACTGAGCACCGGCTCCGCGACTCCCCGTCGGGGCGCGGCACTCCTCCCACCTCCTCGGCCACACGGCCGGTCTGAGTAGCAACGCCCTTCCGCGACCCCCCGGCCGACCCCCACACTCGGGTGACACGGTGCACTCGCGCCCGCACCCCCCGGAGGACCGATGTCGCCGATCCCCTGCCCCGCCTGTGGCCTGCTCCTGCCCGAGGCATCGACCTCGTGCCTCGCCTGCCACCTGCCCCTCACCGGCCCCGACGCGGTGCGGCTGTGGCAGGTCGACCAGGGTCTCGCCGCCCTCCAGCGCGAACGCAGCCTCCTTCTCGCGTCACTGCGCGCCACGGCTGACGCCCCCGCGTCCGCGGCAGCGCCGGCCGCCCCGCCCGCCCCGGCCGAGACGGCGGAACGGGTGTCCCAGCCGCCCTCGGAGCTGCCCTGGGAGCTGAGGGAGCTCTCTTCGGAGTCACCTTCGGACGTTGCCCTGTCCGGTTCCTCCGCCCCAGCCCACCTGACACCCGCCACGGCCCCGCGGAGGGGCTGGACCACCCAGCAGACCCTCCTCGCAGTCGGTGTCCTGCTCGTCCTGGTCGCCGCGTCGATCGCCCTGGCCATCGCGTGGTTCGTCATCGGCCGCACCGGTCAGATGCTGGTCATGGGTGGCTTCACCGCTGCCGCGACCGTGGCCTCGCTCCAGCTATCGCGCCGTCGGCTGCCCAGCAGCGCCGAAGCCCTGGCCCTGGTGGCGGGCGGACTGTTGCTCCTGGACGTCAGTGCCGCGCGACGCTTCGGCCTGGCTGACCTCGACGCCCTGGACGCCCGCGCCTACACCGCCGTCACCGGCCTGGTCGCAGCCCTCGCCCTGGCCGCCGTGCACCGTCACGACCGCCGCGTCGCCGGCTTCGCCGTGCTGTCGTTGACGGCAGCCTCGATCGGCTGGGCAGGAATCGTCGGTTACGCCTCGACTGCTGCCGGCGGTGCGGCGCTGTCCCTCCTCGGAGCTGCGCTGTTCGGAGCCGTGCACCTGGTGGTGCCGGCCTCCTTCGGCTTGACCCGCCGCGCCGCGACCGGCCCCGCCGCCGGGTGGGCGGCGCTCTCGTTTGCCGCGGCCTCAGTAGGCGCGGCCACGGCGTCGGCCGATGCCCTGGACACCCCGTCCGGTACCGGGGTCGGCGCGATGACCTTCGACGGCGCAGCGTGCGTGGTCCTCCTGGCCACCCTGGCCGCTGCCGGCGCGCTGGTGGTCAGGCGGGTCGTCGCCGTGCGGGCGACACGCCTCGGCGGCCGGGGAGCGGTCCGAGCCGACTGGGTCGCCCGACCGCTGTCCGGCGACTGGCGCGCCCTCGGCATCGTCGCCCTGGTCGCCTCCGCAGCGGTCCCGACGGCTGTCCTGTGCCTCGCCCTGCAGGTCGGCGCGTTCTGGACCGCGGTGCTGGCCCTGCTCACCGCGGTGCTCGCCACCGTCCTGGCGGCCGCCCGCATCCGGACGACGTCGCTGGGCACGGCCTGGTGCGAGGCCCAGACCGGCCTGGCCCTCGCGGTCCTGGTCCTTGTTGCGATCGTCCACGACTCACGTCCCGCTACGATCGTCGCCCTCACCGGCGTGGCCCTTGCTGCCACGACGGCAGCGGTGCACCGGCCGGGGTGGCGGGTGCAGGCGACCGCAGTGGGTGCAGTCGCAGCGGTGGCGGGTGTCACGATCAGCGGATCCATTGTCTCCATCGACGTCGAGGTGCTGACCGCTTCCGCGGCGGGTGCTGCCCTCGTCGCCGGAGCCCTGGTGCGGCGCTCGGAACCCGAAGAGGCACCGTTGGCCGCCGTTGGCCACCTCACCCTGTTCGGCGCTCTACTGGGCGCGGTGGGGGTCGGGCTCGGCGACGGTGTGGTGATCACCCTCCTGGTGGCCATCGCCCTGACCGCGGCGGCGACCGCCGTGCTGCGCCCTGTCCTTCGCCCCGTCGCCGCAGGGGTCAGTGCAGCGGCAGCCGCCTGGGCGCTGTGGCTGGCCGGTGGGCTCGTCGGCGGCCGCACCCAGTGGACCGTGCTCGTCGCCGCCGCACTGGTTCTCGTGGCCCTGGCCCAGTGGCGACGCGGCCGTCCCGAGGAGGTCGTCCTCGGCACCCTCGCCTGTCTCGTCGCCGTCACCACCGTCGCCGTCGCCGTCGACCGGTCGTGGCCGCATGCAGCAGCAGCCGTCGCCGCGGCATACGGGCTCGTCGCCGTCGCGTATGCCGCCCTGCCGCACCGTCGCGCGACGGTCGCCCTCGCCGTGGTCGGGCTCACGGCGGCAGCCTGGCTCGAGCTCGACCGGGCCCAGGTGACCACGCTCGAGGCCTGGACGCTGCCACTCGCCGCACTGGTGCTCGCCGCCGGGCTGTGGTCGCATCGCGAGCTCAGCGACCACTCCTGGTTGACCGCCGGACCGGGCCTGGCGGTGGCGCTGCTCCCCTCCGCGTTGTACACCACGGTCGACGACGGCCTCCTGCGCCCGTTGGTCACGGTGACTGCAGCGGTGCTCGTCCTCCTGGCCGGCGCGCTGCGACGGTGGCAGGCACCGGTCGTCCTGGGTGCGACAGCAGCCATCGTCATCGCGCTCACCCAGCTCGGCCCCTATGCGGTCCAGCTACCGCGCTACCTCACGCTGGGCACGCTGGGTGTCGCCCTGTTGGCGGTCGGGGCGAGGTACGAGCAGCGCCGGGCCGACGCCCGCCAGGCGGTGAGCTGGCTGGCCGGGATGTCGTAGGTCGACAGGTCGTCGGCCAGCACGGCACGAGCCGCTCACCCCGACGGCGGAGGCTGCCGTGGCACGAGTCGGCGTACCTTCACCGCATGGACGATCTGACCCTCCTCTTCGAGCGGGCCGCCCACGTGGCGGCACGCCACCGGTCGGGGCTGCCGGTGACCCGGGTGGCCCCGGCAGTCGATGCTGCGACGCTGCGGCTCGAGGTGGACGCGGTGCTGCGCGATGCGCCAACACCCGCGGGCGAGGTCCTCGACGAGCTGGTCAGGGCCTTCACACCGGGGCTGGCCGCGACCCCGGGGCCCCGGTTCTTCGGCTTCGTGATCGGCGGCGCCCTGCCTTCGGCCACGGCCGCGGACATGGTGGCGGTCGGGTGGGACCAGTGCGCCTTCAACGCCACCCTCTCCCCCGCAGCCGCCGTCGCCGAGGAGGTCGCCGGTGGCTGGCTGAAGGAGCTGATGGGGCTACCCGCCGACGCATCGGTCGGTTTCGTCACCGGTGCGCAGGGAGCCAACACCGTCTGCCTGGCCACGGCTCGTCAGCACGTCCTCGCCGCGGTCGGGTGGGACGTCGGGCGTGACGGGCTGGGTGGCGCCCCGGCCGTGCGCGTGGTCGCCAGCGCCGAGCGGCACGCGACGATCGACCGGGCGCTGCGGCTGCTCGGGTTCGGCACTGCGGTGGTGGAGTCGGTGGGCGCCGAGGTCAACGGCGCCATCGACGTCGACGACCTCTCGGCGGTCCTCGACCGGGGCGCGCCAGGACCGACGATCGTCTGCCTCCAGGCGGGGAACGTCAACACCGGCGCCTGCGACGACCTCCGGGCCGCCTGTGACGTGGCCCGGCGACACGGTGCCTGGGTGCACGTCGACGGGGCCTTCGGCCTCTGGGCCGGCGCCTCGCCCGAGAAGGCGCACCTCGTCGACGGGATCGGCCTCGCCGACTCGTGGTCCTGTGACGGCCACAAGTGGCTCAACGTCCCCTACGACTGCGGATTCGCCATCTGCGCCCACCCCCAGGTGCACGCCGCAGCACTGTCCTATACCGCGGCATACCTCACCGGGCAGGGTGGAGCGACGCCCGCGTTGGGTGACCTCGTCCCCGAGTCGTCACGAAGGGCAAGGGGATTCGCTGTCTGGGCCGCCCTGCGTGAGCTGGGTCGTGACGGTGTCGCGGACCTCGTCGACCGGTGCTGCGCACTGGCCCAGCGGTTCGCTGACGGGCTCGAGGCAGGCGGCGCCGTGGTGGTCAACGACGTGGTCCTCAACCAGGTGCTGGTCAGCTTCGGCAGCGACGCACGGACCGACAAGGTCATCGAAGGGGTGCAGCGAGACGGGACCTGCTGGCTCGGCGGCACGACCTGGCGGGGCCGTCGACTGATGCGGGTATCGGTGTCGAACTGGTCCACGACAGAAGCCGACCTGGACCAGTCGGTCGCAGCGATCCTGCGAGTGGCCGCTACTGAGGTGGAGCCGGACGGGGCGGATCCGGACGGGGAGGACCAGCTGGTCTAGTCAGGCCGGTGTGCTCTGCGTCGCCGCGGCCCACCGGTCCAGCTGGGCGGCGGCCGCCCCGGAGTCCAGGGCAGCCTCGGCCCGGTCCATGCCCGATCGCACCGCCGCCGCAAAGGTCTCGTCCGAGGCGCCGTGCTCGATCCTGTCGCCCGCCCCACCCGACGTGTCGGGGGTGGCGGCGAGATCTGGTGCGGCCAGGGCCAGCGCCATGCCTGCGTTGAGCACGACCGCCTCGCGGACCGCCCCACGCTGCCCGGCGAACAGGTCTCGCGCCACCTGGGCATTGTGCGTCGCGTCGGCCCCGCGCAGGGCCTCGACCGGCTGGCGCTGGAGGCCGACGTGAAGGGGGTCGAAGACACGCTGGGTGACCTCACCGCCATGAACCCACCACACCGTCGAGGTGGTGCTCAGGGTCAGCTCGTCGAGGCCGTCGTCGCCGCGGAAGACCACAGCATCCTTGCCCCGCCCGGCGAACACGCCGGCCATGAGCGGCGCCACGCGCGGGTCGGCGACCCCGACGACGGCATACGTGGGCTGGGCGGGGTTGGTGAGGGGCCCGAGGACGTTGAACGCCGTGCCCACACCCAACCCGCTGCGCGCCACGGCAGCGTGTCGCATCGCGGGGTGGAAGGCCTGGGCGAAGCAGAACGTGATGCCGGCATCCGTCGCCACCTCGGCCACCCGCTGCGGGCTGAGGGTGAGGTTGACGCCCAGGGCTTCGAGCACGTCCGCCGAACCAGAGGCCGACGACGCGGCCCGGTTGCCGTGCTTGACCACTCGGATACCACTGGCAGCGATGACGATCGAGGCCATCGTCGAGATGTTGACCGTGTTGGACCGGTCGGCGCCGGTGCCCACGATGTCGAGGCTCGGACCCGGGACCTCGATGCGGTTGGCGTGCGCCAGCATCACGTCGGCGAGGCCACGTAGCTCCTCGACGCTCTCGCCCTTGGCGCGGAGCGCGACGAGGAATCCGGCCACCTGGACCGGCGAGGCCTCGCCGCTCATGATCTGGTCCATCGCCCACGCCGCTTGGTCGGTGGAGAGGTGGTTCCGCGCGATCAGCAGGGTGAGCAGGTCCGGCCAGGTGGGACCAGCCGGCTCAGGGACGCTCATGCCGGTCAGGAGGCGCTGGGGCGAGCGCCGCGACCCAGCTCGGCCACGGCGGAGGCCAGGGCGATCGGGTCGAGCGGGTGCGGGACCGCGAGGTCGGCGAGGGACCACGTCGCGAGCCAGCCATCCTGAGGTCGTCCGGTCAGGACGAGGACCGGCGGGCACTCGAAGATCTCGCTCTTGAGCTGGCGACACAGGCCCAGCCCACCCATCGGCGCTGCCTCACCGTCGAGGATGAGGACGTCGAAGCGGGCGTTCTCGACGGCCTCGATCACCGCTGCCGCGGTCGCGCACTCACGCCACGACACGACCTCCACGTCCCGCGCCGGACGACGTCCCACCGTGACCCGGACTGCGTCGCGCGTGGTCTTGTCGTCGCTGTACAACAGCACGGAGATCTGGCGGGCCGAGGACCCCGACGAGGTCGGTGCGTCGGCGGCGGTCGCGTGCGAAGCGGTCATGTCGCAGATGCTACCGGTGCGGCGTTTCGGCACGCCCACGCACCCATCGGGGGGTCGACGGTGTGCCGCGCTGCGAATGTGGCTAATCTGGCGCACGTGGCGACCGCATCTCCAGTGACCTCTGAACCCGCCCGCTCAGCCGGCAGCATCCCCGGCCACGGGCCGGTGTCCCGACCCAACATGGTGTCGGTGGGCACCATCGTCTGGCTCTCCAGCGAGCTGATGTTCTTCGCGGGCCTGTTCGCGATGTACTTCACGATCCGCTCGGTGGAGCCGGAGCTGTGGAAGGAGTCGACGGGGGTGCTCAACGTGCCCTTCGCGACGATCAACACGATCGTCCTCGTCGTCTCGTCGGTCTGGTGCCAGCTCGGCGTCCACGCGGCCGAGCACGGCAAACCGCACCGCGGCGACGCCAGCCTCCTCGCCGTCCCGAGCTGGGGCATGCGCGAGTGGTACGTCCTCACCTACATCTTCGGCGCGGTCTTCGTCTCCGGTCAGGTCCTCGAGTACTCCGAGCTCGTGCACGAGGGCATCTCCCTCTCCTCCACCGCGTACGGCTCGGTCTTCTACCTCACGACCGGCTTCCACGCGCTGCACGTCACCGGTGGCCTGCTGGCCTTCCTGCTGATCATCGGGCGCACCTTCACGACCCGTCACTACAGCCACGCCCAGGCTGCCGGCGCGGTCGTGACCTCGTACTACTGGCACTTCGTCGACGTGGTGTGGATCGCGCTGTTCGCGACGATCTACCTGCTGAAATGACCGGCACGATGACCTCCCAGCCCGCCCTGCCCGCCTCCATCGACAGGACCGCACTGTGAACGCCTTGGCCGCCCGCCGTCGCCACCCGGCCGCGATCGCCCTGCTCTTGCTCCTGGGCCTGATCCTCACCGGGGTCGCCTACTCCGCCCTCGCGCCCAAGAAGGCCGACGCCGCCACGACAGCCGCCAGCACCGTCGAGGAGGGCAAGAAGCTCTTCCTCGCCAACTGCGCGACCTGCCACGGGCTGCAGGCCCAGGGCACCAAGGCCGGTCCGGCCCTTCCGGGCGTCGGCGCCGCTGCCGTGGACTTCCAGATGGGCACCGGCCGCATGCCGATGGCTGCGCCGAACGTCCAGGCCCCCCGCGCGGAGCAGGTCCGGTTCACGCAGGACCAGATCTCCGCGGTGGCGGCATACGTCGCGTCGCTGGCCCCCGGACCCGCCATCCCCGAGGCCGAGTACACCAACGGTGAAGGGGGCGACGTCGCCCTCGGCGCCGAGCTGTTCCGGGTCAACTGCGCGATGTGCCACAACTTCGCCGGCTCCGGCGGCGCCCTGACCCGCGGCAAGTACGCCCCGAACCTGCACAACGTCGAGGGCAAGCACATCTACGAAGCCATGGTCACCGGCCCCCAGTCGATGCCCGTCTTCAGCGACGACAACATCTCCCCGGAGTCCAAGAACGACATCGTGGCCTACCTCCACGCGGTCGACGAGCAGGAGAACGTCGGCGGGATGGCGCTGGGCAACCTCGGCCCCGTGTCCGAGGGGCTCTTCGCCTGGATCTTCGGGCTCGGCATCATGGTCGGCTTCGCCGTCTGGCTCGGCCGGAAGGCCGCCTGATGGCCCCGAAGGCTCCGACGGCACAGAGGGCACACACGGCCATGACGGGTCGGTCACACCCTCTGGCCCAGACCATCGCCCGGGGCGACACTGGAACTGACCACCGCGACTCGACAGGATCGACGACACGATGAGCGAACACGACACGCCGCACGGCGCGGTCGTCGGCACGAGCGACGGCCACGGCGCTGGCCACATGGCCGGCCAGAGCGACGGCCACGGCGACGGCTACGGCTCCACTGCGGTCCGGCTGGACCAGGGCCATGTCGAGGGCACCGGCGGCCTTCCGGCGCACTTCCAGAACCCGGGCCTGCCGCCGCACGCCGCACGGATGTCGGACCTCGACGAGAAGTCAGCCAAACGGGCCGAGAAGCAGGTCGCAGCGCTCTTCGGCCTCTCCAGCCTGGGCACGGTGCTGTTCATCGTCGCCTACTTCGCGATCGACCCCGAGCGGTCGGGATTCATCCCCGGCATCGGCAACGCAAGCATCTACAACGTCGTCCTCGGCGTGACGATGGCCCTCGCCCTCCTCGGCTGCGGTGTCGGGGCGGTCCACTGGGCCAAGACCCTGATGCCCGACGTCGAGTCGGTCGAGGAGCGACACCCCCTGCGGGCCAAGGACGAGGACCGCACGCGGGTGGTCACCGGTCTCATGGACGGCGGCGACAAGGCCCAGCTCGGCCGTCGCCCGCTCATCAAGTTCTCGCTGGTCGGCGCCCTCGCGCTGCCGCCGCTGGCGATCCTGCTGCCGCTGGTGGGCGGGCTCGGTCCCCTGCCGAAGAACCAGCTCTCCACCACGATGTGGAAGAAGGGTGACCGGCTGGTCCGCGACCCCGAGCGCACCCCGATCCGGGCGGATCAGGTCACCATCGGTTCGGTCTTCCACGTGCTCCCCGAGTCGATCAAGGACTCCGAGCACGTGCTCGAGGACAAGGCCAAGGCCGCCGTGCTCCTGATGCGCCTCAACCCCGAGGACATCAAGCCCCAGAAGGAGCGTGACTGGGGCCACGAGGGCATCGTCGCCTACTCCAAGATCTGCACCCACGTCGGTTGCCCGGTTGGTCTCTACGAGCAGCAGACGCACCACCTGCTCTGTCCCTGCCACCAGTCGACGTTCGACGTGACGCAGGACTGCAAGGTCATCTTCGGGCCGGCCAAGCGTCCGTTGCCGCAGCTGAAGATCACCGTTGACGCGCAGGGTTACCTGATCGCCGACGCCCCGTTCCGCGAGGCCGTCGGTCCGAGCTTCTGGGAGCGTGGTTCCGCATGAGCACCGACCGCCACCCGACGGGTCGCGACCCGATCGACCGCCTCCGCAGGGACGACCCCCAGCCCGAGGAGCCCACCAACCCCGGCCTGAAGGCCGTCGGGGGCGTGGCGGGCTGGCTGGACGACCGCACGGGAGCGGCCAAGCCGGTCGGCTACCTCATGAAGAAGGTCTTCCCCGAGCACTGGTCCTTCATGCTCGGCGAAGTCGCCATGTACTCCCTGATCATCTGCCTGCTCTCGGGCACGTTCCTTACCTTCTGGTTCGTCCCCAGCGCCGGTCAGGTCGTCTACGACGGCAGCTACCTGCCCCTGCGTGGCATCACGATGTCGGAGGCGTTCCGGTCGACGGTGGACATCTCCTTCGACATCCGCGGCGGTCTGCTCATCCGCCAGATCCACCACTGGGCCGCGCTGATGTTCATCGTCGCGCTGTCGGTCCACATGCTGCGCGTGTTCTTCACGGGTGCCTTCCGCAAGCCGCGTGAGATCAACTGGGTGATCGGCTGCATCCTGTCGATGCTGGCCCTGATCGAGGGTTTCGCCGGCTACTCCCTGCCGGACGACCTGCTCTCCGGGACCGGCCTTCGCGCCGCAGAAGGCTTCATGCGCTCGGTGCCCGTGCTCGGGTCCTACCTGTCGTTCGCGCTGTTCGACGGCCCCTTCCCCGGCGAGGCGATCATCCCCCGCCTGTTCTCGATCCACGTGCTGCTGCTCCCGGCGATCCTGGTCGGACTGTTCACCGCCCACATCGGGCTGGTGTTCGTGCACAAGCACACCCAGTTCCCCGGGCCCGGCCGCACCAACGACAACGTCGTCGGCTTCCCGGTCATGCCGGTGTATGCCGCGAAGGCCGGTGGCTTCTTCTTCATCGTCTTCGGCGTCATCTCGCTGATCTCTGGATTGGTCACCATCAACCCGATCTGGGCCTATGGTCCCTACGACCCCTCGCCGGTCACTGCAGGAGCCCAACCCGACTGGTACATGGGCTTCGCCGACGGCGCGCTGCGTCTGTTGCCCGGCTGGCTTGAGTTCACCGCCTTCGGCTTCACGTTCTCGTTCAACGTGATGATCGGCGCCATCCTCCTGATCCCGGTCATGTACGGCCTGATGGGCGCCTACCCGTTCCTCGAGAAGTGGGTCACCGGCGACAACCGCGAGCACCACCTGCTCGACCGGCCGCGCAACAACCCCACTCGCACAGGGCTGGGCATGGCAGCGTTGACGGCCTACGGCGTGCTCATGTTCGCCGCGGGCAACGACCTCATGGCGATCAAGCTGCACCTGTCGATCAACGACATCACCCACACCCTGCGGGCAGCCTTCTTCATCGCGCCACCGATCGTCTTCTGGGTCACCAAGCGCATCTGCCTGTCGTTGCAGCGCAAGGACCGCGACCTGGTCCTGCACGGCCGCGAGACCGGACGCATCGTGCGCACCGCCGACGGGAAGTTCTTCGAGCAGCACGAGCCGCTCGACGAGTTCACCCGCTGGAACCTCGTCCAGCACGAGGACCACGAAGTCCTGCTGCTCGAGGCGGGAACCGACGCCCACGGCGTCGCCTCACCGACGGCCCGCAAGGACAAGGCCCGCTCGGCCCTGTCGCGGTTCTACTTCACCGACAGCATCAACCCGGTGACGCCGGCCGAGCTGGCCGCGGCACACCACGACGGCCATGGCCACGAGGCGATCGAGGCCGCTCCGAGCGGCGACGAGTCGCGGCCGGCCCTCGAGAGCTCGCGCAGGGAGCCCCCCAAGCGCCCCTGAGGCCCTTCACAAGCCCACCAGAGGCTCCCTGAGCCTCTCAGGCCAAACACCCCCGGGTATGCCGCCCGCTCACCACCCACGCCTCGCGTGCGGCCGCGAGTGGGCGGCATACCGATGCCTGGGGGTGTTTCGGCGTGACGGCCCTCACGTGACAGGCTGGCCCCGTGGTCGAGATGGGGGCAGCCGAGTTCGAAGTGGCCGTGGGCGACGCCCTCGACGCTGTGCCTCCCGAGCTGATGCGGCTGCTGGACAACGTCGTCTTCTTCGTCGAGGACGAGCCGCCACCGGACGACCCCGACCTGCTCGGCGTCTATGACGGCACCCCCATCACCGAGCGTGGTGACGGCTGGGCCGGGGCGCTCCCGGACCGGATCACGATCTTCCGCGGCCCGTTGACCCGGATGTGCGAGGACCGCGAGGACCTCCTCGACGAGATCGCCGTGACCGTGGTGCACGAGATAGCGCACCACTTCGGGATCGACGACGCGCGCTTGCACGACCTCGGCTGGGGGTGAGCCCTGCCACGCGCACCCCACGGCGCGCAGGTGCCGTGCCCCGGTCACGGGACACGGCACCGGTGGTGCGTTGGAGCTACTTCCGCGCGCCGCTGAGCTGGACCGTCTGCTCGGCGTAGCCGACCGCGCACTCGAAGACGCCACAGGCGAACGCGAAGGTCACGCTCGCACCCTTGCCACCCTTGAAGAGGCCGTTGTCGCTGTAGGCGGTGCCGGACCAGGTGTGGGTCGCCCCGTCGCACTGGATGGGGTTGACGAAGAAGAAGCCGGTGATCTTCACCCGGCCGACCTGCTGGGTGAGGGTGCCCTCGATGTCGCTGAAGAAGTCGTCGGCGTTCGTGCAGGAGTAGGTCCCGCCGATAGTCGCCGAGCCGTCCTTGTTGGCCACGCCCCGCGGGTTGACGGTGATGGTCGCCTCCGGCGGCGGCGGGGCGTTGTCGAAGGTGACGACCAGGTTCCCGCCGACGGCGGCGGTGTCGCTGAAGGCGACGACGTAGTAGGTCTGCCCGGCCGTGGTCGCGAATCCGACCGTGGTCGGGCCGCACGCCACGAGGTTGCCGGCAGCGGGATCGCCCTCGGTCACCATGAAGCCGCCCGAGTAGCTCGAGGCCGACATGTCGGCGATGACGCCACCGTCGGTCGCGGCGGTGTAGCGGAACCAGACGCTGGCGTTGGTGAACGGCGCCCCACACTGCGCGTTCAGCGCGGCATCGGTGGCATCGGTCTGGGCGCCGGTGGTGTCCTGCTCGAAGGTGCTGGGCAGGGCCGAGACGACGGTTGCCTTGGCAGCGGTGTCGTTCGGAGCGGGTGCCGCGGTGGCGGCGGAGGCCAGCACCGGCACCAGGAGCAGTGCGGCGGCGGCGGACAGGGCGGAGCGAGACATCAACAACATGTGGATCCCCCAGCTGTGTGATGGACCATGCCCCAGTGGATGGTCACACCCGGATTGACTCCACCCGACCGGCTCGCGGTTGCATGCTTGACCAAGAAATTGCTCGCGGTCGACCAAGCCTTTGCCGTCGACGAGCGGCGCGACGAAACCCGGAGGACGCCCTGGGAGCCCTCGGACGCCGCTCAGGCGAGCGCGCTCTGCGCCTTCCAGCCGGCGAACGAGTACTGCCAGACGCCGATGCCCTCAGAGGGCTGGAACTGCCGGGACGAGCCGGTGAACTTCACGACGTCGCCGGCCTTGGAGTTGGCGTACATCCAGGCGGCGTTGGCGGGGGACATGTTCACGCAGCCATGGCTGACGTTGGCGCTGCCCTGTGCTCCGACCGACCAGGGCGCGGAGTGGAGGTACTCCCCCGTCCACGTCACGCGCATGGCGGACTGCGTGGTGATCTTGTAGTAGCCGGGCTCGCCCTTCTTGATCCCGATGGTCGTCGAGTCCATGACGACGGTGCCCTCCTTGCGGATGATCACCTTGATGCCGGAACGGGTCTCGGTCTGCGGGCCCGGGCGCCCGGCACTGATCGGGATGGTCTTGATCACGGCGCCGCCGCGGGTCACGGTCATGACGTGGCGCTTGATGTCCACGGTGGAGACCATCGAGGAGCCGATGGTGAAGCTGGCGGAGTCGTCGTTGCCGACCCACTTGCCCTCGCCGGTCTGGACGCCGGTGAGGGGGGCACTGATGGTGACCTTGGTGCCGGGCTTCCAGTAGTTCACGGGCCGCCACATGAGCTGGCGGTTGTCGAGCCAGCCCCAGGCGCCGGCCTGCTTGGGTGAGGTGGTGACCTTGACGAGCTTCTCCACCTCGCCGCGCAGCTTCGCGGTGGCGACCGCGGAGTCGAACTGGATGCTCACCGGCATGCCGACGCCCACGGTCTCGCCCGAGTTGAGGATGCCGTAGGTGGCCGTGACCTTGGGCTTGAGGGTGGTGAACGTGGAGGTCGTCGTGGACGGCGTGCCGTCTGGACCCGTTGCCTTCGCGGTGACGGTGTAGGACGCGCTGGGTGCCAGTCGCGCGCTGGAGGTCCAGGAGCCATCGGTACCGAGGGCGCCCGCGACCGTGGCGCCCTTGGCGTCGGTCACGGCGACCTCACCGAGCGAACCGGTGGTGGCCTTGACGACCACGGGCTCGGTGGGCAGCACGTCGGTGGCGTCCTGGGCCGGGCTGATCGTGAGCTCCGCGGGAGTGGGCGTCGCCGACGAGGAGGACGAGCTGCTGCTCGAGCTGGCTGCGACGTTGTCGGTGCTCGGGCTGTCCACGGCGCCTGAGCACCCGGCCAGCACGGTTACCCCCGACAACGCGGCCACGGCCAAGGCCGTGGCCAGTCGTCGTGACCCCTGTGTCCTACCCACCACGTGTGTGCTCCTGTGCTCTGCGCCACCGTGGCGCCCTGTGCGTGACTTGTTCGTGTGCGGCTGGACCGGTCGGATGGTGCCCCGACGATGCCCGTCACCCGAACAGACGCCGGGCAGCCCTCATTGGTTGGCTATGCAGCTGTGTCTGGCCGGGCGATCACGATCCCGCGCCCAGCCCCCTGGAGCCGAGCCCCCTGGAAGAGGTCCGCCCCTGCGCGGACCTGGCAGCAGTCTACCTGCTCGGGATGGGTGCCTTGACACGACGAAGGGCCGGGCGTACCACCCCGAGGGGTGCGTACGCCCGGCCGAGCTGTCGATGGAGCGCCGTCAGACGGCGTGCGGGCCCTTGAAGTACTCGAAGGTCCAGCCCACCAGGGCGACGACCCCGAAGCCCGCCCCGATGATGAACAGCCACCAGCCGACGGCCAGGCCGAGGAAGCACAGGGCGGACGCTCCGGCGAGGGCCAGGGGCCACCAGGAGTGCGGGCTGAAGAAGCCGTACTCGCCCTCCTGCTCCCAGATCTCGCCGCTGGGGTTGTCCTCGGGCCGCTCCGGGAGGCGCCGCGCCGTGGCCCACAGGTAGAAGGCGATCATGGCGCCGAGACCGGCGGACAGGAACAGCCCTGCCGGGCCGACCGGCTCCCGCCAGTGGGTGAAGATGCCGTAGATGAGCCCCAAGGGGGCGAAGAAGGCAGCCAGGATGACGAAGAGCTTGTACTCGATCTTCACGGGTCAGTCACGCTCCTCGTGGAACCGCGGGTGCTTGTGCTCGTCGAACTCGCCCGTCGCGTGGTGCTCGGACGTGCGGGTCTCGGCCATGATCCGAGTCAGGGTGTCCGGGTCGGCGTGCACCCCACCGAGCGGCGCCGCCTCGGGGTGGTGCAGGTCGAAGGCCGGGCGCTCGGAGCGGATCCGCGGGAGCACGTCGAAGTTGTGACGCGGCGGCGGGCAGGACGTCGCCCACTCCAGGGAGGCGCCGTAACCCCACGGGTCGTCGGTCTCGACCAAGGGCGCCGTGCGCCAGGTCTTCCAGACGTTGTAGAGGAACGGCAGCGTCGACGCGGCCAGCAGGAAGGCACCGAAGGTGGACACCTGGTTCTCCCAGGTGAAGCCGTCCTCGGGCAGGTAGTCGGCGTAGCGACGCGGCATACCGTCGACACCCAGCACGTGCTGGATCAGGAACGTCGTGTGGAAGCCGATGAACAACATCCAGAAGTGGATCTTGCCCAGCGTCTCGTCGAGCATCCGCCCGGTGAACTTCGGCCACCAGAAGTAGAAGCCGGCGAACATCGCGAACACCACGGTGCCGAACACGACGTAGTGGAAGTGGGCCACCACGAAGTAGCTGTCGGAGAGGTGGAAGTCCAGCGCCGGGCTGGACAGGATGATGCCGGTCAGGCCGCCGAAGAGGAAGGTGACCAGGAAGCCGACCGCCCAGAGCATCGGTGTCTCGAAGGACAGCTTTCCGCCCCACATCGTGCCGATCCAGTTGAAGAACTTCACGCCGGTGGGCACCGCGATCAACATGGTCATCACTGCGAAGAACGGCAGCAGCACCTGGCCGGTGGCGTACATGTGGTGGGCCCACACGGTCACCGAGAGGGCCGCGATGCCGATGGTCGCGAAGACCAGCGTCTTGTAGCCGAAGATCGGCTTGCGCGAGAAGACCGGCAGGATCTCGGAGATGATGCCGAAGAAGGGCAGGGCGATGATGTAGACCTCTGGGTGGCCGAAGAACCAGAACAGGTGTTGCCACAGCATCGGCCCGCCGTTGTCGGCCTCGAAGATCTGGGCCCCGAACTTGCGGTCTGCACCCAGCGCCAGCAGGGCCGATGCGAGCACCGGGAAGGCCATCAGCACGAGCAGGCTGGTGACCAGGATCGTCCAGGTGAAGATCGGCATGCGGAACATCGTCATGCCGGGCGCGCGCATGCAGATGATCGTGGTGATGAAGTTGACGGCACCGAGGATGGTGCCGAAACCACCGAGCGCGAGACCGAAGACCCACAGGTCACCACCGAGGCCGGGGGTGTTTGAGGCGTCCGACAACGGCGAGTACGCGAACCAGCCGAACGACGCCGCCCCCGAGGGGGTGAGGAAGCCTGCGGAGGCGATCAGGCCACCGAACAGGTAGAGCCAGTAGGCGAACATGTTCAGCCGGGGGAACGCGACGTCAGGGGCGCCGATCTGGATCGGCATGAGGGCGTTGGCGAACCCGGCGAACAACGGCGTCGCGAACAGCAGCAGCATGATCGTGCCGTGCATGGTGAACAGCTGGTTGAACTGGTCGGGGTTGTCCACGACCTGCAGTCCGGGCTGGAACAGCTCCGCACGGATCAGCAGGGCGAGCACGCCGCCGAACATGAAGAAGAGGAACGAGGTGATGAAGTAGAGGTTGCCGATGACCTTGTGGTCGGTCGTCGACGCCCACTTCACGACCGTCTGACCCTTGGTGAGCCGGCGGGTCGCCGTCGCCTCGGTGGAACGGTAGTACGTCCCGGCCGAGGTGGACTCGGTTGCCGCTGCCATCAGTTGCCCCCTGCACTCGGGATGAGGTGTTGGTCTTCGTCCATGACCTTGGCGGGGTTCAGGCTGTTGTCGAGCTGACCCGTGTTGCCCTGCGCCTTGAGCTCGGAGATGTGCTGCTCGTAGGCGGCCTGGTCGACGACCTTGACGTTGAACAGCATCTGCGAGTGGTAGGCGCCACACAGCTCGGCGCACTTGCCCTTGAAGTCACCGGTCTCGGTCGGGAAGACCTGGAACTTGTTGACCCGCCCCGGGATCATGTCGAGCTTCTGCAGGAATGCCGGGACCCAGAAGGAGTGGATGACGTCCCTCGACGTCAGCACGAACTCGGTGCGCTTGTTGACCGGCAGGTAGAGCGTCGGCAGGTTCTTCTCGGTGCCGGGCTCCCCCGTGAGCTCGGCCTGCGTGCCGCTCTCGTAGGTCTGCTCGTTGACGTAGTTGAAGTCCCAGCTCCACTTCTTGCCCACCACGTTGACGACGACGTCCGGGTGCTTGGAGGTGTCGAGCAGGGCGGCCTCGTCACGCGCGGTGTAGTAGAAGAGCACCGCGATCATGAACACCGGGACGATCGTGTAGAGGATCTCCATCGGCACGTTGTAGCGCAGCTGCACCGGCAGACCCGTGTCGTCCTTGGCCCGGCGGTAGGCGACGACACACCAGCCGATCAGGCCCCAGACGAGGGCGCCGACGAGGAGCGCGGCGATCCACGCGCCGTTCCACAGCGAGGTCACGCGTTCGCCGCCCTCGGTCACCGCACGGGGGAGGAAACCGTCCTGCACGCGCCCCGCACACCCCGAGAGGGTGAGGGCCACGAGCGACAGCCCGAGAGCCGTGGTCGATCTCCTGCTTGCAGTCCGCCGCCTGTGTGGGCGCGGCGCAGAGACGTCGTGCTGACGCAACGGTGCACCTTCTTCGAGACAGTGATGGGCCATCGCGCCAAACCCTACTCCAGCGAGTGCGTGTCGTCCGGTCAGGGTGGGACTAACGTCGGGGTGTGGCGAACCCCTCCCCGGACGACGGTTCCGACCGCGCGTTTCTCGATGCGGCACCCGGCCCCATGCACCCCCGCGCCAGAGAGACCCTCGTCGCCGCGATCGATGCAGGGTGGGCCGACCCGCGACGCCTTCACCGTGAGGCGCGGGCCGCGCGCCGCCTGCTCGACCAGGCCCGTGAAGTGCTCGCGGCAGGACTCCAGGTCCGCCCCTCCGAGGTGGCCTTCGCCCCCGACGGCTCGACCGCCGTCCGCTGGATGGTCGAGGGCTTCAGGTATGCCGCGCGCCGTCGTGGAGCGCGCGTCGTCGCCTCCGCGGTCGAGCACTCGGCAGTGCTGGTCCCGGGCCGCCACTGCGCGGACTCCGCCGGCGACCTGGCGTTGTTCGCCACGGTCGGGGTGGACGGGGCTGGTCGGGTGGACCTCGAGGCATGGTCCCGGGCGATCACAGCTCCCGGCACCGTCGCTGCTGCCCTCCAGCACGCCAACGGCGAGGTCGGTACCGTGCAGCCGCTCGACCGCGCCTGGGCGCTCTGCCAGGAGGCCGGGCTGCCGCTCGCCGTCGACGCCCAAGCGTCGCTGGGCCGGATGGCCGGCCCCACCTCCTATGACGCCCTTGCGGGCGATGCCCAGTCCTGGGGCGGTCCCGGCGGCCTCGGGGTGGTCGTGCTGCCCGAGCGCGCCCGGTGGCTGCTCCCCGGCGCGCCGGACCCCGACGCCGCGCTGAGCGGCCCGACCCGACACACCCCGTGGGTGCCTCTTGCCCTTGCCGCCGCGGAGGCCTGGCAACAGACCGAGGCGACACGCGAGTCCGACGCGGCCGAGACCTTCACGCTCGTGGACCGGATCCGGGCCGCCGCGGCAGCCGTGCCCGACGTCGAGGTCGTGGGCGACGCGACCGTGCGACTCCCCCACGTCGTGACGTTCTCGGCCCTCTACGCCGACGGCGAGGCGCTCGTCCGCGAGTTCGACCGGCGCGGCTTCGGGGTGGGTTCGGGTTCGGCGTGCACGGCCAGCACGCTCGAACCCAGCCACGTCCTCGCGGCGATGGGTGCCCTGACGCACGGCAACGTCCGGATCACGGTGCCCCTCGCGGCGGTCGCTCCCGAGCGCGCGGCCCAGGTCGACGCCTTCTGCGAGGTGATCGCTGACGCGGTCGCCTCGGTCCGCGCCGAGCTCGGAGCACACCGGTTGTGAGCCCTCCCCGGGACGGAGCGGAGTCCCCGCCCCTCGTCGTCGACGCACGTGGCCTGCGCTGCCCCCTGCCCGTCATCCGCCTGGCACAGGCCGCACGCGACGCGGCACCCGGAGCCGTGATGGAGGTGTGGGCCACGGACGCGGCGGCCAGGGCCGACATCCCCGCGTGGTGCCGGATGCGCGGCCAGGACTACCTCGGTGAGGTGCCCACGGACGGTGACCACGCGGCATACCGGGTCCGGCTGGTGTCCTGAGGCCTCGGCCTCAGGGGGCGACGCCGAAGGTCGGTGGCGCCAGGGCGACGGCGTCCTCGAGCAGGCGCAGGTAGTCGCGTCGCGAGACCGTCACCACCCCGAGGCTGCGCAGGTGGTCGGTGGCCCACTGCACGTCGATCAGCCGTCGCGGGTCGCCGTCGGCGAAGACGTAGCCCGCGGTGGCGACCACGGCCGCCTTGGAGGCGTCGGTCACGCGGTGGAACATCGACTCGCCCGCGAAGAGCCCGCCGACGGTGATGCCGTAGAGCCCGCCGACGAGCTCACCGTCCTGCCACGTCTCGATGCTGTGGGCCCATCCCAGAGCGTGCAGCTCGGTGTAGGCATCGGCGATCTCCTCGGTGATCCATCGCCCGTCCCGGCGCGGGTCGGCGCACGCGTCGACGACCTGCCGGAAGGCGGTGTCCACCCGCATCTCGAAGCGCCGCAACGACTTCTGCAGCGACCGACTGGCGTGGACGCCACCGGGCAGCAGCACGCCGCGGGGATCCGGCGACCACCACCCGAGCGGCCTGGCACCGTGTTCGCCCAGGCCCATCGGGAAGACGCCGCTGCGATAGGCCTCGACGAGGGTCCCAGCCCGCAGGTCGCCCCCGACCGCGACCATGTCCTCGCCGTCCTCCACCTCGCTGAGGTCGAACTCCCACGTGGTCGGCAGGGGCTCGACCGGGTCGGTCGCCACCGGTGGCGTCCTACGGCGCGATGCAGGCGATGTGGGGTTCGATGGCGTCGGCCGAATCCTGGCCGTACGCGTCCGCCAGCCGCTGGAGGAAGCTCGCCTTGCCGAGGGTGTACTCCTGGGTGCCCACCGTCTCGATGACGTAGGTCGCCAGCATCGACCCGAGCTCGGCGGCGTGCCGCAGCCCCAGGTCGGCTGCCAGACCGGTGAGGAAACCTGCGCGGAACGCGTCGCCCACTCCGGTCGGGTCGGCGCGCCGGACCTCGCGCGCCACCGACACCTCGATGGGGTCCTCCCCCTTGCGCTCGATGGTGACGCCCTCCTTGCCCCGCGTGATGACGCGGGTGTGCACCCGGTCGGCAACCTCCTCGGCACTCCAGCCGGTCTTCTGCTCGGTGAGCGCGGCTTCGTACTCGTTGGTGAGCAGGAAGTCGGCACCGTCGATGAGCTGGCGGATCGTCGCGCCGTCGGCGAAGGCCAGCTGCTGGCTGGGGTCGGCAGCGAACGGTATGCCGCGCGAGCGGCACTCGCGGGTGTGGCGCAGCATCGCCTCGGGGTCGTTGGCACCGATGAGCACGAGGTCGAGCCCGCCGACACGCGTGGCGATCGGGCCGAGCTCGATGGCCCTTGCCTCGCTCATCGCGCCGGCGTAGAAGGTCGCGATCTGGGCCATGTCCTCGTCCGTCGTGCAGACGAAGCGTGCGGTGTGCTTGGACTCGGACGTGTGCACCGATGCGCAGTCCACCCCGTGCCGCTCGAGCCAGCTGCGGTAGTCGCCGAAGTCCTCACCGACCGCTCCGACGAGGATCGGGCGCTGGCCGAGGTTGGCCATGCCGAACGCGATGTTGGCGGCCACGCCCCCGCGACGCACCTCGAGGTCGTCGGCGAGGAATGACAACGAGACCTTGTCGAGCTGCTCCACGACGAGGCTGTCGCGGAACCTGCCCTTGAAGGTCATCAGGTGGTCGGTGGCAATGGAACCCGTGATGGCTATCTGCACTCTGGGAAACCTACCGTGCCATCCACCGAATGACTGTTGCTGCTGGCCCCGTGACACGGCACAGTCACCTCCATGAGCGAACCCGAGATCGGTGCCTTCGACTTCAGCGCCCTGCGCGCGACCTTCGTCAACTGCACGCTGAAACGGTCTCCGGAGCGGAGCCACACGCAGGGCCTGGTCGACATCAGCGCCGCCATCATGCGCAAGCACGGAGTCGACGTCGAGGTGATCCGGGCGGTCGACCACGACATCGCGACCGGCGTCTACCTCGACATGACCGAGCACGGCTGGGACCGCGACGAGTGGCCGACCCTGTTTGCCCGGATCATCGACTCGGACATCCTCGTGGTGGCGGGCCCGATCTGGCTGGGCGACAACTCCAGCATCACCAAGCAGGTCATCGAGCGGCTCTATGCGGGGTCATCCATGACGAACGCGGCAGGCCAGTACGTCTACTACGGAAAGGTCGGTGGCGCGATCATCACCGGCAACGAGGACGGCATCAAGCACTGCTCGTCCAACATCCTCTACAGCCTCCAGCACATCGGCTACTCCATCCCACCGGCTGCGGACGCCGGGTGGATCGGCGAGGCGGGACCCGGTCCGTCCTACCTCGACCCGGGCAGCGGCGGCCCCGAGAACGAGTTCACCCAGCGGAACACCACGTTCATGACGTGGAACCTCATGCACCTGGCGGCCATGTTGAAGGCGGCGGGTGGCTTCCCGGTGGGCGGCAACCAGCGCACCGAGTGGGACGCGGGCGCCCGGTTCGACTACCCCAACCCCGAGTACCGCTAGACCACACGCGAGAGGGCCCGTCACCAGTGGTGACGGGCCCCTCGGCGTTGCTCAGCTGCTGTACGTGATCAGCTGCTGTGCTCGATCAACTGAAAGAGTCGCCGCAGGCGCAGGAGCTGCCCGCGTTGGGGTTGTCGATCGTGAAGCCCTGCTTCTCGATCGTGTCGGCGAAGTCGATGCTCGCGTCGACGAGGTAGGGGGCGCTCATCCGGTCCACGACGACCTCGACACCGTCGAAGTCGCGCACGAGGTCACCGTCGAGGGTGCGCTCGTCGAAGTAGAGCTGGTAGATGAGGCCCGAGCAGCCACCGGGCTGCACGCCGACGCGCAGGCGCAGGTCGTCGCGGCCCTCCTGCTCGAGCAGGGACTTGACCTTGGCGGCAGCAACGTCGGTGAGGAGCACGCCGTGCGTGGCCTCGGCAGGCGCCTCGGTCGCGTCGGCGGTCGTCGCCGGGGCGGTCTGGTCCTGAACACTCATGATGATGAGTCCTTCATGTCGGTGGAGGTCGGCCACCAGTGCCAACCTGCGGTTCTCGCGAAATGTTCCCCGCGCACCCCCCACTGTACGTCGTGGTCAGCTCCGGGGGGACCAGGTGGCCGCCACCCGGGCAGCGCGTGCCGAGAGCGTTCCGACCGGATCGGACATGGCAGCCTCGACCTGTGCGGGGGTCTGCGCCACGGCATAGCTGCCCGACAGCCCGAGGGTCATCGCCTCACGGCGCCCCACGAGGGTCTGGCCGGCAATGAGGACGCTCGGCGTGGCCGTCTCGAGCGCCATGGCGGCAACCCCGGCCACGACCTTGCCCTGCAGGCTCTGCCAGTCGAAGCAGCCCTCCCCCGTGACGACCAGGTCGGCCGCCCGCAGGAGGTCTCTGAACCCCACCGCCTCGAGGACCTCCGACACCCCGCTGACCCTGGTGCCCCCGAGCAGGGACAGTCCGTAGCCGAGGCCGCCCGCTGCGCCGGCGCCGGGCGCCTTGTCGAGGCGGCGGCCCGTACCGGTCAACAGGTCGGTCTGCTCCGGCAGCGTGCGACGGACCACCTCGACGAACCGTCCGAGCGCCCCCTCCAGGGCCTGGGCGATCTCGGGAGAGGCCCCCTTCTGCGGACTGAACACCGCGCTGGCGCCCTGGAGCCCGAGCAGCGGCGACTCGACGTCGGTGGCAAGGACCAGCTCGACACCGCGGAAGCGTTCGCGGGTGGCCGCGAGCGCCGGGAGGGCCGCGTCCGAGATGTCGGCCAGGGCCAGCCCACCCCGCGCGAGGTCCTGGGGTGCGCCCGCGCCGAGTGCCGCGAGCATTCCGGCGCCGGCGTCGTTGGTCGCGCTGCCGCCGAGGCCCACCACGATCCGGTTGGCGCCCTCGCGCAGGGCAGCGTCGACGAGCTGGCCGACTCCCCACGTGCTGGTCACCGCGGGGTTCCGCTCGTCGGCTGAGAGCAGGTGCAGCCCTGCCGCCTGCGCCGACTCGAGGTATGCCGTGCGGTCACCGTCCGTGCCCGTCATCAGGATCGCGGCCGGCACGTCGCGACCGAGCGGGTCGGCGACCGTCACGGCCAAGGTCTGCGCCTCGGGGAGCGCCGACGCGAGCACGTCGAGGAAGCCCGGACCGCCGTCGGACAGCGGACGCAGGGTCAGCAGGTCGTGCGGGGCGGTGGCAGCCCACCCGTGGGCGATGGCCCTGGCGGCCTGCTGGGCGGTAAGGGTGCCGGTGAAGCAGTCCGGCGCGATGACGACGTGCACGCGCCCATCCTTCCAGCCCGGGCGCCGAGCGCCACGGCGGGTTTCTTCGCTCCCATTCTTCCGGGCTGCTGAGCACGAGCGGGGCGGATTCCTGTTCGCCGTGGAGGCCAGAGGGGCAAAACAGGTCCACAATGGATGGATGCGCCCCCGTCAGCCCGCCAAGAAACCGCATCTGCCGAACAGCCCGTTCCGGGCAGCTCCGGTGCCGGACATCCCGGACTTCGCAGTGAACGACCGGGTGACCCACGACCGGCATGGGCTCGGATCGGTCGTCAAGATCACCGGCGACCGCATCCACGTGAAGTTCGGTGAGAACACCGTCAGCGTGGCGATGTCCAGCAGCAAGATCCACCCGCTCTAGACCCCTCCACCCCTAGGGCACCAACGCAGCACCCAAGAGCCGGCGGGCGGCAGCCTCGTCCCCGTCGGTCACGAGCACCGCTGAGTCAGCGCGGTGCCACAGCGCAAGGTAGAGGTGCGACGCCGGTCCACTGACCCGGCCGACCGCCTCCTGCGCCACGTTGTCGTGGACGCGGACGGCGCCGTCGACGACGCGCACGGTCCACGAGGCGTTGGTGTCTGTGCAGGAGAAGGCGATGGGCTCGGGGGCCGGGATCACCTCCAGGGGCGGTCGGTCGGCGTGTCGGACCAGGCTCCGCGGCGCCATCACCTCGAAGACCTCGGCAACCCCGTCGGCTGCCTGCTCGGTCGTCAGTGCGGGGACGGTGTCGACGAGGCCGGCGGTCGGCAGCACACCGTGCGCCTGGAGCGCGTCGACGTGGTGCACCGTCGTCTCGTGGAACTGCCGGCGTCGCCAGAACCGGACGTCCTGGTGTCCCGGCACCGCCGAGAAGCTCCACGCCGGGTGCTCGGCCGGCAGCCCGGACAGGGTGGTCACGATCGTCTCGGCACACGCGGCATACCAGTCCGCCAGCGGCTGCTCGCGGTCACGTCGCGGGTAGGGGTCCGGCTGCGAACCGGTGCGCGCACAGTGCGCCGCCCACAGGTGCACCCGGCCCAGGTGGTCGACGAGGTCGGTGACGGTCCAGCCCGGACAAGCGGGCACGGAGGCCTGCGGGTCGGCGGCCCGGATCGTGCCGACCATGGCGGTCGTGGCTGCCAGCAGTGCTTCCACGAGGTCTGCGTCGTCCATGGCGGCGACCCTAGGGCACGGACCGCCCGCCTGGGTCCGGTCGTTCACGGCATACGATCGAGCCGTGAGCACCCCTGTGACGCAGTCGGACTCCCGGCCCACCAGTCCCCTGCCGCTGCTCGTCCTCGGACGTGGCACCGAGCTGCACACCGAGCGCGGAGTCGAGTGCCCGGGCGACCTGCCGGCCCCCTCCGACCCGGGACTGGTCGAGCGCGCTCGCGCGGCGAAGGCGGCGCTGGGCGACCAGGTCTTCGTGCTGGGACACCACTACCAGCGCGACGAGGTCATCGAGTTCGCCGACGTCACCGGTGACTCTTTCAAGCTGGCCAAGGACGCGGCGGCCCGGCCGGAGGCGCCCTACATCGTCTTCTGCGGCGTGCACTTCATGGCCGAGTCCGCCGACATCCTCACGGGCGACAACCAGACCGTGATCCTCCCCGACCTCGCCGCCGGGTGCTCGATGGCCGACATGGCAGCCATCCGGCAGGTCGAGGACTGCTGGGACGACCTGGTCGAGGCCGGTGTGGCCGACGTGACCGTCCCGGTGACCTACATGAACTCCTCAGCAGCCATCAAGGCCTTCACCGGTCGGCACGGCGGCACGATCTGCACGTCGTCGAACGCCAAGACGGCGCTGACCTGGGCCCTGGACCAGGCAGGCGACGGCGGCAAGGTGCTCTTCCTGCCCGACCAGCACCTGGGTCGCAACACCTTCGTGCGCGACCTGGGCGGCTCGCTCGACGGCTGTGTGGTGTTCGACCCCCACAAGCCGATGGGTGGCCTGACCCGACAGGAGCTCCAGGACGCCACGATGATCCTGTGGCGCGGCCACTGCTCCGTGCACGGCCGGTTCAGCCTCGCCGCCGTGGAGCAGGCTCGTCGCGAGATCCCTGACGTGAAGGTGATCGTCCACCCCGAGTGCCAGCACGAGGTGGTCGAGGCCGCCGACGAGGTGGGCTCGACCGAGAAGATCATCCAGACCATCGCTGCCGCCCCCGACGGCACGAAGTGGGTGGTCGGCACCGAGCTCAACCTGGTGCGTCGGCTGGGCGCGCTCTTCCCGAGACAGCAGATCTCGTTCCTGGAGAAGAACGTCTGCTACTGCTCGACCATGAACCGGATCGACCTGCCCCACCTCGTCTGGGCACTCGAGTCCCTGGTGGCCGGTCGGGTGGTCAACGCCATCAAGGTCGACGACGAGGTCGCCCACTTCGCGCGGGTGGGCCTGGACCAGATGCTGGCCCTCCCGGGAGAGACCTCCAAGGACTAGTCCTCCTGACGGAGCCGACCGCAGGCATCCCCGCGCATACTGGATGGTTCGCAGGGATTTGCTAGCCGGCAGAGCACCACCGGTTTCCGTGGACGGGCAGCCCGACCTGAGATTTCAGGGGCGGTCGGTCAGCTCGTCCACGGTCAGCACGAAGTCGCGCGACCGCAGCCGGTCGACCAGTGCATCGCCCATCGCCGTGGCCGGGGTGAGCACCCCGGCACCGGGGGGAAGCCGGTCGCCGTCCAGGGCCAGGCACAAAGCGGACTCCCCCAGCATGACCGCCGTCGCGGCATACCCGGGGTCGCCCTGGGCCGACACCGTCGCGAGGTAGCGCCGCCCCGTCTCGGTAGTGGTGCGGATCTTCATGGAGAACCAGCCGGAACGGCGGTTCTGCTCACTGGGACCCTCGCCGGGCGACGGTGCCAGGCGGTCGAAGATCGGACGGGTGCGCGGGTTGGCCAGACCTGCGAAAGCCAGCCCCATCGCGGCGGTGAAGACGGTGGCCCGGCGGCGCCCGCGCAGCCCCCTGCCATAGGCGCTCACCTCGCGGTAGCGGAAGCGCCGACCATAGGCGTGGTCGCGCAAAGCATTGCTGCGCCTCACGATTCGCGTGTTGAAACCGGCCATGACGAACGGCCCGACCCACTCGCCGGTCTCGGCGTCGGCGAAGACCGACCTGGGGTCCCGCTCCTTACCCAGGTCCGGCTCTGCAGCCCGGTCCGGGCTCAGGGCATAGGGGTCGAAGAGGACCTTCGCCAACGCCCGGTCCTCACCCACCGCCTCCAGCTGCGCTCGCGAGGAGTCGATCGTGCCGCCGCTGAGGCCACCCTTGGACTTCGCGTGCAGTGTGGTGTCGAGCAGACCACCGGCGGCGTCAGCAACCGCGCGCTCGTGCAGCAACAGCACACCGAGGTCGGACGGGATCGAGTCGTAGCCGCAGGCCGTGACGATGCGCGCGCCGGTCTCGCGGGCTCGTGTGTCGACGGCGTCGATGGCCTTGCGCACGAACAGGACCTCGCCGGTGAGGTCGGCGTAGTGGGTGCCCGCCTCCGCGCACGCCTGGACGACCGGGATGCCGTAGCGCAGGTAGGGGCCGACCGTGGAGGCCAGTGCGGTCGTCGACCCGGCCAGCTGCTGCAAGGACGTCGCGTCGGCCACGTCAGCGGTGAGCAGCGGCCAGTCGTGGGCGCGAGCCGGCAACCCGGCTCGGACCTCCTCCAGGCGCTCGCGCGACCTGCCCGCCAGGGCGATCCGGACACCCTCCGGTGCGTGCTCGGCCAGGTACTCCGCCACGAGCCGGCCGACGAAGCCGGTGGCCCCGAAGATGACGAGGTCGTGGGTCCGGGTGGCGTTCGTTGCTTCGCTCATGAAGGGTTTCCGTTCGCTAGGGTCGGGAGGGTTCAGCGGGGCATGGCGCCGAGCCGCGCGAGCAGCACGGCCTCGGCGACACAGACCTTCTCGAACTCCCCCAGGTGCAGCGACTCGTTGGCGCCGTGGGCGCGCGTGTCGGGGTCCTCGACACCGGTGACGAGGATCGCTGCGTCGGGGAACTTCTGTGCGAACGACGCGACGAAGGGGATCGAGCCGCCCACGCCGATGTCGACCGGCTCGACTCCCCAGGCGTCGGTGAACGCCGCGCGTGCCTGGTCATAGACGGGACCGTTGGCGTCGGCGTCGAAGCCGGCGCCCTGGTCGTCGAGGTGGACCTCGACCTTCGCGCCCCACGGGGTGTTCTCGGCGATGTGACGCTGCACCGCGGCATACGCCTCCATGGGCACCTCGTCGGGGGCCAGCCGGATCGACACCTTGGCGCTCGCAGTGGGCACCAGGGTGTTGGAGGACTTGGCGACCGAGGGTGCGTCGATGCCGATGACGGTGGCAGTGGGCTTCGTCCAGATGCGGTCGAGCAGGGTGCCGGTGCCGATGACCTCGACCCCGTCGAGCAGGCCGGACTCCTCACGCAGCCGTGTCTCGTCGAACTCCAGGTCGCTGGCCTTGCCGGACTTGAGCCCTGCGATCGCGACGTCGCCGGCATCGTCGTGCAACGTCGCCAGGATGCGGATGAGCGGGGTGATCGCGTCGGGGACGGCCCCACCGAACATGCCCGAGTGGATGCCGTGGTCCAGGGTCGTCACCGTGACGACCACGCGGATCAGGCCGCGCAGGGTGGTGGTGAGGGCCGGCTCGCCGATGGCCCAGTTGGTGGAGTCGGCGAGGACGATGGCGTCGGCGCGCAGCTTCTCGCCGTGCTTCTCCAGCAACGTCGGCAGCGAGTCGGAGCCGATCTCCTCCTCCCCCTCGACGAAGACGGTGACTCCGACGGGCAGGTTGCCGGCGTGGGCGCGCAGGGCGGCCAGGTGGGCCATGATGCCGGCTTTGTCGTCCGCTGCGCCGCGCCCGTAGAGACGGCCGTCACGCTCCGTGGGCTCGAACGGCGGGCTGTCCCAGTCCTTCTCGTCACCGGGCGGCTGCACGTCGTGGTGGGCGTAGAGCATGACCGTGGGCGCACCCTCGGGCCCGTCGATGTGCCCGATGACCGCCGGGCGACCTCCCTCGCGCACGATCTCGACGTCGAGCCCCTCGGCCCGCAGCAGTGCGGCGGTCGCCTGGGCACTGGCCTCGACGTGGGCCTGGTCGAACGCGTCGAGGCTCACGCTGGGGATGCGGGTGAGGTCCTCGAGGTCCTTGCGCAGGCTCGGCATGAGGCCCGCGACAGTGGTCTTGAGGGCGGAGATCTGGTCGGTCGTCAGCACGTCGTCGGTCACGACGGGGAGCCTAACGCGTGGCTGCGGGGCCACCTCGGGGTCACCCCCGGGGCCCGCGATTCCGGGGAAGGTGACCACACGGCATACAGTGAACTCGTGTTTGGACGTAACAAGACCCTGAACGAGCAGCAGACCGCATCGGTCACTCATGCCCCCCGCGAGGGAGCCAAGAACCGGCCCACGCCCAAGCGCAAGGACCAGGAGGCAGCCAACCGGCGCCCACTGGTGGTCACCGACCGCAAGGCCGCACGCGACACCGACAAGGTCAAGCGCCKCGAGGCCCAGCTCAAGCAGCGGGCCGCGATGGCCACGGGCGACGAGGCCCACCTGCCCGCTCGCGACAAGGGACCGGTGCGTCGCTACATAAGGGACTACATCGACGCCCGCTGGAACCTCGGCGAGTTCATGCTCCCGGTCATGATCGTGGTGCTCGCGCTGTCGTTCATCCGCATCCCGGCCGTGTTCGCCGCCGTCTCGATAGGCGTCTACGGCCTCCTGCTGGCCGCCGCCATCGACGGCTTCCTCATGTGGCGAAGGCTCAAGAAGCTGCTCGTCGCCAAGTTCGGTGAGGACAAGGTCGGTCGCGGCCTGGCGATGTACGCCGTGATGCGCGGCTTCCAGCTCCGGCGCTCGCGCATGCCGAAGGCCCTGGTCAAGCGCGGCGACTTCCCCGTCTGAGCGGCTGTGGGGCTGCCCCTGGGCAGCTGGCCTGCCCCTACTCCGCGGCGCGCAGGCTCATCGGCCCGTAGACGAGGGCGCCTTCGTGGAAGAGCTTGACCGCGTCGACACCGAGGTCGGTGAGCTCGTGCCACGACTCGCCGAACCAGTTCTCGGCGTCCGACTGCGACGGGAACGCGGTCGTCACCAGCTCGTCGCCGGTCATGGCGTTGCCCTCGCCGTCGAGGTAGGCCCAGGTCCACGCATCGCTCATGGTTCCACTCTAGGGTTCGGCCCGTGATCGTGTTCGAGGCAGTGACCATCGCGTATGCCGGGGAGCCGGCGTTGCGCGACGCCTCCTTCACGATTCCCGAGGGTGAGCTGGTCCTCGTGGTCGGCCCGACCGGATCAGGCAAGACCTCCCTGCTGCGGTGCCTGGGCGACGCGACGACTCCTGAGGGCTTCGACTCCCGCGGCGGCTCTGAAGCCATCCGGACCGGCCGGGTGCTCGTGGACGGGATGGACCCGCTCGGCGCGGGCGCCGACCAAGGCGGCGCCGTCGTGGGGCTGGTTCGACAGGACCCCGCCTCCGGGCTGGTCGAAGGCACCGTGGAAAGCGTCATCGCCGCAGGCGTGCGGCCGCGCGCGGACGACCCGCACGGCGGCCAGCGACAGGTCGAGGAGACGCTCGACCTGCTCGGCCTCGCGGACCTCCGAGGCCGTCGCGTGGTCGACCTGTCCGGTGGGCAACAACAGCGAGTGGCCATCGGGGTGGCTCTGGCTGCCGGGCCCCGGGTCCTGGTCCTCGACGAACCGACGTCGGCGCTCGATCCCGTGGCAGCCGAGGAGGTCCTCGCGATCCTGCACCGCCTGGTCCACGACGTCGGCATCACCGTGGTCGTCGCCGAGCACCGCCTCGAGCGGGTGGTGCACCACGCCGACTCCGTGCTGCTCGTCGAGGCGGGTCGGGTGACCGGCCCGCTCGATCCCGAGACGGCGATGGCCCGGTCGTCCATTCGCCCTCCCGTGGTCGAGCTCGGCCTCCGGCTGGGCTGGACTCCGGTCCCCCTCTCCGTGCGGTCGGCCCGCCGGCAGGCTCGTGGCCTGCGGGCTTCCCTCGAGGACGCTGCCGCGATGACCGAAGAGCAGGCCGGCGAGATGCAGGTCGAGGGACGCGTCGAGGGGCGCGTCGAGGTGCGCCGGCTCAGCCTGGTCCGCGGGCAGGTCGTCGCCCTCCGCTCGGTGACCCTGCAGGTCGGTGCGGGTGAGGTGGTCGTCCTGATGGGCCGCAACGGTGCTGGCAAGTCGAGCCTGCTCGGCGCGCTCGACGGCACCCTGCAGCCGACGTCCGGACGGGCCACGCTCTCGGGTCACGCGGCCCTCGCGCCGCAGAACCCCGGCGCCCTCCTGACGGGCTCCCCCGTCGACGACCAGCTCACCGCCAACGACGCGGTGTTCACCCTGCCACCGGGGTCGAGTGCCGCCGTCCTCGAGCGTCTCGTCCCGGGGCTGGCCCGCGACCGCCACCCCGCCCAGCTCTCCGAGGGCCAGAAGATGTGCGTGGCGCTGAGCCTGGTGCTGGCTCGCCGAACCGAGGTGGTTCTGCTCGACGAGCCCACCCGCGGGCTGGACTACCCCGCCAAGGCTCGCTTGACCTCCTTGCTCACGGAACTGGCGTTCGGCGGCCACACCGTCATCCTGGCCACCCACGACGTGGAGCTGGCGGCCGAGGTCGCCACCCGGGTGGTCATCCTCGCCGAAGGAGAGGTCGTCGCCGACGGTCCCGCGAGTCGCATCCTGGGTGACTCGCCGGCGTTCGCGCCGCAGGTCGCCAAGGTGATGCATCCACTGCCCCTGCTGCGGGTCTCCGACGTCGTCGGCTAGTTCGTCGTCGGCAGGTTCGTCGTCGGCTGGCCCGTGGCCGGCAGCTTCGGCGGACCGGCCTCCACGCGGTGGCGGATCTCGGCCAGCCCGGCCGGACCGGGGGCGACGCTCCACCAGCTCTCGATCCACCACGTCGCCCCGATCGCGGCCCATTCGTGCGGGGTCCCCGCCGACCTGACGAACTCGCCCGTGCTGTCGCCCTCGATGACCACGTCGTAGCCCTCCCACGGTAGCCCTTGGTCCTCTCGCAGCCGGCGCACGACACCGAGCACCTCGGCCACCGACTCCAGGGTGAGGTGTGGGCTGCCCGGCTGGGCGCCGGGCACCGCGACGGTTGGGAGCACCCCCTGCCAGCGCGCGGCACGCTCCAGCGACGGCTGCCTGTGTCGGCCCGGCAGGTGGGCCCCCACCACCCACACCGGTGGATGCGGTCGCTGGACCGGTGGCGGCGGCAGCGGCGGAGCGCCCCGACGGACGGGCCGAACCGGATAGTGGACCCCGTCGTAGGTGAACGGCTCGCCCGACAGGAGCCCGCGGTAGACGGCGAGCGACTCGTCGAGCTTCTGCGCCCGCACCGCCCGGCCCTCGTCGGGCTCGAACCGGGTCCAGCCGGGGTGCAGCGCACCGAGGCCGACCGACATGACGACACGGCCACCGCTGAGGCGGTCGGCGGAGCTGACCATCGACGCGAGATCCCACGGCCGGTGTCGACTGGCCGGCGTGAGGAGGGTGCCCAGCCGGATCGTCGACGTCTGCATCGCCGCGGCGGCCAGGGTCACCCAGGCGTGCTCGCCGTAGAGGCTCTCCCACGTGAAGACGGCGTCCCAGCCGTACTGCTCACCGAGCGCCGCCACCTCGGCGAACTCGCGGGCGTCGGCGAACGGGACGACGAACCCGTATCTCATCCTGCGAAGCTACGCCTGACCCCCGACAGTCCGAGGCGCGCGAGCAGTGCCTCCGGCCATGACGATCCCGGGCTCGACGACGACCTCGGTGGTCAGCGAGTTGGAGATGTAGCACTGGTCGTGCGCCTCGTGGGTCATCCGCAGCACCAGCGCCGGATCGGTCCCGGCCGCGACCGTCACGACCGGCCGCAGCACGATCCGCGTGATCCGCTGAGGCACCAGGTCGGCCGGCATCTCCCCCAACGCGTCGTCCGCGTAGCCGATGACGTCAACGCCGCCACGGGCAGCGACGGCGAGGAACGACAGCAGCTGGCACGACGAGGCTGCGAGGACGAGCAGCTGCTCGGGGTTCGGCAGGTCGGGGTCACCACGAAAGTGCGGGTCGGCACTCAGGTCGAACCCCTCGGTCGCCGGCGGCGTCCACGCCGTGTGGGCCCGTGGATAGGCGCGGTAGCCCCCTGCGGTGGACCCGCTCCACTCGACCCGCGCGGAGTACACGTGTCCGCGAAAGTCCTTGTCCGGCATACCCGATCCCCTGTGAGTCCCGTGCGTGCGCAGGCCTAGTCCTCGCGGACGTCGACCTGCACGAACGGCGGCTTCACGACCGTGGCCGTCACCTCGCGGCCACGGACGTCGATGACGACCTCGTCGCCTGCGGCGACGGTCGGCGCCAGCAGCGCCAGGGCGATGCCGTTCTTCAGCGTCGGGCTGAACGTCCCCGAGGTCACCTCGCCGACGACCTCACCGTTGACCTTCACCTCGCAGTGCGCCCGAGGTATGCCGCGGCCGGTCGCGAGCAGGCCCCAGGCCACCCGCGCGGGGCCGGCAGCCTTCTCGGCGACGAGTGCCTCACGACCCCAGAACGCCTCCTTCTTCCAGCCGACCGCCCAGCCGACGCGTGCCTGGACCGGCGTGATCGACGGGGACAGCTCGTTGCCGTGCAAGGCATACCCCATCTCGGTGCGCAAGGTGTCCCGCGCCCCCAGGCCGCAGGGCAGCCCATCGTACGGCGCCGCCGCCTCGATGAGGGCGTCCCACAGCTGGGCGGAGACCTCCCACGCCGGCACCAGCTCGTAGCCGCGCTCACCGGTGTAGCCGGTGCGGCAGACGATGACCGGATGGCCGTTCCAGTCGGTCTCGACGAAGGACATGTACTCGTGCCCCGTGGGGAGGCCGAGCGCCGCGAGCACCTCGTCGCTCTTGGTGCCCTGGACGGCGATGACGCCGTAGCCCTCGTGCAGGTTCTCCACCGTCAGACCCTCGGGGGCGGCCGCCGCCAGCAGCTCGACCACTGCGCCGGTGTTGGCCGCGTTCGGGATGAGGAAGACGTCGTCGTCACTGCGCAGGTAGGCGATCAGGTCGTCAACGACCCCGCCGGAGTCGTTGCAGCACAAGGTGTACTGCGCCTTGCCCTCGTGGATGCGGTCGAGGTCGTTGGCCAGGCAGGAGTTCACGAACTCCTTGGCCCCGGGCCCGGAGACGCGAGCCTTGCCGAGGTGGGAGACGTCGAAGATGCCGACCGAGGTGCGCACCGCCGAGTGCTCGCGGACGACCCCGCCACCGGGGTACTCGATGGGCATCTCCCAGCCGCCGAAGTCGGCCATCTTGGCCCCGAGGGCCACGTGCCGGTCGTGCAGGGGTGAGGTCTTCAGGGCTCCGTCGCTCATGCTCCGAACGCTACCGCCCTCCACCTGCACCTCACACGGCACGGCTATCCTGCGCAGCAGCAGGTGCCACCAGCCCCGATACGAAGGATGAGTACGTGACGACCGTCAACGTCTCCGACCGCCCCGCCCACGACCTCAAGGCCGACGCCCTCGTCCTTGCCACGGTCGACTCCGACGGCAAGGCCGCCCTGGCCGCAGGCCACGGTCTGCCGCGCGTCGCCGCCACCCATGTCGCGGCGCAGCTCGCGGCGTTGCACGCCACGGGTGCCGCCGACGAGGTGCTCACGATCGCCGCGGTGCCGGGCGTCGCCGCACCGCGCGTGGTCCTCACCGGCTTGGGCAAGGGCACCGCCCGCACGGCCTCGTTCGACCACGAGGTGCTGCGGCGCGCTGCCGGGGCCGCATCGAGGTCGCTCAAGAACGCGGCCAAGGTCGTCGTCGCGCTGCCGACCACCGGCGCGGAGTCCGTCGCCGCCGTGGCCGAGGGCGCTGCGCTCGGCGCCTACCGGTATGCCGGCGTGCGGGGCCCCGCTGCCAAGCCCACCAAGGGCATCACCACGGTCACCGTCGCCACGTCCGACGCGCGCGTCAAGGCGGTCAAGGCCGCTGCCACCCGAGCGGGCATCCTGGCCGATGCCAAGGCCTACGCCCGAGACCTGGTCAACACTCCCCCGAACCAGCTCTTCCCCCAGTCGTTCGCAGACTCCGTCAAGGCACGCAACGCCGCGGCGACCGCCAAGGTCACCATCAAGGTGCTCGACGAGAAGGCGCTCGAGAAGGGCGGCTTCGGCGGCATCGTCGGCGTCGGCCAGGGCTCGGTCAACCCGCCGAGGATGGTCACCCTGACGTGGAACCCCCCGAAGGCCACAGCCTCGGTGGCGCTCGTCGGCAAGGGCATCACGTTCGACTCCGGCGGCCTCAACCTCAAGCCCGCCACGGGGATGCTCACGATGAAGTCCGACATGGCCGGAGCCGCGGCCGTCGCGGCAACCGTCCTGGCCGCGGCCGAGCTCGGCCTGCCGGTCAAGGTCACCGGCTACCTCTGCCTCGCGGAGAACATGCCGAGCGGCACCGCTCAGCGCCCCAGCGACGTCGTGACGATGCGCAACGGCACCACTGTCGAGATCCTCGACACCGACGCCGAGGGACGGATGGTCCTGGGTGACGGCATCTGCCTGGCCGGCGAGGCCAAGCCGGACGCCATCGTCGACATCGCGACCCTCACCGGCGCCCAGATGGTCGCCCTCGGTGGCCGGGTCGCCGGAATCATGGCCAACGACGATTCCTTCCGCGACCGGGTCGGCGGGGCAGCTGCGGCCGCTGGCGAGGCGGCCTGGGCGATGCCCCTGCCCGCCGACCTGCGCAGCCAGCTCGACTCGGGCGTGGCGGACCTCGCCCACAAGGGCGAACGGTGGGGCGGGATGCTCACTGCCGGTCTCTTCCTCCAGGAGTTCGTCACCAAGGGCACGCCCTGGGCGCACGTCGACATCGCCGGACCGTCGTACAACGAGGGCTCGCCGTGGGGCTACACCCCGAAGGGCGCCACCGGCTACGGCGTCGGCACCCTCCTGCGGCTGGTCGAGGACTACGCCGGCTGACAGCAAATGCTGGAACGCCGGAGGGGCCCGTCCACATCGGACGGGCCCCTCCGGCGTTCACTGCGCTGCTGGCGTCGGGAGCCTGGCGCGGTCAACCGCCGCTCTTGCGGCGGAACATCTGCTGCGTAGCCGTCGTCGCCGCCGCCTGCGCGTGGTCGACCTTGCCGTGCTCGGTGTCGTCCGACACGTCGCGACCTGCGTGCGACTGCTTCTTGTCGAGGGCCTCGCGGAACTTGCGCTTCATCTCCTCGCTCGGTCCCTGCCCCCCGGGCTTCTGTTCCCCAGACTTCCTTGCGTCACCGGACTTGGCCATGGTGCCTCCTGCTTCTCGGTGCTGAACGGGCCGGTTCCCGGCCCGCAGGTCTGTGCCCACTCTGCCAGCCACGCGGCATACGGTCACTGCTTCTTGCGCTGGCGCGAGTTCCACTCGCGCATCCTGTTGGGGTAGCCGGTCTGCAGCACGTCGTAGACGGGCACCTCGAGGCTGCGGGCGAGGGCGAAAGCCGCGTCGCGGGACCCCGCTGCCCGACGGGTCCACTCGCCGTCGTAGGCGATCAGGATCACCGTGGTGGCAGTGACGTTGGTCGGCGGCTCGACATAGGCCTCGACACCCCGGCGGCTCGTGGCGAACTCGGTCAGGTGCTTGCGCACGGCCTGCTGGTCCACGGCCATGTTGGGCCCGTCGGAGGGTCCCCGGTCCGAGCGCTTGCCGCTCCGCTTCCACCACGCCATGGTGCCAACGATACGGGGAGCGGTCCTTCGATCCGACGCCATTCGGGGCACTGGACCGCCGCAGCCCCCTGACCTGCGGACCATCGGTCGACCTGCTTGCGCCTCGGTGTGCAATCAGTGACAAGATGCTCTGTGTCGATCCCGGACCGGCCACGACCTGACCGCGACCCGTGAGCGACGCGACAATCCGACGCACACGACGCAAGGGAGCGAGCATGCCGGCTGACGCCGAGGCCATCGACGAGACCACGTACGACGTGGTGATCCTCGGAGGCGGAAGTGGCGGCTACGCCTGCGCGTTCCGGGCGGCCGAGCTCGGGCTGCGGGTCGCTCTCGTGGAGAAGGGCAAGCTGGGCGGCACCTGCCTGCACGTCGGCTGCATCCCGACCAAGGCGCTGCTGCACGCCGCCGAGGTCGCCGACACCGCCCGCGAGGGCGAGCACTTCGGGGTGAAGTCGACCTTCGAGTCGGTCGACATGTCGGGCGTCAACGCCTACAAGGACGGTGTCATCGCCCGTCTCTACAAGGGCCTGCAGGGCCTGGCCAAGGCACACAAGATCGAGCTGGTCGAGGGCGTCGGTCGCCTGGTCGACCGCTCCACCGTCGAGGTCGACGGCCGCCAGGTCCGCGGTCGCAACGTCGTGCTCGCCACCGGCTCCTACGCCAAGTCCCTGCCGGGGCTGGAGATCGGCGGCCGCATCATGACCAGCGAGCAGGCGCTGACCCTCGACTTCGTCCCCCCGCGGGTCGTGGTCCTCGGCGGCGGCGTCATCGGCGTCGAGTTCGCGTCCGTGTTCAAGTCGTTCGGCTCCGAGGTGACCATCGTCGAGGCCCTGCCCCGACTCGTCGCCGCTGAGGACGAAGCCATCTCCAAGACGCTCGAGCGGTCGTTCCGCAAGCGCAAGATCGCGTTCCGGACCGGAGTGAAGTTCGCCGGGGCGACCCAGTCCGGTGACACCGTGTCGGTGTCGCTCGAGGACGGCAGCGCCATCGAGGCCGACCTCCTGCTGGTGGCCGTCGGCCGCGGACCAGTCACCGAGGGGCTCGGTTACGCCGAGGCCGGCGTGACCCTGGACCGCGGCTTCGTGACCACCGACGAGCGGCTGCGCACCGGAGTCGAGGGTGTGTATGCCGTGGGTGACATCGTGCCCGGCCTCCAGCTGGCGCACCGCGGGTTCGCCCAGGGCATCTTCGTCGCCGAGGAGATCGCCGGGCTGTCACCGGCAGTGATCGACGAGCTCGGGATCCCGCGGGTCACCTACTGCGACCCCGAGATCGCCTCGGTCGGGCTCACCGAGGCACAGGCCGGCGAGAAGTACGCCGACATCGAGACCTACGAGTACAACCTCGGTGGCAACGGCAAGTCCCAGATCCTCCAGACCCAGGGCTTCGTCAAGCTGGTCCGTGAGAAGGACGGCCCGGTGGTCGGCGTGCACATGATCGGCGCCCGCATGGGTGAGCAGATCGGCGAGGCGCAGCTGATCTACAACTGGGAAGCCCTGCCCTCCGACGTCGCCTCCCTGATCCACGCCCACCCCACCCAGAACGAGGCGCTCGGCGAGGCCCACCTGGCTCTGGCCGGCAAGCCGCTCCACGCGCACAACTAATAGGAGAACGAGCAGATGTCTGAACGCGTGACCATGCCAGCCCTGGGTGAGTCCGTCACCGAAGGCACCGTGACGCGCTGGCTGAAGAATGTCGGCGACACGGTGGCGGTTGACGAGCCACTGCTCGAGGTGTCGACCGACAAGGTCGACACCGAGATCCCGTCGCCCGTGGCTGGCGTCCTGCAGGAGATCCTCGCCCAGGAGGACGACACCGTCCCGGTGGGTGCCGACCTCGCCGTCATCGGCGACGGCTCAGAGGGTTCCGGTGGCGGCGACCAGGACCAGCAGCAGGACCAGCAGCAGGACCAGCAGCAGGACCAGCAGCAGGACTCCGGGGAGCAGCAACAGGACGCTGGGGAACAGCCCTCGCAGGAGCAGGCCTCCGCCGGGTCGGACGAGCCGCCGGCCGAGGCTCCGTCGACCGAGCAGGCCCCGCAGGCCTCGACCTCGGAGCCCGAGCAGTCCGGTGAAGGCAGCCAGGGCGACAGCAGCCAGGGCGGGGCCTCCGGTGGCGAGACCGTGAAGATGCCGGCGCTCGGTGAGTCCGTCACCGAGGGAACTGTCACCAGGTGGCTCAAGGCCGAGGGCGACAGTGTCGACGTCGACGAGCCGCTGCTCGAGGTCTCGACCGACAAGGTCGACACGGAGATCCCCTCGCCGGTCGCAGGCACGCTGACCAAGATCCTCGTCCAGGAGGACGACACCGTCCCCGTGGGTGGCGACCTGGCCATCATCGGCGGCTCTGGTGGCAGCTCGGCTCCTGCCCAGGAAGCCCCCGCCCAGGAGGCGCCCGCCGCCCAGGAAGCCCCCGCCCAGGAGGCCCCGGAGCAGGAGGCCCCGGAGCAGGAAGCCCCCGCCCAGGAGGCC
>NZ_JBFUEI010000011.1:0-197951 GCF_056404275.1 Pedococcus sp. P2_D9
CCGTTGGCCATGAGCATTGGAACCGGGCCGCGACCTCGCTGATCGGGACGTGGCGGTCGACCACCAACTTGGCGACCTTGAGCCGGACACGAGGGGTCAGGGCAGCGTTAGCGTGGGACACGAGGGCCTCCTGTTTTGTGAGCGGATACCTAGGCAGTTCCACTCCACCGCGGGAGGCCCTCCCCGCGCCACTGATCAGATCAGCGGATCACACCCACTCAACCAACGTCTCGGGTCAGTACAGCTAGCAAAGGTTGCTCGCAGGGCAGGGCGAGGGGTGCGTCAGGAGGCGAAGGTGATGGTGACGGTGCTGGCCTTGCCGCCGGCCTTGGCGTCGTGCCACTCCCAGCCGGAGGAGTCGCGCGTCCGCGTCCACTCCCGCGACCCGACGCGCACGGACGTGGCGCCGTGCAGCGAGGCCGTCGCCACGGCATACGCCCCGGCACTCCAGGCGGCGCGCTCGGAGCCGGCTGTCACGGTGAGGGTCCGGCCGCTGACGGCGGAGGTCACGCCGAGCTCGGTCTTGAGGGCCGCCTTGAGGGCTGCCGGGTCGCCGGTGGTCGCGTCGTTGAGCCGGCAGCCGAGGCCTTCGGGGGAGTGGCCGCTCAGCGTGGAGGCGAGCAGCCGCCCCTCCTGCTCGTGGTCGGCATAGGCCTCGGGGTAGGCGCTCTTCTGCACCTTCTGCGCGATCTCGGTGATCCGCATGCCCTCGTAGCCGTCGATCTTCACGAGCGCGTCGTAGAACTTGTTGGTCGCGTAGACGGGGTCGAGGATCTGGTCGACGGTGCCCCAGCCCTGGCTCGGCCGCTGCTGGAACAGCCCCACGGAGTCGCGGTCGCCGTACTTGAGGTTGCGCAGCTTGGACTCCTGGATCGCTGTCGCGATCGCGATCGTGGCGGCTCTCGCGGGGAGGCCGCGCTTCTCCGCGACCGCCTCGATCGTGGCTGCGTATGCCGTCTGGCTGGGGTCGAAGTCGACGCTCGTCCCCGAGGCGGTCGCCTGGCAGCGGGGCCCACCGAAGTTGCTGATCACACCCCGAGCGCCGACGATGCCGGCCCCGACGACTCCGCCCGCCAGGACCAGCACGACCAGTCGGGTGGCGAGCCGGCGCTTGCGCGACGGTGGCCGCTGCTCCGAGAGCACGACCCCGCCGCGCCTAGTCGTTGGCATGCAGGGCCGAGTTCAGGACGATGCCGTGACCGTCGCGGGCACGGGCCTCGACGGTGCCGGTCACGGAGTTGCGGATGAACAGCAGGTTGGACTGGCCCGACAGCTCCCGGGCCTTGACCACCCGGCCGTCGGTCAACGTCACCTTGGTGCCGGCGGTGAGGTAGAGACCGGCCTCGATGACGCAGTCGTCGCCGAGGGCGATGCCCAGGCCCGACTCGGCGCCGAGCAGGCAGCGCTCGCCGATGCTGACCCGCTCGGTGCCGCCGCCGGACAGGGTGCCCATCGTGGAGGCGCCACCGCCGATGTCGGAGCCGTCGCCGACGACGACGCCCTGGCTGATCCGACCCTCGACCATGGAGTGGCCGAGCGTGCCGGCGTTGAAGTTGACGAAGCCCTCGTGCATGACGGTCGTGCCCGATGCGAGGTGCGCGCCGAGGCGTACGCGGTCGGCGTCCCCGATCCGGACTCCGGCGGGCACGACGTAGTCGGTCATCCGCGGGAACTTGTCGACGCCCAGCACCTGCACCGGACCACGGGCGCGCAGGCCCGCACGAGTCAGCTCGAAACCGTCCACCGAGCACGGTCCCTGGGTCGTCCAGACGACGTTGACCAGGACGCCGAACAAGCCGTCGAGGTTGATCGTGTTGGGCTGCACCAGGGTGTGGGAGAGCAGGTGCAGGCGCAGGTATGCGTCGGCCGGGTCGGCCGGGGCGGCGTCGAGGTCGATCTCGGTCGCGACGACCTCGCGGCGAACGTGCCGCACGTCGTCCTTGCCGACCAGTGCCTCGAGCTCGGCCGGGGCGTGGCTCCCGGCGGGTCGGGCACCGAGGGTGGGCTGCGGGTACCACGCGTCGAGGACCGCACCGTCGTCGTGGATTGTCGCCAGGCCGAAACCCCATGCGGTGCGTTCGCTGCTCATGGGACCAGCCTACGAGACGGGGTGGTGTCGCCCAGACCCATGGGTCTTCGGAAGATGCGCCGTGCCAGGGACCTGGCGGATCTTCCGAAGAAGTGGCGGTGGATAGGGTTCTGGCATGGCGAACTCACCTGTCGACACCATCGCACTCGACCTGTCGGCGGACATCGTCACCCTCACGGCGGCACTGTGTGACATCGAGTCGGTCTCGCGGGACGAGGCCGCGATCTGCGATGCGATCGAGGCGGCCCTCGCCCCGCTGGCCCACCTCACGGTGACCCGGATCGGGAACACCTTGGTGGCCCGGACCGACCTCGGTCGCGACGAGCGGGTCGTCCTCGCCGGCCACATCGACACGGTGCCGTTGACCCAGGACCCCGCCAACCTGCCGACCCACCGGCAGGGTGACGACCTCTGGGGCCGCGGCACCGTCGACATGAAGGGTGGGGTCGCCGTCCAGCTCAAGGCGGCCCTCGTGGCCGAGCCGAGCCGCGACCTGACGTTCGTGTTCTACGAGGGCGAGGAGATCGACAGCGAGTTCAACGGCTTGCTCCACATCGACAGGCAGCGTCCGGACCTCATCGCGGACGCCGACTTCGCGGTGCTCCTCGAGCCGACCGGCTCGATCGTCGAGGGCGGGTGCAAGGGAACGCTGCGCGCAGAGGTCGTCACCAAGGGCATCGCCGCCCACTCCGCCCGACCCTGGAACGGCCACAACGCCATCCACGACGCGGGCGAGGTCCTGACCCGCCTCGCGACCTACCAGCCCGAGACCGTGGTGGTCGACGGCCTGGAGTACCGCGAAGCCATGAACGCCGTGGGCATCACGGGTGGCATCGCCGGCAACGTCATCCCCGACCGGTGCGTCGTCACGGTCAACTACCGCTACGCCCCCGACAAGTCGCCCGAGGACGCGCTCGCCGTCGTGCACCAGCTGTTCAGCGGCTACGTCGTCGAGGTGAAGGACAACGCCCCCGGCGCCCGGCCCGGCCTGCACCTGCCGGCGGCCAAGGCGTTCGTCGAGGCCCTGGGTGTCGACGTCGTGGCCAAGCAGGGCTGGACCGATGTCGCGCGGTTCTCCGCCATGGGTGTGCCGGCAGTGAACTTCGGCCCGGGCGACCCGAACCTGGCCCACCACGATGAGGAGCGCTGCCCCGTCAGCCAGCTCGAGTCCGCGGAGGCCGCCCTGCTGCGCTGGCTCGCGTGAGCGCCTGAGGCGCGGCCGCGAGGCGGCCCCGGCCGCGAGGCGCGCCGCAGACCCGCGCGGTCATCCCTCCAGCGACTCCCCGAAGCCCAGCGGCGCCCGGGTGACGAGGTAGGTCGCCCAGTTCATCTTGAGCACGGTGCCATCGGAGGCGCGGGTGACCCGCAGCTGTTCGCCGCGCTCGCGACCCGACACGGTGCGGAAGGTGCTCTCGTCGAGCCGCTCGAAGACCGATGGCGCGCGGTCGGCCGGAGCCGAGTCGGCGCGTGCCTCGAGCCGCCCTTCGCGCACCGAGAAGGTGTACCCCGAACCCTCTGAGAACCACCGGCCCAGCAGGGGTGCGAGGTCTTCCGGGACGGACGTGCCCGCATGCCAGGGCTCCTCCTCCGCAGGGTCGTTCTCGAGGACGTGGTCGCCCAGGCCGATCGCGAAGGCCGCCGGGTCGGGCGACGAGGAGCTGTTCATCAGGACGATGCCTCCGGTGCCGCTCTCGCGGTGGGTGAAGACGCCGGACACCTGACCCGGCATCCCGCCCGTGTGCCCGACCCAGGTGCGTCGGGTGGTCGAGCGCATCAGGAAGAAGCCCAGGCCCATCGCGCCACCCCACCCCTCGGGGTCGACGAGCAGCTGCGGCTGGCACATCTCCTCGAGCGTGTCGGGGGACAGGATGGCCGCATCCGGGGCGGCCACGAAGCCGGACCACCGGGCGAGGTCGGTGACCGTGCTGGCCAGTGCCCCGCACGGCCCCATCGCCCGAAGGTCGAGCACCGGCTCCACCCGAGGCACGTCGTGGAACGGCTGCACGTGGTAGCCCGTCGCCCGTGGCCCGCCGTCGAAGCCGACGCTCGTGCGGGTCATCTCCAGCGGCTCGAGGATGCGGGCGCGCAGTGACTCCTCCCACGAGCGGCCCTCGAGGTGCTCCACGAGCTGGCCCAGCACGGCATACACGATGTTGGAGTAGTGCCAGTGGTCGTGGGGCCGGCCGACGCGCTCGATCGCGTTGAAGTCGCTCATCAGCGTGGCGGCGTCGGGCTGCTCCAAGGTCTCCCAGATGTCACCGAGCGGCTCGCGCGCCAGACCGGTCGCATGGGAGAGGGCTTGTCGCACCGTGGCCCGCTGCGTCACGCCGGGCAGGTGCTGGTCGAGGGTGTCGTCGAGGTCGAGGCGCCCCTCGTCGCGCAGGGCCATCACCAGGACAGCGGTGAAGCTCTTGGTGTTCGAGGCGATCAGGAACTGGTCGTCGGGGCCGGGGACGCGCGGCGAGGCGACGTCGACGGTGCCGATGCCGTCGGTCCAGACCGGCTCCCCGCGACGGACCACGGCGGCGGCTAGGCCCGGCACGCGACCTGTCCGCTGGCGGTCCAGCGCCAGGTTTCGCAGCTGGCGACGGGTGGCGTCCTGCACAGTGGTGTCCACCCGTCGACCCTAGCGAGGGTCCGGTCGCCGCTCGCCGACCAGCCGTCCTCGCGTAGGTTGGCCCCCGTGAGCGAGCAGCCCGACGAGCAGACGCCCGACGACCAGACGCCTGACGACCAGACGCCCGACGACCTGACGCAGACCGCAGGCGCCACCGAGCGCGACCACGAGTACCCCGGGTTCGACTACCACACGGGCCCGGTCACGTTGCGGGGTTCGCGCGTCCCGGCGTCGACCACCGACCAGCGCCTGCTCGACAGCGGTGGGTCGAGTGAGTGGGTCCACACGGACCCGTGGCGGGTGATGAGGATCCAGAGTGAGTTCGTCGAGGGCTTCGGCGCCCTCGCGGAGCTCGGCCCCGCCGTGAGCGTCTTCGGGTCGGCCCGCACCAAGCCCGGCACCCCCTTCTACGAGATGGGCGCCCACGTGGGTCGTCGCCTCGTCGAGGAGGGGTATGCCGTGATCACCGGCGGTGGCCCCGGCGCCATGGAGGCGGCCAACAAGGGTGCCCGCGACGCCGGCGGTGCCTCGGTGGGCCTGGGCATCGAGCTGCCGTTCGAGCAGGGTCTCAACGAGTACGTCAACCTCGGTGTGAACTTCCGGTACTTCTTCGCCCGCAAGACGATGTTCGTCAAGTACGCGCAGGGGTTCATCGTGCTGCCGGGTGGGTTCGGGACGCTGGACGAGCTGTTCGAGGCAGTCACCCTGGTCCAGACCCAGAAGGTCACGTCGTTCCCGATCGTGCTGATGGGCACCGAGTACTGGGGTGGCCTGTTCGACTGGCTGCGCAGCACCGTCCTGGACGCCGGCACAGTGAGTGCCAAGGACGTCGACCTGCTGCACCTGACCGACGACGTGGACGAAGCCGTCCGCCTCGTCACGGAGGCGGAGGAGCCGGTCGCGCCCAAGCGCCCGGAGTAGCCCTCCACCTCCACGAGTCCCACGGCCCGGCCCGGCCCGACCCGCGCTGGGAGGGAGGCGGTCGTGGACGGAGGGTGGACGGGACGGTTGCCGCCGCCGATGATGGAGGCGTGACCATCTCGCCGCTGCCGCGACATGGCGACGTCATCGTCGGTCGAGACGTCGCCGGGCGCACCCTGCGCATCTCAGGTCACCCCGAGTCCGGCCGCGTGGTGCTGTCGATCTGGCAGGACACGGTGTGTCGCGCCACGCTCCGACTGACGCCCGAAGACGTCCCGCAGTTCGTCGAGATGCTCACGCGCACGGCGATCGCGCGGTCCGACGGAGCCCCCGACGAGGTCCGTGACCTCAGCACGGCGGGCTGACTAGGTCGTCGTCAGGAGTTCGTGCGACGATCGCCCCGTGATCTGGGTCTTCTTCATCGCCGTCGGCGTGCTGGTCATCGGCGCGTTCGCCGCTCTCGTCCTGGGACGGGTGGGCTACGACCCCCTGGCCGAGGCGACGACGACCCAGGCGGATCCGATCCTCTCCGAGGAGTTCGGCTCCGGAGAGATCTCGGCTGTTCGTTTCGACACTGCGCTGCGCGGCTATCGCATGGACCAGGTGGACGCCGTGCTCGACCGGCTGCAGACCAGGATCGCGGAGCTCGAGGCCGGCAGCGATCCCCGCCGCTGACCCATGGCCGACCTCCACCTCACCCGGCACTGTGCCGCGCCGCCCACCACGGTGTGGGACGTCCTGAGCGACTTCGCGGCATACGGGGACTGGATGCCGCTCACCCGCATGCGGGTGGACGCGGGCGGTCCGCGGCCGGGCTGGGGTTTCGCGGGGTTCAGCGGGATCGGCAGAGTCGGGTTCTCGGACTCGATGCTGGTGACCGTGTGGGAGCCTCCGGACGCCGGGGGAGTCGGCCGCTTCCGGGTCGTCAAGACGGGATGGTTGCTGGGCGGCTGGGCCGAGATCTGCGTTGAACCGGCGGGCGAGGGCACCCGTCTGGACTGGCGTGAGGACGTCGTCGTGCGGCCGCTGCCGTTCAAGCGCGTCTTCACGCCCCTGTTGCGCAGGGCCAGCGACTGGCTCTACGGGCGGGCCGTGGACGCCATGGTCGCGCGGGCCGAAGAGCGTCATCGGTGAGCGGTCTGGTCGTGGGCGAGGACGGACTGGCCCGGTGTGCGTGGGCCGGCTCGACGCCCGACTACCTCGCCTACCACGACACCGAGTGGGGAGTGCCGGTCCACGGGGAGCAGGCGCTCTACGAACGGCTCACCCTGGAGGCCTTCCAGTCCGGGCTCGCCTGGATCACCATCCTGCGCAAGCGCGAGGGGTTCCGGTCGGCCTTCGCCGGCTTCGACCCCGAGGTCGTGGCGGCTTTCGGCGAGGACGACCGCGCCCGCCTGATGGCCGATGCGGGAATCGTCCGCAACCGCCTGAAGGTCAACGCCGCCATCCACAACGCCGGCGCGGTGCTGGCCCTGCGCGACCTCGGCGGGCTGGATCAGCTCATCTGGTCGCACGCCCCGGCCCACCACACCCCGCCGGCCACCACCGAGCAGCTGCGGGCCACCTCGCCCGAGTCGGTGGCCCTCGCCAAGGCGTTGAAGAAGGCCGGGTTCGTCTTCGTCGGCCCCACCACGATGTATGCCGCGATGCAGGCCTGTGGGCTGGTGGACGACCACCTCGTCGGCTGCCACCGGGCGGGCGGACACCAGTGATGCGCACCCTCACGGCGAGGGTGGTGCTGACCTACCTGGCGCTGCGTGCCGTCTCGGCCGTGCTGCTCGTGCTCGCGAGCCACGACCAGGTCGTCATGCCGGACTGGACCGGCCCGACCGTCGAACCCATGGACATGACGGTGCTGTGGGACGGCAGCTGGTACCGCTACATCGCCGAGCACGGCTATCCGCACGTGCTGCCCGTCGACGCGTCGACCGGCCGCGTCACCCAGAACGCCTGGGGCTTCTTCCCCTTGTTCCCCCTGCTGTCCCGGTTGCTCATGTCCGCCACCGGGCTCGGTTTCCCTGTCGTGGCGTCGTCCCTGTCCCTCGTGTGCGGTCTGGGCGCGGCCGTCATCATGGCCCGGCTCCTCGCCGAGCGGGTCGGCGACCGGGTGGCGCTCGCGACGGTCGTCGTCTGGGGTGCCCTCCCGGCGGCGGTCGCCCTGCAGCTCGCCTACACGGAGTCCCTCGCGATGGTCCTCCTGTGCGCCCTGTTGTGGGCGTTGATGCGGCGGAACTGGCTCGCCGTGGGAACCCTTGCACTGCTGTTCGGCGTGACCAGACCGATTGCCGTGCCCGTGGCCGTCGTGGTCGCGGCGATGCTCTGGCTGCGGTGGCGCGGTCGGGCCGCCGACCCGATCGACCGCGCCGAGTACGCCGCGGGAACCTTCGCGCTGGTCGCCTCCGGCGTCGGCGCCGTGGCCTGGCCCCTCATCGCGTGGCGGGTCACGGGGTCGCGCAGCGCGTACACCGACACGATGGCCGCCTGGCGGGCCGGGGGGGAGATCGCGCCGCTCAAGCCCTGGCTGGGCATGTCGCAGTGGGTGTTTCGCGACTTCGACGGCGGCGCTGTCTACGGACCGGTCGCCCTCGCGGCGCTCGCCACCACCATCGTCGTGCTCACCTGCGGTCCCTGGGCGACCCGGCTGGGCCCGGAGCTGCGCGCCTGGTCGCTGGCCTACCCGGCATACCTCGCCGTCGTGCTCGACCCCTTCACGAGCATCTTCCGCTACGTCCTTCCCCTCTTCCCGCTCGCGGCGGTGATCCTCGGTGGGGGCTGGGTGGAGCGCTCGGCGAGGTGGTTGTGGACTCGAACCGCCGTCCTCGTCGCGCTCGGCATCGTCGGGCAGGCCCTGTGGATCTGGAAGCTGCTCGTGTTCGTGCCGCCCTCGGACTACCCGCCGTGACCGTGACCGGCCTGCGGGCCGTCGTGACGTCTCAGGGCCGCAGCGCAGTGGGGCGGTGGGCGCTGCGCCGTCCAGTGGTTTTCCTGCTGCTCGTGTATGCCGTGACGAGGGCGCTCGCGTTCCTCGCCATGTGGGTGGCGGCGACGTGGTTCCAGACGCCGGCGGGGGTCGGTCACCTCGACCCGACCGTGGGCGACATCCTCGGCGGCTGGGACAGCATCTGGTACCGGCGCGTCGCCACGCAGGGCTACCCGGTCCCGTTGCCTGCGGACCCTGACAGCGGGCTGCTCACCTACAGCGCCTGGGCGTTCTACCCCGCCTTCCCCATGATGGTGCGTGGACTGATGGCCATCGGCCTGCCGTTCGAGGTGGCGGGTGTCGGACTCAACCTCGTGCTCGGTGCGGGGTGCACCCTGTTGGTGTGGCGGTGCTTCAACTACGCCATGCACGCGTCCCCGCAGCCGGCTCGCGAACGACTCGCGCTGGTCACCGGCGTCCTGTGGTGCCTCTATCCCGCGACCGGCATCCTCGTGATGCCCTACACCGAGGCGCTGGCGGGTGTGCTGATCGCCGGGTCGCTCCTGCTGCTCATGCAACGTCGCTACGCCTGGGTGGCGGTGCTGACGCTCGCACTCGGGTTCACCCGCGCCGCGGCTCCCGCGATCGCGTGTGCTGCGATCGCCCACCTGGTGCTGCGGTGGCGTGAGGACAGGGTGGCCGGAGTGGTGCCACTACGGGGCCACCGCATCTCGGCGGTCCTGATGCTGGTGGCGACCGGCATCTCCTCCCTCGCCTGGCCGGTCGTCGTGGGCTTCATCAGCGGGCTGCCGATGGCGTTCTTCGACGTGCAGGCGGCCTGGGGGCAAAAGCCCGAGTCCGGTCCCTTCGTGCTGTGGCTCTCCTGGGCGTGGGAGGGACACGGGATCGTCGGCGTGACGATCCTGGTCTCCCTCGTGGCGACCTACATCGCCCTCATCGTGGGTCGGCACGGTCGCTGGCTGGCGGTCGAGCTGCGGGTGTGGGCGCTGGCCTACCCGCTCTACCTGCTCGCCGTGGTGAGACCGATCACGAGCATGTGGCGCTTCCTGCTGCTGGACTTCCCGATCGCCGCGGTGGTCGCCTCAGTGGCGATGCGCACGTCGACCGGCGCCAAGATCGTGACGCACTGGCGCCGCCGGGTGGGCGTCGTCGGCGTGGTCCTGCTCGTCGGGCTCTTCTGGTTCACCTGCACGCTGCTGACCTACACGCCCTGGGCGTCCACCCCACCCTGACCCGAGCAACCTTTGCTAGCAAAGGTTGCTCGCTGAGGGACAGGTTGCAACGTGTCCGTCAGCGAGGAACCTGTGCTCGGTCGGGCGAATGCTCACTCGCCGATGAAGACCGGCTTCTCCTTGGCGAGGAACGCCGCGACCGCAGCGCGGTGGTCCGCGGTCCCGCCGGTGAGCGTCATGTACTCGCCCTCCTGGGCGAGGGACTCGGTGAGTCCGTGCCCTGCGCTGAACGCGACGGCCCGCCGGATGGACCCGTAGGCCAGGGTCGGTCCGGCGGCCAGGGTTGTCGCCAGCTCGCGCACCGTCGCCTCGAGCTCCTCGGCCGTGACGACCCTGGTGACCAGGCCCAGGGCCAGGCACTCGTCGGCCGGCACGGTGCGGGGCAGCAAGAGGAGCTCCTTGGCCTTGGCCGGACCCACGATCCGCTGAAGCGTCCAGGAGGTTCCCGAGTCGCAGGACAGTGCGATGCCGGCGAAGGCGAGGTTGAAGCCGGCGGTGTCCACGAGCACCCTGAAGTCCGCTGCGAGCGCGAACCCGGCACCTGCTCCGGCGGCCACCCCGTTGACCGCCGCGATGACCGGCTTGTCCATGGTGGCGAGGAGCTCGACGATGGGGTTGTAGTGCTTGGCGACGGTGTCCCACAGCGCCGGGTCGTCGCGCTGCAGGAAGGTGACGTGCTCGCGCAGGTCCTGCCCCACACAGAACGCGCGACCGCTGCCGGTCAGCACCACGCACCGCACCGTCGGGTCCTGCGCGACGTCGGTCAGCGCTGTGACGAGCGCTTCCTTGGTGGCGATGTCGAGCGAGTTCATCGCCTCGGGGCGGTTGAGCCGTACCGTGGCCACCGCGCCTTCCCTCTCGACGACGACGGGGGACTGCTGCGGGACAGTCGGGTCGGCGGCGTTGTCGCTGGTGGCGGGCGTGGTGCCCACGGTGTCGGAGGTGTCGGTCATGGGCGCCATCCTGCCGGACCGTCGTCCGACCCGGATTTCGCCTGTGAGCGGGTTCACGGGATAATGGAGCAAATCTGGCGCGCGCGGGGATGATCACAAGCACTGGCGTGGATCCGCGTGGCCAGCAGCAGACCACGCCAAACGGAAGGGACACTCATGGCGGCAATGAAGCCGAGGACCGGCGACGGCCCGCTCGAGGTGACCAAGGAAGGTCGGGGCATCGTGCTGCGCATGCCGCTCGAGGGTGGCGGCCGGCTCGTCGTCGAGATGACCCCCGACGAGGTTCGCGCGCTCGGCGACGCGATCACCAACTGCGAGGGCCTCAAGTAGCCTTCACCGCACGTTTCGAGGACCCCCGTCGGCAGTGTCCGACGGGGGTCCTCGCGAGTCCAGGGGTATGCCGCGGCCGAACCACAGGTGGGTAGGGTCGGGTCCGTGCGTGCACCCGAACTGCTCGATCCCGCTTCGAGCGCCTGGACCATCTCTGCCGAGCCCCTCACCGACGTCCTCGCGGACCTCGACGCCAGCGACCTGCTGCTGGCGCTCCCGGTTCCCAGGGGTGGTCTGCCGCCGACGGGCGCCGGCGCGGCAGCCCTGGCGTTGGTCGGCCTCGACGCCGCCGACGTCGTGGCAGCCCACGAACCCAAGGAGGGTGCCGGCTCGGTGACACGGATCCCCCTGGTCCCGGGGGAGCGACCGGCCCGGACCGTGCTCCTGGTGGGAGTCGCTGACGCGAGCCCGTCCGACCTGCGGACGGCCGGTGCCGCCCTGGGGCGGGCTGCCAAGGGGCACGCCTCGCTCGTGACCACTCTCGGCAGCGGCGCCGCCCGAGGCGCGCAGTCGGCCTTGGCCGAGGGACTCGCGCTCGGTGGCTACTCCAGCCCGCGATGGGTGGGCGACGACGCCGAGCCGGCGACCGGTCCGGCGGGGGAGATCGCGCTGGTCGGCTCCTATGACGAGCCCTCGGTCCGGCACTCGGTCGTGCGCGCCCGAGCCACGATGCTGGCTCGGAACCTGGCGGTGGTTCCGTCCAACATCAAGAACCCCGCCTGGCTCGCCGCCCAGGCGAGGACCATCGCAGGTCGCGCCGGGCTAGACGTGATCGTGTGGTCCGAGAGGGAGCTGCGCGCCGAGGGGTTCGGCGGTCTCCTGGCCGTCGGCGCCGCCTCCGCGTCGCCTCCCCGACTGGTCCAGCTCGACTACGCACCGCAGGGCGCGACGGCCAGGACGCCGCGAGTCGTCCTGGTGGGCAAGGGAATCACCTTCGACACCGGTGGGCTCGACATCAAGCCTGCCGAGGGCATGCTCGCCATGAAGACGGACATGAGTGGTGCGGCGGTCGTCCTCGCCGTGCTCGCGGCCTGTCGCGAGCTGGCCGTACCGGTGAAGGTGACCGGCCTGCTGGCGCTCGCCGAGAACGGCGTCGGCGGCGCGGCATACCGTCCCTCGGACGTCGTCACGCAGTACGGCGGACGTACGGTCGAGATCGGGAACACCGACGCCGAGGGGCGGATCGTGATGGCCGACGCGCTGGCCTATGCCGACCTGCGCCTCGACCCCACGGTGCTCCTCGACATCGCGACCCTGACGGGCGCTGCCCGCGTGGCGCTGGGTCGGTCGATGGCTCCGGTCTATGCGACCGAGGATTCCCTCACCCGCGCCCTCGTCGGGGCCGGCGAGGCGACCGGGGAGCTGCTCTGGCCCATGCCACTCGTCGAGGACTACCGGCCGAGCCTGGACAGCGACGTGGCCGACATCAACCACATCGCGGGCATCGGAGGCGGCGGCGGCTCGATCTCGGCAGCATTGTTCCTGCGCGAGTTCGTGGGTGCGCGACGCTGGGCACATCTCGACATCGCCGGGGTGGGTCGTTCCGACGTCGACCGCGGACTCCTCACCAAGGGCGGGACGGGCTTCGGTGCCCGCCTGCTGCTCACCTGGCTGGAGGAGATGTCATGAACGCGGGATACGGCCTGAGCGTGCGATGGTCCCTGGAGACCGCACCGGACGGCGTCGCCCAGGAGCTGCGTGACTACGTCGTGGGCACGTCGATGGCGAGGTTCATGTTCCTCGACGGGCTCGCCTTCAAGACCTGGCGGATGGTCGAGGGCAAGTGGTTCGAGGGCACCTACGTCTTCGACGAGAAGGTCTACCGCGACGACTTCCAGCGTGAGTTCACCGCGACCGCGGCCGAGTCCGCGGGCAGCGGGATCATCGGGTCCGCCCCGACCCTCATCGAGCCGTTCGAGGTCGTGGCGATCGCCGAGGGCCCAGGTCGGTTTCGTCGCGGCCCTGGTCCGGGCACCGCCTGACCGTCAGCGCTTGACGGCCGCCAGGACGCCGTCACCGACCGGCAGCAGGGCGGGGATCAACCGGTCGTCGTCGCGCAGGGCCTTGCCCAGGTCGCGCAGCACCGACGTCTGCTGGTCGCGTGCAGCCGGGTCGGCCACCTTGTCGTGCCACAGCATGTTGTCGAGCACGAGCACGCCGCCGGAGCGCAGGAGACGAATCCCGTGGCTGACGTACTCCGGGTACTCCACCTTGTCGCCGTCGATCACGACCATGTCGTAGGCGCCGTCGGTCATCCGGGGCAGCACGTCGAGCGCCCGGCCGGTGATGACGCGGGTGCGCTGGTGGGCGATGCCCGCCTCGGCGTAGGCCTTCTTGGCCACGCCCTGGTGCTCGGCCTCCACGTCGATCGTCGTGAGGATGCCGTCTTCGGGCATGCCCTGGAGCAGCCACAGTCCCGAGGTGCCGGCACCGGTGCCCACCTCGACGACCGACTTCGCCTTCACCGCGGCCGCCAGCAGTCGCAGCAGCACCCCCGCACCGTTGCCGACCGGCACGGCACCCAGCTCCTCGCCGCGGCGCCGCGCAGACTCGATCACCTCGTTCTCGGTGACGAACTCCTCGGCGTAGGCCCAGCTGGCCGGCTTCTGTGCGCTCATGCGGCAAACCCTACTGCCGCAAGCACGACGAACCGGGCACGCGGCATACAGGAAACGCTCAGGTTGTTGGGGAACGATGCAAGCCGTTCGGTCGTCTGGACCGAATGCAGGGTGTGCGCGCCGCCAGGCGCCCGACGGAGGTGAGGGACGTGACCGCGACCGACACGATCGGTTCGGCCCGACAGGATGCCCAGGGGGACGTCCCGGGCACCCAGGAGGCGACCGCGTGGGTGCCCCCGACGTGGGAGGAGATCGTCGAGCAGCACTCCGCGCGCGTCTACCGGCTGGCCTACCGCCTCACCGGCAACCCGCACGACGCCGAAGACCTGACCCACGACGTGTTCATCCGCGTCTTCCGGTCGCTGCACAGCTACCAGCCCGGCACGTTCGAGGGCTGGCTGCACCGCATCACGACCAACGTCTTCCTGGACAAGATGCGCCGCAAGCAGCGGATCCGCTTCGACGCCCTCTCCGACGAGTCCGCCGCGCGCCTGCCCACCCGTGAGGCGGGGCCCGAGGCGACGTTCGAGGCGACCCACTTCGACGACGACGTGCAGCGAGCGCTCGACGCCCTGTCGCCGGACTTCCGGGCCGCTGTCGTGCTGTGTGACATCGAGGGACTGTCCTACGAGGAGATCGCCGCCACGCTCGGCGTCAAGCTCGGCACCGTGCGCTCGCGCATCCACCGCGGCCGGGCCCAGCTCCGGGAAGCCCTCGCCCACCGCGACCCCACCCTCGCCCGCCCCGCAGTGGACGCCGACCGCGCGCCCGTCGCCAAGCGCCGCCTGCCGGTGCTCGGCCGGGCGGTGCACGGATCGCGATGAACCGCCCGCTGTGGGCAGGTATGCCGGGTGCGGCCCTCGCGGGGGGACGCGGCCGGTGTCTCGGCGACCAGCTGACGGCCTACGCCGACCGCGCCATGGACGAGGCGACCCTGCTGCGGTGGGACCGTCACGTGGTCGCGTGCCAGTGCTGCCGCGGAGCTGTCGACGAGGAGCGGCGCGTGCTGATGGCCCTGCGGTCCTCGCTCGGTGCCGCCGTGCCCGGAGACCTGCGCGGCATGTTGCTCGCCCTGGGCACCCAGACCCCGGGTCGCGCCCCTGACGGTTCGCCTGTCACGCCTGGCCCGTTGCTCCCGCCCATCCCGGCCGCGCCCGTGCGGGTCGTCGACCGTGGGGCCCCGGCGCAGCACCGCTCGGCCGGCCGGGCGACCGTCTACGCCGGACTGGCGGCCGGAGCCACGGCCGCGGCGGCCCTGAGCCTCGTGGTGACCGGTGGCCTGGCCCCGACCACGCAGCCGGTCTCTCCGGCGGTGCAGCGCGCCAGGCCGGCGACCCCGGGTTTCGCCACTGCCTCGTTCACCGTTCCCGGGCTCGGCGGCACCCCGTCTGCGACGTCCGTGGCACCCGCCGTGGGCACCGGTCGCGGTCGTTCGGCACAATCGTCTCCATGAGTGACGAGCGAGACCCGGCGGGCGCCGACCAGCCAGTCTCGGCCGACCCCGGCCAGTCCGCTCCCGACCCCCTGGCCGATTCCGCCTGGGACCCCTGGGCGCCCCCGGGGCGAACCGCTGCTGACAGCACCCAGCCGGTCGACCTGTCGCACACCCAGGAGCTCCACGGGGCCACCGGGCTGCCCGCGTCGGGCAGTGCACCGTCCGAGCCGCCACCCGTCGACGCGGTCTGGGCCGCTGAACCGACCGGCTGGCCGAGCGAGGCCTCCGCACACCAGGCACCCGCCGGACCCCCGGCACACCCCTCGAGCGATCCGGTCACGCAGGCCCCGACGGGCGCGGGCTGGGACCCCATCACCGCCCCCACGGCCGATGCGGGGTATGCCGGCCAGCCGGCACCGTGGGTCGGCCACCACCTCCCGGAGGCCACGGCCCCCCAGCAGAAGGGCCCCGGGTGGGGCGCCCTGGTCGCGGTGGCTGCGGTGGCGGCGCTGGTCGCGGCGGGGCTCGGTGGCCTGTTCGGCGGCTGGCTCGGGGCGACAGGACGGGTCGACTTCGGTTCGCTCGACCGCACACCCTCGTCCATCCCACGCGCCGGCGCCGGTGCCACGTCACGCCCCGAAGGCTCCATCGCCAACATCGCGGCCAAGGCACTGCCCAGTGTCGTGACCATCAAGGTCGACGGCGCCGACGGCGGCGGCACCGGCTCGGGGTTCGTGCTCGACCGGGACGGCCACATCATCACCAACAACCACGTCGTCGCCAGCGCGGCCGGCGGGGGCACGATCAAGGTCGAGCTGTCCAACGGCACCGAGATCGCTGCCACGATCGCCGGCCGGGACGCGTCCTACGACCTGGCGGTGCTCAAGACCAACCGCACCGACCTCGTTCCGCTGGTCATCGGCTCGTCGAAGGACGTCGTCGTGGGGGACCAGGTCATCGCCGTGGGTGCGCCGCTCGGTCTCGAGTCCAGCGTCACCAGCGGCATCGTCAGCGCCCTCAACCGCCCGGTGAGCCCCGGCGGTGACGGCAACCAGCAGTCGTACATCAACGCCATCCAGACCGACGCGGCGATCAACCCCGGCAACAGCGGTGGGCCGCTCCTCAACATGGCCGGTCAGGTGATCGGCGTGAACTCGGCCATCGCGCGGATCCCCGGAACCACCGACACCCAGTCGGGCAACATCGGTGTCGGCTTCTCGATCCCGAGCGACCAGGTCCTCAAGACGGCCGAACAGCTCATCAAGACCGGCTCGGCCCAGCACCCGGTGATCGGGGTCGTGCTCGACCGCGAGTTCACCGGTGACGGCGTGCGCATCCTGGCCAAGCCGAGCACCAGCAGCGGCCCGCCGGTCGACCCCAACGGCCCGGCAGGCAAGGCGGGGATCAAGGCAGGGGACGTCATCATCGAGTTCGACGGTCGGCGGGTGACCGACCCCGACGACCTCGTCGTGGCGATCCGCGCCAAGAGCGTCGGCGACGCGGTCTCGATGAAGGTCCGCCGCGGGAGTGAGACGATCAGCGTCACACTCACGTTGTCCGGCTCGGGCAAGTAGCGGCAGGGGCTGGCATGGCGGGCGTCAACGGCTGGGAGTTCATCGCGCTGATCGTGCTGGCCGTGGTGATCCTCGGACCCGAGCGACTGCCTGAGTACGCGTCGAAGCTGGCGCAGCTCGTCCGTCAGGCCCGCGCCCTGGCCGAGGGCGCCAAGGGCCAGCTGCGCGAGCAGATGGGACCGGAGTTCGACGACATCGACTGGCGGCAGTACGACCCGAGGCAGTACGACCCACGCCGGATCGTCCGCGAGGCCCTGCTCGACCCGACGCCGGTCCAGCCCGACGGGGACGGTCCGACCTACTCGACGAGCACGGGCGGCCACGACGCTGCCAGGCCGACGCCGTTCGACGACGACGCCACCTAGACCGGCGAGGCCAGACCCGGGTAGGGGTCAGGAGCGGGAGCTAGCGACCGACGGGGGACAGGCCGAGGGATCGACCGGCGAGTCCGCGCGACCGGGTGCCCAGACCCCGGGCGATGGCCCGCAGCGAGACGGCGGCCGGCGACTCGGGGTCGCGGAGCACGACCGGGGTGCCCTGGTCGGAGCATTCACGCAGGTTGGTGTCGAGGGGGATCTGACCCAGCAACGGCACCTCGGCGCCGACGGCCCGGGTGAGCGACTCGGCGACGACTTTGCCGCCACCGGACCCGAAGATCTCCTGGCGCGAACCGTCGGGCAGCTCGAGCCACGACATGTTCTCGATCACGCCGACAATGCGCTGATGTGTCTGCAACGCAATGGATCCCGCACGTTCGGCGACCTCTGCGGCGGCCTGCTGCGGGGTGGTCACGACGAGGATCTCGGCGTTGGGGATCAGCTGGGCGACGGAGATCGCGATGTCGCCCGTGCCCGGAGGCAGGTCGAGCAGCAGCACGTCGAGGTCGCCCCAGAAGACGTCGCCCAGGAACTGCTGGAGCGCGCGGTGCAGCATCGGTCCGCGCCAGACGACCGGCTGGTTCCCCGGCACGAACATGCCGATCGAGATGACCTTCACCTCGTGGGCGATGGGCGGCAGGATCATGTCGTCGACCTGGGTCGGCCGGTGCTCGACCCCGAGCATGCGCGGCACCGAGAAGCCGTAGACGTCGGCATCGACGACACCGACCCGCAGCCCGCTCTGCGCGAGGGACGCGGCGAGGTTCACGGTGATCGAGGACTTGCCGACGCCGCCCTTGCCGGACGCCACGGCATACACGCGGGTCAGCGAACCGGGCTTGGCGAAGGGGATCTCGCGCTCGGCGTTGCCGCCACGCAGCTGGGTGCGCAGGGCAACGCGCTGCTCGTCGCTCATCACCCCGAGGGTGACGTCGACGGCGGTCACGCCGGGCACCTTGGCCAGGGCGGCGGTGGTGTCCTTGGTGAGGGTGTCCTTCATGGGGCAGCCCGAGACGGTGAGCAGGATGGTCACGGCCACGCGGCCGGTCTCGTCGACCGTCACGCTCTCGACCATGCCGAGCTCGGTGACCGGCTTGCGGATCTCCGGGTCGATGACGGTCGTGAGCGCCTGGTGCAGGGCGTCGTCGGTCACCGTGGCGGGAGCGTCGGTCGGGCTGGGGGACATGCCCCCATGCTAGGTCGCGCCCTGGTCCTTCGAAGAACCGGTGGGTCCGCTCACGCTGTCATCTGGCTCACGTCGCCGGACCTCCAGCCCACGGTCCTCGAGCTCCTCGAGCAGGCCCCGCAGCTCGGACCGGAGGAAGTCGCGGGTGGCGGCGTCGCCCATGGCGTGCCGCAGCGACGCCACCTCGCGGGTGAGGTACTCGGTGTCGGCGAGGTTGCGCTCGTCGCGGGCACGGTCCTGCTCCAGGGCGACGCGGTCGCGGTCGGCCTGACGGTTCTGCGCGAGCAGGATCAGCGGCGCGGCATACGAGGCCTGGAGGCTGAGCATCAGCGTGAGGAAGATGAACGGGTAGTTGTCGAAGCGCCAGTCCTTGGGCGAGACGAGGTTCCAGGTCAGCCAGAAGGCGACGAAGACCGTCATCGCGAGCAGGAACTGGGCGGTGCCCATGAATCGAGCGAACTGCTCGCTCCACCGCCCGAACGTCTCCTGGTTCATGGCGGGTCGCGGCAGCAGCGCCCGGCGGGTCTCGCGGGGCTGGTCCAGCCGGCTGGAGGCCATCCTCCGGTCGCGCTCAGCCATGGGTCACCTCGTGGCGTTCCTCGCGCCAGTCGTCGGGAAGGATGTGGTCGAGCACGTCGTCGACCGTGACGGCGCCGATGAGCCGGCCGTCGCTGTCGACCACCGGGACGCCGACCAGGTTGTAGGTCGCCAGCATGCGGGTGACCTTGCCGAGCGGAGCATCGGCCCGCAGCGGTTCGATCTCCTTGTCGAGGATGCTGCCCACCGCGCCGTGCGGCGGTTCGCGCAGCAGCCGCTGGATGTGCACCATGCCGAGGTACTTGCCGGTGGGTGTCTCGTGCGGCGTCCGGCAGACGTAGACGGTCGAGGCCAGCGCGGGAGACAGCTCGACGCGACGCACGACGGCCAGGGCCTCGGCGATCGAGGCCTCTGGGCCGAGGATGACCGGCTCGGTCGTCATCATGCCGCCCGCGGACTCCTCGTCGTAGGTCAGCAGCCGGCGCAGGTCGGCGGCCTCGTCGGGCTCCATGAGCTGGAGCAGCTCCTCCTGCTTCTCCGCCGTGAGGTTGTGGAGCAGGTCGGTGGCGTCGTCGGGCTCCATCGCCTCGAGGACGTCGGCGGCGCGTCCCACGGGCAGCGTCTCGAGGATCTCGACCTGGTCGTCCTCGGGCAGCTCCTCGAGGACGTCCGCGAGCTTGTCGTCGGCCATCGCCTCGGCCACCTCCGCGCGACGCTTGGGCGACAGGTCGTGGATGACGTCGGCGAGGTCGGCGGACTTCAGGTCGTCATAGGTCTCGAGCAGCATCGCCGCCGACTGTCCGGCCGTGGACTGGTGTATGCCGGTGACGTCCTCGACGGGGACGAGCACCGTGGCGCCGCGGCGACGCCGGAACGCGCCGAGCGAGCCGCGGGCGGCACCTTGGCGCACGTAGACCTTGGACATGGCCCAGTCGCGGCTTCGCTCCTGTTCGATCGCGACGTCCTCGACGGTGGCCTCATAGGCACCCTCGGGGTCGTTGACCGTGACCGGCCGCTCGAGGATCTCGGCCATCACGAGCACCTCGTTGGTGCGCTGCTCGAAGCGACGCATGTTGACCAGACCGGTGGTGATGACCTGGCCACCGTCGACCGAGGTGACCCGGGTCATCGGCACGAAGACGCGACGCCTGCCCGGCACCTCGACCACCAGACCGATGATGCGGGGGCGGCGACGGGAGGCCCCGAACGTCACGACGACGTCGCGAACGCGCCCGACCTGGTCACCGAGCGGGTCGAACACGCTCAGGCTGGTCAGGCGGCCGACGAAGACGCGCGACGGAGTGCTCACGCGGCCAAGGTTATCCGTCCGATCAGCCGTCGTCGGGGAGGCGGTTGCCGCGCCGTCGGCGCGGTCGTCCGCGCCAGTGCCAAGGACGCCAGGTCGCCGTCGTCGCCTCGCTCGGCGGCACCGGCGCCGCACCCGAGGTCGTGGGGTACGAACCGGGTGCCTCGAGGGGGGCGCCGAACGGCTGCAGGGCACGCACGGTGCACTCGCGGGCCCACCGGTCGACGACGTCGTCGGTCGGACCGTCGTTGCGGGTGTTGAGGCGTCCTGCCTTGAGGGCCTCGGTGGCCGAGGCCCAGCGCTCGTCGGCGGGCCCGATCTCGTGGACCGTCGCCTGCACGGTCAGCAACCGACCGCCGGTGTCCTTGCTGCGCAGGATCAGCCGGACCTGCTCGGGCAGCCAGGGCAGGGTCTGCTCGCCCGGGCCCGACACGGCATACACGGTCTCGTCCGCCCAGGCGTGCCAGAACGGCCACGCGCGGTCGTCCGGTGGCTGAACCCACATCAGCCCGGACTTGGTGGCGGCTTCGGCGAACAGCGCCGTGACGTTCAGCGGCGCCGGGGCTGCGGGAGCGTCGGCAGCGGGCTCTCGCGCGGGCTCGGTCACACGTGAACTGTGTCATAACCGCCACGTGACTGTCGCTGCTAGCGTCGCCGCGTGCGCAGCCCCAAGGACTTCTTCGCCCCTCTCGCGGTGGGTGCTCCGGCGCCCCTCACCCAGGTGCCCTCCCGCCCCTCACGAGTGATCCACTTCTTCGACCCGAGCAACGACAAGATGGCCGCCAAGGTCCCGGCGATGGTCGGCACGGTCGACGTGCTGCTGGGCAACCTCGAGGACGCCGTCAAGGCGGACAAGAAGGAGGCGGCCCGCGCCGGTCTGGTGGCCATCGCCAAGGCCACCGACTTCGGCGACGCGACCCAGCTGTGGACCCGGGTCAACTCCCTCGACAGCCCGTGGGTGCTCGACGACCTCACCACGCTCGTCACCGAGATCGGCGACAAGCTCGACGTCATCATGGTCCCCAAGGTGCAGGGGCCGGAGGACATCCACTACGTCGACCGGCTGCTCGCCCAGCTCGAGGCGCGCGCTGGACTGCAGCGGCCGATCCTCGTGCACGCCATCCTCGAGACGGCGCGCGGCGTGGCCAACGTCGAGGCCATCGCCGGCGCGAGTCCTCGCATGCAGGGGCTGTCGCTCGGTCCGGCCGACCTCGCCGCGGACCGCCGCATGAAGACCACCCGGGTCGGTGGGGGCCACCCCGGGTACCTCGTTCGCCAGGACCCCCCGGCGGGTGTCGACGACGCGGTCAACGCGCCCCGCGCCACCTACCAGCAGGACCTGTGGCACTACACGATCGCGCGGATGGTCGACGCCTGCGCGATGCACGGGATCTTCCCGTACTACGGCCCGTTCGGTGACATCCAGGACGTCGTCGCCTGCGAGGACCAGTTCCGCAACGCGTTCCTCCTCGGCTGCGTGGGCACGTGGTCGCTGCACCCGGTGCAGATCGAGATCGCCAAGCGGGTCTTCAGCCCCTCGGCCGAGGACGTCGCGCACGCGCGCCGGGTCGTCGAGGCGATGGGCGACGGCACGGGCGCCGTGATGCTCGACGGCAAGATGGAGGACGACGCGTCGCTCAAGCAGTGCCAGGTGATGCTCGAGCTCGCCGAGCGCCTCGCGGCCACCGACCCGCAGCTCGCCGCCCTGTATGCCGCTGAGCCGGCTCCCGGCGAAGGTGCCGGTGCCTGACGTGGCGACGACACGCGAAGCCGGCGCCCCGGCATACCGGCCGCGTCGTTCGGTCCTCTACATGCCCTCGTCCAACGAGCGGGCCCTGGAGAAGGCGAAGACCCTCCCGGTCGATGCCCTGATCCTCGACCTCGAGGATGCGGTGGCGCCGGACGCCAAGGAGCAGGCGCGCGAGAACGCCTGCGCCGCGGTGCGGTCGGGCGAGTACGGCCGCCGAGAGCTGACGATCCGCGTCAACGGCCTCGGCACGCGGTGGCACGACGCCGACCTGGGCGCCGCGTGTGCGGCGGGTCCGGACGGGATCGTCGTCCCCAAGGTCGGCTCGGCCGACGAGGTGCGCGCCCTGGTGGCGGCCATGGAAGCGGCTGGGGCTCCCGAGCGCACCCGCTTGTGGGCGATGGTCGAGACGCCCGCGGCTGTGCTGCACGCGGAGGAGATCGCCCGGGCGTCAGACCGCCTCGCCTGCCTGGTCCTCGGCACCAACGACCTCTACAAGGAGCTGGGGGCCTCGTTCGCCCCGGGGCGCGCGGCCATCTCGGTCAGCCTGCAGCTGGTCCTGCTCGCCGCGCGGGCTGCCGGTGTCGCCGTGCTCGACGGGGTCTACAACGACGTCAAGGACGCCGACGGCTTCCTCGCGGAGGCAGGGCAGGGACGTGAGATGGGGTTCGACGGCAAGACCCTCATCCACCCCGGCCAGGTCGACCCGTGCAACGCGGCGTTCGCGCCGAGCCCCGCAGCCGTGGAGGACGCGCGCGCGGTGATCGCGGCGTTCGAGTCGGCGCAGGCGGAGGGACGTGGGGTCGCGACACTCGGCGGCCGGCTGATCGAGAGCCTGCACGTCGAGACGGCCCAGCGGGTGCTGGCCATCGACAAGGCCATCGCGGCGCTGGCCGACCAGACCTGAGCCGCTCGACCGGCGGGACAAAAGGTGGGCGGGCCGAGGCAACCTTTGCGCTCTCGGCGGCGTCTAGGTGAGTGCGGTCGTCCTCGGGGGAGGGCGACCGCGCCATGTGCCGCCCACGGTTTCGACGGTCACGATTCGGCGCGGGGGACAACCGGATCGCCCTCGCGTGCGTCACCATGACTGACAAGGCGTTGCCAGCGGACAGCGGTCTGCCGGCCAGGGAAGGGGAGTCGATGGATCGCAAGGACGTGGGAGCCCGCACCGCTCTGGCAGCATCCGTGCTGGCCGGGGTGCTCGCGTTGAGCGCCTGTGGCGGGATCACGTTCGGGCAGAACACCTCGGCGACGCCGTCGGCTGCGCAGGGCACGACCCCCGTGCCGGACCCCTCGTCCCCTGTCGTGGACCCAGCGCCCAGCGACACGGTCACGTCCACGAGCCCGGCGCCGTCGACCACCACACCCGCGCCCAAGCCGACCCCCAAGCCCTCGCCCAAGCCGACCCCGAGGCCGATCCCCACGGCGGGTGACACCCTCCACGCGGGCGACTCGGGTCCGTACGTCAAGCAGGTCCAGCAGCAGCTGTCGGCCCTCGGCTACTGGAACGGCTCGGCCGACGGGTCCTACGGCGGCCTCACCTCCCAGGCCGTGATGGCCCTGCAGAAGGCGGCCGGCCTCGGCCGCGACGGAGTCTTCGGTCCCTCGACGCGGCGCGCCCTCCAGAACGGCGTCCGCCCGCAGTCCCGCACCGGTGGCACCGGCATCGAGATCGACAAGGCCCGCCAGCTGCTGCTCGTCGTGCGGGGCGGCAGGGTCACCCTGATCCTCAACACCAGCACCGGCAGCGGTCAGCCGTACACCAGCCAGGGCACGACCCGGGTCGCCACCACGCCGGCCGGCAGCTACAGCACGTACCGGGCGGTCAACCACCTCGACAAGGGTCCGCTCGGTGACCTGTGGCGTCCGCGGTACTTCAACGGCGGTATCGCCGTCCACGGGGCGGGCAACGTGCCCGGCTACCCGGCCTCGCACGGGTGCGCGCGGGTGAGCAACCCCGCGATGGACATGATCTGGGCCACCAACCTGATGCCGCTCGGCAGCTCCGTCACCGTCTACTGACGGTCGAACTGGTCGCGGACCCAGCGCAGCTGGGCACCGCCATGGCTCTTCCAGTAGTCAGCCGTGTGTCCGCCCTCGTCGAGGGTCAGCTTTGCCGAGGGGAGTGCCGTCGCGAACTCCTTGTTGCCCGGCACGAACGGGTCTGAGCGGCCGCAGTCGAGCCGCACCGGGATCTGGCGCAGGACCTGGGTGCGGCTGGGGTCGAAGACGTCGTGGGCCTCGAAGTCCTCCGCGTCGTCGAAGGCGCCCGCGGCACTGAGCCCCGGGGCGGTCCACAGCGCGGCGCTCTCCGCGACGACGGCGGCGACCCGCTTCGGGCCCAGCTGGCTGGCAAGCAGCAGCGACCCGTAGCCACCCATCGACCAGCCGAGGAAGGCGACCTTCCCGGCATACCCCGTCTCGCGCTGGACGAGAGGCAGGAAGTCCTCGACCACCATGGCCCCGGTGTCGACGCCCGCGCGGCGCGCGTGCCAGTAGTAGTCGCCGCCGTCGACGGAGGCGAGCGTCAGGCGCGTGGAGATCACGTGGTCCTGGAGGTTCATGATCCGGAACGCGTGGCTCGCGTCGCCGCCCTTGCCGTGCAGCACGACCACGACCGGCCTCTGGTCGGCGGCACCCTCGGTCTGCTGGGCGATCCGCCACGTGATGTCGCGGCCGGGCCAGTGTTTGCTCGTCAGCGACCCGGAGCGGACCTCGACCGCGGACGGGCCACACCCCGCGACACCCAGGGCAGCCGCACCGGCCACCCCGCCGAGGAGGGTGCGGCGGGTGATCGTGGCCATGACTTCACCCTAGGGGCGAGAACGGCCAGACCTCGGTATGCCGCGTTGCCGGCTACCAGCGCGACGTCGCCTCCGCGACGAGGTCGCCGAGCAGCTCGCCCTCGTCGACCTCGAGACCCTTGGCGACGAACCACCGGCACATGTTCGCGACGTCACGCTCGAGGAACTCGAATCCGCGCGGGTTGCCGATGATGTCGACGATCTGCGGCCAGTCGATGATGACGAGGCGCTCGCCGTGGAGCAGGACGTTGTAGGGCGACAGGTCACCGTGGGTCCATCCGCGCCGCGCCAGGACGACCATCGAGGTCCGAAGCTGCTCGAACAGGTCGGCGAGCAGCCCCGGCTCGGGCCGGGTCTGGGAGAGCCGGGGGGCGGCCTCGCCGTCGCTGCCGATGAACTCCATGAGCATCTCGCGGTCGCTCAGCTGGACGGGGTAGGGCACGGGTAGCCCCATGCCCCACAGCGTGCCCAGGGCCTCGAACTCCGCGACCGCCCACTGCCCTGACAGCAGCTCCTTGCCGAACTCCGTGCGACGAGCCATCGCTCGCATCTCGCGGCTGCGACGGACCCTGCGGCCCTCGTGGTAGCCGGCGTCCCGGTGGAACATCCGGTGCTCACCGGTGCGGTAGCGCTTGGCGGCGAGGAACGAGTCGACGGCAGGCGTGGTGGTGCCGTCCGGCATCCAGCGCCGGACGATGTGGACGTCGGCCTCCTTGCCCGTCTTGAGGACGCCGAGGTCGGACTCGACGGCGCCGAGTGCGGTGATGACCCAGTCGGGCCGGGGTTGCGGACCGTGCGTGGCACCGTCCCAGCTCGACCAGCGCTCACCCTCGGGGGGTGCGTCGGGAAGGCTGTCAAACGAAAAGGAGATGTGCTCCTGGAACTGCATGGGTGGACTCCAGACAAAGAAGGGAAAGGGCACGGGATGCGCCCAGGACCGTCGTGGACATCTCGTGCCTCCAATCCCCGCTGAGGGAGTCGTGCGCGCGGCTCCGTGCCGCGCGGCATACCCGGAGAGCGTGACAGACGCGGCGCCCCTCCCGCCACCGAATTAACCGCGCCCCACCTTTATCGGGTCTAGGGACAAAGGGATGCTTCACCCCGGAACCGTTCCAGGGTGAAGCCGACACAAGTCCCTAAACCCGATAAAGGTGGGGTCTGGGTGGGGAGGCTCACATGGCGGGAACCTGTGCTGGGACTGGGGCACTCGGCATACTCGCGGGAGGTCCAATTCCCGCTGACCGCGACGACCCGGTCACGAAATCGCAAGGTGGCGAACCACATGTCCCGACTCCAGCAGACCGATGGCCTGACCGAGGAGCAGACCGAGCTCGTGAAGCTCGTGCGCGAGTTCGTCAACGAGCAGATCATCCCCGTGGCGCAGGAGCTCGAGCACAAGGACGAGTACCCCACCGAGATCGTGGAGGGCATGAAGGAGATGGGGATCTTCGGGTTGATGATCCCCGAGGAGTACGGCGGCCTGGGGGAGTCGCTGCTGACTTATGCGCTGGTGGTCGAGGAGATCGCCCGCGGCTGGATGTCGGTGAGCGGCATCGTCAACACCCACTTCATCGTCGCCTACATGCTGCTGCAGCACGGCACCGACGAGCAGAAGCAGCGCTACCTGCCGAAGATGGCGACCGGCGAGATCCGCGGCGCGTTCTCGATGAGCGAGCCTGGCCTGGGGTCCGACGTGTCCGCGATCAAGACCAAGGCCGTGCGTGACGGCGACACCGACAACTGGCAGATCACCGGCCAGAAGATGTGGCTCACCAACGGCGGCAGCGCGAATCTCGTTGCGGTGCTGGTGAAGACGGACCTTGGCGCCGACTCGGTCTACAAGAACATGACGACCTTCCTGATCGACAAGACCGCCGGGTTCGGCGAGACGGCGCAGGGCGTCACCATCCCGGGCAAGATCGACAAGATGGGTTACAAGGGCGTCGACACGACCGAGATGGTCCTCGACGGCCACCGGACCACCAGCGCCCAGATCCTCGGTGGTGAGCCGGGCAAGGGCTTCTACCAGATGATGGACGGCGTCGAGGTGGGTCGCGTGAACGTCGCAGCCCGCGCCTGTGGTGTTTCGATGCGGGCTTTCGAGCTCGGCATCTCCTACGCCCAGCAGCGCGAGACGTTCGGCAAGAAGATCGCCGAACACCAGGGGATCCTGTTCCGCCTCGCCGACATGGCCACCAAGGTCGAGGCCAGTCACCAGATGATGGTCAAGGCGGCCCGGCTCAAGGACGCCGGCGCGCGCAACGACCTCGAGGCCGGCATGGCCAAGTACCTCGCCGCCGAGAACTGCGCCGACGTGGTCGAGCAGTCCTTCCGCATCCACGGCGGCTACGGCTACTCCAAGGAGTACGAGATCGAGCGCCTCTACCGCGAGGCCCCCATGCTGCTGATCGGCGAGGGCACCGCCGAGATCCAGAAGATGATCATCGGCCGACGCCTGCTCGAGGACTTTGCATTGAAGAAGTGATGGCGAGGGTATGCCGCGGGGCCGGCCCCGCGGCATACCCACGTCGCGATCGGGTGCCGATCAGCGCACTCCCAGCCGGCTTTGACACACTGGTGCCATGAGCACGCAGCCGAATGCCATGGCGAGGTCCCGCGCGGTCCTGGCGCTGGAGTACCCGATGTCCCTGGGCCGCTACGACACCTACGCCAAGGCGCAGAAGGCCGTGGACTACCTGTCGGACCACGAGTTCCCGGTGCAGAACGTCCTCATCGTCGGCACCGACCTCAAGCAGCTCGAGCGGGTGACCGGCCGGCTGACCCGGCAGCGGGTCGCCATCGGCGGCCTGGTCTCCGGCGCGTGGCTGGGTCTGTTCGTCGGGCTGATCTTCTCGCTGCTCGACACCAGCGGCGGCGCGGGTCTGGTGGGCGTGCTGCTGACGGTGGCCTTCGGTGCGGTGTTCGGGCTCGTGTGGGCCCTGATCGGCTACGCCCTGACCGGCGGCAACCGCGACTTCACCTCTGTCATGCAGGTCGTCGCGACGCAGTACGAGGTGCTGGTGGAGCACAAGTTCGCCGCCCAGGCGCGTGAGCTGCTGACGACGATGGACCCGATGGCCGCGGCACAGGCCCAGGTGGACGCGGCGCGCGAGGCCGAGCGTCAGCGGGCTGCGGGCCAGCAACCGCCGCCGCCCTCCGCCTGACCCGCGGCTCGGCCGGCATACGTCATCGGGGCGCACGGCATACGCAATCAACCGTAGGCAAGTCCGCGCTGCGGGGAGCACACTGCTAGAGGCATCCGCACCGCTGTCTCGCAGCCCGGCTCTCGACGGGAGACCTCCATGGCCCGGTCAGCCGACGTCCCCGTCGACCCCGTGCAGTCGGTCGACGCGGCCACGCTGGCGGACCGGCTGCGCGAGACGCACGAGCGGCTCGCGGCGGTCAACGAGGTGCTCTCGGCGGTCGGACGATCCGCGGGGGACCCGGAGACGGTGCTCGCCACGATCGTCGACAGCGCCCGCCGCCTGTGCCGCTCCGACGCCGCGCAGCTCTGCCTCCTCGACGACGACCGCATCTTCCAGCTGATCAAGGCGGTGGGCATCAGCGACGAGGCCATCGCCTACATCGCCGAGCACCCGCTGCCGCTGGACCGGGCCACGCTGATGGGTCGGGTTGCGCTGGACCGCAGGGCCCAGCAGATCGAGGACGTCGTGGCGGACCCCGAGTACGGGCGCCTCGACCTGCAGCGGGTCGCGGGGTTCCGGACGACCATGGGCGCCCCCCTGATCGTGGACGACGAGGTCGTCGGGGCGATGGTGCTGTGGCGCAACGAGGTCAGCCCGTTCGCCGAGCGGGAGCTGTCCATCGTCACGGCGTTCGCCGGTCAGGCGGCGCTGGCCATCAACGGGGTCCGCCTGGTGCAGGAGCTCCAGGCCGGGCGGGCCGAGCTCGCGCGCAAGGTGGACCAGCTCGAGGCGCTCGCGGAGATCGGCCAGGCGATCAGCTCGACCCTGGACCCGGACGAGGTGCTCGGCACCATCGTGCTCCACGCCGTCGAGCTCTCCGAGGCCGACGGCGGCTCCCTCATGGAGTTCGACGAGGACTCGGGCTTGTTCCGCGTCCGGACTGCCTACGGGACCGGCCCGGAGGTGATCCAGGCACTGAAGGAGACCCGGATCCACGTCGAAGAGACGCTCGTCGGCCGAGCGGCCCTGTCCGGCAACCCGATCCAGGTCCCCGACCTGGGTGATGTCGAGCTGGATGCGCACCTCAAGGTCCTCCACGACAACGGGTGGCGCTCGCTCGTGGCCATCCCCATGGCGCGGCCCGACCGGATCGTCGGTGTGCTGGTCGTGCGCCGCAAGACCACCGGTGCCTTCACGGACGAGACGTGCGACATGCTGGCGGCCTTCGCGAGCCAGTCTGCGGTGGCCCTGATCAACGCCCGGCTCTACCGCGAGCTGGAGCGCCAGCGGGCCGAGCTGGCGGTCACGAGCGAGCACAAGTCCGAGTTCCTGGCGAGCATGTCGCACGAGCTCCGGACGCCGCTCAACGCCGTCATCGGGTTCTCGGAGGTCCTGCTCGAGCGGATGTTCGGGGACCTCAACGAGCGGCAGGAGGACTATCTGCAGGACATCCTCGGCGCTGGCCGCCACCTGCTCGACCTGCTCAACGACGTCCTCGACCTGTCCAAGGTCGAGTCCGGCCACATGGAGCTGGAGCTCACCACCTTCCCGATCGCCGACGCGGTCAACCAGGTCCTGTCGCTGCTGCGCGAACGCGCCGGACGGGGCGGCATCGACCTGCGCCCTGACATCGCTGCGGGCCTGTCCCAGGTCACCGCCGACCAGCTGCGGTTCAAGCAGGTGCTGCTCAACCTTGTTGGCAACGGCGTGAAGTTCACGCCCGAGGGTGGCACCGTGACCGTGTCGGCGTCGCGCGAGGGGGACGAGCTGACCGTGACCGTGACGGACACCGGCATCGGGATCGCGGAGGGCGACCGGGAGCGGATCTTCGACTCGTTCCAGCAGGGTCCCCGCACCCCCTCGGTGACCGAAGGCACCGGCCTCGGCCTCACCCTCACGCGTCGCATCGTCGAGCTGCACGGCGGCCGGGTCTGGCTCACCAGCGAGGTGGGGGTCGGCAGCACCTTCGGCTTCGCCCTGCCGCAGCCGGCGGCCGCGCCGCACGAGGCGCAGCAGGCTTGGACCCTGCCAGCCGTGGACGACACCCGGCCGACGGTCGTGGTGATCGAGGACGACCCGAGCTCGTCCGAGCTGGTCGGCGTCCATCTCACCGCGGCGGGCCTGCGGCCGGTGCCGGTGCGAAGCGGCGAGGAAGGTCTCGAGGCGATCCGCGCGCTGCGGCCGACAGCAGTGGTCCTCGACATCCGGCTGCCCGGCATGGACGGCTGGGACGTCCTGGGCCAGATCAAGGCCGACCCGGAGCTCGCGGGCACTCCGGTGGTCGTCGTCTCCGTCCTGCCGGACCGCGGTCGCGGCTTCGCCCTCGGCGCGTCCGACTACCTCCTGAAGCCGGTCGCCCGCGAGGTGCTTTTGGGAGCGGTATGGCGCGCGGTCGCCGACCACGCGGACCATGCGGGTGCGGGTGCGGGCGCCGGGAGGGAGGAGCGCACGCTGGTCGTCATCGACGACGACCCGCGGGCACTGGAGATCGTGCGCGCGACGCTCGAGCCCCAGGGCTGGCGGGTCGCGACGTTCACCCGCGGGGCCGAGGCGCTGAGGTCCATTGCGGCCCTCGCGCCGAGCGTGGTCCTGGTCGACCTGCTCATGCCCGACACCGACGGGTTCGCCGTCATCGACGCGCTGCGTGCCGACCCCACGACCGCCGCAGTGCCGGTGGTGGTCCTGACGGCCAAGTCGCTCACGCAGGATGACCGGGCCCGGTTGCAGGGGCGGATCGAGTTCGTGGCCTCCAAGAGCCAGCTCGACCTCGGGGTGCTGGCCCGACGGCTGGCCCAGGTCGCCACCTCGCGCGGCCGCACGGCGGCCGTGACGGAAGCGGCGGGCGTGACGGAAGCGGCGAGCGCGACGGAGGCGGCGGGATGAGCGAGGGAACCGTGCTGCTCGTCGAGGACAACCCGCGCAACCTGAAGCTGGCGCGCGACGTCCTGGAGTACGCCGGGTTCACCGTGACCGTCGCCACGACCGGGGAGGAGGCGGTCATCGAAGCGACCCGGACCCTGCCGGACCTCATCCTGATGGACCTCCAGCTGCCGGGGATCAGTGGTCACGCGGCACTGGTCCGGCTGCGGGACGACCCCCGCACTGCGGCCATTCCCGTCGTGGCGCTCACTGCCTTCGCAATGCGGGCTGATCGCGAGCACGCCCTGTCGACGGGCTTCGACGGCTACCTCGAGAAGCCGATCAACGTCCGCGAGTTCCCCGACCAGGTGCGCAGCCACCTGCGCGCCGGTCGGTCGGGGGGTCTTCGTGACTGACGTGGCCGGCACGGTCCTGGTCGTCGACGACCTTCCGCAGAACCTGCGCCTCATGGACGCGGTGCTCTCGCCCCGTGGGTACACCGTGGTGGGTGCCAGCTCCGGCGAGGAGGCGTTGGAGCTGATCGCCGCCCACCTGCCGGACGTGATCCTCCTCGACGTGATGATGCCGGGCATCGACGGCTACGAGACGTGTCGGCGCATCCGCTCGGACCCGGCCACGTCCTTCCTCCCCGTCGTGATGGTCACGGCCAGTGGCGACGCGGAGCGGTTGCGTGCACTCGAGGCGGGTGCCGACGACTTCATCACCAAACCCCTGGACCAGCCCGAGCTGCTGGCGCGGGTGCGCTCCCTGGTCCGGGTCAAGCGCTACCACGACACCGTGACCGCCCAGGCGGAGGCGCTCGCGTCCTGGAACCGCGAGCTGGAGGCCCGCGTGAGCGCCCAGGTCGAGACCTTGGAACGGTTCGGACGACTGCGCCGGTTCCTGTCGCCACAGATCGCAGGGCTGGTCGTCGACAGCGGCGACGAGTCGTTCCTCCAGAGCCACCGATGTGAGATCACGGCGGTGTTCACGGACCTGCGCGGCTTCACACCGTTCGCGGAGACGGCCGAACCGGAGGAGACGATGGCCGTCCTGAGGGAGTACCACCTGGCCCTGGGGGAGCTCGTCTTCGCGTACGAAGGGACGCTCGAGCACTTCGCCGGTGACGGGTTGCTGGTCTTCTTCAACGATCCCGTTCCCTGCCCGGATGCCCCGGAGCGTGCCGTGCGGATGGCCGTTGCCATGCGGGAGCGGGTGACCGAGCTGGCACAGGCCTGGCGAAGCCGCGGTCACGACCTCGGCTTCGGGGTGGGAATCGCGCAGGGGTACGCGACCCTCGGCCGCGTGGGCTTCCCCGGGCGGTACGACTACGCAGCCATCGGGACGGTGACCAACCTTGCCGCACGGTTGTGCTCGGAAGCGGCCGCCGGCCAGATCCTGGTGACCCAGCGGGTGCTGACCGGCGCCGGGGCCACGGCGACGAGCCGGAGTGTGGGACCACTGGCGCTGCGGGGCTTCAGCCGCCCCGTGGACGCCCACGAGATCCTCGGACTGACGAATGCGGAGGTAGTGCAATGACGACCACAGCGGAGAGCACGATGTCCGGTCGCACCCTCGACGACCTCGACGACGCGGCCCGGAACGCCGCCTTCGACGCCCTCCAGGCCCGGATGCCCGAGGTCTGGCGGGCGATCGGGACCAACGCGGCGGACGAGTCCGTGGTGGTCATCCCCTCGATGACGGTGGACCGGGTCGTCGCGAGCTCGGGCGGCATGAACCAGGCCCTGGAGGAGCGCTTCCTGTTCCTCCTCCTGCTGCTGCGCCAGCCGCGACTGCGCATGGTCTATGTCACCTCGATGCCGATCAACCCGATGGTCGTGGAGTACTACCTGTCGCTGCTGCCGGGCGTGATCCCGAGCCACGCCAGGGCGCGGCTGTCCCTCGTCTCCATCGGCGACACCGGCCCTGAGCCGCTGACCGAAAAGCTCCTGACCCGGCCGCGGGTGCTTGCCCAGATCAGGGCGCTCGTCCCGAACCGGTTGCGCTCGCACCTCATCCCCTACAACACGACCGAGCTCGAACGTGACCTGGCGCTCGTCCTGGGGATCCCCATGTATGGCGCGGATCCTCGGCTCTTCCCCCTCGGAACCAAGACGGGGTGTCGCCGCCTCTTCGGCGAGGCCGGTGTGTCCTATCCCGCGGGGTACGAGGACCTGCACTCACGGGCGGACCTGGAGGCGGCCCTGCAGTCCCTGCGCCACGACCGACCGAACGCGAGCGGTGCGATGGTGAAGCTCAACGAGGGTGTCTCCGGGGCGGGCAACGCCCTCGTGAGACTCGACGGGCTCCCCCCAGTGGGTGCCGCGGACGAGGCCGCGGAGCTGGCTCGTCGCATCGACGAGATGGAGCTGGAGGACACGCGGATCTCGGTGGACACCTACCTCGCCAAGCTCCTCGAGCGCGGCGGGATCGTCGAGGAACGCATCGCCGGCGACGAGATCCGCAGCCCGAGCGTCCAGCTCAGGGTCACCCCTCTCGGTGAGGTCGAGCTGCTGTCCACCCACGACCAGATCCTCGGTGGCCCGAGCGGGCAGTCCTACCTCGGCTGTCGCTTCCCTGCAGACCCGGAGTACGCCGGGCTCATCACCCGCGACGCCCAGCGGGTCGGGGACCTGTTGGCCGAGAAGGGCGTGCTGGGACGGTTCGCCCTCGACTTCGTGACGGTGCGCGAGGGCGACTCGTGGACGGCGCACGCCATCGAGGTGAACCTGCGCAAGGGCGGGACGACCCACCCCTTCCTGACCCTCCAGTTCCTCACCGACGGCCGGTACGACGCCGAGGAGGGGCGGTTCGTCACGCCCAACGGCGAGGAGCGACACCTCGTGGCCACGGACCACCTGCAGGACCCGAGCCTGCGCGGGCTGCGGGTCGAGGACCTGTTCGACCTCGTCGCCCGGGCCGGCCTGCACTTCGACCAGGCCCGGCAGACCGGCGTCGTCTTCCACATGATGAGTGCCCTGACGGCCTACGGACGGGTGGGGATGACGGCGATCGGGGAGTCGCCCGCGGCGGCGGACCAGCTCTACGCCGCCGCCGAGGGCGCCCTGCTCGAGGAGGCCCGCGCCGCCCTGCGGGCCGACCCCGTCCCCTCCTGACCCCCGTCCCCTCCTGACCCCCGTCCCCTCCTGACCCCGTCCCTCGGGGCACTGTGCCCTCCTGACCGCCCCGGCATTTCCCCTGGGGGCGGTCAGGGGGCGCTCATGGGGTCACGGCGCGATGGCCGTGGCGTGCAGCAGTGCCTCGATGACGACCTGGCGCCAGCTGGTCCGTTCGGTCGCGGTGCGACAGGAGGCGCCACCGCAGCGGCACTCCCACACCCACTTGGCGCCGACCTGCCGCACGGTGGGGTGGTGGTGGGCGATGTCGGGACGGTGGCGGGCGATGGTGCTCATGGGGTGCTCCCTCGTGTCGTGGCCGGTGGGCCGGCCGCCCCCTGCGGGACACCTCAACCTTCCCGTCGGCGAGCCGGACGGTCTGTGGGCGCCGACACGCCCGCTGTGTGCCGCCGGTGACACAGAGCCGCCGTGACACGGTGCCGGCGGTGACACGGCGGGCCGACCCGTGCTGCACTGAACGCATGGAGTGGCGACTGCTGGGGGGTCTGTCGGAGCAGGAGCGCCGGCTCGTCATCGCGGGCACCCAGCGGCACCGCTACCGCTCGGGTGAGGTCGTCTTCCACGAGGGCGACCTCGCGGAGTCCCTCCACTTCGTCGCGGAGGGTCGCCTCGTCGCGCGGCGCACCACGGCAGCCGGTGACAACGCGACCTTCGCCGTGATGGGGCCGGGAGAGGCGTTCGGCGAGATGGCGATGCTCTCGCCACAGGCGCGGCGCACGTCCACCGTCGCGGCCCTGGAGCCGGCGGTGACCCTCACCCTCCGGTATGCCGAGTTCGAGCGGCTGCGTGCAGCGCACCCGGGCGTCGAGAGACTTCTCGTCGACGTGCTGGCAGAGCGGGTCCTGCGGTTGTCCGACCACCTCGTCGAGGCGTTGTACCTGCCCGCCGAGCAGCGCGTGCTGCGTCGCCTCGACGGCCTCTGCGCTCAGTACGGCTCGCTCGGGAACGGACAACCGGTCCGGATTCCCTTGACCCAGACCGAGATCGGTGAGCTCTGCGGTGCCTCGCGGGCGACGACCAACAGGGTGCTCCAGGCGTTGGTGGCCGACGGGCTCGTCACGCTGCGCCGCGGGGGCGTCGACGTGCAGGACCGCCACGGGCTGCACCGCCGCGCGACCGCCGGGAGCTGACCCGCCGGTGAGGGAGGCGCGAACTCGGCCCGGCGGCATACCCTCTGTCCATGACTGAGCCTGCTGGGGACAAGCCCGCTCTCGCCGAGTTCGGCGACGACTTCTCGTCGGTGCTGTGCGTCGTCGCGCACCCCGACGACATCGAGTACGGCACCGCCGCCGCCGTGGCGAAGTGGACCGCGGTGGGCAAGACGGTGACGTACTTCCTGCTGACCCGCGGCGAGGCGGGGATCGACACGATGCACCCCGACGAGGCGGCCGGCGTGCGCGAACAGGAGGAGCGCGACGGCGCCGCCATCGTCGGCGTGACCGAGGTCGACTTCGGCACCCACCGGGATGGCAACGTCGAGTACGGCCTGGCCCTGCGGCGGGACATCTCCCGCGAGATCCGTCGTCGCAAGCCGGACGTCGTCATCACCGGGCACTACGGCGACCGGTTCGTCCAGGGCATGCTCAACCAGGCCGACCACCGGGCCGTCGGGCTGGCGACGGTCGATGCGGTCGCCGACGCGGGCAACCGGTGGATCTTCCCCGAGCTGGTCGACGAGGGCTTCGAGCCGTGGAATGCCAAGCGGCTCTGCTTCGCCGGCTCACCGACGGCCACGCACTACGTCGACGTGGGCGACCACTTCGACCAGGCGGTGGCCTCGCTCGAGGCGCACCAGGCCTACAACTCGGCTCTGCCTGAGGCCTTCCCCAAGCCGGCCGAGCTGATCGGCATGATCCTGGGCTGGGGTGGTCAGGCCGCAGGCGTCGACAGGGCCCTCACGCTGGACGTCGTCGAGCGCCGCTGAGTCCTTGGCGCTTGCAGCTCAGCGGGACTGGACCTCGCGGATCCACGTCTCCACGTCGGTCGACGTGCGTGGCATGGCGGCCGAGAGGTTCTCGCAGCCGTCGGCAGTGACGAGCACGTCGTCCTCGATCCGCACGCCGATGCCGCGGAACCGCTCCGGCACCTTGAGGTCGTCGGCCTTGAAGTAGAGGCCGGGCTCGACCGTCAGGACCATGCCGGGCTCCAGGTCGGCGTCCATGTACTCCTCGCGGGTGGCCAGCGCGCAGTCGTGGACGTCGAGGCCCAGGTGGTGGCTGGTGCCGTGCACCATCCAGCGCCGGTGGTACTGGCCGTGGTCCTTGTCGAGCGTGTCCTCGACCGAGACACCGTCGGGCAGCAGGCCCCAGGCGTGCAGGTGCTCGGCGATGACCCGGATCGCGGCGGCGTGGACGTCCGAGAACTTGTTCCCCGGCTTCACCGCCGCGAGCCCGGCCTCCTGCGCGGCATACACCGCGTCGTAGACCTCGCGCTGCGCGTCCGAGAAGGTGCCGCTGGCGGGGAGCGTGCGGGTGATGTCGGCGGTGAAGAGGGACTCCACCTCGACGCCGGCGTCGAGCAGGATGAGGTCGCCCTCGTGCAGCTCGCCGGTGTTCTTGATCCAGTGCAGCGTGGTGGCGTGGTCGCCGGCAGCGCAGATCGAGTCGTAGCCGACACCGTTGCCCTCGTGCCGTGCGGTGAGGCCGAAGACGCCTTCGACCCAGCGCTCGCCGCGGCCCTTCGCCAGGGCTTCGGGCAGATCGGCGATGACGGCCTCGAACCCGTGGTGGGTCGCCTCGACCGCCTTGCGCATCTCCTCGACCTCCCACTCGTCCTTGGTGAGGCGCAGGTGGGAGAGGAAGTGGGCGAGCTCGTTGTCGGCCTCGGTGAGGTCGTCCTGCTCGGTCGCCTCGGCGGTGCGGGCCGCGTCGAGCTCACGGGTCAGGTCACGGTCGGCGTCGCGCACCATGCGCACCGTCACCTCGCCCGAGTCCTTGACGACCGCGTCGGCGAGCTCGTCGATGTGGCGTCCGGTCAGCCCCAGCTCGACCTCGATGTCCTCGATGGTCGGTCGCGCGCCGACCCAGAACTCGCCGTAGCGGGTGTCGGCGAAGAACTCGTCGGTGTCGCGGCCGGCGAGCGGGCGGAAGTACAGGATCGCCTCGTGGGTGCCGTCGTCGCGGGGCTCCAGGACGAGCACGGCGTCGGGTTCCCGGTCGCCGCCGAGCCCGGTGAGGTGGGCGAACGCGGTGTGCGGCCGGAACACGTAGTCGGTGTCGTTGCTGCGCACCTTGAGGCCACCGGCGGGGATGACCAGCCGGTCGCCGGCGAACGCCGCGCTGACGGCGTCACGCCGCGCCGCGGCATACCTCGCGGCCTCGCTCAGGGCGCTGGGGCCGGGGCGACGTGGCGCCCAGTCCTCGGCGACGAACGCACGGAACTCGTCGGTGGTGGGGCGGGCGCGGTTCTCGGCGTTCTTCTGCTCTTCGCTCACCCCGCCATCGTGCCACGCGCGTATGCCGCGTCGCAGCCTGCCCGGTCGCGGCACCTCGGGCGGCGCTTCGAAGCGCCTCGGCGAGCGTCGGCGCTCGCCGCTCAGGCGTCGGAGAGGAGGGTGAGCACGGCCTTCTCGATCGCTGCCTGGCGGCGCTCGGGGGTGCGGTAGCGGGAGGGGTCGACGTCGACGGTGGAGCCCGACTCGTAGCGGTCGAGCACGCGCGGGTCGATGTAGGAGTTCTTCGCAATGGTCGGGGTGTTGCCGAGGTAGCCCGCGACCTCGTCGACGGCGGCCTTGATGGCCCGCTTGCGCGAAGCCTTGGTGTCACCCGGCTCGTCGCTGGCGCCGAGGGCGAGGGCGGCGAGGACGGTGGCGTGCCACGTGCGGAAGTCCTTGGCCGTCAGCTCACCACCGAGCAGGTCGGCAAGGTAGGCGTTGACCACGGTCGAGTCGAGGTCGGCCCAGCGCCGGGCGTCCTGGTAGGCCAGCAGCCGCTTGCTCGCCGACTTGCGGCGGCGCATCCGGTCGAGTGCGGCGATGGCGGCGGCGTCGTCGATCTCGATGGTGTGCTCGATCCCCGACTTGCCGACGAAGGTGAAGACGATGACCTCACCCCGGCGGCGGACGTGCTGGCGCTCGAGCGTGGTGAGGCCGAACGAGCCGTTGTCCTGGGTGTAGGCGTCGTTGCCGATGCGGAAGTAGCCGAGGTCGAGCAGTCGGACGGCGGTGGCGGCTGCCCTGGGGCGGGGCATGCCCTCGAGCGCGAGGTCGTTGAGGATCCGGCGTCGGGCCGCGGGCAGCTTGGCCGCCGCGGCCAGCACCCGGTCGAACTTGGTCTGGTCCTGCTTGAGCCGCCACACGGGGTGGTAGAGGTACTGCCGCCGTCCCGCGACGTCGGTGCCCACTGCCTGGATGTGTCCTTGGGGCAGCGGGCAGATCCAGACGTTCTCCCACGCCGGCGGGATGGCCAAGGAGCGGATCCGCTCCACGTCGGCGCCACCCAGCCGTTCGCCGTTCTCGTCCAGGTAGACGAACCCCTTGCCGGCACGTCGCCGCGTCCACCCCCTCGACTGGGGGGACACCTTCCGGAGCCTGGGCATCGCGGCCTACAGCCTGTCCAGGGCCGACTTCAGGGTGCCGGCGGTGTCGTTGCCGAGCTTGGTGAGGAGCGGCATGGCCACCGGCCAGAGCCACCGGCCCAGCCCGGTGAAGGAGAACTCGGCCTGGTAGTCCACCGACGACCCGGAGCCGTCAGGAGCCACCGTGATGGTGTCTCGGCTGGTCGTGGTCTCGTTGCGCCCCACGATGACGAACCCGTGGTCGGAGACGCTCTCAAGGGTGTAGTCGAGGTCGACGGTCCGGCCGGCGAACCTCGACACGTTGTGCCAGACGGTGCCCGGTGACCCGTCACCGGAGAGCAGCTCGCACCTGACCGTGCCGGCGTCCCACTCGACGGCGTTCTCGAAGTCGAGCAGGTAGGGCAGGACCTGTGCGGGGGTGGCGGACGTGGCGACGGTGCGCTGGACGGTGGGCATCAGGAGCTCCTGTGGTTGCGACGGGCACGGCGGGTGGTGAGGGCGGTCGTGCCCAGGACGAGTGCTGCGGCGCCGACCGAGGCTGCCGTGCGCCGGACTGTGTGCCGCCAGCGCAGGGGGTCCACCGAGCGCAGGGCCGCGCGGACGGCCGCGTCGTAGCCGGTCTGTCCGCCGGGCGGAGGGCCGATGGCCGACTGCACGTCGTCCTCGTGGCAGACCGCGTCGTGGACCAGGCTGCCCACCAGGGGGCGTGCGATGCCGGCCGAGATCGGCGTGACCAGGCCGACCCACAGCCCGGCCAGCCGAGGAGTGAGGACCGGGACCGAGACGATGAGCCGGCGCCCGATGCCCGCGACCAGGGCATAGCGCTGCATCATCTCGGCGTAGGTCAGGACGTCCGGGCCGCCGATGTCGAACGTCCGGTTGGTCTCGGACGGCAGGTCGGCTGCTCCCACGAGGTAGTGGACGACGTCGTCGACGGCGATCGGCTGGATGTTGTTGTCGACCCACCGGGGGGCCACCATCGCCGGCAGCCGTTCCGTGAGGTGACGCAGCATGTCGAAGGACGCGGAGCCGTCGCCGAGCACGACCCCGGCCTGCAGCACCGCCGCCGGCACGGGTGCGTCGAGGAAGATCTCGCCGACCTCGACGCGCGAGGCCAGGTGCTCGGACAGGTCGCCCTGGGGGTGCAGCCCGCTGAGGTAGACGATCCGGCCCGTGCCGGCGTCGGCCGCCGCCGCCGCGAATCCCTGGGCCATGGTGCGGTCGCGTTGGACGAAGCTGCCTTGGCCGTCCATCGAGTGCAGCAGGTAGTAGGCCACCTCGGCTCCGTCGAGCGCCCGCGCCAGGTCGTCGGGTGAGGTCGCGTCGCCTTCGACCACGTCCACGTCGTCGCGCCACCCATGGCGCTCGAGGCCCGCCCTGCTGCGGGTCAGGACCCGCACCGACCAGCCGGCGTCGAGCAGGGCAGGGACGAGCACCCCGCCGATGTAGCCGGTGGCGCCGGTGACGAGGGCGGTGCGGGGTGCGGGGGAGGTCATGGCATCAGCTTCCGGTGGACAGGACGACGGGTAGGAGGAAGAGCATCCCCAGCGACCACGTCAGGTGCGTGATCATCGGTCCGAGGATGCCGCCGGTCACCCGCCGCTGGAGTGCGGTGACGAGGCCGAGGAGGGCGGCCGCGAGGACGAGCAGCGGTATGCCGGCCCCGGCCGTGGTCAGCGCGTAGACGACCGTGGTGATCGCCACCGCGTGGCGCCGTCCGACGGCGGAGTAGAGCGCGCCGCGGAAGTAGAGCTCCTCGGCGACGCCGTTGACCGCGGTGAGCAGGGTGACGAGGGCCAGGGACCCCAGGCGTGCATGGTCGAGCAGGTGCTCCACCGGGTTGCGCAGGACCGGGACGTGGGCGACGACCGCGGCACCGGCCAGGAACAGGACGAGCAGCAGCGCCCCGAGGGCGAGGGACTGGACGATGGGCCGGGCGTCCTCCCCTCCGGCACGGGTGTGCGCTCGCCCCAGGTGGAGGGGCCCGGACACGAGCGCACCAGCGGTCCAGACGCCAGCAAGGCCGAGCGTCGCGACGTAGAACAGCGGGTCGCCGGGCCGGATCCGCAACGCGAAACCGAGGACGACGGTGCCGACCACGAGCGTGACCAACGCGACCAAACGACGGCGACGGAAGGCCTGGTCGCTCTCGGTGTGGTCACGGGCAACCGGCTGCACCAGCGCGGCCCGGATGAAGTCACGCACCTCCCGGACGGGGTTGAGTCCCTGAGCCGGGTGTGGGGTCGCGGGGCCGGTCATGCGCGTGCCGCGTCGTAGCGTCGCAGTGCCTCGCGGCGTTCCTCGGCATGGTCGACGATGCGCTCGGGATAACCGCGGGCGAAGCCGTCGGCGCTCTTCCAGGGCTCGTGGGCGGCCTTGCCCGAGAGGTGCGCGAGCTCGGGCACGTAGCGCCGGACGTAGTCACCGTGGGGGTCGAAGCGCAGACCCTGCGTCACCGGGTTGAAGACTCGGAAATATGGGGAGGCGTCGGTGCCGGTGCCGGCGACCCACTGCCAGCCGTGGTTGTTCGACGCGATGTCGCCGTCGATGAGGTGGTCCAGGAAGTGCCTCGCCCCGATCGGCCACCAGACGTGGAGGTCCTTGGTGAGGAAGCTGGCGGTGACCATCCGCATCCGGTTGTGCATCCAGCCCTCCTGGAGCAGCTGGCGCATGGCTGCGTCCACGACGGGGTATCCGGTGCGTCCCTGGCGCCACGCGTCGACCGCGTCACCTGCCTCGTCGTAGTCCATCCCCGACAGGGGTGTGCGCAGGTCGTGCCACGTCGAGGTCGGGTGGTGCCACAGCACGTCCGCGTAGAACTCGCGCCACGCCAGCTCGGTCGCGAACCGCTCGGCTCCGTCGCCGAGGTGACGGCGCCCGTCTGCCAGGTCCGCCAGCAACGTGCGGGGGTGGACCGCCCCGATCTTGAGGTAGGGCGACAGCCTCGAGACCCCGTCGAGGTCCGCGCGGTCACGGTCGGTGGCGTAGTCGGCGAGGGCGCCGTCGCGGAAGTCCGCCCACCGTCGCAGCGCGGCGCCCTCGCCCGCCTCGGGCAGGCTCGGGAGGTCCGCGGCCGCCCGCGCCTTCTGCAGGGTGCTCAGCGCTGACTGGTCGGAGCGCACCCGCGCCAACCGCAGCCCCTTCGGCTCGATCGCCGGCGCGGGCCACCCGTGGTCGCGCCACGCGCGCGAGAACGGCGTGAAGACCTTGTAGGGCGTCCCCTCGGCGTTGACCACCGAACCCGGCCCCACGGCATACGGGGAACCGGTCTCGACCCAGTCGACGCCCGTCTCGGCGAGGGCGGCAGCGACCTTGCGGTCACGGCGCTGACCCGCGGGCGTGGTCTCGCGGGAGACGTGCACGGAACCGGCGCCGACCTCCTGCGCCAGCTGCGGGAGCACCGTCGCGGGATTGCCCTCCCGCACACAGAGCCGCCCCTCGTATGCCGCGTCGGCCGCCTTGAGGCTCTCGGCCAGCCACGCGCGGCGCGCGTTTCCTGCGCCTCGCCACAGGGCAGGGTCGAGGACGAACACGACAGCCACCTCGCCCTGTCCGCCACCCGCCGCGGCCCGGGCGGCGTCCTGGGCGGCCTCGTGGGCTGCGCCGAGTGCCGGGAGATCGCCCCTACGCAGGTCCCGGCGCAACCACAGGATGCTCGAGGGGGACACGCGGACGCTCCTTCACTGGGGCTGGAAAGGCTCAGGGAGACCCGGGACGGCTCACGGTAACCCGCTGACCTGCGATGTTCAATGTGTGTTGAAGGTCAGAGGGTGCCGTCGGGGCCGCTGCGACGCGCCTCGTCGGCCGAGGCGTCGTCGGGCATCGTCTGGCTGACTCGCTCGGCCTCGACCCGGCCGAGGTAGATGTCGACCTCCTCCTTCGTGCGCGCCTCGTCCCAGCCGAGGACGGGAGCGACGAGAGCCGCGGCGGCCGGCGCGGCGGAGACGCCCCGGTCCCAGGCCTCGATCGAGATGCGCGTGCGCCGGGTCAGGATGTCGGTGAGGTGCAGGGCGCCCTCGTGCGAGGCCGCGTAGACGACCTCGGCCTTGAGGTGGTCCTCGGCACCGTCCAGTGGCTCCTTGAGCTCGGGTCGCTCGGCGAGGAGGTCGAGGATCTCCTGGGTGAGCGAGCCGTAGCGACGCAGCAGGTGCTCGACCCGCGCGACGTGCAGCCCCGAGGCGCGGGCCAGCGACTGGCGCTGGTTCCACGCGGCCTGGTAGCCGACGCCGCCGAGCAAGGGGATGGTGTCGGTCGTGGAGTCGGCGATCCGGCCGGCGATGGCCTGGGCCGCCTCGTCGACGGCGTCCTTGGCCATGACGCGGTAGGTCGTGTACTTGCCGCCGGCGACGACGACCAAGCCCGGGGCGCTGTGGGTGACGACGTGCTCGCGCGAGAGCTTGCTCGTCGACTCGGACTCGCCGGCGAGGAGTGGTCGCAGGCCCGCGTAGACGCCCTCGACGTCCTCGTGGGTCAGTGGCGTCGCGAGCACGCGGTTCACGTGGTCGAGGATGTAGTCGATGTCAGCGCGCGTGGCCGCGGGGTGGGCCTTGTCCAGGGCCCAGTCGGTGTCGGTGGTGCCCAGGATCCAGTGGCGGCCCCAGGGGATGACGAACAGCACCGACTTCTCGGTGCGCAGGATCAGGCCGGTGGAGGAGTGGATGCGGTCGCGGGGCACCACGAGGTGGATGCCCTTGGAGGCCCGGACGTGGAACTGTCCCCGCTCACCGACCATCGCCTGGGTGTCGTCGGTCCAGACCCCCGTCGCGTTGACGATCTGCTTGGCGTTGATCTCGAACTCGCGATCGGTCAGCTTGTCGATGGCGCGCACGCCGGTGACGCGCTCACCCTGACGCAGGAAACCAATGGCAGCAACGCGGTTCGCGACGTGGGCCCCATAGCTGGCGGCGGTACGTGCGAGCTCCATCGTGTGGCGGGCGTCGTCGACCTGCGCGTCGTAGTACTGGACCGCACCCGTGAGGGCGCTGCTCTTGAGGCTGGGCATCAGTCGCAGCGCCTGGCGCCGCGTGAGGTGCCGGTGGTGGGGGAGGGCCGAGCCACCGCCGGAGCTCATCGACATGGCGTCGTAGAGCGCGATCCCGGATCCGACGTAGGCGCGCTCCCACACGTGGTGCGTCAGCGGGTAGAGGAACGGGACGGGACGGACGAGGTGGGGCGCGAGGCGGGTGAGCAGGAGGCCGCGCTCGTGCAGGGCCTCCCTGACGAGGGCGAAGTCGAGCATCTCGAGGTAGCGCAGACCGCCGTGGATCAGCTTGCTGGACCGAGAGGAGGTGCCGCTGGCGAAGTCGCGCTGCTCGATCAGACCGGTCGACAGCCCCCGAGTCACGGCATCGAGGGCCGTGCCGCTCCCGACCACGCCGCCGCCGATGACGAGCAGGTCGAGCTCCTCGCCACTGCCGAGCACGTCGATGGCGTGCTCGCGCCCCTGCGGTGAGAGCGCGGTGTTCGTGCCTGCCAGTCCCATCGTGCTACCCCTCGTCGACATCCACCCAGTCCAGGGTGCGTTCCACGGCTTTGCGCCATCCGGCATACCCGTCGGCGCGCTGCTGGTCCGACCAGGTCGGTGACCACCGCTGGGACTCCTGCCAGTTGGCGCGGAGCTCGTCGGTGCCTGACCAGAAGCCAGTGGCCAGACCTGCAGCGTAGGCCGCACCGAGCGCGGTCGTCTCCGCGACCACGGGCCGGGACACGGGGACGCCGAGGATGTCGGACTGCAGCTGCATGCAGAGGTTGTTGGCCGTGACCCCGCCGTCGACCTTGAGCACCTCGAGCTCGACGCCGGAGTCCTTGGTCATCGCGTCCGAGACGTCGCGGGTCTGGTAGCAGATGGCTTCGAGGGTGGCCCGCGCCAGGTGGGCGTTGGTGTTGAACCGACTCATCCCGACGATGGCGCCGCGGGCGTCGGGACGCCAGTAGGGCGCGAACAGGCCGGAGAACGCGGGAACGAAGTAGAGGCCGCCGGTGTCCTTGACCTGGTTGGCGAGCCGCTCGATGTCGGCCGCTCCGGAGATGATGCCGAGCTGGTCGCGCAGCCACTGGACGGCCGACCCGGTGACGGCGATGGAACCCTCGAGCGCGTAGACGGGCTTGGCGTCCCCGAGCTGGTAACAGAGGGTGGTCAGCAGCCCCGACTCGCTGCGCACGATCTCCTCGCCGGTGTTGAGGATCATGAAGTTGCCCGTGCCGTAGGTGTTCTTGCCCTCGCCGGGCGCGAAGCAGACCTGGCCCACGGTCGCGGCCTGCTGGTCTCCGAGGTCGCCGGCGAGCGGGACCTCGCCGCCGAGCGGGCCGTTCGCGAGGGTGTGGCCGTAGAAATCGGGGTCGGAGCTGGGCCGGATCGTCGGGAGCATCGTGCGCGGGATGCCGAAGAAGCCGAGCAGTTCGTCGTCCCAGTCGAGGGTCTTGAGGTCCATCAGCATGGTGCGGCTCGCGTTGGTCACATCGGTGACGTGCACGCCCCCGTCGGTTCCCCCCGTGAGGTTCCAGAGCAGCCAGGTGTCGATCGTGCCGAAGATCGCGTCGCCGCTCTCGGCGACCGCACGGGCACCGTCGACGTTGTCGAGGATCCACTGGACCTTGCCCGCCGAGAAGTAGGCAGCGGGAGGGATGCCGGCGCGTTCGCGAATCACGTCGCCCTGGCCGGACTGGTCGAGGGCCCGGGCGATCCGGTCGGTGCGCGTGTCCTGCCAGACGATCGCGTTGTGCAGGGGCCGTCCCGTGCGGCGGTTCCACACGACGGTGGTTTCGCGCTGGTTGGTGATGCCGAGCGCGGACAGGTCGCCGGCCTGGAGGTTGAGGTGCGACAGCGTCGAACCGATCACGGTCTGGGTGCGCTCCCAGATCTCGAGCGGGTTGTGCTCGACCCAGCCCGCCCGCGGCATGACCTGCTCGTGCTCGAGCTGGTGCCGACCGACCTCGGCACCGTCATGGTCGAACACCATGAATCGCGTGCTCGTCGTCCCCTGGTCAACCGCGCCAACGAAATCGGCCATGCCGCGACCCTAGTGCGGCGCCCTGCCAGCCGCCCGGCATACCCGATCGTGGGTGTTCGGGATCACGCCGCTGGATCCGGTCCGGCACGCGCCTGGCGCCGGGAAACCGGCGGGCGCGGCAGTTGGCGATTCAGAACGCGAAACGAGCCTGTGGATATCTGAAGGCTCGTTTCACGTTCTGCAGAGAGACTGTCGCGGTGAGCGAGAACGAGGGCTTCTGGTCCGAGGTGGACGAGCGGGCTGAGCGCCGGGAGCTCGCGGCGGAAGAGCGGGCCGCGGTGCTGGCCAGGGAAGAAGCCGTCGTAGACCTGCCGTCCGTCCTCCGCCTGGCGTCGCGAGCGGTCGACGGGCTGGTGCGCAGCACGTTGAACGCCCAGGGCATGTCGCACGTGTCGCTGACCGGGCTCGACATCCTGGGCCTGGGAGGTCAGGGCCTGGTCGACAAGACCATCGGCCATCTCGATCAGCGGACGGTGACGGTGTCGACAACCGAGGAAGGTCGTCGGCTGCACGAGTGCGCACGGAGGGCGATCGACGACGCCCTCCACGTCGTGGCCGAGGACATCACCGACGGGAGGTTGGCCGACCTCACCGAAGACCTGGCCCGCGTCGCCGACGTCGACCGTGGCCGCCATCCGTGGAATCGGTGGTGAGCCGCGCCGCGCCGGGTCAGGTGGCGCGGGGTCAGGCCTTGGGCTCGGGCTCGGTGAGCGTCGGTCGACCGGGCTGTTCGCCGCCGCGCGCCTCCAGGTAGGAGTTCTTGGGCACCATCACCTTGCGGCGGAAGATGCACACGAGCGTGCCGTCCTGGTTGTAGCCCTTGGTCTCGACGTACACGACACCGCGGTCGTCCTTGGACGTGCTCTCCCACTTGTCGAGCACCTCGGTCTGGCCATAGATCGTGTCACCGTGGAACGTCGGCGCGACGTGGCGCAGCGACTCGACCTCGAGGTTGGCGATGGCCTTGCCGGAGACGTCGGGCACGGACATGCCGAGCAGCAACGAGTAGATGTAGTTGCCCACCACCACGTTGCGCTTGAACTGCGTGGTGTTCTCCGCATAGTTCGCGTCGAGGTGGAGGGGGTGGTGGTTCATGGTGAGCAGGCAGAACAGGTGGTCGTCGTACTCGGTCACCGTCTTGCCGGGCCAGTGCTTGTAGACCGCACCGACCTCGAACTCCTCGTAGCTGCGTCCGAATTGCATGGGCCCATCCTGCCGATGGCAGCCGGACAAGGACACCGGTATGCCGCGTGCGTTCCCTCACAGCCGGCGTGGTCGAGCCTGGGCGAAAGTTTTTCGTCGCAAAGATCGAGAGGACCAGCGCCCGCCCGTCAGGGTGGTGACAGGGCCGCACGGCCAACCCACGCCGACCAGGGAGCAGCAACCATGAAGTACGTCATCCTCATCCACTCCAACCCCCAGCCCTGGGGGCACCCGACCAGCGACTTCATCCCCGAGCACCAGGCGTTGTCGGCCGAGGAGCGCGCGGTCCTCCAGTCCGACTTCGAGGCGGTGCTGGAGGACCTGTCCGATCGCGGCGAGCTCGTGGGCGGCCAAGCCCTCGGCAGCCCCCACGACGCGAGGCTGTTCCGCTGGTCGGGCGGCCGCCGCAAGATCACGGACGGTCCCTACGCCGAGACCACCGAGCACTTCGCCGGCTTCTTCCTGATCGACGTCCCCACCCAGCAGCGGGCCGAGGAGGTCGCGCAGAAGTTCTCCGGTCCCGGCGAGACCGTCGAGCTCCGCCCCGTCGCGGAGTGACCGGGACGGCTGTCCCGAGGCATCCCTGCCGGGCCCTACCCTTGGGCACGTGCCGATCGACCTCCACACCCACTCCACCGCGAGCGATGGCACCGAACCCTCCGACGTGGTGGTGGCCCAGGCGGCGCGCGCCGGTCTCGAGGTGGTGGCCCTCACCGACCACGACACGTATGCCGGGTGGCCGGCTGCCGTGGCCGCCGCACACGAGGTGGGCGTGGACCTGGTGCGTGGCGTCGAGGTCTCGTGCTCACGCCGGGGCGTCAGCGTGCACCTTCTCGGCTACCTCGTGGACCCGCAGGCTCCTGGCCTGCTCCGCGAGCTGGAGCGGGCGCGGGAGTCGAGGGTGACCCGGATCGACCGGATGGTCGAGCTGATGGCCGCCGACGGCATACCGGTCACGATCGAGGAGGTGCGGGCGCAGGCGGGCGAGGGCACGACGATGGGGCGTCCACACATCGCCGACGCCCTGGTGGCCAGCGGCTACGTGCGCACCCGGGACGAGGCGTTCGCCGACGTCCTGCGCAACGGCAGCCGCTACTACGCCTCGCACTACGCACCCGACCCGGTGCTCGCGGTGCAGCTCGTCCGCGAGGCTGGCGGGGTGCCGGTGATGGCGCACCCGTTCGCCAACGGTCGCGGCTGGACCGTCGACGACGCGGTCATCGAGGAGATGAGCGCGGCCGGGCTCGCGGGGCTCGAGGCGTACCACCGCGACCACCGGCCGGGCGAGGTGCGCCACGCGGAGGAGCTCGCGGCGCGCCTGGGGCTCTTCGTCACCGGGTCGAGCGACTACCACGGCGTGGGCAAGGAGAACCGCCTCGGCGAGAACACGACGTCGGCCGACGTCCTCGCCCAGATCGAGCAGCAGGCAACCAGCAGCACCGACGTGGTCAGGGCAGGACGAACGTGAACGACATCATCAACCTCCAGACGTTCGGCTCGGTCTTCGTGACCCTGCTGGTCATCATGGATCCGCCCGGCGCGCTCCCGATCTTCCTGGCGCTCACGGGTTCGCTGACCCAGAAGCAGAAGGTCGCCGCCGCCCGCCGCGCCTCGCTCGTGGCGCTCGGCGTGATCGTCCTGTTCGCCGTGTTCGGCCAGCAGATCCTCACCTACCTCCACATCTCGCTGCCGGCCCTCCAGGGAGCCGGCGGGCTCCTCCTGCTGCTCGTGGCCCTGCAGCTGCTGACGGGGTCTGAGCAGGAGCAGCACGCCGACGCCGGGGTCAACGTCGCGCTCGTGCCGCTCGGCACCCCACTGCTGGCCGGTCCCGGTGCGATCGTCGCGACGATGCTCCAGGTCAAGCGGGCCGACGCGGTCAGCGACTACGTCGCCGTCGCAGCCGGACTGGTTGCCACGATGTTCGTCGTCTGGCTCTTCTTCCGCTTCGCCAGCCAGGTGCACCGGGTGCTCAAGGACAGCGGCACCGTGCTGGTGACCCGGATCGCCGGACTGCTCCTCTCGGCGATCGCCGTGCAGATGGTGGCCGACAGCATCCGAGCCTTTGTCAGCGGCACCCCCTAACGTGGGCGAGGTGAGCGTGGGGGAGTTCGTGCAGCAGGAGTTCGGGGGTATGCCGCGGCGCCTGTTCCGGGCGAGCCCCAGCAAGCTGCTGGCGTGGGTCGACTGCCCACGGCGCTACCGCATGCAGCACCTCGACCGTCCGGCGCCGGCCTCGCGTCCGCAGCGTGCGCACACCTCGTTCGGTGTGGCTGTGCACAACGCGCTCCGCGACTGGTGGGACCTGCCGGCCGGGCAGCGCACCCCGGCTGCCGGCGCCGAGCTCGTCCGGACGTCCTGGATCGACCTCGGTTTCCGCGATGCCGACCAGTCGCGCGAGTGGCGCGAGCGGGCCCAGCAACAGGTCGTCGACTACCTCGACGAGGTCGACCCTGCTCACCAGCCGCTCGGCATCGAGCGGACGGTCTCCCTCAAGACCGAGGTGTTCACCCTTCAGGGCCGCATCGACCGGCTCGACGACCGTGGCGGTGAGCTGGCGGTCGTCGACTACAAGACCAGTCGCTCGGAGCCGACCGACGACGACGCCCGCACGTCGTTGCCCATGGCGCTCTATGCCGCTGCCGCGTGGAAGATGTTCCGACGCAAGTGCGTCCGGGTCGAGCTGCACCACCTGCCGACCGGCGCCGTCGCCACCCACGAGCACACCGGTGAGTCGCTCAGGCGCAAGATCGCCGAGGCCGAGTCGATCGCGCAGGACGCGCGCAGGGCCGAGGAGGACTACGCCGAGTTCGGCGTCGACTCGGGCCGCTTCCCGGCCAACGTCGGTCCCCTGTGCCAGTGGTGCGACTTCCGCGCCCACTGCCCGGCGGGTCAGGCCTTCGGTCCGGAGAAGTCCGACTGGGCGGCCCTGGAGCAGCCCGCGGTCCGCACCTGACAGACTTGGGCCACCGGCACACGCAACTCTCGAGGCAATCACAGCAGAAGGGCAGCCACTGGTGGCCAGGACATCCGCGAAACCGGCCACCATCGTCTCGGTGGCCAACCAGAAGGGCGGCGTCGCGAAGACGACGTCCGTGGCCTCCCTCGGTGCTGCCTTCGCCGAGCAGGGCAAGCGGGTGCTGCTCGTCGACCTCGATGCCCAGGCCTGCCTGACGTTCAGCCTCGGTGTGGACCCGGACGAGGTCGAGAGCTCGATCAACGAGGTGCTGCTCGGGCGGGCCAGCATCGCCGACGTGCGCGTCACCTGTGATGACGGCGTCGACCTGGTGCCCAGCGTCATCGACCTCGCGGGCGCCGAGGCCCAGCTGCTGCCCCGCCCCGGCCGCGAGTACATCCTGCGGACGGTGCTGGAGGAGGTGCGCAGCGAGTACGACGTGATCATGCTCGACTGTTCGCCGAGCCTGGGCGTCCTGACCCTCAACGCCCTCACCGCCAGCCAGGGACTGATCATCCCGATGCCCTGCGAGATGCTCAGCCACCGCGGCGTCGGCCAGCTCCTCGACACGGTGACCGACGTGCAGAAGATCCTCAACAAGGACCTCGAGGTGTGGGGCATCCTGCCCACCCTGTTCGACGGTCGCAGCAACCACGCCCGCGAGGTGCTCGCCGACGTCGGTCAGCGCTACGACCTGCCGGTGCTGGACCCGCCGATCCCCAAGACGGTGCGCTTCGCGGAGGCGCCGGCCGTCGGGCGGTCGATCCTGGCCACCTCCCGCACCTCCAAGGGCGCCAAGGCCTACCGCGACGTCGCCGCAGCGCTCGCGAAGAAGCTCTGACCCGGCGCCCACTGGGCGATCCGGCCCGCGGCGGCGGAATAGCGATGCGCCGAGCCGACTTGTCACTGGACGGTGACTGAACCCGACCCCCGAGGAGCATCATGTCCCGCACGGCTGCACTGTCCACCGCCTCCGCAGGCGCCCCGCTGACGTCGACGACGATCGAGCGCCGCGAGCTGCGTGACGACGACATCACCATCGACATCGCCTTTGCCGGCATCTGCCACAGCGACATCCACCAGGTCCGCGAGGAGTGGGGGAGCGCCATCTTCCCCATGGTTCCCGGCCACGAGATCGCCGGGGTCGTCTCCGCCGTCGGTGACCGGGTGACCCGCCACAAGGTGGGTGACCGCGTCGGCGTCGGCTGCATGGTCGACTCCTGTGGCGAGTGCGAGTACTGCAAGGACGGCCAGGAGCAGTTCTGCGTCGCGGGTGCCGTCATGACCTACAACGGCAAGGGTTACGACGGCGAGGAGACGATGGGCGGCTACAGCCAGCAGGTCGTCGTCAGCGAGCGGTTCGCCGTCCGCATCCCCGACGCCCTCGAGCTCGACGTCGCCGCACCGCTGCTCTGTGCGGGCATCACGACCTACAACCCGCTGAAGCGCTGGGGGGCCGGCCCCGGCACCAAGGTCGCCGTCGTCGGCCTGGGCGGCCTGGGCCACCTCGGCGTGAAGTTCGCCGCCGCCCTCGGGGCCGAGGTCACCGTGCTCAGCCAGACGACCGCCAAGGAGGCTGACAGCAAGGCCTTCGGCGCCGTGGAGCACCGGGCCACCAAGGACGACGCGACCTTCGAGGACTTGCGCGGCCAGTTCGACCTGATTCTCAACACCGTCAGCGCCGACCTGCCGTTCGACCGGTACCTGTCCCTGCTGCGACCCAACGGTGCGATGGTCAACGTGGGGGCGCCGAGCGAGCCGAGCACGTTCCAGGCGTTCTCCCTCCTCGGCGGCAGCAAGGTCCTCGCCGGCTCCAACATCGGCGGCATCCCGCAGACCCAGGAGATGCTCGACTTCGCAGCCGAGCACGGCATCGCGGCCGAGATCGAGACGATCAGCGCCGACCAGGTCAACGAGGCCTACGACCGCGTCGTCGGCTCCGACGTGCGCTACCGCTTCGTCATCGACACCGCGACGATCGGCGCCTGAGGCCCTCGGCGCGGCCGAGCCACCGATGAGCGGGTATGCCGTGGAGTTCCGGCGCGTGACGCGCGCCGACTTCGCGCTGCTCTCCCGGTGGCTGGCCGCCCCGCCCGTGGCCCGGTGGTGGAACCACGAGTGGTCGCGGGGCGCGGGCGAGCGTGACTTCGGGCCCTCGGTCGACGGCACGGAACCGAACCAGGACTGGCTGGCCGTCGTGGACGGTCGACCGGTCGGGCTGGTGCAGCGTTCCCGGGTCAGTGACTACGCCGAGAACCTCGCGGACTTCTCCTCGCTCGTCGCGGTCCCCGAGGGCGCACTGACGATCGACTACCTGCTGGGTGACCCCGCGGCATACGGCAAGGGGCTTGGCACAGCGATGATCGCTGCGTTCGTCGCCCGGTCGTTCGACGAGTTCCCTGACGCACCAACGGTTCTCGTGTCGGTCGTGGCGGCCAACGTCGCCTCGTGGCGGGCTCTGGAGAAGGCAGGGTTCCGCCGGGTCGCCGAGGGTGACCTCGCGCCGGACAACCCCGTCGACGACCCGCTGCACTACATCCTGCGCCTCGACCGCCCGGCCTGACGCACAGCTATGCCGCGCGGCATACCTGGTCTGTCACGGGGTGGGGCGTCAGGCCTGGCTGGCCTCGCCCGCGCCGGCGCCACCACGAGTGCGGCGACGGTTGCGGTTGCGGCGCGGCTTGGCCGCGACATCGCCGCCCTCGGCCGGTGCGCTCTCGGCGCGACGTTCGCCACCACGACCGCCGCCATCACGGTTGCCGTCACGACCGCCACGGCCAGCGCCGTCGCGGCTGCCGCCGTCACGGCCACGGCCGCCACCGTCGCGGCTCGGGCCGGCACCGGGACGACGCCCACCGGACTTGCCCGTCTCGCCGAGGTCCTCGAGCACCTCGGCGCCCAGGCCGGCGAGCTTCTGCGCGGCCCTGGGCAGGCGGCCCTTGGCTGTGCGCGGGATGTCGAGCTGCTCGTAGAAGTGGTCGGAGGAGGAGTAGGTCTCCTCGGGCTCGGGGATGCCGAGGTCGAGGGTCTTGTTGATCATGCCCCAGCGCGGCAGGTCGTCCCAGTCGACGAAGGTCACCGCGATGCCGGTGTTGCCGGCGCGGGCGGTGCGACCGATGCGGTGCAGGTAGGTCTTCTCGTCCTCGGGGCACTGGTAGTTGATGACGTGGGTGACGTTGTCGACGTCGATGCCGCGGGCCGCGACGTCGGTGGCGACGAGGATGTCGACCTTGCCGTTGCGGAACGCGCGCAGGGCCTGCTCGCGCGCGCCCTGACCGAGGTCACCGTGGATGGCCGCGGCGGCGAACCCGCGCTCGGTGAGGTCGTCGGCGACCTTGGCGGCCGTGCGCTTGGTGCGGCTGAAGATGATGGTCAGGCCTCGGCCGTCGGCCTGGAGCATGCGGGCCAGCATCTCGACCTTGTCCATCGCGTGGGCGCGGTAGACGAACTGCTCGACGGCCTTGACCGTGTGGGCGTTCTCCTGGTCGTCACCCATCGCGCGGATGTGCGTCGGCTGACGCATGTAGCGACGGGCGAGGGCGACGACGGCGCCGGGCATGGTCGCCGAGAAGAGCATCGTCTGACGGGCCGGCGAGGTCATCGCGAGCAGCTTCTCCACGTCGGGGAGGAACCCGAGGTCGAGCATCTCGTCGGCCTCGTCGAGCACGACCGACTTGGTCTGCGAGAGGTCGAGGTGGCCCTGCTTGGCCAGGTCGATGAGGCGACCGGGCGTGCCGACCACGATCTCGACGCCGTTCTTCAGCGCCTCGATCTGGGGTTCGTAGGCGCGGCCGCCGTAGACGGTGAGCACGCGGATGCCGCGCCGCTTGCCGGCGCGCTCGAGGTCTGCGGCGACCTGGACGGCGAGCTCGCGCGTCGGGGCGACGGCGAGGGCCTGCGGCTTGCCGGCGTGCGGGAAGGTGTCCCAGGCCGCGTCGCCGCGAGCGACGGTGCGGTTGAGCATCGGGACGCCGAAGCCGAGGGTCTTGCCCGTGCCGGTCTTGGCCTGGCCGATGATGTCGTGCCCACTGAGCGCGACCGGGAGGGTCATCGCCTGGATGGGGAACGGCGTCACGATACCGGCGTCGCCCAGCGAGGCGACGATGTCGGGGTGGACGTCGAAGTCGGCGAACGTCGGGTCGGCCGGTGCGGCGACGGGAGCGTCGGCGGTGGTGTCCGGCGTGGTGGCATCGGACAGCTCGGCGTCGGGCGCGTGGGTGCCCGAGGTGGTCTCAGTCATGGAGTTCTCTCGATCGGGGGCGCCCCCACAGTCGGGGTGGCGCTCGCACAGCGGGCCGATCGGAGGTCTTCGTCATGGGTAGCGCGGACCGTGTCCGCGGCTGATTCGTGCCGACCGGGCACCTTTGACCACCTGAGTCTAGCGGGGCGGCCCCGACATCCCCGCATCGGCGAGGGTCACCGAGGGCCCCGACGTTAGGGTGACGGGCATGACCAAGGACGACTGGCTGGCCGATCCGCAGTACCGCGACGCAGTCGCCGACCTCCTCGGAGTGCTTGCGTACGGCGAGCTCACTGCGTTCACCCGACTTGCCGGGGACAGCGAGCTGTCGCCGACCCAGCCGCTCAAGGCTGCCGTGGCCGGGCTGGCGGTGGCCGAGTTCCGGCACTACGAGATCCTCGTCGCCCGACTGGACGAGATGGGGATCGACCCCGAGGTCGCGATGGCGCCGTTCATCGCCCCGATCGACGCGTTCCACGAGCGCACCAAGCCGAGTAGCTGGCACGAGGGCCTGGTCAAGGCCTATGTCGGCGACGGCATCGCCACCGACTTCTACCGCGAGATCGCCGCCTACGTCGACCCCTCGACGCAGGCGCTGGTGCACTCGGCCATGGAGGACGTGGGGCAGGCCGAGTTCGTCGTCAAGGTGGTGCGCGAGGCGATCAAGGCGGATCCCAAGATCGCCGGGCGCCTGGCGCTGTGGGGCCGCAGGCTCGTGGGTGAGGCGCTCTCCCAGGCCCAGCAGGTGGCCGTCGAGCGCGACGCCCTGGCCTCGCTCATGGTGGGTGGCATCGGCGGTCCAGATCGCCCGAGCGCCGACCTGGCCGAGCTGGGCCGCATGTTCGCCCGCCTCACTGACGAGCACACCCGCCGGATGGGTCGTCTCGGCCTCGCCGCCTGAGGGCGGGCATGCGAAAGGGCCCGGTCCTTTGCGGTCCGGGCCCTCTCGGGTGAGGCGGGTGGTCTCAGACCGTGGTGTTCCTTCGCCCGGTGACCGCACCGTAGATGGCGATGAGCACCACCGCGACGATGATGCTGATGATCCAGCGGAGCCAGTCGACGCCCTTGGTGGCCTCGACCCCCAGCGCCGCTGCGAGGTAGTAACCGATGATGACGCCGATGATGCCGAGGACGATCGTGACGATGATCCCGCCGGCCTGGCGACCCGGCATGACTAGCTTGGCGAGGGCGCCGATGATGGCACCCGCGATGATGACACCGATGATCTCCATGTGCTGCCTCACTTTCGTGTGAGCGAGCGGCTGACCGATCGCATTGCGTCATTACCCCACCATGGATCGCGCCAAACCGCACATACTCCAACGGCGTGTTGCGTCACGGTGCGGACACGATCTGCCCGGTATCGGTGCAGGTCAGGGCCGCGAGAGGGGCCTGCCAGGGGAGGGTCAGACGCCGAAGCCGACGCCGCGCTTGTCGGACTCACCGATCTGGACGTAGCCGAGGACCGCGGCCGGGACGAGGAGCTGGCGCCCCTTGTCGTCGACGAGCGTGAGGACGGTGCCCTTCTCGAGCGACTTGCTCACGGCGGCAGCGATGTCGGCTGCGTTCTCGGTCGACTCGAAGACGACCTCGCGCGAGACGTTCTGGACGCCGATGCGGACCTCCACGGTGGTTCCCTTCAGGGTTGGGTGGGCACGCGGCATACGAGCGCGTGCGGAACTCTCGACAAGGCTAACGAGCGGTGTGTCAGGAACCTTCCCCGCCCACCTTGGGGAACGACCCGAGGCCTCGCCAGGCGAGCGCACCCATGAGGAGGGCGGCCTCCTCCTTGGGGACGTCGGACCCCTGGGCGAGCCAGTGGCGGGCGCTGACCTGCGCGATCCCGGTGAGCGCCATACCCAGCAGCGAGGCGTCCTCGTCGGTCAGCCCGGTGTCCTCGGCGATGACCTCGGCCACGGCTTCGGCGCAGACCAGGCCGACGGCGTCGAGGCGGTTGCGGACCGCGGACTCGTTCGTGAGGTCGGACTCGAAGATCAGCCGGAAGGCCGCCCCGTCACGGGAGACGAAGTCGAAGTAGGCCGCGATGGTGGCGTAGACCCGTTCCCGGTTGTCCTGGGTGGACGCGAGGGCCTCGCGGACGAGTTGCTCGAGCGCCTCGCTGTGCTTGTCGAGCAGGGCGAGGTAGAGCTCGAGCTTGCCGGGGAAGTGCTGGTAGAGCACCGGCTTGGAGACGCCGGCGCGATCGGCGATGTCGTCCATCGCGGCCGCGTGGTAGCCGGACTCCACGAAGGCGGCCTGGGCCGCTTCGAGGAGCTGGGCGCGGCGGGCGGAGCGTGGGAGGCGTTGGCCCCGGGCGTTGTCGGTGCCTGGAACTGCTCGAAGGGACATGGGGACCTTCTGTTCGATGGTGCAGCGTTCGGCGGTGGTGCGGCCTGACTGCGGTGTCGTGAACATCGTACGGGTGGGTAACCTGCATCACATGGCCATCCCACCGCTGGTTGCGCCCGGACCAGAGCTGACGACCGAGCAGAAGGCCCGCTACGCCCGCCACATCCTGCTCCCCGAGGTCGGCCTGGAGGGTCAGCGAAGGCTGGCCAACGCCCGCGTACTGGTCGTCGGTGCAGGGGGGCTCGGCTCGCCCGCGCTGATGTACCTCGCGGCCGCTGGAGTGGGCACCATCGGGGTGGTCGACGACGACGTCGTGGACGCCTCCAACCTCCAGCGGCAGGTCGTGCACGGGGTCGCCGACGTCGGTCGTCCCAAGACCGAGTCCGCAGCCGAGACGGTGGCGGCCATCAACCCGCTCGTCACCGTCGTCCGCCACGACGTGCGGCTCACCTCCGAGAACGCGCTCGAGATCCTGGCCGACTACGACGTCGTCCTCGACGGGGCCGACAACTTCCCGACCCGCTACCTCGTCAACGACGCGTGCGTCTTGCTCGGTATGCCGCACGTGTGGGGTTCGATCTACCGCTTCGACGGCCAGGTGTCGGTCTGGTTCGCCGGCCGCGGCCCCTGCTACCGCTGCGTCTTCCCCGAACCCCCGCCGCCCGATGCCGTTCCCTCCTGCGCGACGGGCGGTGTGCTCGGCGTGCTGTGCGCGGCCATCGGGTCCGTCCAAGTGGCTGAGGCAGTGAAACTCATTGTGGGACAAGGTGATCCGCTCGTAGGACGCCTGCTCGTGCACGACGCCCTGCGCCAGACCTGGGACTCGCTCACCGTCCGCGCCGACCCCGACTGCCCCGTGTGCGGCGAGTCGCCGACCGTGACCTCGCTGGTGGACTACGAGCAGTTCTGCGGTATGCCGGGTGCTTCCGTGTCGGGGTCCGTCCAGGCTGAGGGCGAGGGCAGCCGCGCGCCGGCTGCCGCGTTCGCCGAGGTGTCGGCGACGGACCTGGCCGCCATGCTGGCGGAGCGGGACATCGGGGACCGGGAGTTCGAGCTGGTCGACGTCCGCGAACCGGGGGAGCGTGCGGTCGTGTCGATCCCCGGCGCCCGGGCCCTGCACCTCGACCGGTTCCGCGACGGGACGGCCGCCGACGAGCTGCCACCCGGCATACCGGTCGTGGTCATGTGCAAGTCCGGGGTGCGGTCAGCGGAGGCTGCCGGGCTGCTCGCCGCGAGGGGCCGTGCCGACGTCGCCAACCTGACCGGGGGCGTGCTGGCCTGGGTGAAGGACGTCGACCCGAGCCTGCCGGTCTACTGAAGGGGCTGGCATGGTCACGCAGCCAGGGCGGGTCGGTGGTGCCCCGAGCGACTTCGCCGACGACGTGCTCGAGGTGGTGGACACGATTCCCGAGGGCAAGGTGATGACGTACGGCGACATCGCCGAGCTGCTCGGGCGTGGCGGCCCCCGCGGTGTCGGAACCGTCATGGCGAGGTACGGCTCGGATGTGCCCTGGTGGCGGGTGATCCGGTCCGGCGGCTACTTTCCGCAAGGCCTCGAGGCCGAGGCGCTGGCGCACTACCGCGAGGAGGGCACCCCTCTCGTCCGCGGTCAGGTCGAGGGGCGACGGGTCGACCTGGCGCGCGCCCGGTGGCTGGAGGCGAAGGTCCCTGTCCCGCCGCCGGACTCCTGAGCTCCGCAGGGCGTGGCGGCCGGTCGACTGTCGGTCGCGGATGGTGGGATGAGCGGATGCTGACCTTGCGCCGCGCTCCGAGCGTGGTGGCCGAGGCGCCCCCGCTCGACGACGTCCAGCTGGCTGCCCTGGCTCACCGCGGTGGTGTGCTGCGCGTGCTCGGAGGTCCGGGCACGGGCAAGACGACCACGGCGATCGAGGCCGTCGTCGCCCGGGTCGAGTCGGGTGAGGCGACGCCCGACCAGTGCCTCATCCTCACGTCCTCGCGGGTCGCGGCCGGCAGCCTGCGCGAGCGGGTGACGGCCCGGCTCGGCGGCACGTCGACGGAGCCGCTCGCCAGGACGCACCAGGCCCTCGGTTTCGGCATCCTGCGCCAGGCGGCCGCCTTGCGAGGGGATCCCACGCCCCGGTTGCTGAGCGGACCCGAGCAGGACGTCATCCTGCGCGAGCTGCTGGCCGGCCACGTGGAGGAGGGCACCGGCCCGGCGTGGCCCGAGCGGGTCCACCTGGCGTTGGGCACCCGCGGCTTCAGGGGTGAGCTGCGCGACCTGCTGATGCGCGCGGTCGAGCACGACCTCGAGCCGGCCGACCTCGTCCGGCTGGGGCGCGAGCACGACCGGCCGGAGTGGGTCGCCGCGGCGGAGGTGCTGGCCGAGTACGACGAGGTCACCGCGCTGTCCGCACCGGGTGCCTACGACCCGGCGTGGATCCTCGGGGCCGCGGCTGACCTGCTCGAGGAGGACCCGGCGGCCCGCGCGCGGCTCGTCGACGGGCTGCGCCTGGTGGTGGTCGACGACGCCCAGGAGCTCACGTCGGCCGCAGCCCGCCTGCTGCGCACCATGGCGACCCCGGGCCTCGACCTGGTCCTGCTCGGCGACCCCGACGCTGCGGTGCAGACCTTCCGCGGGGCGGACCCGCGCCACCTCAGCGACGGCTGGACGCAACTGGTCGCGACAGCGGAGCACACGGTGGGTGCGACCGGCGTCGAAGCACGCTCCGGTGGGCCCCGCACGCTGGTGCTGCCCACGGCATACCGGCTCCCGCAGGCGGTCGTCGACGCGGCGGCCAGGGTTGCCCCCAAGATCGGCGCCCTCGGGGGTGGCCTCCAGCGCGGCGCCGCCGCGGGGCGTCCCGGTGGCCAGGTCGACGTGCGGTTGCTGCGCGCCGTGAGCCAGGAGGCCAGCCACGTCGCCGCCGAGCTGCGCGAGTCGCACCTGAGGTTCGGCATCCCGTGGTCGGAGATGGCCGTCATCGTCCGCGGCCAGGGGCGCACCGCGACCCTGCGCCGTGTGCTGATGGCGGCAGGGGTGCCCGTCGCCGGGACGGCCACCGACCTGCCCGTGCGCGACGAGGTGGCGGTCCGGCCGTTGCTGGCGCTGCTCGACGTGGTCCTCGACCTGGCCCGCGGTGCCACCGAGGCGCTCCACCCCGAGGTAGCCGTCGACACCCTCTTGTCCCCCATCGGTGGTGCCGACGCGGTCGGGCTGCGACGGCTCCGCCGGGCACTGCGCAGGTTCGAGCTCGAGAACGGCGGGGGGCGCACGAGTGACGAGCTGCTCGCCGAAGCCCTCGTCATGCCCGGTGCCCTGATCGAGCTCGGGCCCGAGGCCAACCCTGCTCGGCGGGTCGCCGCGACGATCGCCGCCGGGATCAAGGCGGCGCGGGGCGTCCTGGAGGGCGAGGGGGACGGCGCGGTCTGGCGCTGGGAGGGCGGCGTCAGCGCGGAGTCGGTGCTCTGGGCGATGTGGGCCGCGACCGGGCTCGGAGCCGAGTGGCAGGCGACCGCCCTCGGCGGTGGTGCGGGTGCAGCGCGGGCGGACCGTGACCTCGACGCCGTCGTGGGGCTGTTCGACGCGGCGGCGAAGTTCGTCGACCGGCTTCCGCAGGCCGGACCCGAGGAGTTCCTCACGCACATCGGCAGCCAGGACATCCCGGGCGACACCCTGGTCGCCCGGTCGCCGGTGGGAGAGTCCGTCACCGTCACGACACCCCAGGCGGCTGCCGGGCGTCAGTGGCACCTCGTGGTCGTGGCGGGGGTGCAGGAAGGCGTCTGGCCAGACCTGCGACTGCGAGGTTCGCTGCTGGGTTCGGAGCACCTGGTCGACGTGGTGGCGGGGCGGGCGACGACGTTCCGGGCGGCGCAGGCGGCCGTCCGCTACGACGAGACGAGGTCGTTCCTCGTCGCGCTCACCCGGGCGAGCGATCGCGTCATCGTGACCGCGGTGCGCTCCGACGACGAGCAGCCCTCGGTCTACCTCGACGTCGTCGACCCCGAAACCATTGCCATTCAAGGAGATCGACGGTTCGCCGAGGTCGCACGCACGATGACCTTGCCCACCCTCGTGGGTGAGCTGCGCCGCCAGCTCGTCTCGGAGGACCCTGCGGTGCGCGCCACTGCGGTGGCCGCGCTGTCCCGGCTCACCCGCGAGGGTGTGCCGGGGGCCGACCCCGGCCAGTGGTGGGCGCTGCGCGAGGTGTCCGACGACCGTCCACTGCGGTCCGACGACCAGGAGGTCAGGGTCTCGCCGAGCAAGGTCGAGTCGTTCGGCAACTGCGGGCTGCGCTGGCTGCTCGGCTCCGTCGGCGGGGACGGGCCGTCCGTCGGCGCCGCCGACATCGGCACGCTCGTCCACGACATCGCCGCCGAGCTGGGTGACGTCGATGCCGACACCCTGGTCGCCGAGGTGGATGCCCGCTGGGGCCGCCTCGGTATGCCGGCCGGCTGGGTCTCCGACCGCAAGCGCCTGGATGCGCACGGCATGGTCCGCAGGCTGGCGACCTACTTCGACGAGGCGCGAGCGGGCGGCTGGGTGCGGCTCGGTGCCGAGATCGACATGAAGGTCGTCCTCGGCAGGGCCGTCCTCAGCGGCAAGGTCGACCGCATCGAGAGGACGCCGGACGGCACGGCGCTGCGCGTCGTGGACTACAAGACGGGCAGCAGCAAGCCCCGCGCCGAGGAGCTCGCGCGTCACCCGCAGCTCGGTGCCTACCAGCTCGGCGTCGAGAGCGGCGCGTTCGGCGAGCTGGGCGACCGGTCTGCCGGCGCCGCCCTGCTCCAGGTCGGCAAGGCCGCGTTGGTCAAGACGACCCTGCAGACGCAGGGCCCGCTCCGCGACGACGCGGATCCGCAGTGGGCCGCCGACCTCGTGACGTCGACGGCCGAGGGGATGGCCGGCTCGACCTTCAAGGCGACGGTCGGGGACTGGTGCAAGCTGTGCCAGCTCAGGGCCTCCTGCCCGGCGCAGCCCGAGGGGCGGGTGCTCTGATGGCGCACAACCCGACGACGCAGGACCTGGCAGCGCTGGACCTGGCAACGCAGGTGCCGATGGCGCGAGATCTGTTGTCCGCCAAGGAGATTGCCCATGCTCTCGGCCAACCTGAGCCCACGGCTCAGCAGGTCGAGGTGATCGAGGCGCCGATGTCGCCGCTGCTCGTCGTGGCCGGGGCCGGGTCGGGCAAGACCGAGACGATGACCGGCCGCGTGGTGTGGCTGGTCGCCAACGGCTTCGTCGAGCCCGACCAGGTCCTCGGCCTCACCTTCACCCGCAAGGCCGCGACCGAGCTGTCCGAGCGCATCGGCGCCCGCCTGCGGCTGCTCCAGCAGCGCGACGTGTGGCACCCTCGCACCGACGACGCCGAGACGGGGGCCGAGGTCCTGGGCGGGACGCCGACCGTGTCGACCTACCACTCCTATGCAGGGCGGTTGGTGCGCGAGCACGCGCTGCGGCTGGGCTACGAGTCCGAGTCACGGTTGCTGTCCGAGGCCGCCGCGTGGCAGTACGCGTCCGAGGTGGTCGCCGCCTACGACGGGCCGATGGACGACGTGCAGTTCGCCGAGTCCACCGTGACGGCAGCCGTCGTCGACCTGGCCGGCGAGATGGCCGAGCACCTGGTCGGCGTCGGTGACGTCGCGGCATACCTCGACCGGGTCCTGGATGCACTGGCCGCGCTGCCCCCGCACGCCGGGGCACGTGGCAAGGACCTGCCCGGCGAGGTCAAGAAGATGCGCGAGCAGCTGCGGGCGCGGGCCGGCGTGCTGCCGATGGTCGAGCGCTACCTCGCGCTCAAGCGCACACGTGACGCGATGGACTTCGCCGACCAGATGGCGCTGGCCGCCCGACTGGCCATGACCTTCCCCGACATCGGCGCCATCGAGCGGCAGCGCTTCGGCGCTGTCCTGCTCGACGAGTTCCAGGACACCTCGGCCGCCCAGCTCGAGCTGCTGCGGTCGCTGTTCGTCGCGCCGGGGGAGCCGTCGCCGGTGACCGCCGTGGGCGACCCGCACCAGTCGATCTACGGCTGGCGAGGGGCCAGCGCGACCACCCTGAGCGAGTTCCGCAGCGCGTTCGGTACCGACGGCGGGCTGGCTCCCGTACTGCCCCTGGCGACCAGCTGGCGCAACGACGTGGGGGTGCTCCGGGTGGCCAACGCGGTGGCCGGTCCCCTGCGGGCGGGGTCCAAGGTCCCCGTCGACGAGCTCGTCTCGCGTGCGGGCGCAGGGCCCGGACGGGTGGTGGCTGCCCGTGTCGAGACGGCGGGCGACGAGGCTGCCCTGGTTGCCACGTGGCTGCAGGACCGTCGAGCGGCCGGGGCCACGTCGTGCGCGGTGTTGTGCCGCAAGCGGTCCCAGTTCGCTGCCCTGATCGACGCGCTCGACTCACGGGGGATCCCGCACGAGGTCGTCGGCCTCGGCGGGCTGCTGCTCACCCCCGAGGTCGAGGACATCACCGCCCTGCTGCACGTCGTCAACGACCCGAGTCGGGGGGACCAGCTCATGCGGCTGCTCACCGGCCCACTGAGTCGACTGGGGGCGGCTGACCTCGACGGACTGATGGCGTGGGCCCGCCACCAGCAGGACCTGAGGCTGGGCGTCGACGACCGCGACGCGCCACAGGACGACGACGACGCCGAAGGGGCGGTGGCAGGGCCAGCCGCTCGCACGACCCGTGACCAGGCGCCCGACAGCTCCGACCGGGTCAGCATCGTCGAGGCCGTCGACGACCCGCCTCGTCCCGGCTGGACCAGCTGGGACGGCAAGGGCGTCAGCGAGGTGGGGCTGGGTCGGCTGCGTGGCCTCCAGCAGGCGATCCGCCGGCTTCGGTCCCTGTCGGCGCTGCCGCTGGCCGATCTCGTGGGAGAGGCGGAACGCGCCCTGGGCCTCGACATCGAGGTGCTGGCTCGAGAGGGCTACACGCCGGCCGCCGCTCGCGCCCACCTCGACGCCTTCGCCGACGTCGCAGCGACCTTCACCGTCAGCGCTGACCGACCCAACCTCGGCGGGTTCCTCGCCTGGCTGGCCGCCGCCCTCAAGGAGGAGCGAGGGCTCGACAAGGGCTATATCGAGGCCTCCTCCGACGCGGTCCAGATCCTGACGGTGCACGCGGCAAAGGGCCTGGAGTGGGACGCAGTCGCCGTCCCCGGGCTCGTGGAGGGCTCGTTCCCGGCGCTGTCCTCGGCGGCCAGTCGCTCCGACGGCGAGCAGTGGCGGATGTCGCCGCCCAAGCAGCGCGGGTGGATCGGTGGGTTGTCCGACGGCGGCATCCCCTACGCCCTGCGTGGCGACCGTGACGGGCTCCCACTGCTCGACTGGCAGGCAGCGTCGGACTGGAAGGACATGGACACGCGGGTCGAGGACTTCCTGCGCGCCGGGGGAGACCACGGTGTCGACGAGGAACGTCGGCTGGCCTACGTCGCCTTCACCCGGGCCCGGTCCGACATGCTGCTGACGGCGCCGGTCTGGACCGACGGCAAGACGCCCAAGGTCACTTCGCGGTTCCTCACGGAGGTCGTGGAGGCCGAGCAGGCTCTGCCTGTCGAGCGCCTCGCGTGGGTCGACCTTCCTGACCCCGCGCTGCCCGACGAGGCGGTAAACCCGTCGGCGGCCGAGGCGGTGTCCGTCCAGTGGCCGGCCGACCCGCTCGCCCAGCGCCGTGCCGCCCTGGCGACCGGTGCGGCTGCCGTCCGGTCCGCCGTACAGGCGCACGCCGAGGGGTCGAGCCAGCCCGGTGAGGCCGCCGAGCAAGGGATCCTGCCGATGCCCGGCGCCGCGCTGCCGGTGCTCGAGGAGCTCGACCTCCTGCTCGAAGAACGCCGCCGGCTGGCCCACCGTGGCGACGTCACCGTCCTCATGCCGCGGCACCTCTCCGCGTCTGCCGTGGTGTCACTGGCCCAGGATCCTGCCCGCTTCGCGTCGGCCCTGCGGCGCCCCATGCCCGAACCCCCTGCGCTGGCCGCTCGCCGCGGGACGGCCTTCCACGCCTGGGTGGAGCAGCACTTCGCCCAAGCCGCGATGGTCGACATCCTCGACCTGCCCGGCAGCGCCGACGACGACCCCGGTGATGATGACGACCTTCCCCTGATGAAGGAGCGGTTCCTCGCGAGCGACTGGGCACACCGCACCCCGGCCGAGATCGAGATCGCGGTCGAGACGGTCATCGACGGGATTGCGGTCCGGGGCCGCATCGACGCGGTCTTCCCCCGGCCGGGCGGTGGCTTCACCATCGTCGACTGGAAGACCGGTGCCACGCCGCGGGGTGGTTCCGGGGCGGCACGTGCCCTGCAGGTCGCGGCCTACCGCGTCGCCTTTGCGCGCCTTCGCGGCCTCGAGCTGGACTCCGTCGATGCGGCGTTCTACTACGCCGCAACGGGCGAGACCGTCTGGCCGGACCTACCCGACGCCGACGCCCTGGCACAGCTGCTGGCAGGCGTGCCCGACTAGGAGTCGGCGTGCGCGGCTAGGAGTCGGCGTGCCCGACTGGGCCGCGCTGCGAGGACCGCGGGCTGTAGCCGGGCTCGAACTCCGGTCCGGGGTCCTCGCCCTCGATCGGCTCGGGAGCGCGCAGCTCGGACACGTCGATCTCCGCCGTGACGTCGTTCTCGGCCAGCCCGAGCTGGGGCGACCCGTCGTCCTCGAGATCGCTGTCCTCCTCGTCCGGCGCCGCCAGCGCTTCGTCGTCGCTGTCGCGGCTGTCCTCGCCGTCTCCAGGGCCCGGGTCAGGGTCAGCGTCAGCGTCAGCGGTCCGGCCGAACATCACCTCGACGTCGTCCTCTTCGTCGTCCTCGTCGTCGACGACCGTCGGCGGCACCAGCACCGGGCTCTTGGGCCGAGCAGGCGTCAGACCCGCGCGCCGGTAGTCGTTGGCTTCCTCTTCCTCGGCATGCACCCGCGCGTCCAGTCGGCGCAGCGCCGAGGCGTGGCGCTCGACCTCCAACCGGTCGCCTCCGGTCACGGCGGACATGAGCTGTGACAGGGTCCGCATCTGGGCGCACAGCCGGGCCCGGGTCAACAGGTGGACGTCAGGGCGTTCGGCGCGGGCGTGGGCATAGGCCTCCATCAACGTCTCCATGGCCCTCGGCGACGCCTGGGTGACCAGTGCGAAGAAGTCGTCCGCGGGATCCGCGACCTTGGCGTCCTCCCAGCCGGTGAGCGCCTTGACCCGGCCGGTCGAGGCGTCGTCCTCGTCGTCGAAGACCACCAGCACCTGGTCGCCGGTGAGGTCCCCGTGGGTCGGGGTCGGCGCGAACCGCCACAGGGTGACGTCCTCCAGCAGCTTCTCCCAGCGCGCCAGGAGCCCCGTCGGCACGTGTCCGGTGGCCGCCGCCCGGTCCAGCTCGCTGAGTCGCCGAGTGCGGTAGGTGTCGGCGTCGTAGGCCGGGAGCCCGGCTTCGTCGAACAGCCCGTGGTCAGCGTTGTGCAGGGCCGCGATGGCCCGCCCGAGCTCGGCGGCGAGCCCGGGACCGCCCGACAGCTGGGAGAAGTCGATGTTCTGCCCCGGCAGGTAGGGGTAGATCGCGGCCCGACCGCCCTCCTTCAGCGCGGCGAAACCCTTGGGCGTCGGCACGCTGAACGGCAGCCGTCGCGCCAGCAGGGCCAGCAGCCCGAAGGTCGACTCCATCTGGGCGGCGGCCGCCTGGCTGCGCGGCACGCGCACGACCCACCGTCGGTGCTGGGTGTCCTGCACGAACGCCACGTCGTAGCTGTTGGCGCGCTCGGGGTGCTCGTGCGCACCGGGGAGGGCCTCGACGCTCGCGGGGTCGAGGCCCGGCACGGCAGCACTCGCGAGAGCGGCGAGGAAGAGGGGGCTGCGGTCCACACCGTCACCGTATGCCGTGCGGGCGCGCCTAGGGTGGAGGCGTGGGCCTCCTGACCGAAACTCTCGCGAATGTCTCGCTCGCCCGTCCCGGCCTGGACCGTCACGCGGAGCGCCGGGCTGATCCGGACCTCGTTCCACGGCTGCTGGCCCAGCCCGCCACCCGGGTGCTCGTGGTCCGCGGTGACAAGGTCCCCGTGGTCACCTCCGTGGTCGGCTCGGGTGACGCGGCCTCGGACGATCCGGCACTGCTGCTGCGACCTCCCATGGCGTCAGACTCGGCCGCGCTGGTCCTCTACCTGGGGCAGGACGGTGACGGCACGGCATACCTCGCGGTGGCGGAGCCGGTCCCTGCGGAGGGAGAGGTGCCGGAGGGTGAGGGGCCGGAGGGTGAGGGCGACCACTGGCGCTCGCTGCGTCAGGTCGGCGCGGACCTGTCCGACCGCGACGCCACGATCTTCGCCACCGCGCTGGCGCTGGCGAACTGGCACGCCACCCACACCCACTGTCCGCGCTGCGGCGCCCCGACCGCGCCTGTCCAGGGAGGGTGGCTGCGCCGGTGCGAGCGGGACGGCAGCGAGCACTACCCGCGGACCGATGTCGCGGTCATCATGTCCGTCATCGACGACCGCGACCGGATCCTGCTGGCCCGGGGCGCGGGCTGGGGGACAGGGCGGTTCTCGGTGCTGGCGGGCTTCCTCGAGCCGGGCGAGAGCCTGGCCGCGGCGGTCGCGCGAGAGGTGTACGAGGAGGTCGGCCTGGTGGTCAGCGACGTCGAGTACCTGGGGGACCAGCCGTGGCCGTTCCCGAACTCGATCATGGTGGGGTTCACCGCGCGCGCGGCGTCCAGCGAGCTGCGGCTGCAGGAGTCCGAGATCGCCGAGGCCCGGTGGTTCACCCGGGACGAGTACCGCGAGATCCTGGCCGCGGGTCACGTCAGCGCGTCGACCCGGTTGTCGATCGCCCGCCGGATCATCGAGCGTTGGCTGGGCCACGACCTCGAGGACGTGACACCCGGCTGAGGGGTGTCCGGGGGGCTCAGCGCGTCAGGACGCGAGCTTCTTCTTGACCTCGTGGATCGAGGGGTTGGTTGCCGAGGAGCCGTCCGGGAAGAGCAGCGTGGGGACCGTCTGGTTGCCGTCGTTGGCGTCCATCACGAACTTCACGGCCTCCGGCACGTCCTCGATGTTCACCTCGGTGAAGGCAATGCCCTCGCGACCCATCTGGGCCTTGAGGCGGTTGCAGTACCCGCACCAGGACGTGCTGAACATCGTCACGGAGCCGGGGGCAGGGGACTTCAGGGCGGTGGCGCTCATGCGTCGCGTCGTCTCTTTCGAAGGTGGGGTCGCAGGTGGGGGCGGTCGTACGGACCGGGGGGTCTACGCGTTGGTCAACACCAACCGGGCCGCTGACCTTCCGTGCCGGAGTGTGATCTCTGTGACCATGATGTCCCATGCCGCAGACTTCCGCGCACGACCCCGCCCTGCTCGCCCTGGCTGCGGGGCGCAACCTGGGCACCCTCGCCGCCCTCAAGCGGGACGGCCGGCCCCAGCTCTCGATGGTCAACTTCGCCCTGGACCAGGCCCAGCGCAGTAGCCCCACCAGCCCTGCCGACCTCACCAGCCCCACCGGTCCCACCGTTCGGGTGTCCGTGGTCGACGGCCGGGCCAAGGTGGCGAACCTGCTGCGCGACCCGAGGGGTTCGCTCCTGGTCACCTCACCCGACGGCTGGTCGTATGCCGTGCTCGAGGGTGACGTCGAGTTCTCGCCCGTGGCGAGGGCGCGGGACGACGAGACCGTGGAGGAGCTGGTCGAGCTGTTCCGCACGATCCGGGGAGAGGAGCACTCGGACTGGGACGACTACCGGCGCGCGATGGTGCAGGACCACCGGCGGATCCTGCGGCTGCATGTGACCCGGGTCTACGGCCTGATCCAGTGACGACGGGCGTCGGTTGCCCATGACAGGATCGCGCCGATGCCTATCCAGCCCCGCGGCATACCCGTGCACGCCTCCGCAGACGACATCCTCGACGCCCTCGACCCCGAGCAGCGCGAGGTGGCCGCGCATCCCCTGGGGCCCATGGTGGTGCTGGCCGGTGCCGGCACGGGCAAGACGCGGGCGATCACCCACCGCATCGCCTACGGCGTGCACTCCGGCGCCTACCAGGGCCAGCGCGTGCTGGCGGTGACGTTCACCGCGCGCGCAGCCGGTGAGATGCGCACCCGCCTTCGCACGTTCGGCGTCGCCGGCGTGCAGGCACGTACCTTCCACGCGGCCGCCCTGCGGCAGCTGCACTACTTCTGGCCGCAGGCAATCGGCGGCGCAGCTCCCGAGGTGATGAGCCAGAAGGCCGCGGCAGTGGCCCAGGCCGCCGCGTCGCTGCGGCTCGACCTTGCCCGCGACCGCACCGCCATCCGCGACCTCGCCGCCGAGGTGGAGTGGGCCAAGGTCTCGATGCTCACCCCGGAGACGTATGCCGCGGGGGCGCGTGCCGCGCGCCGCGAGCCTCCCGGTCTGGATGCGACCGCGATGGCACGGGTGCTCGAGGCCTACGAGCAGGTGAAGACCCAGCGCGGCGTGATCGACTTCGAGGACGTGCTCCTGCTGACGGTCGGGATCCTCGCGGAGCGCGAGGACATCGCCCGAGCGGTGCGCTCGCAGTACCGCCACTTCGTGGTGGACGAGTACCAGGACGTCAACGCGCTGCAGCAACGGCTGCTCGACCTGTGGGTGGGACAGCGCGACGACCTGTGCGTCGTGGGCGACCCGGCACAGACGATCTACTCCTTCACCGGGGCGAGCCCGGCGCACCTGCTGGGCTTCCAGGCCCGGCACCCCAAGGCCCAGGTGGTCCGACTGGTCCGCAACTACCGGTCGACCCCCCAGATCGTGGGGCTGGCCAACCTCGTCGTGCGTGGGCCGTCGGGCTCGATGCGGAGCAACGCCGTGCAGCTGCAGGCCCAGGGCGCCGACGGCCCGACACCGGTGCTGAGCTCCCATCCGGACGACCCGGCCGAGGCGGCGGCGGTGGCCGGCGAGATCGCCAAGCGGGTGGCCGACGGAGTGTCCCCGGCCGAGATCGCCGTGCTCTTTCGCACCAATGGGCAGTCCGAGGCGTTCGAGTCAGCGCTGGCCGAGCAGGAGATCCCCTACCTCGTCCGGGGAGGGGAACGGTTCTTCTCGCGCAGGGAGGTCCGCGACGCGATCCTGCTGCTGCGCGGGGCGGCCCGCTCGGACGACGCGTCGAAGCCGCTGCCCGAGCTGGTCCGCGACGTGCTGCTCGGGGCTGGCTGGACCCGCGAGGCGCCGGCTTCGGGTGGCGCCGGCCGAGAGCGGTGGGAGTCGCTGAGTGCGCTCGCCGCCCTGTCCGACGACCTGGTGGTGGCGACGCCCGAAGCCCGCCTGCCCGACTTCGTGCGTGAGCTCGACGAGCGCGCCTCTGCCCAGCACGCACCGGCTGTCCAGGGCGTCACGCTGGCCTCCCTGCACGCGGCGAAGGGGCTGGAGTGGGACGTCGTCTTCCTCGCCGGAGTCTCGGACGGTTACCTGCCGATCATGATGGCCGAGACCCCTGAGGCGATCGAGGAGGAGCGGCGCCTCACCTACGTCGGGGTGACCCGTGCCCGGCGCGAGCTGCGGCTGTCCTGGTCGGGCGCGCGGACGCCGGGGGCCCGGGCAAGCCGCCGCCCGTCCCGGTTCCTCGACGGTGCGGCGAGCATCCTCGGCGACGGCGCCCGGTCGACCCCCAAGGGCTCCGGAAAGGTCGGCGCGTCCGGGTCGGGCGGGTCCGGCAGGGGAGGCCGGGGCAAGCAGCTCAAGGCCGCCCTCCCAGTGCACTGCCGCACGTGCGGCACCGAGCTGACGACGGCCGCACAGCGCAAGACCGGCCGGTGTGACACCTGCCCACCGACCTACTCCGAGGAGACGTTCGAGCGCCTGCGTGCCTGGCGACTGGCCGTCGCGCGCGAGACCAGCGTGCCGGCATACGTCGTCTTCACCGACGCCACGCTCACGGCGATCGCGGAGCGCGAACCCACCTCCGAGGGGGAACTGACCCAGATCTCGGGTGTCGGCGCCCGCAAGCTCGGACTCTACGGCGCGCAGGTGCTGGCCCTCATCGGTGGCGAGGACGTCGAATCTGTGCTCGAAAGTCGTTCTACCGCAACGGATTCCGACGACTAGGCGTTCGTTCACCAATTCTTTGCGGGAAATCTCGTTAAATGCGTTGCTGGCGCCGCAGCGCGTCCCCTACTCTGGATGAACACACCAGCCCAGGGGGTCGCGCGCGATGCGCCGGCGTCCACGAGCAGCCGAAGGAGGGAAGGTCCCAATGGAGAACATCACGATGACGATCGACGCGACTCACATGTCCCGCGTCCGTTCCGTGTGCCCCGAGGTCGGCCGTGTCCTCCTCGCAGGCAACCGTGGATGGGTCCAGGGGACCACTGTGCCCGCGCCCGTCGCCGCCCGTGTGATCACCGATGCCCCGGTTCCGACGTTCTACGTCGGCAGCTTCGGCGCCACCACCAAGGATCTCGAGTTCCGTCCCTTCGGAGAACCACCTGTCTAGGCCACCAGCCAGCAGGCCCTCTCCAAGGCCGCGGAACCCGATATCCGGGATCCGCGGCCTTTCTGTTTGTCCCGACGGCTGGTCGCCCAGCCGGTCAGGCAGCAGCACAGATTTCTTCCGCACCACCGCAAGCAGGAAGAAGCACCACCAGATGAAGTTCGACACCGAAGAGAACGGGTCGGCCCCCCACCGGGGACCAGCCGGCCAGACGGAACCAGAACTCGCCACCACCGTGGCGGGACGACGAGAGGGAGGTGACACCCGATGCATCTGAGCGCACTCCACGACCTGAACGAGCAGGCCGCGAGCGTTGGCGCCGGCATCCCGTGTCGAGACAACGACGCCGAGATGTGGTTCGCCGAGAGCCCGGCCGACGTCGAGTTCGCCAAGGCGCTGTGCCACACGTGTCCGGCCCTGGCCGCCTGCCTTGCGGGTGCCCTCGAGCGGTCGGAGCCGTGGGGCGTGTGGGGCGGTGAGCTCTTCGTCCAGGGAGCTGTCGTCGCACGCAAGCGGCCGCGGGGCCGGCCGCGGAAGAACCCGGTCGCCGCCTGATGTCGTCCACGACGCACGGTGCCGACCACATCACCCATTTCCAGTTCTCACCCACCAGGAGCTTCACCATGTTCCAGGCCTTGTACGCCGACCTGGCGCGCGCTCATCGAAAGCGCCGTCAACGGGAGTACCAGCGCCGGCTCGAGGCGCAGGCGCAGCACGACATGCTGCTCGCCCTGCCTCGCATGCTGGCCCGGTGACCCCCGTGCCCGAACCCGCCGGGACCTTCCGCTCTGGAGGTCGTCCCGGCGGGTTCTTCATGTCCGGGGGCCGTCGAGAGTGCACGACACGCTGACGGCCGACCCGCGTCGTCAGCGTGTCGTGCACTCTCGACTCGTTATCGTCCGGGCATGTCCCGCGAAGCCGTCGTCACGGCGCTGACCGCCCCCGAACTGTCCGCCGTGGTCGACCTCGTTCTCTGGGTGGACGAGGGGGTCGCCCACGCCGCCAACCACCTGGGAGTGGTGCGGTTGCACGAGGACGGCAGCCACGAGGTGCTGGCGGGCCTCGATCCCGTGGCGAGCGAGGACCCGATGGCGTTCCTGCCCTACGACGCGGAGATCGCGGCCGCCGGTCCGCGGGTGTCCACCGACAACGCCTACCCGTATGCCGCGCAACGGATCCTGTCGTTGTTCGGCGACGCTGACCGCAGTCCCGACGTCGCGATCGTGCACTCACCGAGGCACTACTTCCCCGACGAGGGCGGCCACCTCGGCGAGCACGGTTCGCTCGACGTGATCCAGTCACGAGCGCCGTTGGTCATGTCCGGACCAGGCGTCGCACGACTCGGTCTCGTCGACGACCACGCCCGGCTGGTCGACGTGGCCCCGACCCTGGCCGTGATGTCCGGGGTGCCGGAGGCGGACCTGCGCGACGGCCGAGGTGAGGCACTGGACGGTCGGCCGCTCACGGCATACCTCGAACCACTGCCCGCAGGGCAGCGGCGCAGGGTCGTGGGGATCCTGTGGGACGGTGCGCACTGCGGCGACCTGCTGCAGCTCGCCCAGGCCGGCGACTTGCCCGGGGTGGCCAGACTTGTGTCTCGCGGACTGGCACTGCGGGGCGGTGCGGTGGCGGAGTTCCCCAGCGTGACCCTCACCAACCACACGTCGATCCTGACCGGAGTCGGACCGGGGCGGCACGGCGTGCTGGGGAACGTCTACTACGACCGAGCGTTGGACGAGCAGGTCGTGCCGAACAATGCCGAGACCTGGCACCGCAGTGCAGAGTGGCTGCGCCCGGGTGTGCGCACGGTGTTCGAGATGGTGAACGACCATGTGCAGCAAGGGGACTCGCCGCGAACGGCGAGTGTGGACGAGGCGATCGACCGGGGAGCCGACTACGGCACGATGGCGTTGTTGCGGGCGGCGGGCGGGTTCGAGGCGGCGACGAACGGCATGGGCGACCTCCTTCCGGACCCGGATGCTTCGCCGTTCGTGCAGCGCGCCGAGGACCTCGAGGACGCCTACTTCCGCTGGGGGGTGCAGGTCGACGACATGGGGCTGCAACAGATGCTCCAGCTCTGGGAGGACGCCGAAGGGGCGCCGACCCTGACCTGGTGGGCGCACGTCGTGACCGACGCAGGGCACCACGCGGGCGGCCCGCGCTCGCAGATGGCGCGCGACTCGTTGCGGCAGAGCGATGCCCGGCTGGTGGCGTTCCTCGACCACCTGGAGTCCTTGGGGGTGCTCGACGAGGTGACCTTCCTGTTGACTGCCGACCACGGGTTCGAGGGGGCTGACCAGAGCGTCACCGGTTCGTGGAAACCCGCGCTGGACGCGCTCGGCATCCCCTATCGGGACGAGGGCCCCGGCTTCGTCTACCTCCTCTGAGCATCGCCCAGTTAGGCTGGCGCGCATGGCTACGCAGATCCGGATCGCCCAGGACGAGGCCGCTGACGAGGTCCTCAGCAACGACCCCTTCGCCCTGCTGGTCGGCATGCTGCTCGACCAGCAGTACCCGATGGAGCACGCGTTCCGGGGGCCGTGGAAGATCCTCGACCGGTTCGGCACGCTGGCGCCCGATGCGATCGCAGCGGCCGAGGCCGAGGCCTTCGCCGACCTGTGCGCGACGCCGCCTGCCATCCACCGCTACGGCCGGTCGATGGCGGGGCGCGTCCAGCAGCTGGCGACCGTCGTGCGCGACCAGTACGACGGCCGCGCCGAGACGATCTGGACCGACGCCAAGGATGCCCGCGACCTGCTGGACCGGCTCAAGGCGCTGCCCGGTTTCGGCGACCAGAAGGCCCGCATCTTTGCGGCACTGGTGGCCAAGCAGCTCGACGTGCGACCGGCGGGCTGGCAGGAGGCGATCGGCCCGTACGCCGAGGACGGCTCCTACCGGTCGGTGGCCGACGTCGTCGACGCGTCGTCCCTGGCCAAGGTGCGCGAGTTCAAGCAGGCCGCCAAGGCATCGGCCAAGGCCAAAGCCGCCACCGTCACGAAGAAGTAGTAGCCGTGGCCGAGTCCGCGGGACCGACCCTGCAGCCACCGGTCTGCGCGACCTGCGGCACGGTGGCGCCCGACGCGTCGCTCGCCGCGATCACCTGGACCCGCGGCGTCGAGAACGGCAGGGACACCTGGACCTGCGACCGTTGCAGTCGCGAGCACCTGCGCAGCATCGAGGGCAAGCTCGACTCCGCCTGGTGGTGAACCGCGTTGCCCTCAGAGCCGAGCGGCGCGCGACGTGTCGCCTTCTGGTGGTCACGGAGCCCCCCAAACAGGCGGTCCGTGACGATCTGCCGGCAACAAGTCGCAGAGGGGTCGCAGGGTCAGGAGACGGGCGGGGGGAGGTGACGCAGCTGCATACCGGGCATGTGGTCGACCACGATCTGGCGGGCCGGCACGGTCCCCCCGAGCTGGCACAGCACACCGATCCCGCCCAGCCAGACCCGGTGGATCAGCAGGTAGGACGGCGGCAGGTTGAGCTTCATCCCGACGAGGAACTCGGGCCGCCGGATGTCGTTGACGTGCGCCGCGACCCCTCGCAGCCAGGGCCGGCTGAAGGTGAACTCCGCGTGCGTCAGGGGCTCGATGAACGGCTGGAGGTACTCGAGCAGGGCCTCGGCGTCCAGCGACATCGACGGCTTGATGAACCCCTCGGACCGCAGGCCCTTCTCCAGCTCCGCTGCCTCCGACCGCAGGGCCGCGCCCACGAGCGAACCCATCGCCGGGGGCAGGCCTGCGGGCAGCCGGTTGACCGCGCCGTAGTCGATGACGCCGAGCCGCCCGTCGTCCAGCAACCGGAAGTTGCCCGGGTGCGGGTCGGCGTGCAGCAGCCCCGCGCGCGCCGGTCCCACCAGGAGGAACGCCATGTAGCGCGCGGAGGCTGCATTGCGCTCCTCCGGGGTGCCTGACGCCACGATCCGGGACAAGGGTGTCCCATCCATCCACTCCGAGACGATGACGTGCTCGCTGTTGACCAGGACGTCTGGCACCGCGAAGTGGGGGTCGCCGCGGAACGCCTTGGCGAAGGTGCGCTGGTTGGCCGCCTCGAGGTTGTAGTCGAGCTCCTCGCTCATCCGCGACTTGAGCTCGTCGGTGATGGGTTTGATGTCCATGCCGGGGATCCAGCCCCCGGCGAGGCGAGCCACGCGGGCGAGCTGGTTGAGGTCGGACAGCAGAGCCTTGCCGGCCCCGGGGTACTGGATCTTGACGGCGACCTCGCGGCCGTCCCGCCAGACCGCCTTGTGCACCTGACCGATCGAGGCGGCAGCTGAGGGCGTGTCCTCGAAGGACTGGAACTTCGCCGTCCGCCAGCGCGGCCCCAGCTCCTCGGCGAGCACCTTGTGGACGGTGGCTGCGGGCAGCGGGGGTGCCGCCTCCTGCAGCTTGGTCAGGGTCGCGCGGTAGGGCCCGGCCATCTCCTCGGGCAGCGCCGCCTCCATGACCGACATCGCCTGCCCGAACTTCATCGCCCCGCCCTTGAGCTCGCCGAGCACCTTGAACAGCTGCTCGGCCGTGCGCGCCTGGAGCTCGGCGGCGACGGCCTCGGCGGGCTTGCCCCCGACCCGCTTGCCGAACCCCATGGCGGTGCGCCCGGCGAACCCGAGGGGCAGGCTTGCCAGGCGGGCCGTGCGGGTGACGGCGCGGCGGGGGAGTTCGTTCACCCGGCCATTCTCGCCTGTACGCGGGTGTCGACGTGGGCGGGTCGCCCAGACGCGTCGGATCCGGCCCCGCAGCCGCACCGCGGGTGCACCTCCCACTGCCGCTGTCGCACGCGTGGCCACGGCAGCGAGACCTCCAGGGAGCGCCCCAGCGGGAGCACCTGTCCGTCGAGCACCGCGAGGGCCACCATCGCGGTCATCGACGTGGCCAGCCCCACGAGGGTGGTCTCGCCGCTGACCTCGGCGCCGGCGCCGACCCGGGCAGGAAGGAGCTGGCCGAGCAGGGCCGGCCACCCGGGGTCGCGGTCCGCGCGCGCGAGGTCCAGGCACCGCAGGCAGGGACCGTGCGGCACGACGACCGGCCCCACCACGGCCTCCAGGCCATGCAGCACCACGGGCACGACGGGTATGCCGCGGGCTCGCCACGGTCCCGCGGCCGCCGGGTCGAGGGCGCAGCTGCCGACGAGGACGACGAGCGCGGGCCCCGCCAGGCCGTTCCGCTCGGCGAGCGACTGCTCCCAGTCGTCGGCCACCTCGAAACCTTGTCGCACGGTCCCCACTCCGGCGTGGCGCAGCTCGGCAGCGACCGCTGCCGGGAGCTCTCCGCGACCCACGACGAACAGGTGGGCGGCGCGGCGCCTGGCCAGCGCGGCATACCCCTGCAGTGGTGGCGTGGCCGTGCGCAGCAGCGCCTGGGCGTCGTGGGCGAGCAAGGCACGGACCGGTGGCGGCAACGAGATCGGGTCACCGGCCTCGACGACCAGCCCGTGCCCGAGGAGCAGGTCGAGCAGGTCCTGCCCTGCCGGCGAGCGCAGCGCGGCAGGCACCTCGCGAGTCCCGTCGAGTGACTCGAGGGCGGACACCTCGTCCTCGCGCAGCCCGTCGAGGACGACCGCGTGGTCCGGGTCCGTGCCGAACTGCACGCATCCGCCGCCCCGCCGCAAGACAGGCCACAGGGTCTTGAGGAGGGGTCGTCCGGTCACGCGGCCCAATCTCGCACAGCCGCCGGGGCCGTCTGCCGGTCATCCACAGGGCTGCCCGACGTGCGGAGCAGGGCTGGACGTCTCAGCCGGGCACGCCGCGAGGGGCGGACCCGACCGAAGTCGGGCCCGCCCCTCGCGATGGAAAGCCTGGGTGGTGCTGGTGTCAGGCCTTGCCGAGAATGCGGTTCAGGTTGGTGCCGCACACGGGGCAGACGCCCTTGGCCATGCGACGGCCGTTCGTCTCCACGACACGGCCCTCGGCCTCGCGCTTCTCCTTGCACTTCACGCAGTAGAACTCGCCCTTGTAGGTCTCTTCAGCCATCGCCATGTCTCCTCTTGTTCACGGCACACGGTGCGCCGTCGGACTTCGGCCAACTTAGACCATGCTGAGCACAAAATGGCGCAAGGGGGGCCTGTGCGTCGTGCTCAGGGCCCACCCCTAGTCTTCGCCCCATGAGCGCACAGCCGTGGTGGGAGACCGAGCTCGAGGACCTGCGGGCCGAGCTGCGAGAGGCCTCGGGCCGTCGGATCGCGGTGGTGACGTTGAACCTGCCGGAACGTCGGAACTCGATGAGCACCGCCATGACGGCGTCATGGGTGAGGCTGATGGGGCTGCTGCGCACTGATGAGGCGCTCGCGGCGGTGGTGGTGACCGGCGCGGCCCCGGCCTTCAGCGGCGGTGGTGACCTGTCGTGGATCGTCAAGGACCCTGACGCGTCGGTGAGCGAGCTTCGCGACCGGATGCTCACCTTCTACCGCTCGTGGCTCTCGATCCGCGACCTTGAGGTGCCCACGATCGCGGCCGTGAACGGCGCCGCGATCGGTGCGGGTTGCGCCGTCGCGCTCGCCTGCGACATCCGGTATGCCGCCGCGGACGCCAGCCTGGGCGTGCCGTTCACCTCCCTGGGGCTGCACCCGGGCATGGCGACGACGTGGTCGCTGCCCAACATCGCCGGGCATGCGGTGGCCCGCGACCTGCTGCTCACCGGTCGCCTGGTCAAGGGCACCGAAGCCGTCGGGCTGGGCCTGGTGTCGCAGGCACTGCCGACCGACGAGGTGCTGCCGGCAGCGATCGCGGCAGCCGAGCGGGTCGCCGGCGCTGCACCGGTTGCCACGCGGCTGACGTTGCAGGCCCTGCGCGACGGCGGGCACGCGAGCTTCGACGACGCGCTCCAGTGGGAAGCGCTGGCCCAGGCGGTCACGCTCGCCACCGAGGACCTGCACGAGGGGATCGCAGCGGCTGCGGCCAAGCGGCGACCGACCTTCCACGGTCGCTGAGCACCCGAGGCTAGGGTCGAGCGCATGGACTTCTCCCTGTCACCGCGTGCCACCGACCTGCGCGACCGCGTCCGGGCGTTCGTCGACACGGAGGTCGAGCCCGTCGAGGCCGACGTGCACGCCGAGATCCAGCGCCGCCGTGAGAGCGGCGGCGACCCGTGGACGCCCCTGCCAGTGGTCAAGGAGCTCCAGGCCAAGGCACGGGCCCAGGGACTGTGGAACCTGTTCCTGCCCAAGGAGCATGCGGGACGGTATGCCGCCGACTTCGGCACCGACGGCGGCGAAGGACTGTCCAACGTCGACTACGCCCCCGTGGCCGAGGTGATGGGCCGCTCGGCCCTGGCGCCACTCGTCTTCAACAGCAACGCCCCCGACACCGGCAACATGGAGGTGCTGCTGCGGTACGGCTCGCCCGACCAGCAGCGCGAATGGCTGGAGCCGTTGCTCGACGCGCGGATCCGCAGCGCGTTCTGCATGACCGAGCCGGATGTCGCCTCCTCCGACGCGACCAACATGGCCGCCACCGCGGTGATCGACGGTGATGAGGTCGTCGTCAACGGGCGCAAGTGGTTCTCCACGGGGGTGGGCAACCCCGAGTGCAAGATCCTCGTCTTCATGGGGCTGTCCGACCCGGACGCCGACCGCCACTCGCGCCACACCATGGTCCTCGTGCCGCGCGACGCCCCCGGCGTCAGGGTCGAGCGGATGCTCTCGACGATGGGCTACTACGACGAGCCGCTGGGTCACGGCGAGGTGTCCTTCACCGACGTCCGCGTCCCGGCGGGCAACATCCTGCTCGGGCCTGGCCGTGCCTACGAGATCGCCCAGGGACGCCTCGGACCGGGCCGCGTTCACCACTGCATGCGGACCATCGGCCTGGCAGAGCGATCCCTCGAGCTGGCCTGTCAGCGAGCCCTGTCGCGCACCGCGTTCGGCAAGCCGATCGCCAGGCTCGGCGGCAACCTCGAACGCATCGCGGACGCCCGCATCGCCATCAACCGCTCGCGGCTGCTGGTCATGCACGCCGCCTGGCTGCTCGACCAGGGCCTGTCGACCGAGGCGTTGTCGGCCGTCAGCGAGATCAAGGTCGAGGTGCCCGCCATGGCGCTCGACGTGATCGACCTCGCCGTCCAGCTGCACGGCGGCGGGGGCATGACCACGGACTTCCCGCTGGCCGCGGCCTGGGTGGGGGCGCGCTCGCTGCGCCTCGCCGACGGCCCCGACGAGGTGCACCGCAGCGTCGTCGGTCGGATCGAGCTGGGCAAGCACCGGTGAGTGCCGTGGCCGGCGCAAGGCCGGTGCGCTCCGAGGACGCCTTCGACGTCGACGCGGCGGCCGCGTGGCTGCGCACCCACACAGACCCCCGGTATGCCGCGGGGCTGGCCGGCCGGCCGGAGGTTCTCCAGTTCTCCGGGGGTGCGTCCAACCTGACGTACCTGCTGCGGTTCGCCGACCTCGACCTCGTGCTCCGTCGAGGCCCGAGCGGCACCAAGGCCAGGGGCGCCCACGACATGGGTCGCGAGCACCACATCCAGTCGGCGCTCCGTCCCGTATTTCCTTATGTGGCAACGATGGTCGCGTTCTGTGACTCGCCCGAGGTCATGGGGGCCGACTTCTACGTGATGGAGCGACTCGTCGGCACGGTGCCGCGACGCGAGATGCCGGTGGAGCTGTCGCCCGACCAGGCCGGTCGGCTGTGCGAGTCCATGCTCGACGTCCTCGTGGAGCTGCACTCCGTCGATGCCGCGGCGTGCGGACTGGACACCCTCGGCAAGGGCGAGGGCTACGTCCGTCGCCAGGTCGAGGGCTGGTCGGCCCGCTACCGCAGGGCGCGCACCACCGGTCAGCCCGACCTCGAGCACGCCATGGCCTGGCTCGACGAGCACCAGCCCGCAGACGTGCGCAGCGGCGTGATCCACAACGACTACAAGCTCGACAACCTCGTGCTCGCCCCCGACGACCCGACCCGGATCGTGGGCATCTTCGACTGGGAGATGGCCACGGTCGGCGATCCCCTCATGGACCTCGGCGCGGCCCTTGCGTACTGGGTGCAGGCCGACGACGACGAGGACCACCAGGCCTTCCGTCGGGTGCCGACCCACCTGCCCGGCATGCTGACGCGCGAGCAGATGATCGCCGGCTACTGCGAGCGGATCGGGGTCGAGGTCAGCGCGCGGCAGGCACTGTTCTACCAGGCCTACGGCGTCTTCCGCCTCGCCGTCATCGCCCAGCAGATCTACTACCGCTACGCGAACGGCCAGACCACCAACGAGGCCTACGCCGTGTTCGGTCCGGCCGTCCAGATCCTCGATCGACGGCTTCGCAAGCTCCTCGCCTGAGGGGCACCATCCGGAGGGCGCGATCAGATCCCACGGAGGTGTTGCGTCCTGGTGGTCACCGGGCGCCTAGAACGCCTGTCGGTGACGATCTGCGGGCAACAAGTCGGGTGCCCGCCGAAGACCGCGGCGCACCGTGCGACGTTGCAGATCACGGGTGTTGTCGGCGGGCTCGCCTATCGTGGTGGGCATGGGGAGCACCGACATCGAGGTCCGTCGCAGCCGCAAGCGCCGTCGCACCGTGAGTGCCTACCGCGAGGACGGGCGCACCATCGTGCTGATCCCCGCCCGGTTCACCAAGGCCGAAGAGCAGCAGTGGGTCGCCACCATGCTCGACAAGCTGGCCAAAGGCGACAAGCGCCGACGCCCGAGTGACGCCCAGCTGCGCACCCGCTCGGTCGAGCTCTCCCAGCGCTATCTGGGCGGCCAGGCGCGACCGAGCAGCATCCGCTGGGTCACCAACCAGAACTCCCGCTGGGGTTCCTGCACCCCGTCCGACGGCACCATCCGGATCTCCACCCGCGTCAAGGGCATGCCGGGCTTCGTCCTCGACTACGTGATCCTCCACGAGCTGGCCCACCTGCTCTCACCCGGCCACGGCCCGGACTTCTGGGCGCTGCTCGAGGGCTACCCGCGGCTGGAGCGCGCGCGGGGCTACCTCGAGGGCGTGGCGGCGACAGCCGGGCTCGACCTGTCCGACGGCGAGACCGACAGCGACGAGCTGGGCCAGGCCGCCCTGGACTTCGGTCCCAGCGACTGACCCCACGACCCCACAGGGACTGATCCCACAGCGACTGACCCGACCGCGACTGACCCACCGGCTCAGCCCAGGAGCACCGCCTAGGCGTCCAGCACCCGTCTGGCTGCCTCGACCAGCGGCCTGATCTCTCCAGCGCTGGCTGCAGGGAGCCCGTCCACCGGCCACCAGGCCACGTCGAGGGATTCCTCGCTCACGGCATACGCGTCCTCGTCGCGGGCGACGCCGGCGTACCTCAGGTCGAGGTGCTCGCTGCACCGCCCGAAACCCGTGGCCAGCAGCGCGTGACGGTCGAGGTGGACCAGCTGCGGATGCAGCGCGAGGTCGGCGATGCCCGACTCCTCCTGCGCCTCCCGGGTCGCGGCGGCGAGCATGGTGGTGTCGCCGGGCTCGAAGTGACCACCGAACTGCAGCCAGAGACCGGCCTTGGCGTGCAGGGTGAGCAGCACCTTGTCGAGAGAAGCGTTGAGCACCAGCGCACTCGCGGTGAGGTGCGCCGGCGGTCCCTGCTTCCACAAGGCGTCCGGGTGCGCCTCGCAGTGGCCCAGCAGCTCCACCCGCAGCCGCTCCTGCTGGGCGTCCGGCGCCTTCCACTCCTCCAGCACGCTCTGGGCGTCAGCCCGGAGCGCGAGGTATGCCGTGGGCACGTCCGTCGGCGGCGCCGTCACCGTCCGTCCTCGTCGGGGGAGTCCGGACCAGCGTGGGAGTCCGGACCAGCGTGGGAGTCCGGACCAGCGTGGGGTTCGTCGTTCGTCGGCGCGCCGTCGGTCGGCTGCGAGACGCCGCTGGCCCCACCCTCGCTGAGGAGCTCGTCGAGGGCTGCGTCGAGGTCGGCGCTGTCGGACGTGCCGTAGCGCTCGACGTAGCCGAGGGGGTCGTCGAGGTCGGCGCCGGTGGGTGCGACATCGGGGTGTCCCCAGGCTCCGTCACGACCGGCGGCCCCGTGCCTGGCCTCGAGGGCGGCCCACAGGTTGGCGGCGTCGCGCAGCCGCCGTGGTCGCAGCTCCAGTCCGACCAGGCCCGCGAAGGCCTTCTCCGCCGGACCCCCGGTGGCCCGTCGGCGTCGCACGGCTTCGCCCAGGGCGGCCGCCTGCGGCAGGTGATCGCGGGTCGTGCGGTCGGCGACGACGTCGACCCAGCCCTCGACGAGCGCGAGGTAGGTCTCGAGCCGGGCCAGCGCCGCGCGTTGCGCGGGACTGGGGTCCGGGCGGAAGAGCTGGTCCTGCAGCGCCGCCTGCAGCGCGTTCGCGTCGCTGGCGTCGACCGACTCCAACGCCGTCTCGATCCGGTCGGTGTCGATGCTGATGTCGCGGGCGTAGTCGCGCACCGCCGCCACCAGCTGTGGCCCGATCCACGGCACCTCGGAGAACAACCGGACCCGCGCTGCCTCACGGACGGCGAGGTAGATGCGGACCTGGTCGAGGTCCACGCCGAGTCCGTCGGCGAAGGCCTCGACGTTGACGGGGAGCAGGGCCACAGACCGGTCCGGCACGAGCGGCAGACCGACTTCGGTGCCGCTGACGGTCTCGGTCGCGAGGGTGCCGACGGCCTGGCCGACCTGCAGCCCGAACATCGCCCCGCTCATCTTGGCCAGCATCGGCTCCATCTGGCCGAGCATCGCGGCGGGGTCGATCCCTGCGGGCAGGATCCCCTCGGGCAGGCCGCCCTCACCGAGCTGCTGGAGCTGGGTGCGCATGGCGTCCCCGACGGCTCGTCCCACGCCTTCGGCGACCGGCTCGACCAGCGTGCGCCAGGTCGGCATGGTCGCCTCGACCCATTCGGCGCGGCTCCACGCGTGGGTCGTGATGCCGGGTGCCTCGAAGGCGGTCACCTCGTCGAGCCAGAGCTCGGCGACCTGGACCGCCTGGTCGAGCTGGCGACGGGCGGCGTCGCCGACCACCGCGTCGCCCGCCTCTGACACCGTCTTGCGGGCCGTGTCGGTCGCGAGGGTGAGGTTGAAGGCGTCGGTGTCGGTGCTCGCGAACATGGACTGCATCTGGCCGACCATCATCTGGAGCATGGCGGGGTCGACCTGGTCGATGCCCATGTCCTTGAGGGCCTTGGCCATGTCAGGGTCGACCTCACCGCCGGTGAGCCGGGCGAGGACCGCCTCGATCTCCGGCGAGAGCCCGGAACCCCCGGAGGAGTCGTCGGAGGAGTCGTCGAGGGACTCGCCCGGGTCGTCGCGAGGGTCGTAGGGGTCACTCGGGTCACTGGGGTCACGCGGGTCGTGGGGGTCACGGGGTAGGTCGGGCACAACTGCTCCTCAGCGGTCCTGAGAGGATGGACTCTCACTAGACAACCACGCGGAGGCCACAGTGAGTTCCCCCGGGCGGGCTGGACGGGACGCCGTTCGCTCGCGGCGTAGCGTCATCGACGTCGCGGTGATCGGCACGGCCGGTCCCGCCGGTCGAGCGTTGTTGCGCGCGCTGGTCTCGGCCGCTGCCCGAGGGTCCACCACGGCACGACCCGGCGGTGCCGTCGACGAGGCGCGCATCGGTGCCGTCGTGGCGATCGACACCGAGCCGACTCCGGTGGGTGGGGTGCAGTTCCGCTACGCCGACCCCGGTGACCCGAGCCTGGTGAAGGCGCTCGCGGGGGTCCACGCCGCGGCATACGTGGCGGCGAGCACCAACCTCGCTCGGGACCTGGCGATGGGCACGCGGGCGCGTCGCGAACGCAGCCTCCGCATCGCCCAGACCGTCATCACCGCCGCGGCGGCTGCGGGCGTCCGCCACCTGGTGGTCGTGACGTCGGCGCAGACCTTCGGGGCGCTCGCCGACAACCCCGTGCCCCTCGAGGACGACGCACCCCTGCGCGCGCCCGCGGACGGCGGGCACGTCGGTGACCTGATGGACGTCGAGCAGCTCATTCGGGTGGCCCGCGACGTGCACCCGGGACTGGTCATCACGGCGGTGCGGCCCGCGGCCCTCGTGGGAGAGGGCGTGGACACCGTCGTCACCCGCCACTTCGAGGCGCCCCGGCTGCTCATGCTGCGAGGCGCCGAACCCGCGTGGCAGTTCTGCCACGTCGACGACCTGGGCTCGGCCGTCGCCCTGGTGATGGCGCAGGGAGTCGCCGGAGAGGTCTCGGTCGGCGCGCCCGGCCACCTCACCCAGTCCGACCTCGAACGGCTCACCGGCATGCGCAGGGTCGAGCTCGGCATGGTGGCGGCGATGGGAACTGCGGACCGCCTCCACCGCGTTGGGGTGTTGCCGGCACCCGCCAGCGACCTGGCCTTCGTGGCCTTTCCCTGGGCAGTCTCTGCTCGCACACTGCTGGGTCGCGGCTGGGTGCCGGTCCACGACAACGAGACCTGCCTCGGCGTGCTGCTGGACACGATCCGGGGTTCACACGCGGTGGCGGCCCGCAGGGTGGACCGCAAGGATGCGGCTCTGGGGGCGGCCAGCGCCGCGGTGGCCCTGGTGGGCACGGCAGCAATCATGCGGCGACGCCGCAGGAAAGGTTCGACGGCATGAGCGATCCGGTCACCGAGCTCGACAGCGAGCCCACCGTGGTGCTCTGCGACGTCCGCGACGAACCACTGAGCGTCGACGAGGTGCTCGCCCTGGTGCAGCACCCCCGGTGTGGGGGCATCGCCCTGTTCGTGGGCGTCGTGCGCGACCACGACCACGGAGCGCCGGTGTCGGCGCTCGACTACTCCGCCCACCCCAGCGTGGTCGAGACCCTGGAGCGGGTATGCCGCGAGGTCGCCGCGCGCCACCACGTCGCCCGCCTCGCAGCGGTGCACCGCGTGGGTCACCTCGAGATCGGTGACCGCGCGGTGGTGGCGGCAGTCTCGGCTCCGCACCGTGGCGAGGCGTTCGAGGCCTGCCGTGACCTCATCGACACGCTGAAGGGGACGGTGCCGATCTGGAAGCACCAGCTGTTCACCGACGGCAGCGATGAGTGGGTGGGGCTGCCGTGAGCGGGCCGTTCCAGAAGCACGCCTCGGACCAGCACCTCACGGATGACACCGGCCGGGCCCCGCACACGCCGGACCAGGGTGCGCTCGCGGAGGACCCCTACCGGCTCAGCCGGCGGTCCACCGTGGCCCTGGTCGGCTTCTTCCTGCTGATCGCCCTCGGGGCCCTGTCGACCATGGTCGGACTGCCGTATGTCGTGATGAAGCCCGGACCGATCACCAACACCCTGGGCACCCTCGACGGCAAGCAGCTGATCACCGTCTCGGGCGCCCAGACCTTCCCGACCGAGGGAGCGCTCGACTTCACCACCGTCCGCATCGCCGATGGCCCCGGCTACCGCGTGACCATGTGGAGCCTGCTCGCGGCCGCGATCGACCCCAGCGAGGACGTCGTCGACGAGGAGCTGTACTTCCCCAAGGGCGTGACGGACAAGCAGGTCGAGGAGGAGAGCACCGCCGAGATGATCGACTCCCAGCAGGAGGCCGTGGCTGTGGCGTTGAAGGCCCTCGGCAAGAAGGTCGTCGAGCACGTCGTCATCGGACAGGTCGCCAAGGACGCACCGTCGGCGGCGCTGCTGAAGGCGGGCGACGAGATCGTCACCATCGACGGCAAGCCGGTGGCCGACTCCAACGCGGTGCGTGCCGGCGTCGGCGCCCACAAGCCGGGGGAGCGGGTGGCCCTCGGGCTGGTCCGGGGCGGCAAGCCACTCACGGTCACGGCCCAGACACGCGAGGCCGATGGTCGCGCCACGGTGGGCGTCTTCCTCGGCATCCGGTTCGAGTTCCCGATCGACGTCAAGATCAACGCCGGCAACGTCGGAGGCCCGTCGGCCGGGACGATGTTCTCCCTGGCCGTCTACGACACGCTCACACCCGGCCCGCTCACCGGTGGGCAGAAGATCGCCGGCACCGGCACGATCAACGCGGCCGGCCGGGTGGGACCGATCGGCGGCATCCAGCAGAAGCTGGTCGGCGCCCACGACGGCGGTGCCACGTGGTTCCTCGCTCCCGCGGACAACTGCGACGAGGTCGTGGGCCACGTCCCCGACGGACTGCGCGTGGTCAGGATCGCGACCTTCGACGAGGCCAGGAAGGCCGTCGAGGCGATCGCCGACAAGCGCGCCGGCTCGTTGCCCACCTGCACGAAGTAGCCCCTGAACGCGGCACCACCGTGCACGGAGGCGACACCGAGGAGTGGTTCAGCCCTGCAGGGTCGCCTTCAGCGCGTGGACGAGGCCCGGTGCGATCTCGTCCCCGAGGGCGACCTTGTCGTCGCGGTCGTTGGCGCGCTGGCGAAGCAGGCAGCGGCTCTGGCCGTCACGGGTGACGGCCACGAGCAGCCGGACGTCCTGGCGGTCCGGGTGGGACGCCAGCGCGTCGACGGCCGACTCGGTGTGCGCGGGCAGGTCGCGCTCGGCCTCCGGCGGGACGACGATGCGCTCGACGGCCAGGGCGGCGCCCACGACGCTGTCCGGCCACGCGATCCCCCCGAGCAGGCTCTCGAGGTTGGAGGTCGGCGGCAGGTCCTCCTGCTCGATCGCGCTCAGGGCGCCCTCGGCCAGGTCGGAGCCCCGCATCTGGGCGCGCAGGTGCGGCTCGCGCTCGAGGAGCTCAGCCGTGGGGACGAGCGCGAACAGCCGCGGGTTCTGGTCCCACCCGGAGGCTGCGACGTGGCGTTCGGTGTCCAGTGCGGCGATGGACAACGGGTCGGCGACGGGTTGGGAGTTCTGGGTCACGCGCCCATGGTGCCCCATGGCGAGTGGTCGCCGGCCACGCGGCATACCCAGGGCTTGCACAGCTGGTGCCGACACGTGTCCGACGTGCGCGTGGGAACCACCTGGGCGGTCGGTAAGTTGGACCACTACAGCAGGCGGCCTCGCTGGGCGGTCGCACGGCAGATCGGGCGTGGCGTGAGTTCATCTGAGTGGTTCGGCCAGGGCGATTCGGGCGCCGAGGGCGCCCGTCCCGAGGGCACTCCGCGCGGGTCAGGGTCGGGAGCAGGTGGCCGCCGTCCTCCGTCGCTGTCCTTCAACCGGCGCCGTGGGCCGTTGGTCCCGACGGTCGTGATCCTCGTCGTCCTCGGCTTCCTGGTGTCGATCATGGCGTCCGTGTGGACCGAGGTCCTGTGGTTCCACTCGGTGGGCTACGAGGGTGTCTTCGTCACGCAGCTCACGACCAAGATCCTGCTGTTCGTCGTGGGGTTCGTGCTCACGGCGGGAGTGGTGGCGTCGAGCCTGCTCGTCGGCTACCGCACCCGACCGATCTATGCGCCGGTGACGCCGCAGCAGCAGAGCCTCGACCAGTACCGCGAGGCCATCGAGCCGTTGCGGCGAATCGCCATGTTCGCCATTCCCGGCATCCTGGGCCTGCTGGCGGGGACCGGTGCGGCGGGGCAGTGGAAGACGTTCCTGTTGTGGCGCAACGGCGTCTCGTTCGGCAGCAGCGACGCACAGTTCCACCTCGACCTGTCGTTCTTCGTCTTCACCCTGCCGTGGGTGCAGTTCCTGCTCGGTTTCCTCACGATGGTGCTGGTGATGGCCACCCTCGCCGCGGCCTTCACGCACTACGTCTACGGCGGGCTCCAGATCCAGGCCCGAGCGGAGCGCACGTCGCGGGCTGCCAGGACCCATCTCGCAATCCTCGTCGCGGCCCTGGTCCTGGTCCGGGCGGCGACCTACTGGTTCGACCGCTATGCGCTCGCGACCAAGGACTCACCCCTGCTGACGGGCATCCGCTACACCGATGCCCACGCGGTGTTGCCGACCAAGGCGATCCTCGCGGTGGCCGCGCTGATGACCGTCGGTCTGTTCATCGCCTCCATCTGGACCCGCTCCTGGCGGCTCCCCGTGGTCGGCGTCGCCCTGCTGCTGATCACCTCGATCGTCGTCGGCAGCATCTACCCGGCGCTCTACCAGCGGTTCAAGGTCCGCCCGTCGGAGAAATCCCTCGAACAGGTCTACATCGACCGCAACATCAAGGCGACGCGTGCTGCCTACGGCATCGCGAACGTCGACACCAAGGGCTACACCGCGACGACCGAGGCGAGCCCGGGTCAGCTGCGTGACGACGCGGAGACGATCCCGGGCATCCGTCTGGTCGACCCCATCGTGGTCTCCCCGACGTTCAAGCAGCTCCAGTCGGTCAAGTCCTACTACGCCTTCCCCGACGCCCTCGACGTCGACCGCTACAACATCAACGGCAAGATCAACGACACCGTCGTGGCGGTCCGTGAGCTGGACCTCGACGGCCTGCCGCAGAACCAGCGCAACTGGCTCAACGACCACACGGTCTACACGCACGGGTTCGGTGTGGTCGCGGCCTACGGCAACCAGCGTGGCGCCGACGGTCAGCCGGTCTTCTACGAGCAGAACATCCCCCAGATGGGTCCGCTGGGACAGTTCGAACCCCGGGTCTACTTCGGCGAGCAGTCGCCCACGTACTCCATCGTCGGAGGTGCGACGGGATCGCGGGCGCGTGAGTTCGACTACCCCGACGGCAGTGCAGCCGGACAGAAGAACAACACCTACACCGGCAAGGGCGGGGTGCCCCTCACGTCCTTCCTGCGCAAGGCCGCCTATGCGCTGAAGTACCGCGAGCTCAACTTCATGCTCTCCGACGCCGTCAACGACAGGAGCCGGCTGCTCGACCACCGCGAGCCGATCGAGCGCGTCCAGCGGGTCGCCCCCTGGCTGACCCTCGACGGCAACCCCTATCCCGCCGTGGTCGACGGGCGCGTCCAGTGGATCGTCGACGGCTACACCACCACGGCCGACTACCCCTACTCACGGCTCACCGAGATCGACAGCGCGACGTCGGACTCGACCACCGCGAACTCGCAGTCGGTGCGCCCCATCGGCACCGGTCAGGTCAACTACATCCGCAACTCGGTGAAGGCCACCGTGGACGCGTACGACGGCTCGGTGAAGCTGTACTCGTGGGACGACAAGGACCCGCTGCTCAAGGCGTGGTCCAACGCGTTCAAGAACACCGTGCTGCCGATGAGCGAGATCAGCGGCGACCTGATGTCGCACCTGCGCTACCCCGAGGACCTCTTCAAGGTGCAGCGCACGATGCTCAACCGCTACCACGTGACCGATGCCGACTCGTTCTACGGCGCCGGTGACTTCTGGGAGGTGCCGGAGGACCCCGCCCAGGAGGGCAACGTCGACCAGCCGCCCTACTACCTCACGCTCAAGATGCCCGACCAGACCGGCGCACGCTTCTCCCTGACGACGACCTTCAAGCCCATCGGCGACCGGCAGGTGCTGTCCGGCTTCCTGGCGGTCGACGCGGATGCCGGGTCCACCGACGGCAAGCGCAGCGACGACTACGGCACGCTGCGACTGCTCACGCTGCCCAAGGACAGCCAGGTGCGAGGGCCGGGCCAGGTGCAGAACGACATCAACTCGTCGAACGTCACCTCGCCCGACTCGACCCTCAACCTCAGCCAGTTCCTCAACAACGCGCGGCAGACCGGGTCCCAGGTCACCCTGGGCAACCTGCTCACCCTCCCTGTCGGCGGTGGGCTGTTGTACGTGCAGCCGATCTACGTGCGGGCCCAGGGCACGTCGGCGTTCCCACTCCAACGGGCCACGGTCGCGGCCTTCGGCGACAAGCTCGCCTGGGCCTACACCCTGGACGGCGCGCTGGACGGCCTGTTCGGCGGCAACTCTGGCGCCAGCGCCGGCGACTCCGGCTCCACGCCGACCACGCCCCCCACCACAGGAGGCGGCACGCCGACGACACCGACCACGCCCCCGCCGGCCGACGCAGCCGCGCTGGCCAAGGCGCTGGCCGACATCCAGGCGGCCTACGACGCGGGTCAGAAGGCGCTCAAGGCAGGTGACTTCGCGGCATACGGAACGGCCCAGAAGCAGCTCGCCGACGCCATCGGGCGCGCTGTGGCCGCCGCCCCGAAGGGCGGGTCGGTGACGGTCACGCCCACACCGTCATCGAGCACCACCACCCCGGCGCCCACCGCGACCTCGACTCCCTAGGGGCCTTGTCCGGACCCTGCGCCGCCCGATTTGGTTCCGGCGCAGGAGCTCCCGTAAGGTGGTGTCTACCGACGCGGGGTGGAGCAGCTCGGTAGCTCGCCGGGCTCATAACCCGGAGGTCGCAGGTTCAAATCCTGCCCCCGCTACCAACGCGTCAGCGACAGAAGGCCCGGACCACTGGTCCGGGCCTTCTGCTGTGCCCTGGGACGTTTTCCGGTATGCCGCGCGGCTCAGCTGCGCGGCGCGGAGCTGACGCCGTCCCGTACTCCCTTTGCCTGATCACGGCTGCGTCCGGTGGATGGTGGCCCCGAGCGTCGCGGTGGCGAGTGCCACGACCGCGGCGGCGGCGAACGCCGCCGAGAACCCGTTCGCGCCGAGCATCCCGGCACCGGGGCTTCCGACGGAGAGGCCAATGGCGACGAAGGTGGCCGTTCCGAGCGCGGACCCTATCTGGGTGGCTGAGCCTGCGAGGCCGGATGCCAGCCCGGTGTGCGATGCCGGCGCGGCCGTGGCGATGACCATGGTGGTGGGTGTGAAGCTCATGGCCACGCCGATGGCGACGAGCAGGAGCCCTGGCAGGACTGCTGCCGCGTATCCGTCACCCAGTGGTGCGTTCGCGAGCCACAGGTGGCCGACGGCGAGGACCAGCAGGCCGGCGACGAGGGTGCGCTGTGGGCCGAGGGTGCGGAGGATGCGCGGCAGCAGGGTGAGTGAGAAGGCGAAGCCGGTCAGGGAGGTGGGGACCATGGCGATGCCGGCCTGCCGTGGGGCCATGCCGAGGGCCTGCTGGAGGTAGAGGGCGAGGAGGACGAAGGTGGAGGCTCGCGCGGCGCCACCGAGGACGGCGAGGGCGACGCCGGTGCTCAGGCTTCGGGACTGGAAGAGCTCGAGAGGCACGAGGGGGTCGCGGGTGCGGCTTTCCACGGCGATGAAGGCGGCGAGCAAGGCAGCGGACGCGCCGAGGCTTGCCAGGACGGACGGGGAGGTGAGGCCGCGTTCGGCGATGCCCAGCGCCCCGTGCACCACGGCGATGACTGCGCCGGTGATGGCGGCGGCGCCGTACCAGTCGAAGCCGCGGCGGGCGCCGTGTGCGCCTTCGGGGAGGACGTACCGGGGGAGGATGACGGCGGCGACGGAGACAGGCACCGTCACGAAGAACACCGAGGACCAGCCGAAGGTGCCGACGAGGAGGCCGCCGGCCATGACGCCGGTGGCTCCGCCCAGCGCTGAGGCGGCGCCCCAGATGCTCATGGCGCGGGCTCTTTGCTCTCCGGGGAACGTCAGCAGGAGCAGCGACATGGCGGCCGGGCTGAGTGCTGCGGCGCCTGCGCCTTGAACGACGCGACCGCCCATCAGGAGTCCTTGGTTGGTAGCGAACCCGGCCAGCAGGGTGCCAAGGGTGAAGAGCCCAGAGCCGACGACGAACAGGCGGCGCCGTCCGAACAGGTCAGCGGCACGCCCGGACAGGAGCAGCAGGCCGCCGAAGCGAGCACGTACGCGTTGACGACCCAGGTGATCGCGGTGGGGCTGAGCCCCAGGGCGCTCTGGACGGAGGGCAGGGCCACGTTGACGATGGAGGTGTCCAGCATGACGACGAACTGGGCGGACACCAACAGGCCGAGGGCGACCCAGCGGCGTTGACGGGCGCGGCGGTCCGCGACGGCTGCGGCAGTTGCGTTGGTGGGGTCTGCCGGGCGGGTGTTGGTTTGGAGGGCGGCGGACACGGTGGGCTCCTTGGGTGCGGCACGGGTTGTCGTGCACGTCCAAGGTGCCGCTGGGCCCTGGTGTTCGCGCCGGTGAAATGGCCGGGTTCTGGCCAGGTCATGAGGGTGCTGCGGGTCGGTGGCGGGGTCTGTTCGGCTCGTCGTGGGGTCGGTGGCGGGATTCGCCTGGTCAATCCCGGCTATTGCGCCGGGGTGATGGTTGCCGCCGTTGCCTACCGTCTGAGGGCAACAGCTCACTTCGGAGGAGACGACCATGAACGACATCGCCAGCAGTGCGAACGGACCGTTGGACGTGGTTGTGGTCGGCGCCGGTCAGGCGGGGCTTGCTATCGGGCACTACCTGGCGCGGAGCGGTCTGAGCTTCGTTCTGCTGGAGGCGGGTGCGGAGGTTGGTCAGTCGTGGCGGAACCGGTGGGATTCACTGCGGCTGTTCAGCCCGGCTCAGTTCGACTCACTGCCGGGGATGGCGTTCCCGGCCCCGGTGGACAGTCACCCGTCCAAGGACGACGTGGCCGACTACTTGGCCTCCTATGCGGAACGCTTCGACCTGCCGGTGCGGTTGAACTCGCCGGTGCTGCGAACGCGCCGCGAGCAGGACGGAACGTTCGTCGTGACGACGCCCGCCGGTGAGTTGCGTGCCCGGCAGGTGGTGGTGGCCACAGGGCCGTTCCAGAGCCCCCGGGTGCCCGCAGCCGCAAGCCAGCTGGACCCGCACGTGCAGCAGCTGCACAGTGCCGACTACCGCAACCCTGGCCAGCTGTCCGGGGGCCGGGTGCTGGTGGTCGGTGCCGCGAACTCCGGGCTGCAGATTGCGGAGGAGCTGGCACCGACATGCGCGGTGAGCGTGGCGGTCGGGTCGAAGCCGATGGCGCTGCCGCAGCGCGTCGCGGGCAGGGACTTGTTCTTCTGGCTGACGAAGGTTGGCTTCTTCACGGTGCCGGCGACCAGTCGTCTGGCTCGTCGGCTGCGCGCTCGGGGCGACCTGGTCATCGGCACCCGCAGCGCCGACCTGCGAAGGGCAGGTGTTGGTTTCCGGCCGCGGCTGACCGGTTTCACCGGGCAGGTCGCGCACTTCGCGGACGGCAGCACGATGGACGTGGATGCGGTCGTGTGGGCTACCGGGTTCGCGTCGGACTATTCGTGGCTGGAGGTGCCCGGCGTCGTCGTTGACGGGCAGGTCCGCCAGCACGAAGGTGTGACGCCGGTTCCGGGGCTGTTTTTCTTGGGGTTGCCGTGGCAGACGAGCCGGGGTTCGGCGTTGCTCGGGTTTGTCGGTGCTGACGCGGCCGTCCTGTCTGCGCGCATCGTCGGGGGTGTCGGCGCGGCGCCGGGAACGGCGGTCGTGCCCACAGCGTCCTGACCTGGACTGTGTCGGAGGGTCTGAGGCGCCCTGATGTGGCGTCCGCGGTGGCGTTGGTCAGGGTCTGCCAACTCCCCGGGAGGTGCGCCCGGCTGCTGCGGCGGTCGTTCGCTGCCACGGCAGAAGGGGTCGGCGACCCACGGCCGGCTGGCTACTTCACTCGGTGCCACTCGCCACCTCGTCGAACACATCGTGTGAGCAGATCAGTGTTCTGGTCGCGCGTCCGGACGTGCTGGCGCACCTACTGTCTCCTCGGCCACGGGTACTGCCCAGACCCGCCCACCAGGGCTGACCCCCGTGACAGGCGATCGAGTGCTGATAGCCGGCGGCTGGGTCGTGGGGTGGTTGCGACGCGAGACGGTGCCAAGCCCCGAACTCTGACGTGTAGAGCTACACCACGCCGGGCACCGTACGCTCACCCGATGTGACCTCTTCTGCTGCCGTTGCCGCCTGCGTTCTTCTGGGGGCTCTGGCGGTGTTTCAGGCCCTGTTGGTCTGCGGACTGCCTCTGGGCCGGTTCGCGTGGGGTGGTCAGCACGAGGTGCTCCCGACGCGGCTGCGGTTAGGCAGTCTCGTTTCCTTGGTCATCTACATCGTCATCGGTTGGGTGCTTCTCGCCAGGGCCGGTCAGGGCAGCGGAAGCCACGGCATCTTGGGCGTCGCGACGTGGGTCATCGCGGGCTTGTTCCTCCTCGGTACCGCGGGCAACCTGGCATCACGGAGCCGCCCAGAGCGCTTCGTCATGTCCCCGGCCGCAGCGTTGCTGTGCGCGCTCACCGTGGTTGTCGCCCTTCAGGATTGACTCGCAAGGTGCGCTACGCGCCTGCGGTGCGCCTTCAGGCGCTGGAGACCGAGCGCCTGCGTGCCCTGCGGAGCATCGTCGGCAAGCCTGCGGCAGCGACAATCAGCGACAGACCGAGCCCCACGAGCATCGGGATGCGGCTGCCAGCCTCGCCTTCCAGGCGCAGATGCGCGGTCGGGTAGTCGATCATCTTCGCCGCCGAGACCGCGGTCTGCCGTCCGGCGTGGGCGGCGAGGTACTCCAGGGCGCCGTCGAAACCTTGAGACGCATCACGTCCGTGAACGGCATCGACCGGTACGTCGTGCCGGTCCGCCCATGCCTTCAGTGTGGGGTCAAGGGTGGCGGTGCCGGCCGGTCCGGGGACGACCAACGTGGTTGGGGTGGGCCCGTCAGCGACAGTGTTCGTGTGCAGCACGAGGCCGTGCTTGGTGGTGACGGGGCCGGTGGCGCTGAGCGGGATGGGTCGGGCGGCGTAGGACACCTCGTACACCTCGAAGCTGCTGGCGACGTCGATTTCGCCGATGCCGTCAGCGAGCACGATGCCCAAGGTCGGGCGTCCCCACGGGATGACGGCATTCAGTCCGACGGGCAGGTCAGCGCTGGCGAAGGACTGCGTGGGGATGTCGGGCGACTGCGTCAGCGACCAGTTCGGATACCCGACCAGGCGGCCGACCCTGGTGGCTTCGTCACCTCCGGCGAGGTCGGCCATGACGCGTATCGCTCCGGGTATGCCGGACGTGACGCCGGCAGTGCTCGTGATGGACCCGTCCTGGACGAACCGGTTCCCGGCAACCCAGTCCACGCCCGGGTACCGCTTGGCGTAGGCGCCGAGCCGAGACCAGTGCGCAGTGGCGGTGCGTCCATCAAGGAGGCCGGCTGCAGCCAGGACTTCTGCCCCGTTGCACACGCTGAGGACGGGCACTCCCTCCGTGGCTCGCTCGGCGAGCCATGCCCGCATGGGCGCCTCGGTGGGTCCGTCGGCATCTGCGACGGCGGGTACGACGACCACATCCGGGCGGGGAGCCCGACCCGACGTGGTGTCGGCGAACGTGAACGTGGGCACGATGGCCGGGCCGCCCTGCGTAGGCTGCGCGCTGGAGCTGGCGGCGACCGTGTAGACGGAGAACTGCGGGGAGCTGGCGAACACCTCGTACGGGGCGAGGGCGTCGCTGCCGACGGTGCCGGACGCCCCGAGGACGACGGCGACCTTGATGGGGCCGTTCGATGATGGCTGGCTGACCGGAAGAGCTCCGACCGGGCGGGTGGCTGCTGGGGTGGTGGCCTGACTCGTGGTGACCCGAGCTCCGGCGGCGGCCAGGCCGGCCAGGGTGAGGATGGCGAGGGCGCTCGAGGAGGCGATGTGGCGGGCGCGGCGACCGGGTGTGCGCATGAGGGTTCGTCCGTTCGGGTCGGGCGGTGGTACCGCCGTGGCTTGGCGCTGGGTGGTGCGCGGTCGAGGTTTGGGGTCCGGAGCGGCCCGCCCGGTGGGGGCGGGCCGCTCCCCGGGCCGTCGCCACCGTGCAGGGGGGTTGGCGGCGGGGCCTCGGCGGTCACCCGGGAAGGGGGTTGAGGTGACCGGGAGCTCGGGTTGCTTCGTGGACGCTGTGGGGTCAGCGGGTGGGCAGCGGGCCGTGGGTGCGGGTAGCGGTCACGACGTCGGTGATGGCGGTGACCGTCTGGGCTGCACCGGTCGGGTCGGTCAGGAGCCCGACGTGTGACAGGTTCTCCACGGAGTGCCGGGGGTTGGTCGACAGGGCCGCCATCTGGTCCTGCGCGGTTCCCCAGCCGGGCTTGGAGTCGACGTTGTCCTTCGCGGTCAGCACGACCAGCGGGGTGTCCCCGACGGTGGTCAGTGCCTGCGCCTGACGAAACGCGACCGGGAGCGCGGCCTGGTCGGCGCGCGTGTTCGCCCACCCTCGCGGGCTGTTCGTGAACGCGGACACCTGCGCACCAGCATCGCCGGGAAGCGACGGGCCACCCATCGCGGTGAGGACGTGTCCGACCCCGAGCCGGAACAGGGTCGGTGCAACCGCAAGGGCGCGTCGCATGACCTGGTACTCACCGTTGAACGTCTTCACGAGCTCGACCTGGCGCGGGCTGGCGCTGTCGAGCAGGACGACACCGGCGACGTCGTTCGGGTACAGGTGGGTGTAGGTGAGGGCGTGGACGCCACCGCTGGAGTGCCCAGCGAGGACGAACGGGCCGCTCTCGCCGGCGGCGGCCAGGAGCTTGTGCAGGTCGGTTGCCGCGGTGGTGGCGTCGGCCGGGTTCGAGGAGTCGTCGCTCCAACCCTGTCCGGCCCGGTCGTACGCACAGACGCGGCTGGTTGCCGCAACGGTCGGCTGGACGCGTGCCCACAGCGGGGACGTCTCACCGAGACCGTTCAGCAGGACAACGGTCGGGGAACCGGTGCCGGTGCAGTTCAGGTGGAGGCGGTACCCGCCCACGTCGACGAGCTTGCCCGGCATCAGGCCAGCTTCGGTGGTGGGTGCCTTGGTCGTGGCCTGGTACAGGCCGCCGAGACCGGACAGGAGCATCGCGAGGGTGACCGGGTAGACCCACAGGCGGGCGCGGCCAGGGATGTCGTGGCGGGTGCGGCGCTCGATCCACACAGCCCCAGTCACCAGGGCAGGCGCCCACACCCACGCGAGGAAGGACATGGTCGGCTCTCCCGGGTTGACTGCTGCCAACACGACGCCGGCGGTCGCCATGACGGTGGCGGGCACGTACGCCCACCGCTGCGGGCGGGTCGTCTGGCGCGTCGTGAGAAAGGCGAGGATGGCCCACCCGGTGGCGAACGCGACCAGGGCGGCGCCGATGACGCGGGCCTCGGACGCGTCCGGTACGACACCGAAGACGAGTGCGGCGGCGCCGACCACGCCGGTGGCCATGGAGACGAAAGTGATGCGGCCCATCGGGCCGACCCGGGTGGCCGACGAGCTGGTCGCGACGTCGGTCGGGGTGGTGCGGGCGGTGGTGGTCATGGCGGTTTCCCCTTTCCTGGCCGTCCGGGAGTGGTCGGCCACAGGCACCACGGTCGCGGTGAACGGATGTGCTCGCCCCGGTCACATGGCCGGGATTGCCGCTCCTTGCTTGGTGCGTCATCGACGCCATGGACGGCGGGTTCCCGGCCTCTGTCCTGCGACTGTCGCCTCCACGCCCTGATGCCCGGGCCGCGGCCGCACCGGTTGCAGGCGGCATACGTCTCGGGGCAGAACCCGGTCACTTGACCGGGGCGAACCAACCGTCTCCTGCGTCAACCTCGAAGCAGACCAACGCTGTGAAGAAGGAGCGCCACCATGAACGCCGACACCCGAGTGGGAACGCACGCGTGGACGATGCGCACCGGCGGCCACCTGCAACCCGCGGACACCCGCCGACTGCTCGTCGACCTCGCCCGCGCCCACGCCACCAACGCCGTGGGTCGCCTTGCCCTGCTGACGCACCTGAACCCTGGCCGGAACGCGTACGTATCGCCCGCCCGCCTCGTTCCCCCGAGCTCGGCCTTGACGCGGGCAGCCACCGACGCCGCCACCAAGGTCCTGCCCACACCGCTGCTCAACCACAGCCAGCGCACCTACCAGTTCGGCCGCGCCATCGGCGAGCTCGAAGGAGTCGATGTCGACGCCGAGCTGCTGTACGCCGCAGCCCTGCTCCACGACACCGGCCTCGTCCTCGCCGACGGAGGCGACGACTTCACCCTCACCTCAGCTCGCATCGCCAGAGATGTCGCCGAACACGTCGGCCTGTCCACCGCCGCCACCGAAACCCTGCTGACCGCCATCACCATGCACCACAGCCCCCGCGTCACCCGCGACGCCGGCCCCGTCGCCTACCTGCTCTCCGCCGGCGCCGGTGTCGACGTCGTGGGCGTCCGCACCTGGCAGCTGCCGGCGGCCACCCTCACCGCCACCGTTCGCGACCACCCCCGCGACGGGTTCAAGAAGTACTTCACCCAGGCATGGGCGGACGAAGCAGCTCGCGTCCCACAGGGCCGCGCTCGCCTCCTACGCCGCTACGGCGCGTTCACCGCCGCCCTGTCACTCGCCCCGTTCGACGAATGAACCCCTCACCCCACCACCCACCCCGCAAGTAAGGACCCAGTGACATGAAAGCCATCGTGCAAGACCACTACGGAAACGCCTCCTCGCTCCGGTTCGACGACATCGCCCGCCCCGAAGTGGGCGACGACAAAGTGCTCGTCCAGGTCGTCGCCGCCGGCGTCGACCGCGGCGCCCTGCACTTCATGACCGGCCAGCCGTACCTCATGCGGCTCGGAACCGGGCTGCGAACCCCGCGAGTGCGCGTCCCCGGCGTCAGCTACGCCGGGCGCATCGAAGCCATCGGGTCGAACGTGACCGGGTTCGCCGTCGGCGACGAGGTCTACGGGGCCGCCCGCGGCACGTACGCCGAGTATGTGGTCGCGTCACCAACCAAGATGGCGCACAAGCCCGCCGAGCTCACGTTCGAGCAAGCCGCCGTGCTGCCCTACGCCACGTTCGCCGCACTCCATGCAGTCCAGGACCACGCCAAGGTGCAGCCGGGCGAACGCGTCCTGGTCGTCGGCGGCACCGGAGCCGTCGGCTCCATCGTCGTCCAAGCCGCCAAGGCAGCCGGCGCCGAAGTCACCGCAGTCACCGGACCCCGCAACCAGCAGACTGCCACCACTCTCGGCGCCGACCACGCCATCGACTACACCCAGGCCGACTTCACCGACGGCGCCCGCACGTACGACGTCATCATCGACGTGTTCGGGCGCACTGCCACCAGCCGACTACGCCGCGCCCTCACCCCCGGTGGCCGGCTCGTGATCGTCGGCGGCGAAGGCGACCGATGGGTCGGCGGCATCCAACGCCAGGCCGGCGCCGTGCTCCTCACCCCGTTCATCAGCCAAACGCTGCGAATGTTCGTCGCCAAGGAGAACACCGACACCCTCGAGCGCATGAACGACCTCCTCGCTGCGGGCAAGGTCCAGCCCCCGCAGATCCAGACCCACCAGCTGGTAGACGCAGCCAACGCAGTTGCCGCCCTGGAAGAGTCAGGAACACCGGGACGGCTCGTGCTCACCATCTGAGCGTGCGGTGGACGACTGGCGAGGCCCACAGCCGGGCCTCAACAACAACCGGATGCGCCAAACGTTGACGCGGGCCAGCGGTACGGTCGGCTCGTGCTACACGGCCGTGAGTCCGAACGCGCGCACCTTGCCGCCCTGGTGGACCAAGCGCGCGCGGGAACCGGTGCCGTTCTGGTGGTGCTGGGAGAGCCCGGCGTTGGCAAGACCGCCCTCCTGCGCGATCTGACCGCTGTGGGCGAGCCCGCTCAGGGTGGGACAACGCGGGTGCTGCGCACCGCCGGGGTGGAGTCCGAGTCCCCCTTGCCGTATGCCGCGCTGTTCCGCCTGCTGCGTCCCGTCACGGACTTCGACCGGCTCCCGGCTCCGCAGGCGAGAGCGTTGCGGGTCGCGTTCGGCCTCGAGGACGGACCCACCGTGGAGCCGTTCCTGGTCGGTGTTGCGACCCTGTCCGTGCTGACGGATGCAGCCGAACCAGACCAGCCGCTGCTGTGCGTGGTCGATGACGCGCACTGGCTCGACTCGGCGTCTGCGGACGCGCTGCTGTTCGCCGCCCGTCAGCTGGCCGCCGACCCCGTCGCCATGGTCTTCGCCGCCCGGACCGGTGACACCGCCGGACGAGCGTTCGCCGCTCCGGGGCTGCCCGTCCTCGAGGTCCGAGGTCTCGACGACACGGCGGCCCGCCAGCTCCTCGACGAACGCGGCGGCGACCCACTGCCCGGTGGCGTCGCCGAACGCCTCGTCCGCGACACCGGAGGAAACCCGCTCGCCCTGCTGGAGCTGCCCACCGGGCTCACCTCCGCCCAGCTGCACGGAGAGGAGCCGCTGCCGCAACAGCTCACGTTAACCGCCGGTGTCGAGCGCGCGTTCCTCGACCGGTGCCGTCGACTGCCCGAACAGGTCCAGACGCTGCTGCTGGTCGCCGCCGCCGATGCCACGGGCAGAGTCGCCACCGTCCGCCAAGCAGCAGCCACCCTCGGCGTCGACGCGACCGCGTGGACGGACGCCGAGAGGTCAAACCTGGTGACCATCACCGGCGACACCGTGTCGGTGCGGCACCCGTTGGTCCGATCGGCCGTGTACCAGGCAGCCACCAGCTACGAACAGCGACAGGTGCACCGCGCTCTGGCGGAGGCAGTAGGCGCCGACGACGCGGACCGCGCCACCTGGCACCGCGCCGCGGCCGCCGACGGACCCGACGTCGACGTCGCCGACGCCCTCCACGACGTCGCAGTGCGGGCCGAGCAACGCGGCGGTCACCTCGCTGCCGCCGACGCATTCGAACGCTCAGCCGCACTCACCGTCAGCGAGCCGGACCGCGCCACCCGTCTGTTCGGAGCCGCGCGCACCGCGTGGGCGGCCGGGCAAGCGGTCCGCGCGCGCACCCTCGCCTCCTCAGCTCGTGACCTCGCCTCTGACCCGTTACAGCGCGCAGACATCGACCGGCTCCGGGCCCGCATCGAGGTCAACGTCGGATCCGCCGTCGACGCGCATCGCATCTTCACCGTCGCGGCCCGAACCGTCGCCGACCACGACACCGGACGCGCCCTGGAGATGGCATGCGCCGCCGCCCTCAACCGCACCTACGGCGCCGACAGCGGAGCCACCCTTGGCACGGACGTCCTGACCCGACTGTTGACCCCGACCGAACAGGACACCCCGCGCACCACCTGCCTGCGACTCCTGCTCGCCACCCTGACCGCGTCCGGCGACCAGGACTGGGCCCGCGCCGCCCCCGCGCTCGAGCGGGCACTGGAGGCTGGACGAGAGGTCGAGGACCTGGACGTGATGGGCAACCTCGGCAACACCGCACTGCACCTCGGCCACGACGAAGGAGCTCGCTTCTACTACTCCGCCATGGTGGCCACCGCGCGGGAGGCCGGTGCCGGCATGGTCGTGCTCTACGCCTTGGAACGGCTCATGTTCGGCCAGTTCCCGACCGGCCCGTGGACCCTCATGCGGAGCTCGGTCGACGAAGCCCTGACACTCGCGCGCAGCGTCGGCCAGCCCACCCTGACCGCCGCACCCCTGGCCTGCCTGACCCTGCTGGCTGCCCTGACCGGCAGCGACGACTTCGACCAACACCTTGCTGCCCTCGAGGATGTCGCAGCCGCACACCCGTTGGGCATCATGACCGGCCCCACGCACGACGTCACCCGATGGGCCAAGGGCGCCCGCGCCGCCGCCCAAGGCGATGCGGCAGCAGCGCTGCACCACCTGTCCGGAATGCGAGTCCCAGCCCTGCACCGCCTCGCCGCCGTCGACCGACTCGAAGCAGCTGTCCGCGCCGGCGACACCGCCCAGGCTCTCGCGTGGGTGGACGAGCTCGCCCCGTTCGCCACCGGGACCGGGCACCCTTGGGCTCTGGGTGCAGTCGAGCTGGGGCGTGCCCTGACCTCCACCGACCCTGCCGACGCGACCGCGGCGTTCGAGCGGGCAGTCGGCCACTACCGACGCGCCGCACGGCCATATGACCTCGCGCGGGCCCAGCTCGCCTACGGAGAGTTCCTGCGCCGCACCAACCGCCGCGTGGACGCCCGCACCCACCTGCGGGCAGCGCTGGAGACCTTCACCGACCTGGGCGCCGTCCCGCTGGTCGAGCGCGCCACCCAAGAGCTCCGCGCCTCCGGCGAAACCGCCCGCAAGCGCGACCCGTCCACCCTGCTGGACCTGACGCCGATGGAGCTCAAGGTCGCCCAGCTGGTCAGCACCGGGCTGTCGAACAAGGACGTCGCCGCCCAGTGCTGGGTGTCACCCCGCACCGTCGCCTTCCACTTGCGCAACGTGTTCACCAAGGTCGGCGTCAGCTCGCGCACTGAGCTCGCCCAGCTCGACTTCAGCTGACGCTCGACGCGGTCCGGCTCGGGGGAGCCGCACCCCGGCTTGTCCCTGCACATCCCGGCCATTTGACCGGCGTGAACCCTCGGCACTCCGACGACGGTAGGTGTCACCATCGCAACCTCGGCGGTGGGACCAGAAGCAGAGCTTCACCGACACCGCCCAAGGAGTTGTCATGCACGCCAAGCCCGCCGCCGAACCGCTCGCGGTCCACACTCCCACGCCCACCGCACCCACACCGCATACCCCCAGCACCACCCACCACGAGCACGCACCCACCCCCGCCCAACACGGGGACCCGGACGACGGCCCGCGCAAGTCCTGGGTCGTCCTGGCCCTGGCCCTCGCCGCCCAGATTCTCGTCGTCCTCGACATCTCCGTAGTCAACACCGCCCTACCGTCCATCGGACGCGACCTGCACCTGGACGGGTCCGACATGCAGTGGGTCGTCACCGCGTACCTGATGATGTCCGGTGGCGGGCTGCTGTTCGGTGGCCGCATCGCGGACCTGCTGTCGCGCAAGTGGGTGTTCCTGACGGGACTGACCATCTTCACCATCGCGTCCATCGTCAGCGGATTCGCCGGCAGCGCAACCGAGCTCATCGCCGCGCGCGCCGGCCAAGGGCTGTCCGCTGCCCTGATGACCCCGGCCGCGCTGTCCATCATCATGACCACGTACTCCGGCGCGCAGCGCCGCCTCGGACTCACGCTGTGGGGTGCCGTGGGGTCGCTCGGCGTCGCCGCCGGAGTCCTGCTCGGCGGTGCCCTCACCACCTGGGCCGGCTGGCAGACCATCTTCTTCATCAACGCCCCCATTGGCGCCGCCGCACTTCTGATCGGCCTCAAGGTCATCCCCGCCGCCACGACCTCGCGGGTCACCCTCAAGCAGTTCGACGTCGCGGGTGCCGTCACCGTCATCGGCAGCCTCGCCGCCCTCATCTACGGGCTCGGCGCCACCGAACAGCACGGCTGGCTCTCCGCCCGGGTACTCGTCGCGTTCGCCGTCTCGGCGGTCCTCGCGGTCGCGTTCAAGGTCCGGGAGAACAAGGCCGCGAACCCGCTCGTCCCGCCGCACACGTGGAAGGTGACGTCGCTCGTGTCCGGCACCACGGTCATGCTCGGCGTCACCGGCATCCTGGTCGGGACCGTATTCCTGGCCTCCATCTTCGTCCAGACCGTGATGGGCTACTCCGCCATCCGGGCAGGCGTCGCGTTCGTCCCGTTCGCCCTGGCCATCACTCTTGGCACCGTCGTGGCAAGGCACGCCATGGCTCACGGCACTCCGCGTGCCATCGCGGCCATCGGTCTCGTCGTCGTGGCTGGTGGTGCGGTCCTGCTCGCGCAGGCGTCAGCCGGTTCCGCCTTCGCCACCGGCGTCCTGCCCGGCCTGGCCATCATCGGCCTGGGCGTCGGCATGGTCTTCGCCCCAGTGTCCGTGACGGCGATGGCTGGCATCCCCTCCCAGCACGCCGGTCTGGCGTCCGGGTTCCTCATGACCGGACACGAGGTCGGTGCCGCCCTGGGCGTTGCCGTCCTGTCCGCCGTCGCCAGCACGGCCGGCAGCCTGGCCAGCGCGGCCGGCGTCGTGAACGGGTTCGGTCGCGGGTTCCTCGCAGCCGCAGGCATCGCCATGGTGCTCGCCGCCTTCGCCTACCTGAGGATGCCCGCCACCCGCGTCGAGGGCGGCGCAGGAATGCACATGCACCACTGAGCCGTCGTGCTGTGAGAGAAGGCCCGGACCACTGGTCCGGGCCTTCTCCTGTGCCACGTGGTGCAGGTATGCCGCGTGGCTGGGCAGTGCCCTGATGGCATGACTTCCTCCCTGCGGGAGTCATGCCACCACCTGCAGGCCTCACGCCACCGCGGGCAGCCGCTCTGCCAGGAAGTGGCGCAGCGTCTCGCGGTCTCGCTCGTCGTACTGGCCCGGCCCGGCCACCAGGGCTGTCAGGCCGCTGGGCCGCAGCACGTGCATCCCGCCGACCTCGAGGTCGGCCACCGCCAGGGGCAGCAGGCCGTCGACGAAGCACAGGGCTCCGGTCACCGGCACATCGTCGATTCCCGCGGCCAGCAGGATCAGTCGCAGCACCTCGACGCGCTGAGCCACCGCCCTGACGGCTGCGGTCATGACCCGACCTCCGACCACGAGGTCGTCGGTGTCGGCGTCGGACTCGGCCGCCGGACGCACCTCGATGGAGGCGTTCTTGAAGTGCAGCGCGTCGATGACGTAGACACCGCTGGCGCCGACCGCGATGTGCTCGATGGGGCCACGGCGACCGGGCACCCGCCGGTTGTGCAGAGACACCACGCCCTTGGTGTCAGCGGCCTCCAGGAGGGTGCGCACTGCCGCGTGCGACTTGCTGACCCGTGGCTGGGCCTGCTGGGTCCGGAAGGTTCGCACCGTCATCAGGCGGCTGAACAGACCTGCCCGCCGGCGGGGCGCCGCGGCCGGCATGCTCAGGTCCTGCGCCGCGGCAGCCTCGTGCCGTGACCGGCGCGTCTGCGTCTCCGCGATCTTCTCGGCGACCGACGGGGCGGCGGCTGAGGTGACGGCCGGACTGACAGGCGGGGTGACAGCCGGGGCGGCCGGGATGACAGCCGGAGCGGCCGAGGGGGCAACCGGCGAGGCAACCGGCGAGGCTGCAGGCGGGGTGGCAGGCGGGGCCGCTGGCGGAGCCGACGGGCGTGGCCGCGCGAGGAACGCCGCGGGTGCCGCGACTGCGGGGCCGGCGAGGTCGGCATCCGGCGCGGCCTCGACCCGGGGCTTGCGCCGCGGCAGGACGATCAGCTGCTCGGGCGGCGCCGCGTCCGTCCCCTCGAGGGGAGCCGGCCGGGAGAGCGGGGTCGACGACCACTCGGTCGGCACGTGGAGGATGTCGGGCGCCGAGGAGCGCCGCGTGGGTGCCGACCCGCCGCGGAGGGCCTCCAGCGTCGCCGCGATGACCAGCTCGTCCGCGGTCCAGCTCGCAGGCAGCACGGCGGAGCTCGCCCGTGGGGCGTCACGGTGTTCGCGCCCGGCTGGCTCGTTCGCCAGGCAGGTCAGGCACACGACTCGCTCCTGCGGCGGGACATACCCTGCCCGCTCGCCCGCAGCGACGAGCTCCCCACAGCCGCACACTCCGGCGCGTTCCAATCTGACAATCTCAGGCACCATGGCGCCTACCCCCTTGGGTTCGAGGTTGCCAATGTGACACCCGACAGCATCACCACGCGTGTGTTTGCGTTCGATCTGGGCAGATTTGGGTACGGCACTCGTATACGTTTGGACTAATCAGGTAAGGACTTGCCCATTTCCCTCGCGCTGCGCCAAGCCTGGCCGTACAATGGCCCGGCGCCAAGGGCTCATTGTCTCTTCCGTCCCTCAGGCCCCACCGCTACCAGGTGACTTCCTTGCACCCGGTGTGCGTGTCCGGCTCCACCTGAAGGGTGGCGTGCTCGACACCGAACTGGCTTCGCATCACCTGCATGGCCTGGTCCAGCACCCCGTGCGAGTCGGCGTGTTCCGCGGTGACCAGGTGGGCGGTCGCGACGTTCATGCCCGAGGTCAGGGTCCAGACGTGCAGGTCGTGGACGTCGCGCACCCCGGGGACGCCGGCGAGGGCCGCGGCAACGGTGTCGGCGTCCATGCCCGCCGGGGCGTGCTGCCCGAGGACCACCATGACCTCACGGCCCAGCATGACCGCTCGGACGGCCACGAAGGACGCGATGGCCAGCGCGATCCCGGTGTCCCACCACGCGCTCCCCGTCGCGGCGACCAGGACGCCGGCGGCGATGACGCCCACCGAACCAAGCGCGTCGGCCACCACCTCGAGGTAGGCGCCCTTGACGTTCAAGGACTCCGCGGCGCCGCCGCGCAGCAGCGTCAGGCAGACCAGGTTGACGACCAGTCCGACCGATCCGACGACGAGCAGCGGCGCCGACGAGATCTCGACCCCCCCGCCGACCCGCCGGATCGCCTCGAGGCCGATGTAGGCGGAGACACCGAGCATCAGCAGGACCGCCAGCCCGGAGGCGAAGACCTCGGCACGGTAGGACCCGAACGTCCGTCGACCGGTGGTGTCGGGTCGTGCCGCGATCCGCGTCGCGACGAGCGCCGCTCCCAGCGCGACGACATCGGCAGCCATGTGACCGGCATCGCTGAGCAGCGCCAAGGACCCGGAGACGAGCCCGGTGACCAGCTCGACGACGAAGAAGCCGGCCACGAGGACGAACGCGGTGCGCAGCCGCCAGCGGTGGGCCGCGCCCGGGTGACCGTGCGGGGGACCGTGCCCGGGACCGTGCGAGTGGCCGCTCACGACGTCACGTCAGCGCCGGAGGCTGCGGTGGGCTCGCTCACGCAGCGCATGTCCCGATCGTACGTCACCGCGCGCGAGCCGGGCCCGGTGCTGGACGGTATGCCCTGTCGACGGCACGGCGTTCGCCGCGCGCCCGCACCGGGAGGTACTATCGACCTGTTCCGGCTCCCGGCCGTACCGCAACTCTGGCAACACCGCAGCTCTGGCAACTACTGAGCTCGAAGCCTGGCGGACCTCGATCCGTGGTCGTCGGTTGCATGCGTGGGCGAGCCGTCGGGGTCGGCGCGCCGATCTGTTCCAGCACCGCATACCGCGGAGCAGGCGGTCCTCCGGGTCCGCTCGGTTCGGCGTCCCACACCGCCCCGGCCGCGCGACTGCGCTGCACATGTCGTTCCGCTCGGCCCGCTCGTCGCGGGCATCCTGAGGAGGAGTTCTTGGCTCAGCGAGGCCAGCGCCAGTCAGGCGCCCAGCGCACCCAGCGACGCGGTCGCCCCCTCGACAACGAGGGGATCATCCCCGTGCTGGCGCGCGCCGTGCGAGAGGTCGAGGCCGACGCACAGCGAGGCCGCGTCAAGCCCGCCGGACGGGTGAAGTTCCAGGTCATCGGCCTCCTGGTGCGTGAGGAGCGCGCCCGGGTCAAGGCCGACCCCACCGCTACCACGGCCGAGCGTGAGGCCCAGCTGAAGCGGCTCGACGGTGTCGCGACGATCCTGGCCAAGACCGCAGCGAGGGACACCTCCTTGCTCGCCCTGCTCGCCGAGGACGCCGTCGTCAGCCAGACGGCAGCGGAGCTGCGGCGTGACATGGTGCGGGCCGCCGGCCTGGAGCCGGAGCCTGAAGAGGTCGAGCCGGAGGCAGCTGCGGGCACGGCTGCCCCAGCCGAGCGTCGCGCGGTGCCGCAGTCGGTCGTCGCCCGCCAGCTCGCCAATCCGTTCCTCGCTCCCGACTTCAGCGCCGTCGCGCCTCGCAAGCCCACGACGGGTCGACTGGCCAGCTGGGAGCTCCTCGGTCCGCTCTTCAGGGCCTTCGAGTACGGCGGGGACTCGTCCTGCATGTCCCTGCCGGAGCCGGTCAGCGTCCTGCGTGGGGCCGGTGAGCTCCAGCTCATGCACCACCAGGGCCAGGTCGTCGCGGCTGCGGCAGCCGGGCACCGCAGCTTCCTGCTCGCCGACGAACCCGGCCTGGGCAAGACGGCGCAGGCGCTGCTGGCCGCCCAGGCCGCGAACGCATACCCGCTGCTGGTCGTCGTGCCCAACGTGGTCAAGGCCAACTGGGCCCACGAGGCCGAGCTCTGGACCCCGGGCCACCCCGCCACCGTGATCCACGGCAACGGTGACAACATCGACGGTTTCGCCGACATCGTCGTGGTCAACTACGAGGTCCTCGACCGCCACGTCGGATGGCTCGGCGACCTCGGGTTCCGGGGGATGGTCGTCGACGAGGCGCACTTCATCAAGAACAAGACCTCGCAGCGCTCCCAGCACGTCCTGCAGCTCGCGGAGCGGATCCGCACCCGCACCCCCAACCCGTTGCTCATGGCCCTCACCGGCACCCCCCTCATCAATGACATCGAGGACTTCAAGGCCATCTGGCAGTTCCTCGGCTGGATCGAGGAGAAGAAGCCGCGGCACGCGCTGATGGCCGCCCTCGAGGAGACCGGTCTGACCCCGGCCGACTCCGGCTTCTACGCCGCCGCTCGCACCAGCGTCATCGACCTCGGCATCGTCCGTCGTCGCAAGGTCGACGTGGCCGCGGACATCCCCGCCCGCCGCGTGGCTGACCTGCCGGTCGAGCTCGACGACGATGCCGGACGGTCCATCCGGGCCGCGGAGCAGGAGCTCGCGCGTCGCCTCGTCAAGCGCTACCGCGCCGCACTCGAAGCCCGCACGTCCGGAGTCGTCGTCGAAGGCATCGACCACGACCTCGTGCGCCGGGTGGCGACCTGGGAGCGAGAGGAGGGCAGCAAGGCCAAGTCCGGCGACAACGTGTTCACCGTGATGCGCCGGATCGGTCAGGCCAAGGCCGGGCTCGCCGCCGACTACGCGGGACAGCTCGCCCGGAGCGTCGGCAAGGTCGTCTTCTTCGCCAAGCACATCGACGTCATGGACGTCGCCGAGGAGACGTTCGCCCGGCGAGGGGTCAGGTACTCCTCGATCCGCGGCGACCAGACCCCCAAGGTGCGCAAGGCCAACATCGACGCCTTCGTCAACGATCCCGACGTCGCCATCGTCGTCTGCTCCCTCACGGCCGCCGGGGTGGGACTCAACCTGCAGGTCGCCTCCAACGTGGTGCTGGCCGAGCTGTCGTGGACCGCCGCCGAGCAGACCCAGGCCATCGACCGGGTCCACCGCATCGGTCAGGACGAGCCGGTCACCGCCTGGCGGATCATCGCCGCCCAGACGATCGACGCCAAGATCGCGCAGCTGATCGACAGCAAGGCGGGGCTCGCGGCGCGCGCCCTCGACGGCTCCGACGAGGAGGTCGGCTCCTCGGCGGACGTGCAGCTCGAGGCTCTCGTGGCGCTGCTCACCGACGCCTTGGCCGCCGAGCTCGAGGTCGACGCAGGGCTTGACGAAGTCACGGAGCAAGGGCCCGACGGCGACCTCCTGACCACGGCGCTCGCGCACGAGGCCGCGGCGCCGGTTCCGACCATTGACCTGTTCTCAACGAGCGAGATGTCGGCCACTCAGTGACCGCGTCCGGTCGACGAAACCCTGGGCGGGCCAACGGTCCTGCGTGACCTGGCCGCCCCTGACCGACGCGGTCATCCCGACCGGACCTGACGGCAGGACGTTTCACTTCCCACAGATGCAGAGGTATGCCGGGTGGTGTCAGCCGGCGTCGGCGGTGCGCAGCCCCTCTGCCAGGCCGTGGGCCGCCGCCGTCACGGCGTGGCCCAGGGCGATGGTGCCCTGACCCACCTCGAACTGGGCGCCTCCGCCCACGTGCACGCTGAGGCGCGGCCGAGCGGCGTGGAGAGCCGCCACGGTCTCCCGCACGGCCAGGACGTCCGTGGCGGTCGGGACCCCGATGACGACGGCGCTGGGGTCGTGGTGCTTGACGACGGCCACCCAGTGCTGCGCGGGCAGGTCGGCGCCGAGGTAGACGACCTCGATCCCCGCGCGGCGCAGGAGGACGGAGAAGGCAAGGATGCCGAGCTCGTGGTGTGACCCGCGGGCCAGGCCGACGGCGACGCGTGGGCCGCCCGACGCCGGGGGAGTGGCCTCCATCGCGGCTCCCAGCTTGCGGTGCAGGGTGGCGCTCACGACGTGCTCCCCGGCGACGTCCACGCGCCCGGCCTTCCACTGGTCCCCGAGCATCTGGAGGGCGGGCATCAGCCAGGTGTCCACGACCTGTTCGAGGGTTCCCGCCGCGAACGCCCGGTCGACAGCCTCGCCCACGGCTGCTGGGTCCATCTCGGCGGCCCCGCGGGCGAGCGCGGTGACATCCCAGGCTCCACGCGTCACCGGTGCGTCCGGGTCCGGGGCCGGTCCCGCGCCCTCGTGGTCCCCGCCCGCGTCGTACGCCTTGGAACCCTTCGAGCCCTTGGACGCCTTGGCGCCCCTGGAACCCGGCGCGCTCTCGGCCCCGTCGGGGCCGACCTGGTCGGTGTCGGTGAGGTACGCCTCCCACGGTTGGTGCTGCTCGTCGTCGGGGGAGTCGTTGCCGTCGGAGCGCAGGTGCTCAGCCGCCTGGCGCGGCGACCAGCCGGCGGCGACCAGGGCGGACATCGCCCGGAGCAGCTGCAGCCCACGCTCGTCATACAGGCGGTAGCCACCCTCGGTGCGGACCGGTGTGACCAGGCCGTAGCGCCGCTCCCAGGCGCGCAAGGTGGCGGACGGTACGCCGGTCAGGCGAGCTGCGTGCCCAATCGTGTACACGCTGGCAGCGTCCCACACCGCGGGTGGGCGGCGTCCCGGATCGGCCCCGAGCAGGGCGAAATCGTTGTGCAAACCATGGACAACAACCGCCGATCGTCGCCGTCCCGGTGACAGGATGTCGCCATGAGCGAGCCGGTCCTGCCGCAGGTGGCGCCGGGCCGGATCGTCGGCGTCGACGTGGCACGGGCGCTCGCGCTCCTCGGGATGATGGCGACCCACATGCTCCCCGGCATCGAGGGCACCCACGTCCCCTGGCCACAACAGCTGGCGGGAGGACGTGCGTCGGCCCTTTTCGCCGTCCTCGCCGGGGTCAGCGTGGCGTTGGTCAGCGGGCGCACGAGTCCGGTGCGAGGACGTGCTCGGTATGCCGCGTCCATCCGCCTCGTCGTCCGTGCCCTCTTCATCGGCGCGCTGGGCCTCCTGCTGGGACTCGTGCCCTCGGGCATCGCGGTGATTCTGGCGTTCTACGCCGTGCTGTTCCTGCTCGGCCTTCCGTTCCTCGGCCTGCGGGCCCCCGCCCTGGCCGCGCTCGCCGTCATGTGGGCCCTCGTGGCGCCCGCTGCCTCCCTCGTGGTGCGGCCGCACCTGCCGGAACACGTCGTCGGCAGCCCCACGCCGACGGCCCTGACGTCACCCCACCTGCTGCTCAACGAGCTCCTCCTCGTCGGCTACTACCCGGCCGTCGTGTGGCTCGCCTACCTCTTCGCCGGGATGGCGATGGGCCGAGTCGACTTGCGACGCAAGGGAGTAGGCCTGTGGCTCCTCGCAGTCGGGGTGGTGCTGGCGGTGGCGGCGACCGTGGTCTCCAGGGCGCTTCTGGCCCGTCCGGACGCCGCAGCCGCGCTCGCATCGACCTATCCCGACGCGTCGGTCGGCTCGGACCCGGCCGCCCTGCACGCTGTCCTCACCCATGGCCTGCACGGCACGACGCCCACGGGGTCGTGGTGGTGGCTCGCCACCGTGGCGCCGCACTCCGGCACGCCCCTCGACCTCGCGCAGACCATCGGGAGCGCGATGGCCGTGCTCGGGCTGTGTCTGCTCGTGACGAGGGTCCAGCCCCGGGTGTGGGCGGCGGCCTTCGGCGCGGGCGCCATGACCCTGAGCCTCTACACCCTCCACGTGCTCCTGATGGGACGCGGCTGGTGGCCCGACCTCGAGACGCCCGACAGCTACGACGACCAGGTGCTCATCGTCCTGGGCATCGGAGCGGTCCTGGCCCTGATCCCCCTGCGGGGCCCGCTCGAGACCGTGGTGTCCCACCTCTCCCGCGCCGCGGCGGCGCCGTTCGGCGAGCCGGACCGCGAACCCAGCCCCGCGGCATACCGGCGACCGCGGCGGTGACCCAATCCACCGGGTCGGGCGCGCCGAATCACTGTCGACCCGTCACCCAGAACGGATGGACCACCATGCCTGCACCACGCCGCGCCGTCATCGGCAGCGGGATCGCCGGACTCGCCGCTGCGCACGTGCTCAGCACGCGCGGCCCGGTGACGCTGTACGAAGCCGACGCCCGCCTCGGCGGCCACGCCGACACCCACGAGGTGCAGGTGGACGGCCGGACGATCGGCGTCGACACCGGCTTCATCGTGCACAACGACCGGACGTATCCCACCCTGCTGCGCCTGTTCGCGGAGCTCGACATCGCGACGCAGGAGTCGGACATGAGCATGTCCGTGCGCGACGACGAGACAGGCCTGGAGTATGCCGGGGCGCGGGCCGCCCGAGGCCTGTTCCCGCGGGTGCGCAACCTGACCGATGTGGCCTACCTGCGCATGCTCACGGAGGTGAAGAAGTTCCACCGCGAGGCGCGGAGCGTGCTTGCCCGCGAAGCCACCGACGCGGGACGCGACGAGACCCTCGGTTCCTTTGCCGCGCGCTGTGGCTTCAGCGCCTACTTCACCCGCCACTTCCTCGAGCCGGTCGTGGCAGCGGTCTGGTCGTGCGACCCGTCGGACTCGCTGGAGTACCCGGCCCGCTACCTCTTCGAGTTCCTCGACCACCACGGGATGCTCACCGTCTTCGGCTCGCCGACGTGGCGCACCGTGACCGGCGGTTCCCAGCGCTACGTCGAGGCGCTGGCCGCCGGGATCGCCGACATCCGGCTCTCGACCCCGGTGCGCTCCGTCGTCGAGACTCCTGACGGGGTCGTCGTGACGGACGCCCAAGGCCTCAGCGAGACCTTCCACTCCGTGGTGATCGCCGCCCACCCGCACCAGGCGCTGGCCATGCTGGCCGAGCCGTCGCAGGGACAACGCGACGTCCTGGGCGCGATCCGCTACTCGACCAACGTCGCCCAGCTGCACACGGACGAGTCGGTGCTGCCCAGGTCCACCGGGGCGCGCGCGTCGTGGAACTACTGGCGTCGAGCCGGGGCGGAGGGGACCGGCGTGCTGGTCACCTACGACCTCAGCCGCCTGCAACGGCTCGACGTGCCGGACCGCCGCTTCCTCGTCACCCTGAACGGCGTGGACTGCGTGGACCAGGGCCTGGTCATCGACACCATGCACTACGAACACCCGCTCTACACGCCGGAATCCGTTGCAGCACAGCGCCGGCTGCCCGAGATCAACACCAGTCGGGTCGCCTTCGCCGGCGCCTACCACGGCTGGGGTTTCCACGAGGACGGCGCGCGTTCGGGCGTTGCCGCTGCCGCGGCCCTTGGAGTCCTCTGGCCCGCCGGTGACGCCGCCGCTGACGCCGCCGCTGACGCCGCCGCTGACGCCGCCGCTGACGCCGCCGCTGACGCCGCCGCTGACGCCGCCGCTGACGCCGCCGCTGACGCCGCCGCTGACGCCGCCAGTGACGCCGTCGACAGCGAGATCGCCGTCGAGGTCGCCGACCTCGAGGACGTGGGTGCTCGATGAAGGCCTCGCCCTCGACGCGCATCTACGCGACCTCGATCATCCACACGCGCACCTCGCCGGTCCGGCACCGGTTCACGAACCGCAGCCACACCTGGCTGGTCGACCTGGACGACCTGCCGCGCCTGGGCATGCTCGGCGGGCTCGCCAGCTTCGAGTCGCGTGACCACCTCGGCGCGCCGGAGCGCAGCCTGCGCGAGAACCTCGACACCTTCCTCGCCACCCAGGGCGTGGACCTCGGCGGTGGTCAGATCCTCATGCTGACGATGCCCCGCGTCCTCGGCACGGTGTTCAACCCGATCAGCGTCTACTGGTGCCACACGGCGGACGGCAGGCTCGCCTGCAACGTCGTCGAGGTCCACAACACCTACGGCGACCGGCACGCCTACCTCGTGAACGCCGATGAGAACGGTCACGCCGAGGTCGACAAGGCGCTCTACGTCAGCCCGTTCAACGACGTGTCCGGAAGCTATCGGCTGACCATCCCGATGCCCCGCGACAAGGTCCACGTGCGCGTCGTCCTCGACCGTCCCGACCAGGACCCGTTCGTGGCCGGCTTGCGCGGACGGGCGCTGCCCGTGCGGACGAGCACGGTCGTGAGGCTCGCCCTGACCCAACCACTCGAACCCCTTGCCGTCGCAGCGCGAATCCGCTGGCACGGCATCCGCCTGTGGTTGCGCCGCCTGCCGGTGCAGCCACGCCCTTCCCACCACCAGGAGGCAGTCCAGTGACCACCGCCACCGCAGGCCTGTCCACCCGGCCTGCCATCGACGCCAGCCGCTGGCCCGACCTGACCGCCCGGCGCGCCAAGGTGCGCCAAGCCGTCGAGGGCGCCGTCGCCCGCCGCATCTTCCTGTCCGCGGCCCGGCGACTGCCGGTCCGCATCCAGCTCGGTCGCGAGGCGATCGTGGGCGGGGCCGCCACCGACCCGCAGGCACCCCTGATGGTCCTCGACCGCCCGGACGCGTTCTTCGCAGCGCTCGGGGCGGGGGGCCTCATCGGCTTCGGCGAGTCCTACATGGCCGGCGACTGGCACGCCGACGACCTGGGCGGTCTGCTCGAGGTGTTCGCCGCCCAGATGGGCACCCTGATCCCCGAGCCCCTGCAGAAGCTCCGCGCCTTCTACGTCGCCCGGGCCCCGCACACCGAGCGGAACACGACGCAGAACACGCGCACCAACATCGCCCGGCACTACGACCTGTCCAACGACATGTTCGCCACCTTCCTCGACGCCACGCTGAGCTACTCCTCGGCCCTCTTCGCCGGTGACGAGCAGTCCGGCCGCCCGGTCGCGGGGGAGCGGGTCACCACCAGCACCCCAGCCCTGGCGCCCACCTGGGACCAGCTCGCTGACGCCCAGCGGCAGAAGGTCGACCGCATGCTCGACTCCGCCGGGGTCGCGGAAGGGACCCGCGTGCTGGAGATCGGCACGGGCTGGGGTGAGCTCGCGATCAGGGCTGCGGCCCGGGGTGCCACCGTTGTGTCGGTGACGCTCTCGAGTGAGCAGCAGGCGCTGGCGCGGGAGCGCATCGCAGCAGCCGGCTTCAGCGACGCCGTGTCGGTGGAGCTGCTGGACTACCGCCTCGTCGAGGGTGAGTTCGACGCCGTCGTGTCGGTCGAGATGATCGAGGCGGTCGGGCACCAGTACTGGGGGGAGTACTTCCGCAAGATCGACAGCGTGCTGGCCCCCGGCGGCAAGGTCGCCGTCCAGGCGATCACCATGCCGCACGACCGGATGATGGCCACGAAGTACACCTACACGTGGATCAACAAGTACATCTTCCCCGGCGGCTTCCTGCCTTCGACCGAGGCGATCGTCGACGTCAACCGCGAGCACACCTCACTCCACGTCAGCGAACGGTTGTCCTTCGGGCAGCACTACGCCGAGACGCTGCGGCTGTGGGACGAGCGCTTCCTAGCGTCGCTCGACCGGGTGCGCCAGCTGGGTTTCGACGAGGTGTTCGACCGCATGTGGCACTTCTACCTCGAGTACTCGCGGGCGGGCTTCCGCTCGGGATACCTCGACGTCCAGCAGCTGGTGCTGGAGCGCGAGGGCGACCGATGACGACCGTCTACCGGGTCGAGAACCCCACTGTCAGCAAGGCATCCGGCGTCGCCGCCGAGCTCGCCACGGCGTTGGCACCGTTCGTCGGCGGCGACCTGCCCGTGCGCCTCACGGCATGGGACGGGAGCGAGGCCGGCCCCGCCGACGCGCCGCACGTGACCCTCCGCTCACCGCGCGCCCTGCGCCGCCTGCTGCGCCACCCCGGTGAACTCGGAGCGGCCCAGGCCTACGTCACCGGTGAGCTCGACGTCGAGGGCGACCTCGACGCAGCCCTCACGCACGTGTGGTCCGTGGCGCAGCAGCGCCGGCTCAGCGGCATACGTCCCACGCCCGCGGCCATCGCCGCCGTGCTCAAGGTCGCCCGGGGAGCTGGCGCGCTCGGGCTTCCGCTGCCGGCACCCGCCAGCCAGGCGGTGCTGAAGGGACGGCTGCACAGCGTCGGACGCGACCGTCAGGCGATCCACCACCACTACGACCTCTCCAACGACTTCTACAGCCTCATCCTCGACCCGCACCTGGCCTACTCGTGTGGCTACTGGCGTTCCACCGCAGCCGACTACACCGTCGAGGACGCGCAGCGCGACAAGTTCGAGCTCGTCGGGCACAAGCTCGGTCTGCGCCCCGGGTCGACCCTGCTCGACGTCGGCTGTGGCTGGGGCTCGATGAGCCTGTATGCCGCGGAGCACTTCGGCGCGCAGGTCACCGGGGTGACCATCGCGGCCGAGCAGAAGAAGTTCATCGACGCGCGGATCGCCGAGCGGGAGCTGCAGGACCGGGTGGAGATCCGGCTCCAGGACTACCGCGAGGTGCAGGACGAAGGCTTCGACGCCGTCGTGTCCCTGGAGATGGGCGAGCACGTGGGGCAACGCAACTACGCGACGTATGCCGCGGTGCTGCACGACCGCGTCCGTCCCGGTGGGCGCGTCCTCGTGCAGCAGATGTCCCGCCGTGGGCGCCATCCCGGTGGAGGCCCCTTCATCGAGTCCTTCATCGCCCCCGACATGCACATGCGTCCGGTGGGCGAAACCGTTGACCTCATTGAGGGTTCGGGTCTTGAGGTGCGCGACGTGCATGCCCTGCGCGAGCACTACGTTCGCACGGTGGCCGCGTGGCACCGCACCTTCGAGGACAACTTCGACCAGGTCGTCGCCCTCGTCGGCGAGGAGGTGGCCCGCGTCTGGCGGCTCTACCTCGTCGGTGGGGCGATGGCCTTCCGCGACGGCCGGATGGGTGTCGACCAGATCCTCGCGGTGCGGCCCGACCACGGAGAGTCCCAGCTGGAGCCGGTGCGTCCGGCGCAGTGGTCATGATGTCCGAGACCTCGAACTTCCTTGTGGTGACGGCCTTTTCGCTGCTCGCCGTGGTGCTGCTCATGGCGGTGACCGCGGTCGAGGGCCACCGACAGGGCCGGGTCAGCGTCGTCGACACGACGTGGGGGCTGGGCTTCGTCGTCGTGGCCGCCGTTGCGGCCGTCGTCGGTGACGGCGCTGGTTGGCGTCGCCTGGCCCTGCTCCTCGTGGTGTCCGTCTGGGGCCTGCGGCTGGCGTGGCACATGCACCGGCGCAACAGCGGCAAGGGCGAGGACCCGCGCTACGCGCAGATGCTGGCGCAGGAGAAGGGCAACCCCACGTGGGTGGCCATCCGCAAGGTGTATGCAATCCAGGGGCTCGCGGTGTGGTTCGTCTCGCTCCCCATCCAGGTCAGCGCGGCCAGTGGCCGGGGCGTGGTCCCCGTGGCGGTCCTGGGACTCCTGGTCTGGTTCGTGGGAGTCACCTTCGAGTCGCTGGGGGACAAGCAGCTGAAGGACTTCAAGGCCGACCCTGCCAACAAGGGGAAGGTCATGGACCGCGGCCTCTGGTCCTGGACCCGGCACCCCAACTACTTCGGTGACTCGTGCGTCTGGTGGGGGATCTGGCTGGTCACGGCCAGCGCCTGGCCGGGCGTCCTCACCGCGCTGTCTCCCGTGGCGATGACCTACTTCCTCGTCTTCGCGACCGGGGCCCGGCTCCTCGAGCAGCACATGGCCGAACGGCCCGGCTACGCCGAGTACCAGCAACGCACCAGCTACTTCCTGCCGCGCCCACCCCGACGCCCATCCCGACGCTGACGACGTCAGACAGGACCACTCGGGGCCAAACGCGCGCAAACCCGGATCCGAGCGGCTACTGTCCTCGGTTGGCGAGCAAGTAGCCACGGAACCGGGTCGAGCGGAGGTGGAGGCCAGTGGACGAAGCCCACATGGACGCCACCGTCGCCGCGGCGAGGGCTGGTGACCGTGCCGCCTTCGGGCAGCTGTGGCAAGAGCTCTCCCCCCGCGTGGCCGCCTACCTCCGTTCGCACGGCGTCCCCGACGCCGAGGACGTCACGAGCGAGGTCTTCCTCGCCGTGTTCCGGCAGGTGGGTCGATTCTCGGGCGGGGGCGCAGCCTTCCGCGCCCTGGTCTTCACCGTCGCCCACCGCAGGCAGGTGGACTGGCACCGGCAGCGGGCGCGCCGTGGGTCGTGGCTGCCCCTGGACGAGGCGGGAGCAGACCCCGCAGTGCCGTCTGCCGAGAGCGCGGCGCTGGCCCTGATCGCGCAGGAGCGGGTGGTCGAGGTGCTGGACACCCTCACTCCGGACCAGCGAGCCGTGCTCACGCTCCGGGTCGTGGCCGATCTCAGCCTCGAGGACACCGCGGCCGTCCTCGGCAAGGACCTCGGCGCCGTGAAGTCGCTGCAGCACCGGGCGCTGTCACGTCTGCGGCGAAAGCTTTCGCCAGAGCCGTATCCCTGGGACGCCCTCGCGCGATTGAACCCCCGACATGCCTGAGCCTGAAGACACCAGCCCCAGCGGACTGCACCTGCCCGCGAGCGACCCGGCGGCCTCCGCCGTCGAGTCGCTGCGCGCCATGGCGTCCCACGGGCCGGTGGAGCCCAGCCCCGAGCTGCTGGCGTTCTTCGACGACCCCGCCGGTCAGGGCCCGGGCGCCACCCCCCACTCAAGGAGTGAACTCGTGACCGTTGTCCGACTTCCCATTCGCCGTGCCGGCCGCGTCGCCGTGGCCGTCGGCGCCGCCCTCGCCCTCGCAGCCCTCGGTGGCGCCGCCGTGGCCGCTACCGGTGGCGGCCAGGACCGTGAGCCGGCGCAGGTGCAGCAGGACGACCCGAGCGACACCACCACGACGACGTCGTCGACCGAGACCGAGACCGAGACCGACTCCACCGAGACCGAGACGGCCACGGATGAGTCCGAGGAGTCCGAGACCACTGACGCGGGCGACGAGGGCGCCTCGACGCACACGGCCAACCCGATCGCCTCGGCCAACCACCATGACGGTGTCGGCAGCGACGACGAGCACGCCGACGTCCGCGGGGGTGGCGAGGTCGACCACCACGCCGAGCACACCCCGAAGGCCCACCCGACCAGTGGCGACGACGCTGACGAGAACGACGACGGTCAGGGTGAGGACCAGCAGGGCGGGGACGACCAGGGCGACGGCGCTCAGGCTCCCTCCTCGGAGCGTGGCGGCGGCTCGCACGGCCACTGACTCGCAGGAACGGTGAGTCGCACCCCCACTGAGCACACCTGACCCGGTGGCTGCCCCGCACTCCGCGGGGCAGCCACCATCCCGCGTTCGCAGGACTGCCGGGCTAGAGTCCGCCCGTGGAATGTCTGTTCTGCCGGATCATCGACGGCGCCCTGCCTGCGACCGTGGTGCTCGACGAACCGTTCACGCTGGGCTTCCTCGACACCAGGCCGGTCTTCAAGGGACACGTCCTGCTCGTCCCCAAGATCCACGTCGACACGCTCGTCGACCTGCCCGCGGAGTTGCTTCCGGTGCTGATGGGAGCGGCTCAGCGGCTGTCAGGAGCCGTCGTGGGCGGCCTGGGAGCGCAGGGGTCCTTCGTCGCGGTCAACAACGTGGTGTCGCAGTCGGTCCCGCACCTGCACGTACACGTGGTGCCGCGCACCAAGGGCGACGGACTGCGCGGCTTCTTCTGGCCGCGCACCAAGTACGCCTCGGACACCGAGGCCCAGGAGTATGCCGCGCGGCTGGCTGCCGCCCTCCCGCCCCCGCCCACCTGACCCGCCTACACCCGCGAGTCTGAAGGATCTGCCGGGCCAGGACCCCCACGATCCTTCAGGGTCGGGCGCGGGGCGGGGTCGCCTGTCAGCCGGGGCTGGCAGGATCGGCAGCGTGCGCAGCCACACCGTGACGCCCTCGCCCATCGGCGAGCTGACCCTCGTGGCCGAGGACGGTGCCCTCGTCGGGTGCTTCATGGCGCTGCCCGCCCGCGACCCGGCCGACGAGGTCCTGGGCGTGCCCGCTGAGGACGGTTCGGCCGACCCGGTGCTGGGGGAGGCCGAGACCCAGCTCGCCGAGTACTTCGCGCGACGGCGCACCGAGTTCACGCTGCCGCTGGCGCCCAAGGGGGACGCCTTCCAGCAGCAGGTCTGGGCTCTCCTGCGCGAGATCCCCTATGGCCAGACCCGCAGCTACGGCGACCTCGCGCGGACGCTCGGAGACGTCAACCTGAGCCAGCGAGTCGGGTGGGCCAACGGTCGCAACCCCCTCGGCATCATCGTCCCGTGCCACCGGGTCATCGGCGCTGACGGCAGCCTGGTGGGCTACGCCGGGGGCCTCGAGCGCAAGCGCTTCCTGCTCGCCCTGGAGGAACCTCCCGCGGACGAGGCCGATCGCCTCTTCTGAGGGTCGATGGCCCTCGCGAGGTTGAGCCCAGTGGGGTTTGTGCCCGTTTGGTGATCGTCCGTTCGTCTGGCATCGGCCCGAAATGCCCCCATGGACCCGTCCTGAGCAGGGACGATGCCGGACGGAAGGAGGCGGCCCATGCGGAGGCATCACGCGGGCCCGGCGGCGGTAGCCGTGGCGGCGATGGCGGTGCTCAGCGCCTCCGCGCCCCTTGCCTCGGCTGATCCGGCGCAGGCGTCCTCGCGCCCGAACCTGCGACAAGCCCTCCTCCTCGAGACGGTCCCCGCGCTGTTCTCCTCCGACGACCTCGCCCCGAGCGAGGCAGTGGCCCGGTTCGGTGCCAGGACCGCCCTGTCCGTGGCCCCGAGCCCCGCGATGGCGAAGCCGAAGCGACCGCCCAGCAAGGGGACCGTGGGGAGCTCGCCGCCCGCGGGGACCCCCCAAGCCGTGCTCGCCGCGGCATACCGCAAGGCGGTGGCTCGTGCGCCACGCGCGTGCCACCTGCAGGCGGCCCACCTGGCCGCCATCGGGCAGGTCGAGTCCGGCTCGATCGGCGGCCGCTCGGTGACAGCCGACCATCGGGTCACGCCCGCGATCTACGGCCCGCTGCTCGACGGCGGCCCTTTCGCGGTGATCCACGACAGCGACGGAGGTGCCGTCGACGGTGCCTCCGACTACGACCGGGCGGTGGGTCCCCTGCAGTTCCTGCCCGGCTCGTGGAGCTGGGCCGGCCGCGACGGGGACGGCGACGGCCGACGTGACCCGCAGAACGTCTTCGACGCGGCGTCCGCCACGGCCGGATACCTGTGCCAGGGCGGCCGCAACCTCGCTCGCCCCGGCGACCTGCGCAGCGCCGTGCTGTCCTACAACCAGTCGGGCGCCTACCACTCGGCCGTGCTGGAGTGGGTTTCCTACTTCCAGCGCCACGGTCTGGCCGCGCTGGTCACCGTGGCGTTCCGGGTGGGGTCGGGGGGACGGGCCAGCGCCATGACCGTCCAGACCCCGGATCCCAGCCCGCCCAAGAGCGCGCCGACGACGACCGCCGCGAGGACGCCGTCGACCGGATCCGGCGCCGCCACCGGCTCGGCCGCCACGGCGACACCGACGGGCACCCCCACGACTCCGGCGACCGATGCCCCCACGCCTACGCCCCCCGCCACGCCCTCTCCGGACCCGACGCCGGCGCCCTCCCCGTCGACGACCACTCCCGATCCCGTCCCGGAGCCGACAGCCACCACTCCGTGAGACGGGCAGCGTGATGCGCGTCGCACTCCGTGCTCAGGTGCGCCGAGGCGGCATACCGACGCGGCTAGGGTGGTTGACGTAGGAGGTTGCTTGACTCACAGCAGCCTGGATATCCGTAGAGCACGCGTCAGCGAGGACGGCACACCCACGGGGTGGCCGTCCTTCGTCTTTCACAGGAGAGTGTTGGCATGACCTCGCAGCAGGTACCCGCAACGCACCGCCACCGCGTCGTCGTGGTCGGCTCCGGCTTCGGCGGACTCTTCGGCACCCAGGCGCTGAAGCGCGCCGACGTCGACATCACGCTGATCGCGAAGACCACCCACCACCTCTTCCAGCCGCTGCTCTACCAGGTCGCGACGGGCATCCTGTCCGAGGGCGAGATCGCGCCGGCGACCCGCGAAGTCCTTGCCCGGCAACGCAATGCGCGCGTCCTGCTCGGCAACGTCACGAGCATCGACCTGGCCGCCAAGACGGTCACCTCGCGCGTCCTCGACCGCGACACGGTGACGCCCTACGACACGCTCCTCGTCGCGGCCGGCGCCGGTCAGTCCTACTTCGGCAACGACCACTTCGCCCAGTTCGCCCCCGGCATGAAGTCGATCGACGACGCCCTCGAGCTGCGCGGCCGCATCTTCGGTTCCTTCGAGTGGGCCGAGCTCGCGAGCACGCCCAAGGAGATCGAGCGACTGATGACGTTCGTCGTGGTCGGAGCCGGACCCACCGGGGTCGAGATGGCCGGCCAGATCGCGGAGCTGTCGCGCCGCACGCTGCGCAAGGACTTCCGCAACATCGACACCAGCCGGGCACGCATCGTGCTGCTCGACGCCGCCCCGACCGTGCTCGGCGCTTTCGGCGACCAGCTCGGCGCCAAGGCCGCCAAGCGGCTCGCCGAGATCGGGGTCGAGGTGCAGCTCGGCGCGAAGGTGACGGGTGTCGACGCCACCGGCATCGACGTCGAGGACGCCGACGGCACCCAGCGCCGCATCGAGTCGGTCTGCAAGGTGTGGGCGGCCGGCGTGCAGGCCTCCGAGCTCGGTGCCCAGCTGGCCGAGCAGTCCGGGGCGCAGCTCGACCGCGCGGGGCGCATCGCCGTCAACGACGACCTCACGCTGCCCGGTCACCCCGAGGTGTTCGTCGTCGGCGACATGGCCTCGCTCAAGGGCTACCCCGGCGTCGCCCAGGTGGCCATCCAGGGATCGCGCTACGCCGCCGACCAGATCAAGCGGCGCCTCGCCGCGAAGGAGCCGAGGGGCCCCTTCGAGTACCACGACAAGGGCTCGATGGCGACGATCTCGCGGTTCAGCGCGGTCGCCTCGATCGGCAGCCTGCGGTTCACGGGGTTCATCGCGTGGCTGTTGTGGCTGGCGGTCCACCTCGTCTACATCATCGGGTTCAAGCACCGGCTCACCACGCTCCTGCACTGGGCGGTGAGCTTCCTCGGCCGAGGTCGCTCGGAACGCACGGTCACCGAGCAGCAGGTGTTCGCCCGCACGGCGATCGAGCAGCTCGGCTCGAGCTACGCGCCGTCCCTGCCGCGCGTCCCGGCCGACAAGAAGGCCCCCGCCCAGTCGGTGGCCCAGGCCCGCGACGAGGGCAGCCGCACCCTCTGACGAGCTCGACAGCGCACCCCGCACCGTCCGCAGGGTGACCGGTGCGTGAGATTCCGCGTGCTCCGCGGGCCTCTCGCCTAGGGTTGCGCCATGCCGCTGGACTATCCGATCCACGAGAAGACACTGGCCAACGGCCTGCGGGTCGTCGTGTCGCCGGACGCCTCCGTGCCCACGGTGACCGTCAACATCTGGGTGAACGTCGGATCGCGGCACGAGCTCAGCGGACGCACCGGCTTCGCCCACCTCTTCGAGCACCTGATGTTCCAGGGGTCACGGCACATCGCCAGCGGTGAGCACTTCACCCGGCTGATGGCCGAGGGCGGTCGGCTCAACGCGACGACGTGGTTCGACCGCACCAACTACTTCGAGACCGTCCCCAAGGGCGCCTTCGAGCTGGCCCTGTGGATGGAGGCAGACCGGCACGGCCACCTCCTCGACGCCGTCACGCAGGAGAACCTCGACAACCAGCGCGACGTCGTCAAGGAGGAGAAGCGCCAGCGCTACGACAACGTGCCCTACGGCACGGCCCTGATCGAGGTGTATGCCGCGGTGTTCCCTCCCGGCCATCCCTACCACCACCCCACGATCGGGTCGATGGAGGACCTCGACGCCGCAAGCCTCGAGGACGTGCACGCCTTCTTCCGTCGTTATTACGGGCCGAACAACAGCGTGCTGACCCTCGTCGGTGACCTCACTGCGGACGAGGGTTTCGCGGCAGCCGAGCGCTACTTCGGCCACCTCCCGGCGTCCGCGGAGCCCGCCCGGCCCCCCGTTGCCCCGCTGGCCCCGGTCAGCGAGCCGGTGCGGGTCGACCGGCCGGGCAACGTCCCGAACGACCGGATGCACATCGCCTTCCGGCTCCCGGTCGACAACACCGACGAGTTCTTCGCGGCGGGACTGGCCATCGACGCCCTCGGAGGCCTGTCCACCTCGCGCCTGGTGCAGCGGCTGGTCAGGCGTGAGCAGGTCGCCAACGCGGTGCAGGCCCACGCGATGGGGTTCGTCGACGGCGTCTCGCTGGGCTTCCTCGTCATCGACGTCGCTGACGGCCAGGACCCCGAGGCCGTGGAGGCTGCGGTGGTCGAGGAGCTGGTGCGGTTCGCGGCGGAGGGTCCGACCGACGTGGAGATGGAGTCCGCGATGGCGCAGTCAGAACGCTCGTGGCTCTCTGCCCTCGCCGGACAGGAGGAGCGGGCCGACCTGATCAGCCAGCACGTCCTGCTCCACTCTGACGGACAGTTCGTCAACACCTTCCTCGACCGGATCGGGGATGTCGGCGTCGAGGACGTGCGCGCCGCCGCAGCCAGGTGGCTGCGGCCCGAGAGCCGCGTCGTGGTGCGTCACCTCGCCGTCCGCGACGAGGAGGAGGTGGCATGACTTCGGTGAGTGGGACTGCCGACCGGCTCGAGGACCGGACCCCGCCACGCCCGGAGGTGCACCCGCCGGAGCGGTGGCGTTTCGCCACGCCGCAGCGGCACGTCCTGGCCAACGGCATCGAGCTGCTGAGCTATGACATCCCCGGTCAGTACGTCATCTCCGTGCGCACCGTCCTGCCCCTCGCGCTGTCGGTCGAGCCGCGGCCGGTCGAGGGCGTGGCCACCATCATGGCTCGGCTGCTCGACGAGGGCACGGCGGAGCATTCGCCCGAGGAGTTCGCAGAGTTGTTGGAGCGCAAGGGAATTGCGCTCGGTGCGTCGGTCACCGACGGTGGCCTCGGAGTCGACCTGGACGTGCCCAAACGTCGTCTCGGCGACGCCCTGGACCTGCTGCGGCAGGCCCTCGCAGAGCCGGTCTTCCCCGAGCCCGAGGTGGACCGGCACCGCAAGACCCGGCTTGCCCAGATCGAGCAGGAACGCGCCCTCGCGCCACAACGGGCAGCCCAGGAGTTCATCGCCACCCACTTCGACGAGGCGGACAGGGCGTCACGGCCCACGGCGGGGACGACGGCCAGCATCACGGCGTTGACCCGCCAGGACATCGTGGACTTCCACGCCGAGCGCGTCGGGCCCACGGGGATGACGGCCGTCATCGCCGGCGACCTGTCGGGCCTCGACGTCCGCGACCTGGCCGAGACCACGCTCGGCACGTGGGTCAGCGCGACCCACGTGCCCTCGCCGGGGCCGACCGAGGCCCGTCGCGCGGCCGACGCAGCTCGCGTCGTGCTCGTCGACCGACCTGGCTCGGTCCAGAGCGAGCTGCTGGTGGGGTGGACGGGCCCGGACCGTCGCGCCCCGGGCGGCTGGGCGGCATACCCCGTCCTCGGTTTCATGGTTGGTGGGTCGCCCAACGCCCGCGTCGACGCGGTCCTGCGCGAGGAGAAGGGCTACACCTACGGCATCCGCTCGGTGTTCCGGCCGCGCCGCGTCGGCGGGCTGTTCCTCACGTCCGGCTCGGTGCGGGCCGATGCGACCGTCGAGTCGGTGCGGTTGCTTCTGGACCTGCTTGCCTCAGGGCGCGAGGGGTTCAGCCCCGAGGAGGTGCAGGCCGGGGTCGACTTCATCAGCAAGACCGCACCGGGGCGCTTCGCCACGGCCGATGCCGTCGCCGACGAAGCCGCGACGATGGCCCTCGACGGACTCACCACCGACTTCACCACCCAGACGCTCGACGCGATGCGCGACCTCGACGGTGAGCGCCTGACGGCGGCCTACCGCGACTGGGTCCAGGGGGAGTGGACGGTGGTCATCGTCGGCGATGCCAGCACGTATGCCGACGGGGTGCGTGAGCTGGGGATCGGCGACGTGACGGTCGTCCCCGCCTGAGCGACGGTCAGACGCGGGCGTCCGTGCCCAGTCGGGCCAGGACCTCGTCGTGCAGCAGGCCGTTGGTGGCGACGGCGTTGCCGCCCCACGGTCCGTCCTTGCCCGCCAGGGACGTGAACCGGCCGCCGGCCTCCGTGACGATGGGGACCAGCGCCGCCATGTCGTAGACGGCGAGGTCGGGTTCGGCGGCGATGTCCACCGCGCCCTCCGCGACGAGCATGTAGGACCAGAAGTCGCCGAACGCCCGAGTCCGCCAGCAGGCATCGGTCAGCTCGAGGAACTCCTCCTGCCGGTCGAGGTGCCGCCAGCCCTTGAGGTCGGAGTAGGAGAACGACGCGTCCGACAGGTTCGAGACGGCAGAGACGTGGATCTGCTTGGCCGCGGAGAGGCTGCGGCCCGACCACGCGCCGGACCCGTTGGCTGCCCACCAGCGCCGGCCGAGGGCCGGAGCGGCCACGAGGCCGAGCACCGGCATGTCGTTGTCGACCAGCGAGATCAGGGTCGCCCACGCGGGTACGCCGCGGACGAAGTTGTGCGTCCCGTCGATCGGGTCGATCACCCAGCGACGGGGGGCGTGCCCGGTGGTCTCGAACTCCTCGCCCTCTACGGCGTCACGGGGGCGGGTGCGCTTGAGCTGCATGCGCACCATCTCCTCGGCAGCCTTGTCGGCGTCACTCACCAGGGACAGGTCTGGCTTGGACTCCACGACGAGGTCGTGGGCGCGGAACCGGGCCATGGTGATCCGCTCGACGGCGTCCGCCAGGACATGGGCTAGGCGCAGATCATCGTCGTAGGGCACCTTCCCACGCTAGCCCGTCGGCTGGTCGGGACGCGGGATGCCACGTCGCCCGGCGGGGGCTAGGGCCTCTCCGGGCAGGTGCGACGGCATCTCCCGACAGGTGCGAGGGCGTCTCCCGGGCGGTTGGGGGCGACCTCCGGGCGTAATACACGAAACACCATCAAATGGCAGCAAAAGCCACTTCGACCGAAGATCTGCTCTCAACTGTGCTGCGGGACGATCACGTTTTTGTCTCGGGTTGGCCCAGAGCGTCGCCTTTGCTCCCTCCGTGCTCTTTCATAGGGGCCACAACACACGAACGCCCTGTGCGTTACAGGGCTGCGCCCAAATCGGGCACAGCCCGGAACGACCGCTCATCATCTGGGCGGCAGACCCTAAGTAGGAGGACGTCAATGCGAGGAACTACTCGCACGGTGGCCATGGTTGCTGGAATCTCGTCCGTCGCGCTGCTCGCTGCAGCTTGCGGTGGCGGGAACAGCAAGGATGACACCAGCTCCAGTGCCGGCGGCAAGGCCGGCGGTACTGTCACGGTCCGCGGGTGCAACCCCCAGAACCCGCTCATTCCGAGCAACACGACCGAGACCTGTGGTGGCAACGTGCTTGAGGCCATCACGGCCAAGCTCGTGCACTACAACGCCGAGACCGCTGCCCCCGAGAACGACATCGCGGACAAGATCGACTCGACGGACAACCAGAACTTCACCGTCACCCTGAAGAAGGGCTACAAGTTCTCGGACGGCACCGAGGTCAAGGCGCACAACTTCGTCGACGCCTGGAACTACGCCGCCTACGGCCCGAACGCCCAGTCCTCCGGCTACTTCATGGAGCCCATCGAGGGCTTCGGTGACACCCAGTGCACCGGCACCGGCGACGACCCGTGCAAGGGCTCCGGCAAGGCCAAGGCCGACAAGCTCACCGGTCTGGTGGTGAAGGACGACTACACCTTCACGATCAAGACGACCGAGAAGGTCTCCAACATGGCCGTCCGCCTGGGCTACTCGGCCTTCGCGCCGCTGCCGGACTCCTTCAAGGCCGACCCGGCCGCCTATGGCGAGAAGCCGGTTGGCGCTGGCCCGTTCAAGCTCGACAGCTGGACCAAGAACACCGAGATCAAGCTCAGCAAGAACGCGAGCTACTCGGGCAAGTTCCCCGGCAAGCTCGACGGCATCACGTTCAAGATCTACCAGGACGAGGACGCCGCCTACAACGACGTCATCGCCAACCAGCTTGACGTGACGGACCAGGTCCCCTCGTCCGCGATGATCGATGACAAGTACAAGACCGACCTCCCGGACCGCAACTCGCAGAAGTCCGTCGGCGTCATCCAGACCATCACCTTCGCGCCGACCAAGGTCGACCCGAACTACTCTGACCCGAAGATCCGTCAGGCCATCTCCATGGCCATCGACCGTCCGACGATCATCAAGCAGATCTTCAACAACACGCGTCAGCCCGCCACCGGCTGGGTCTCCCCGGTCGTTGACGGCTACAAGGCCAACCAGTGTGGCGAGTGGTGCACGTTCGACGCCGCCAAGGCCAAGGCCAAGCTCGACGAGGCCGGTGGCTTCAAGGGTGGCAAGATGACCCTCGCCTACAACGCTGACTCCTCGCACAAGGCGTGGACCGAGGCAACCTGCAACTCGATCAAGGGCGCCCTCGGTGTCGACTGTGTCGCGACCCCGGTCGTGGACTTCGCCACCTTCCGCACCCAGATCGCCAGCCGCAAGATGAAGGGCATGTTCCGCACGGGATGGCAGATGGACTACCCGTCCATCGAGAACTTCCTCGCCCCGATCTTCAAGACTGGTGCCTCGTCCAACGATGGTGACTACAGCAACCCCGAGTTCGACAAGCTCCTCAACGAGGCTGCTGCCCAGACGGACCCGGCTCAGGCCAACGCCAAGTACCAGGAGGCCGAGGCACTGCTCGCCAACGACATGCCGGCCATCCCGATGTGGTACTCGACGGCCACCTTCGGCTGGTCCAACAAGGTCACCGGCGTGAAGATCACCGCATTCGGCACGATCGACTTCGAGAGCCTCTCGCTCAAGTAAAGTCGCCCGGACCGCCCACCTCGCCGGTGAGCGAATCCAGATAGCGTCGTGGGGCGGGCGGCCCCCGGGCCGCAGGCCGACGGCCTGTCCGGGGCCAGTCAGGGGCAACCCTCCTGATGACCCCCCACCGTCCAAAACGACTATGTTGTGACAAGCACGGGCGCGCACGTCTGGCCCCGCACGGCTTGTCCAGCCACGCCACCCGGGAACACCCCACCCGACGGCGTCATAGAGAGGGAGGTGACGTGTACAAGTACATCCTTCGGAGACTTCTCCAGATGATCCCGGTGCTGCTTGGATCCACGTTCATTATCTTTGCCATGGTTTTCGCCCTGCCCGGAGATCCCACAGCTGGCATGTGCGGTGAGCGGCCCTGCGCGCCGGCCTTCGTGGCCAAGTTCCGGACCGAGCACAACCTCAACGACCCCCTGCCGACGCGCTACGCCAAGTACATGGGCAACATCGCCCAGGGCGACCTCGGCACCACCTTCCGCAACATCAAGGTGGCGGACGAGCTCAAGCAGCGTTACCCCACCACCGCCAAGCTGGCTGGCATGGCGATCCTCTTCGAGACGCTGATCGGCGTCATCGCGGGTGTGCTGGCGGGGATACGCAAGGGCAAGTTCATGGACAACCTCGTCCTCGTGAGCACCCTGTTCGTCATCGCCATCCCCATCTTCGTCATCGGCGCCACGCTGCAGTACTACCTCGGTGTCAAGTGGGGCCTTCGACCAGTGACGGTCTCGTCCGAGGCGACGTTCAACGAGCTGCTGCTCCCCGCCTTCGTGCTCGGCAGCGCCTCGATCGCCTACGTCGCCCGACTGACCCGCACCAACCTGGTGGAGAACCTGCGCGCCGACTACCTGCGCACGGCCATCGCCAAGGGACTGACCCGTCGGCGGGCCATCGGCCTGCACGCCCTGCGCAACTCGCTGATCCCGGTCGTCACCTTCATCGGCGCCGACTTCGGTGGTCTCCTCGGTGGCGCCATCGTCACCGAGCGCATCTTCAACATCCAGGGCGTGGGCGGCTACCTGTTCACCGGCATCCACAACCGCGACGGCGTGTCCGTCGTGGGGACGGTGACGGTCCTGGTGCTGGTGTTCCTGCTCGTCAACCTGCTCGTCGACCTCTTGTACGGCGTGCTCGACCCGAGGATCAGCCATGACTGAGGCATCGACCATTGCCGTTGGCGCCGAGACCGGCGCCGGCGCCGCAGGGCACGACGAGGCGCGTTCGCTCACCTCCGACGCCTGGCGCTCGCTCAAGAAGAACCCCATCTTCTGGGTCTCGATGGCCCTCATCGTGGTGTTCCTGCTGATGGCCGTGTGGCCGGCGCTGTTCACCAACGTCGACCCCGCCGCTGCCGTGCTCAAGGAGGCGCGTCAGCGTCCCAGCGGCAGCGCCTGGTTCGGTCGCGACATCCAGGGCTACGACATCTACTCGCGCACCATCTACGGTGCTCGTGCGTCGATCCTCGTCGGCGTCTTCGCGTCGATCGCGACCGTGCTGATCGGTGGTGCCATGGGCATCGTCGCCGGCTACTACGGTGGCTGGCTGGACGCCCTGGTGTCCCGTGTCACGGACATCTTCTTCGCCATCCCGCTGCTGCTCGGCGGCATCCTCTTCATGGCGACGTTCCCCAACGACGTGAACTCGCCCTACCTGCTCGTGGTGGGCAAGGTCGTGCTGGTGCTGTCGATCTTCGGCTGGCCGGGACTGGCGCGCCTCATGCGGTCCAGCGTCCTGCAGGTCAAGCCCAACGACTACGTCCAGGCCGCCCGCGCCCTCGGAGCCACGCCGTGGCGGATCATCCGCGCGCACGTGCTCCCGAACGCACTGGCGCCGATGATCGTCGTGGCGACCATCAACCTGGGTGTGTTCATCGCCGTCGAGGCGACCCTGAGCTTCCTCGGCATCGGGTTGACCCCGCCGGCGATCTCGTGGGGTGTGGCCATCTCCGACGCCATCGTGGCGCTGCGGACGACCCCGCACATCCTGTTGTTCCCCAGCCTCTTCCTGAGTCTGGCGGTGCTGGCCTTCATCATGCTCGGCGACGCCGTGCGCGATGCCTTCGACCCGAAGTCGCGCTGAGCGGGAGAGACGACACATGACAACCTCTGAAACCATGGCCCGGGAGTCTGCGAAGTCCTCCGGCCAGACCTACGCCCCCCAGGACGGGCTGCTGCTGGAGGTGGAGGACCTCCACGTCGAGTTCCACACCCCCGACGGCATCGCCCGGGCGATCAACGGCGTCAACTTCGACCTCCACGAGGGCCAGACCCTGGCCATCCTCGGGGAGTCCGGGTCGGGCAAGTCCGTGACCGCGCAGGCGATCATGGGCATCCTCGACATGCCGCCGGCAGTCATCCCCAAGGGCCAGATCCGCTACTGCGGTCAGGACCTGCTGACGATGCCGGACGAGCAGCGTCGCCGCACCCGTGGCCCGGAGATCTCGATGGTCTTCCAGGACGCGCTGTCCTCGCTGAACCCCGTGTTCCCCGTGGGGTGGCAGATCGCGGAGATGTTCCGCGTGCACCGCGGCATGAACAAGTCCGACGCCCTCGAGCGTGCGGTCAAGCTCATGCAGCGGGTCCAGATCCCGGCGGCCAAGGAGCGCGTGGGGGCCTACCCCCACCAGTTCTCAGGCGGCATGCGCCAGCGCATCATGATCGCGATGGCCATCGCGCTCGACCCGGCGGTCCTCATCGCCGACGAGCCGACCACCGCCCTGGACGTCACCGTCCAGGCGCAGATCATGGCGCTGCTGCAGGAGCTGCAGGAGGAGCGCCAGATGGGGCTCATCCTGATCACGCACGACCTGGGTGTGGTGGCGAACGTCGCCGACAAGATCGCGGTGATGTATGCCGGTCGGATCGTCGAGCGCGCCGACGTCTACGACCTGTACCGCCAACCGGGCCACCCCTACACCAAGGGCCTGTTGGAGTCGATCCCGCGCCTGGACCAGAAGGGACAGCAGCTCGCTGCCATCGGTGGCCTGCCGCCGAACCTGATGCGGATCCCGGACGGGTGCGCCTTCAACCCGCGGTGCAAGTTCGCCCAGGACGTGTGCCGCGAGGACCGTCCTGCCCTGCTCGAGGTCGCTCCCGGCCGAGAGAGCGCCTGCCACTTCGCCGAGGAGGTCCTCCATGGCTGAGGCCATTCTGACTGCGACCGACCTGGTCAAGTACTACCCCATCAAGGGCGGCGTGCTGCGCCGCACCGTGGGTCACGTGAAGGCCGTCGACGGCGTCAGCTTCGAGCTCCTCAAGGGTGAGACGCTGGGCATCGTCGGTGAGTCCGGGTGTGGCAAGTCAACGCTCGGCCGCCTGCTGATGCGCCTGGAGGAGCCCACCTCTGGCTCGGTCGTGTTCGACGGTGTCGACATGTACGCGCAGAAGGGTCGCGCGATGCGCAAGCTGCGTCGCGACATCCAGATCGTGTTCCAGGACCCCTACACCTCGCTCAACCCTCGCAAGACGGTTGGCGACATCGTGGGGGAGCCGTTCGACATCCACCCCGATGTGGTGCCGAGGAAGGGCCGCCGCAAGGCCGTTCAGGACCTGCTCGACCTCGTGGGCCTCAACCCCGAGCACATCAACCGCTACCCCCACCAGTTCTCCGGTGGACAGCGGCAGCGCATCGGCATCGCCCGAGGGATCGCCCTGAACCCGAAGGTGCTGATCTGCGACGAGCCGGTCTCCGCGCTCGACGTGTCGGTGCAGGCCCAGGTCGTCAACCTGATGGAGAAGCTCCAGGACGAGCTCGGCCTGTCCTACATCTTCATCGCGCACGACCTGTCCGTGGTCCGGCACATCTCCGACCGCGTCGGCGTCATGTACCTCGGCAAGATGGCAGAGCTGGGCGAGGAGGACGACATCTACGGTCGTCCCACCCACCCCTACACCCAGGCGCTGCTGTCGGCCGTCCCGGTGCCCGACCCGACCCTGCGCGACAAGAAGGAGCAGATCGTCCTCAAGGGCGACGTCCCCTCGCCGGCCAACCCGCCGTCGGGCTGCCGCTTCCACACCCGGTGCTGGAAGGCGCAGGACAAGTGCAAGACCGACATCCCGATGCTCGAGCTGCGCCCCGACGGCGCGGGCGAGCACCTGTCGGCCTGCCACTTCGCGTCGCCTCGCGAGATCATCGAGACCGTGGACGTCTCCGGCGCAGCCTCGGTCACGTTCGGCTCGGGTCTGCGCGACGACTCGTCGCTCGAGCCCGTGGGTGACGGCCCGACGGACTCCTGACCGCGAGCGCACAGCACACGACGACGGCGCCGTTCCCCACCAGGGGGGCGGCGCCGTCGCCGTCCCCTCCTCAGAGGCGCCGGTTGAGGGAGAACACGCGACCCAGCAGGGGCATGAGCACGATGTTCAGGCCGTGCAGGATGCCGATGATGAGGAGTATGCCGCCGAGCCGGCCGAGCTCGAACGTCACCTGTTCTGCGGTGACCTCCTGGCTGATCGCGTTGTGCCAGCTCTCCTGTGGGGCCACGTGCAACGAGAACAGGATGTAGGCGGCGAAGATCAGGTAGTAGACGATGTCGGTGAGCACGATGTAGCTCTTGCCGGTCAGCGGGTTGTCGTGGAAGACGTCAGCAGCGTAGGCCCGGCCGAACCGCTTGATGAACGGGCCGAGCCACAAGGCGATGCCGAGCAGGGCGAGGTTGGTCCCCACCTCGAGAATCCACCAGGGCATGTGCAGTCCTCTCTCGTCTCTGGGGGTGAGGGTCAGCAGTGTGGTCACGGAGCCGGCCAGGGCCACGACCCAGGCCGCCCCGACCCGGCGTACCCGCCGTCGCCGGGCGCGGTCGTGGTCGATGCCTTCGACGACGCGTGCGAACAGGTCGGGGGAGGGGGCGTGCACGCTGCCCTCGGCGGTCAGCGCATCATGGAGGCGATCTTCGAGCGCGCTCATCGCGTCTCCTCCAAGGTGGCAGCCAGGGACCTCAGGCCGCGCTGCAGATGGGTCTTGACCGAGTTGGGTGAGAGCCCCAGGGTCCTGGCGATCTCCTCGACGGACAGCTCGAGGTAGTACCTCAGAGCCACGCAGTCCCGCTGTCGCCGGGGCAGGTCGTGCAGTGCTGCGACCACCTCGAGGCGCGACTCACGAGAGGCGGCGGTCTCCTCCGCCGAGGGCTCGTCCGGTATGGCCGGGGGCCGGTGCCGTAGGGACACCAGGCCGCGCCGGTTGTGGTCGCGCGCGAGGTTGATGACGATCGAGCGCAGGTAGGCCGCGGCTCGCTCGGGGTCGCGGATGCGCTGGGCGCTGCGGGACAAGCGGATGAACGCCTCCTGGACGAGGTCCTCGGCCGCGGTGCGGTCCTGGACGAAGAAGCGGGCGAGGGTCACCAGTCGTGCGCCCTCGGCAACGAACAGGGCCGAGACCAAGGCGTCGACGTCGGCCTGCGCCGTCGACTCCCCGATGCTCCCTGTCAGCATTCCCACGGACTCCATCACCTAGACAGACGAACGAGCAGAGGCGTTGGGTGACAACCAATTTCGATGATTTCAGTGTCACCCGCTGCGCCGTTGTGCCGCGTCAGTCAGGTGTCAGCACCACGGTTTCACAAGCGTAAGGAGAGCACCATGGAACATTCGCAGTCATCACCTCTTTGGCGGAGGTCTGCCACAGCCGTGGCATGTGCCGCGGTACTCGGCGTCGGCGCAGCGGTGGCACCGGCCATCGCGGGGGTGGCCTTCAACTTCAAGAGCGACCTGCGTGACTTCGCGCCCGCCGCCACCGACCGTTCGACGGAGCGCGTGCCAAGCTGACGCTGGTCGCCACGGACTCCACCAAGGCGGTGTTCGTCGTGCACGGCGTCGACCCGGCCGTGGCCGGACGGACCTTCGGTGCGCACCTGCACCTCGGACCGTGTGTCGCGGGCAGCGGCGCGTCAGCACTGGGGCACTACAACCACTCGACCACGAGCCCGCTGACGGTCAACGACCAGACCGAGATCTGGCTCGACTTCACCGTCGATGACGAGGGCAACGCACAGAGCTCGGCCGCAGTCGACTGGGCCCCGGTGCCCGGTGCCCGCTCGGTCGTCATCCACGCGAACCCGACCGCACCTGACGGCACGGCTGGGGCAAGGCTCGCGTGCCTGCCAGTGGAGTGGTGATGACAGTGCTCTCACGGCACGCGGTGCTCCGCACCGCCCTCATCGGCTTCGGCCTGGGGGCGGTGTGGGGTGTGGCCGCGAGGGTGTGGATGCGCATCGTGTCGACGAGTCCTGAGTTCAACTGGTCCGGCACCCTCATGATCGTCCTCTTGGGCGCGGTCTTCGGGCTGCTCGTCGGCCTCTCGTGGCTGGCTCGTCACGCGACCGGGTGGCGACGGTGGTTGCGGTTCCTGTTCGTGCCAGGGCTGATCCTGTTCGCCGGACAGGGCTTGCCGCTGGCGCCCGGGTTCCTCGTCGCGGGGCCGCTGCTGCGTCGTGGCGGACCGTTGGCGCGGCTGGGCGCCGTCGTGGCGATCGTCGGGCCGGGCGTGTTGCTCTGGTGGTCGGAGCGCCTGAACGAAGAGACGATGCTCAGTGCTCCACTACACGTGCAGATCGGCCTGCTGATCGGAATGCCTGTGGTGGCAACGGCATTGGCGCTTGCCGGCCATCTGGTCATGGGACCTCTGGCAGACCGCGGTCACTCGCCGTCGCCCGAGCGTGCCCGCAGCAGCCGACGCAGGGACTCCAGCCTGGAGGTGCCCGCAGGCCCGGCCTGACCTGAGGCCACCCAGGCGTCGAGGGCGCACTCCTCCTCGTCGTGGCCGCAGCCGCGGGGACACTGGGCGGTGCCGGGCTCGAGGTCGGGGAAGTGCTGGATGATCCGTGCGAGGTCGACGTGGGCCAGGCCGAACGACCGCACCCCGGGGGTGTCGATGACCCACCCCGCCTCGTTCGGCAGTCGCAACGCGACGGCCGAGCTCGAGGTGTGGCGGCCGCGACCGGTGAAGTCGTTGACGATGCCCGTCGCTCGGCGGGCGTCCGGGACCAGGCCGTTCACGAGGGTCGACTTGCCGACTCCGGAGTGCCCGATGAAGACGCTGATCCGGTCGAGGAGCTGCTCGTGCAGCAGTTCCAGACCCTCGAAGCCGGACTCCCCGGTCGCGGTCACGACGTAGCGGACGTTGAGTGGCGCGTAGTTGGCGAGAAAGGCGTCGGCGTCGGCGAGGTCGGCCTTGGTCAGCACGAGCAGGGGGTCGAGGCCGGCGTCGTAGGCGGCGACGAGGCAGCGGTCGATCATGCGCGGGCGCGGCTCCGGGTTGGCCAGCGCGGTGACGATCACGAGCTGGTCGGCATTGGCGACGATCACTCGCTCGACGGGGTCGGTGTCGTCCGCGGTGCGTCGCAGCACCGAGCGTCGAGGGGTGAGGCGGACCACGCGGGCCAGGCCGTCAGGATTGCCCGAGGTGTCACCGACCAGCTCGACGTCGTCACCGACCACGATTCCCTTGCGCCCCAGCTCGCGTGCCTTCATGGCGGTCACGATGCGCTCTGCCGAGGCCTTCCCACCGCCGCCCTTGCCACCGCCGCCCTTGCCAGCAACGCCTTTGCCAGCAACGGCTTTGACACCGATGCTCTTGCCGCCGACGCCATTGCCTACGAGGACCGTGTAGCGACCCCGGTCGACGCCGATGACGAAACCCGGGACGGCGTCCTCGTGGGCGGGGCGATCCTTGGACCTCGGGCGTGAGCCCCGCTTGCTGGGACGGATGCGGACATCGCTCTCGTCGTAGTCCGAAGTGCGCCGACTCATGGCGTGGGGCCGTCGGGGTCGACGAGGCCGTGCCAGAGCTCGACGAACTCGGGGAGGGTCTTGGCGACCGTGTCGGGGTCCTCGACGACCAGGCCGGGAGTCCGAAGGCCCAGGAGGGCGCCGGCCATGACCATCCGGTGGTCGGCGTAGGTGTGGAACAGCCCACCGGTCAGGGGTCGCGGCGTGATGCGGAGGCCGTCTTCGGTCTCCCTCACCTCGGCTCCGCGGTCCCCGAGCTCGCGCGCCAGGGCCGCCAGCCGGTCGGTCTCGTGCCCCCGGATGTGGGCGACTCCGCGGATGACACTGGGGGAGTCGGCGAGGGCTGCCAGTGCTGCGATGACCGGTGTGAGCTCGCTGGCGTCGTGGAGGTCGATGTCGATGCCGTTGATCTCGCCGGTGCCCGACACGGTGAGCCCCTCGCGGGCGAGCGAGACGTCGGCGCCCATGGTGTCGAGGATGTCGCGGATAGCGTCACCGGCCTGGGTGGTGTGCTGCGGCCAGCCCGGCACGGTGACCCGGCCGCTCGTCACCAGGGCCGCGGCGAGGAAGGGTGCGGCGTTCGAGAGGTCGGGTTCCACCTGGACGTCGAGCCCGTTGATCTCGGACGGCTCGACCCGCCAGGTGTTGGCGTCCCCGTCGTCGACGATCGCCCCGGCGTCGCGCAGGGTCTCGACCGTCATCTCGATGTGCGGCTCGGAGGGGACCGGCTTGCCGGCGTGGTGGATGGTCACCCCCCTGTCGTAGCGCGGACCGGCCAGCAGGAGTGCCGAGATGAACTGCGAGGAGGAGGAGGCGTCGAGGGTGACCGAGCCACCCGGCATCTGCCCGGTGCCGTGGACCGTGAACGGCAGGGTGCCGCGTGCCTCGTCCTCGACCTGCGCGCCCAGGACGCGAAGGGCTTCCAGCACGGGGCCCATCGGACGCACCCGTGCCTGCTGGTCGCCGTCGAACGTCACGAGTCCGCGGGAGAGCGCCGCCACCGGCGGCAGGAAGCGCATCACCGTGCCGGCCAGGCCGCACTCGATGTGCGCGCCACCGTCCAGGGTTGCGGGCGTGACCACCCAGTCAGGCGCGGTCGCACCGAGCGCCACAGCGTCCTCGACCTCTGCCCCGAGGTCACGCAGGGCCTGCGCCATCAGCAGCGTGTCGCGGGAACGCAGCGGCCGACGAAGCAGGGACGGACCGTTCGCCAGCGCCGCGAGCACGAGGAAGCGGTTGGTCAGGGACTTGCTGCCGGGCAGGGTGACGTCCGCGTCGACCCGTTGCAGGGCTGCAGGGGTGGACCAGCCAGCGAGGTGGGAGACGGAGCCCGTGGCTCCGGCGTGCGATGGGTCAGGTGAGGGCATCGTGGGCCTGGGATGCGGCCAGCCTGGCCTCGCGGCGCGCAGCACGGGTGGCGTACCTGGCCTCGCGCTTGGCGCGTTTGGCGGTGCGCTTGGCGGTGTCGCCGGCCAGCCCTGCGCGGTAGACCAGTCCGGGCCGGCCCTCGGTGTCGACGCTGGCCAGCAGCAGGCCGCCGATGAGCCCGAGGTTCTTGAGGAAGTTGATCCGCTGGGCGCGCTTGGCCGCGGGGTCGGTCTCAGCCCAGAACTGGTGTCCCACATAGGTGGTCGGCACCATGGCACCGACGAGGGCCAGCGAGGCGAGCCTGGGCACACGACCTGCGGCGAGGAGCGCTCCGCCGCCGACCATGGTCGCGCCGTTGGCGCGCACCAGGAGCTCGGGGTCGTTGGGCAGACCCAGCGGGGCGAGCCGCTCGGCGAGGGGCGCGACCTTGGGCGTCAGCGCCGAAGGGTGCCGCAGCTGCTCGAGTCCCTGGACGACGAAGATCGCGGCGAGCAACGGTCGGGCCACGCGGCGGACGACGGTCATGTTCACTCCTGGCTGGTGCGGGCTGGGTGCGGGCTGGGTGCGGGCTGGTGCGGGCTGGTGCGGGCTGGTGCGGGCTGGGTGCGGGCTGGTGTGTGCTGGGTGCGGGCTGTTCGCGGTCGTCTCCCTTCTTACCGTATGGGCAGGTCAGCGTCCCTGCGTACCCTGTCCACCATGTGCGGCCGATATGCAGCCACAGCCAACCCCGACGAGCTCGTCGAGGAGTTCGAGGTCGACCAGGACCGGACGGCCGAGCCGGCCCGCAGCATCCTCAAGAACCCCCAGTCGCCGCCGGCGGGCACCCCCGACTTCAACCTGGCGCCGAGCAAGCAGGCCCCCGTGGTCCTCACCCGCCTCCCGCGCGACACCGCGGAGGAGTATGCCGGTGACCCGGCGCCCGTGCGCCAGCTGCGGTTGCTCACGTGGGGCCTGGTGCCCAGCTGGTCCAAGGACACCAAGATCGGCATGCGGATGATCAACGCGCGGGCGGAGTCGGTCCTGGAGAAGGGGTCGTTCGCCAAGGCCGCTGCGTCACGTCGCTGCCTGGTGCCGGCCCAGGGGTGGTACGAGTGGCAGAAGTCCCCGGTGAGCACCGACGCCAAGGGGAACCCGCGCAAGCAGCCCTTCTACATGCACCGGGCAGACGGCGACGTGGTGGCGTTCGCCGGGCTCTACGAGTTCTGGCGGGACCGCGAGATCGCCGACTCCGACGATCCAGAGGCGTGGCTCACGACCTTCACCATCATCACGACGGAGGCCGAGGCCGGGCTGGACCGCATCCACGACCGGCAGCCCCTGGTGCTCGAACGTGAGGATTGGGCGACTTGGCTCGACCCGTCGATGAGCGACCAGGACGAGGTCGCGCGGCTGCTGGCGTTCTCGGCGCCGGGGCGGTTCGAGGCCTATCCGGTCGGAACGGCCGTGTCGTCCAACCGCAGCAACGGTCCGCAGCTGATCGAGCCGGCGGGGCTCGACGAGCTCGACGGCGTGGTCGACCCCATGACCGGCGAGATCATCGGGGGTCAGGCCCCGCCCAGGGCCGACGAGACCAGTGGGGGACCGAACCCGGCATGAGCACCACCCGAGTCGTCGAGGTCGAGACCCCACTGGGACCGGCGCGCGCGCACGTCACCCGACCACCGCGGGCGCAGGGCTCCGTCGTGCTCACCCACGGCGCCGGTGGCAGCATCCGAGCCGGCGACGTGACAGCCGTCGCAACCGGCCTCGTCGATGCCGGTTGGGCCGTTGCCCTGGTCGAGCAGGCCTGGGTCATCGCCGGCCGCAAGATGCCGCCACCCGCTGCCACCCAAGACCCGTCGTGGTTGCCAGTGCTCGCCCACCTGACGGCAGGGCGTGGAGCCCTGCCGAGGCCCCTCGTGGTCGGGGGCAAGAGCAACGGCGCACGGGTGGCGTTCCGCACGGCCAAGGACACCGGCGCGGACGCGGTCCTCGCCCTCGCCTTCCCCCTCCACCCGCCGGGCAAGCCCGAGCTGTCGCGGGCCGAGGAGCTGCGCGCACCGGTGCCGCACGGCATACCGCTGCATGTCGTCCAGGGCGAGACCGACCCCTTCGGCACGCCCGGTGAGGTGCGCGCCGAGCTGCCCGACCCGTCCTGGGTGAGCGTGGTCAAGGGTGGCCACGGCTTCACCAAGAAGCCGGACGACCTGGTGGCAGCCGCCCTGGCCTTCGTGAACTCTCTGGGTTAGAGCGCGCCCCCGGCGGCGGTCGGCGCGGACGCGTCCTTGCCTCCGTCGCCCACGGCCTCGCGGGCGAGGTGGTCCTCGATCTGGAACCAGTCGTCACCGGCGCGCTCGGCGATGGTCAGCAGGGTGTTCATCGCCGCGACCTCCTCGACCTGCTCCTTGAGGAACCACAGCATGAACTGCTCGCCGAGCACGTCGCCCTCGGCGCGTGCCGCCCGGAAGAGCGCCTCGATCTGGCCGGTGACGGCCTTCTCCTGGGCCAGGGCCAGCTTGATCGGCGCGGTGAGCTCGTCGAAGTCGTTGCGGACCTCGTCCACGCCGGGCACGGCCACGGCCCAGTCCCTGTCGAGCATGTACTGGACCATCATCATCGCGTGGTTCCGCTCTTCGACGCTCTGCAGGTAGAAGTGCGTCGCCAGCCGGGGGAGGTCGTGGCCGTCGAACCAGACGGCGATCGCGATGTACTGCTGGCTGGCGGTGAACTCGTGGCGAACCTGCTGCGTGAGCAGCTCGACGAACGAGGCTTCGGAAGGGCGCGGCATACCGGAAACCGTAGTGCCTGGGAATGTCGGCGCGAGGCGCCCCGTTGGACCAAGGGACCGACCGCGACGCGGTCGAAACCCACCCCATTCACCACCAGGAGTCCGCCAGTGCCCGTTCTGACCGTGCAGCCCGGCGACACCGCGCTCTCGGCGCCTGTCGCATTGGGCTTCTCCGCACCGACCGACAAGCCGGCCACGGCCGATGCCGGGCTAGGCTGGAGGGCAATGACTGACACACCTGCCACCGACACCATCATCGACGAGGCCACCCCTGACGCCACCGTCGACGTGGCGAGCGAGACCCCTGCCGAGCGGCAGTCGCGGTTCGAGCGCGAGGCGATGCCGCTGCTGGACCAGCTCTACTCAGCGGCGCTGCGGACCACGCGGAACCCGGCCGACGCCGAGGACCTGCTCCAGGAGACCTACACCAAGGCCTTCGCCGCGTTCCACCAGTACCGCCCCGGCACGAACTTCAAGGCGTGGATGTACCGCATCCTCACCAACACCTACATCAACACCTACCGCAAGAAGCAGCGCGAGCCGCTGCAGTCCGATGCCGCCGAGATCGAGGACTACCAGCTCGCGCGTGCCGAGTCGCACACGTCGAGCGGGCTGCGATCGGCCGAGACGGAGGCGTTGGACCACCTGCCCGACACCGAGGTGAAGAGGGCACTGCAACAGCTGCCGGAGGACTTCCGGTTGGCGGTCTACCTTGCCGACGTCGAGGGCTTCGCCTACAAGGAGATCGCCGAGATCATGGATACCCCCATCGGGACGGTCATGTCGCGGTTGCACCGCGGCCGACGCCAGTTGCGGGAGTTGCTGACGGAGTATGCCGCCGAGCGCGGCTTTGCCACCCAGGGAGCGGACTCATGAGCTGCGAAGGTCAGGGAGCGGGAGAAGTGGCGGGCTCGGACTGCTCGGAGGTCCTTCACCGCGTCTACGAGTACCTCGACGGTGAGATGACGCAGGACGACACCGTCAAGATCAAGCACCACCTCGACGAGTGCGGGCCCTGCCTGCAGGAGTACGACCTGGACCAGGCACTCAAGGCGCTGGTCAAGCGGTCCTGCGCCTGTGAGGAGGCTCCTGTGGAGCTGCGGACCCAGATCATGGCCAGGATCACCACGATCCGCTACGAGATCTCGGAGTAGCCGACAACGGCGGCGCACGACGAAGGGGCGGTCGAACCAGCTGGTACGACCGCCCCTTCGATGCGTCGTGGCGCGGGCTCAGGCGTTGGGCTTGCGGCCGTGGTTGGCCGCGTTGCCCTTGCGCGAGCGGCGCTTGCGGGCGCGCTTGCTCATGGGAGTCACTCCGTCAGTGGTGGTGTGGCGCATTATGCACCGGGTGCGGGGCCAGTCTCTCACAGCCTAGAGGGGACAACGTGCCCACGGAAGATAACCGGGTGACTTGCATGCAAACGCGGCCCAAAGGTGTGAACCAACGCTGGCAAACGTGGGATACGACCTTCAAGGTTTGGCAAAGAAGAGGCAAGGAAAGTCCCAAGCGCGCAGGTTGACCGGCATCATAGTCCTGTCACCGACCCGCACCCCTGGCGGCTAGGGACAACTGATGGTCTGAAGTAACCGAACGTATGAGTCGGGCATCAGACAGAAGGAGCACCGCCATGAAGGCGATCACCACCATCTTCGAGTCCATCCTCTCCGGCAGCGACAACATCGTCTGGGCCCCCGAGGACGTCGACTCCGCCACCGGCATGACCTCCGTGTGGAGCTGGGGCGGCTGACCCACCCCGAGTGCCGCCCGGGCCTAGATTGGTGCCGTGAGCACAAGTCCTGACCCGGGAGCGTCTCAGCGCAGACTGCACAACCGCGCGACCATCATCTATGTGGCCGTCGTCGTTGCCCTCGCGATGGGCCTTGCGTCGATCGGTTGGCTGGCCACGGGTCAGCTGGGTGACATCTACGCAGTGTGCGTCCTGTCCGGCCTGGGCATCACCAGCTGGTTGCTGCGCGAGATCGATGTCGGTTCGCGCATCCAGCTGTCGTTCCTGAGCATCATCCTGCTCACCTCTGCCGTCGTGGTCGGCCCCGTGGGGGCAGCCATCGTGGGCGCCGCCGCCGCTGTGGTCCAGAAGGAGTCACAGCCGGTCATCGTCCGACTGTTCAACGTCGCCCTCTGCAGCTCGATCGGATCCCTTGGTGGTCTGGTCTACGTGTGGGCCGGGGGGCTGAGTGATCCCGGCGACACCGACTCGGCCGGTCGCATCCTGCTCCTGGTGGGGCTGCCCCTCATCGTGGCCGACGTGGCCCAGTGCCTGCTCAACGCCGCACTGATCTCCGGTGTCGTGAGGTTCTCCGCCGGAACCCCGATGCGCACCCAGTTCTTCAAGCTGCTCACCACCTCCGGCGCCGCCTACATCGGGTACGGCGTGATCGGCTTCCTCTTCGTCGTGCTCTGGCTGCCTGCCGGCGTCGGCTGGTTCAGCGCCGTCCTGGTCCTTGCGCCCCTGTTCGTCGCCCGCTGGGCGTTCGTCCAGTACGGCGATGAGCTGCGTGCCCACGACCGCACCCTGCGAGCCCTGGTGACGGCCGTCGAGACCAAGGACCCCGCCAACAGCGGTCACAGCGATCGCACCGCCCAGCTCGCGCAGTGGCTCGCCGAGACCCTTGGCTTGGGGCACAAGGAGATCCAGGACGTCCGGACGGCGGCGATGCTCCACGACATCGGCAAGGTGTGCGTGCCCAGCAAGGTGCTCCGGGCTCGGCAGCCGCTGACCGACGACGAGCTGGTGGTCCTTGCGGAGCACGCACTCAGCGCCGTGGAGCTCGTCCAGGGGATCGACTTCGTGGCGGGCTCGGTGGACGGCATCGCCCACCACCACGAGCGGTTCGACGGCCGCGGCTACCCCGCGGGGCTCAAGGGTGAGGACATCCCCCTCACGGCGCGACTGGTAGCGGTGGCAGACACCTTCGACACGCTGACCACCTCCCGCACCTACCGTGCTGCCGTCGACGTGGACGCCGCGCTGGAGATGGTCGCCGCCCGCGCCGGCACGCAGTTCGACCCGGCGGTCGTCGACGCGCTCAGGCGGGTGCTCGCCCGGCACGTGTGGACCATGACCGAACGCACCCCCGAGGAGCTCGCGGGCGCGACGGTCACCCTCGACCACGACGAGCCCGAGGTCTCCGACCTCTTTGCCCAGCGCCACGATCTCAGGGCCAAGGTCAAAGGTGCGACGGCCTCCGTGGCCATGCCGGTAGGAGGGGCTCTGTGACAACCCTGCGGCGGGTCACCGTCGACCTCCGGTGGCCACTGGTCCTGCTGGCCCTCTTCGTGGTCGGCGAGGCCTTCGTGTCCGGGCGTCAGGAGCTGATGTCCCTCCGTGGCACCTCGCTGGTGTCGGTCTCCCTGTTCTGCGTCGCCATCGCGCTCGGTGAGACGGCCCGACTCCGGATCCTCACGGGGCGCGAGACCGCGCCGATGTCCACCGCGGCTGCCCTGGGGCTCGCGCTGTCCTCGATCCCTCAGCCCGGTGGATCGCACCTGAGCGCTGCCCCGGTGGTGCTGGTGGTGGCTGTCGCCATGATCGTGGGAGGCGTTGTCCTGAGGGTGTCCGGCGCGACCGTCTCCTGGGTGGAAGTCTCTGCGCGGGTCGCAGGCGTGTCCCTGGCCCCGGTGCTCTACCGCGGTGTCCAGTTCGACGGCCAGACCCTGGTCGAGTGGCAGGGCACCTGGGCCGGCCAGCGCTGGCTGGTCGGCGTCGTGATGCTGCTGGTCGGTGGCCTGACCATGGTCGCCCAGCTCACCCTCGAGGCCGCTGCGCACGCCGGACGCGACCACGCGCCCCTCATCCCCGCCGTCATCGACGAGGTCAGGTCGACCCTGGCCCTCGGCACTGCTCTGGTCACCTCGGGCGCCCTGATCGCGTTGGCCGACGTGGCCATCGGGATCGCGGCCCTGCCGCTGTTCCTCTTCCCCTTGGTCCTGACGTCCTTCGCGGTGCAGCGCAATGCCAGCATCCGCACGACGTATCGCCAGACGATCGGGGCGCTGTCGTCCCTGACCGACCGGGCCGGCTACACCACCTCCAACCACGCCCAGCGGGTCGCGGACGTCTCCCTGGCGATCGGTCGGGACCTGGGCATGGGCCAGCGCGAGCTCACGGACCTGGAGTATGCCGCCCTGCTGCACGACCTGGGGCAGGTCGCCCTGCGCGAGCCGATCCCGGCAGGGGCGACGGTGATGGCCGCCCCCGCGGACCAGCAGCGGATCGCCCACGACGGCGCCGAGATCGTCCGGACCACCGGTGTGCTCGACAGCGTCGCCGCGATCCTGGAGGCGCAGACAACGCCCTACCGGCAGGTGCGCGAGTTCGGCCAGGACCTCCCGATGTCCAGCCGCATCATCAAGGTGGCCAACGCCTACGACGACCTCTGCGACGCGGGTGGGAGCGACCACAGGGCGATGGAGCGGATCCACCTCGGCCTGGGCTACGAGTACGACCCCCGGGTCGTCGACTCGCTCACCCGGGTGCTCGAACGTCGACGAGGACGGTCCGCGGCAAGCGGTTCCTGACCCGCGGCATACCCGGTCGTCCTGGCCCTGGCCCGCGGGATGGCGTTGGGGCACAAGCGAGTCGGGCGGTACCGAGACCGTGGCGAACCGGTCTCGACACCGCCCGACGCGGTGGAGTGTGCGCAGCCGCTACGGAGAGCCCGTGGTGAGGTGCGCGTCCATGGCGAGGTTCTTCTCGACGCGGGGGTCACCGGCGTCGGCGAAGTAGTCGCCCTTGATCGTGTCGTCCGTGCCCGGGTCGACCTTGAGGGCCCGGAGGATCAGCGTGGCGACGATGGCGATGACCAGGTTGATCACGAAGGCCGTCATCGCGATGTAGCCCATCTTGCCGAGCATGGGGATCATCGCCAGGGAGCCGCCGAAGTGGCCCTTGGTGGTCGGGTTGATGACGTTGTAGGCAGCGATCGTGCCGTAGACCATGCCGACCGCCCAGCCGCCGAGCAGCGCCCACCGGTGGAACCACCGGGTGTAGAGCCCGAAGACGATCGACGGGAGCGTCTGGAGGATCCAGATGCCGCCGAGGAGCTGGAAGTTGATCGCGTTCTGCTTGTCCAGGGTGAGGACGAAGACGAGCGCAAAGGCCTTGACCAGCAACGAGACCAGTTTGCCGACCTTGGCCTCCTGGGCGTGCGTCGCGTCGGGCTTGATCCAGTCGCGGTAGATGTTGCGCGTGAAGGTGTTGGCTGCCGCGATCGACATGATGGCTGCCGGGACGAGTGCTCCGATCGCCACCGCGGCGAAGGCCACTCCGGCGAACCAGCTGGGGAACTTGTCCTCGAACAGCTGGGGGATGACCAGCTGCGCGTTCGGCTTGCCGTCGAGGCCGATCGGCTTGGTGCCGGCGGCGATGGCCACCCAGCCGAGCAGGGCCAGCAGGCCGAGCACGAAGGAGTAGGCCGGCAGGATCGAGGCGTTGCGGCGGATCGTGTTGCGGCTCGAGCTCGACAGGGTCGCCGTGATCGAGTGGGGATACATGAACAGGGCCAGGGCCGAGCCGAACGCCAGGGTTGCGTAGGCCCAGTACTGCTGGCTGTTCGGGATGAACGCACCGGTGGGCTTGGCGGGGTTGGCGACGCTCGGCTTGGCCATCTTGGCCTCCGCGGCGCTGAAGACGTGGTCCCAGCCGCCGACCTTCGAGGGGAGGTAGATGACCGCGACGATGATGACGAGGTAGATCAGCGCGTCCTTGACGAACGCGATGATGGCCGGCGCCCGCAGACCGCTGGAGTAGGTGTAGGCAGCGAGCAGGGCGAAGGCGATGAACAGCGGCAGGTCCTTGGCGAGGGCGTTGCTGCCGCCGACGCCGGCGACCTCGAGGACGGCCTGGATGCCGACGAGCTGAAGGGCGATGTAGGGCATCGTCGCGAGGATGCCGGTGATCGCCACCGCGAGGGACAGCCCCCGCGAGCCGTAGCGGCCCTTGACGAAGTCCGCCGGGGTCACGTAGCCGTGCCGGTGGCTCACCGACCAGAGCCGAGACATGAAGATGAAGATGATCGGGTAGAGCACGATCGTGTAGGGCACCGCGAAGAACCCGCTGACCGAGCCGAGGGCGAACATCGCCGCGGGCACCGCGACGAAGGTGTATGCCGTGTAGAGGTCACCTCCGAGGAGGAACCACGTCACCCAGGTGCCGAATCGTCGGCCACCCAGGCCCCACTCGTCGAGGGACTCCATGCTGTCGGCCTGACGCCAGCGAGAGGCCCAGAAGCCCATGCCCGTGACGAGGGCGAACAGCAGGATGAGGACGGTCAGGGCGACCCCGTTGACCCCGGTGTTTGCTGCGGCGGGTGCGAGGGCGCTCATCGGCCGGCCTCCCAGCTGTCGCGGCGGGCATCGTTGCCACGGTCGTCGCCGGTCATCGGGCGGTGGGGGCGGGCCTTCAGGACCAGCTTGTACGCCGTGAACGTCAGCGCCGAGCACAGGAAGACCCACAGGAACTGGTACCAGATGAAGAAGGGGAAGCCCCAGAGCTCGGGGTCCTTCTTCGCGTAGCTGCCCACCCAGAGGAGGGCGATCATCGGGATGGCCAGCAGCACGCCGGCGATTGCCAGCAGTCCCTTGTTGGCCGGGGGGACGGTGTCGTGGTCGACAGCGTTGTCGGTACTCACCTTCGGACCTCCGAGTGGAAGATGGAGCGACTGCCGATGGGCAGTTCGGATGTACGTTATGCCCGACTCGCCAGTAACCGTGGGATGTCGGACTGCCGGGGACAGGGCTCTGACCTGTGCCGCGGGCAGCCACAGGATCCGGTTAGGGTGTCGCCCATGACTGTGGCTCACGGCGGCTCCGCCTCGATCGTCGCGCCGACGTACTGGTGGTACCGCGCGCGCACGGACCTGCTCCGAGAGGTGCTCGAGGAGTATGTCGACCGGGACGCGCGGATCCTGGACGTGGGCAGCGCCGACGGCCCCAGCGTGGCCTGGCTGCGAGGCGGCGACCGCCACGTGTCGCTCGACCTCGACCCGCGTGGTCTCGGCACGGACGGCGTCTGCGGCTCGGCCCTGGCCCTGCCCTTCGAGGACGCCGCGTTCGACATCGTGGCGGCGTTCGACGTGATCGAGCACTGTGAGCCCGAGCAGACGGCGCTGAGCGAGGTCGCTCGCGTCCTGGCACCCGGCGGACGGTTGCTCGTGTCGGTCCCTGCCTACCAGTGGGCCTGGACCGACTTCGACGACCAGAACGGCCACCACCGTCGCTACACCCGTGCCCGGGCCGTTGCCGCGGTCGAGCGCAGCGGGCTGACCGTGGACCGCGCGACCTACGCCTTCACCTCGGTGTTCCCGTTCTTCGTCGCCGAGCGCCTCGCCCGCCGGGTGCGGCCCTCGTCGAACGAGGCAGCCGACGTCGTCAGCCTCCCGCAGGTCCCCAAGCCGGTGGAGCGGGTGCTGATGGGGCTCAGCCGGGTCGACCGTGCCCTGCTGGCGCGGATGGACCTGCCGTTCGGTTCCTCGGTGGTCGTCGCCGCGAGCAAGCCCGCCTGAGCCGGCAGCCCGAAGCGGCGCTCTGGTGGCAGCCCGGCGCGAGCCTGGCGGCAGCCCGGTGCGCGGCAGCTACGAGTTCGGGTCGTCCGACTCGTGCTCGATGAGGTCGCCGGGATAACCCGGCCCGAGGTCGCGGGCGAAGCTGAAGTACTTGTGCGCGAAGTAGCTGAGCACGACGGTCAGCCCGGTGGCGATCGCCTGCGCCACGAGGGGACCCAGCCCGGCCACCTCGATGAGCAGTGGCAGCAGTCCCGCGTTGATCGCCAGTGAGGTCGACTGCACCCCCGCGAACCGCGCCAGGTCACGCGCGCGGTGGCCCTTCACGCGGAAGACGAACCGCCGATGCAGCTCGAACGCCACCAGGATCGCCAGGGCGTAGGCCAGCACCAGGGACCCCATGTAGCCGATCGTGCTGCCGAGCAGCCAGTGCGCCAGCGCGAAGAACCCGAGTCCGACCGCGGTGTTGATGCCGCCGACGAGCAGGTAGGCGACCTGTTGGTTGTGGACCAGCTGGGTCAGCGGACCTGCAGGTGGCAGGTGCGGCTGCGTCGCGTCGGGGGCGGGGAGGTTGGCCATGGCACCCGGTTCCTCGGAATGGTCGCCCCCAGGGGCGGGGGACTGGATGACTATAGTGCGGGCATGTCGGCAGCACCCCCCACCCAGTCCGCCGCCCACCTGATCTCAGTGGTCATCCCGGTCTACGCCGGTCGCGCGACGCTGCCTGAGGTGGTCGCCGAGATCGCCGAGTACACCAGCGATTTCCGCACCGAGGACGGCCACCTGGCGCGGGTGAGCGAGCTGTTCCTCGTGCACGACAACGGCCCCGACGGTTCGGACGAGACCATCCGCGAGCTCGTCCGGCAGTACGACTTCGTCCGCCCCGTGTGGCTGAGCCGGAACTTCGGCCAGCACGCGGCGACACTGGCCGGGATGTCGTCCTCCGGTGGCGACTGGGTCGTGACGATGGACGAGGACGGGCAGCACGACCCGGCCTATCTGGGTGCGCTCCTCGACCGCGCGATGGCCGAGCAGGTCGCCGTCGTCTACGCCCGCCCCACCAACAAGCCGCCGCACGGTCCGCTGCGCAACACCGCGTCGAAGGGCTCCAAGTGGCTGGTCGAACGGCTGACCGGCAACAGCGGCGCGAACCTCTACCACTCCTACCGTCTCGTCCTGGGTGAGGTGGCTCGCGGGCTGGCGGCCTATGCCGGTGCCGGCGTCTACCTCGACGTGGCCCTTGGCTGGGTGGCCGGTCGGGTCACCAGCTGTCCCCTGCCCATGCGCGAGGAGGGCGACCGTCGCAGCGGCTACCGGCTGCGGAGCCTGATGTCGCACTTCTGGAGGCTCGTGCTCACGAGCGGGACCCGGTTGTTGCGCGTCGTCAGCATGATCGGGGCCGGGTTCGCGCTGCTCGGCGTCGTCGTCGCGGTGGTGCTGGTGGTCAGCAGGCTCTTCGGCGGCATCGTGGTCCCCGGTTGGACGTCGGTCATGGTGTTCGTCATCGTGGGCACGGGCGCGGTGCTGTTCTCGCTGGGCATCGTGGCCGAGTACCTCGGGGTTGTCGTCAACATGGCCATGGGCAAGCCGCTCTACCTCATCACCACAGATCCCCAGCGCGGCCCGCTAGGACGCCGGTCCGCATGACGCGGACGACCACCTGGGTCGTCGGTGCAGGCGGGCTCCTGGGCTCGCACGTCGCAGCCTCGGTCCGGCGGCGCGGCGACGAGGTGGTCACCGCACGCGTGCCGTGGTCGGACCCCGTCGCCGCGCGCGCCGCGTTGCGGGAGGGCATCTCGACCCTGGTCGAGCGCGCGGACGGTGGGAGCTGGGCCGTGGCCTGGTGCGCCGGAGCCGGCGTGGTCGCCACGGCCGAGGCAGACCTGATCGCCGAGGTGGACCTCTTCGAGGGCTTCCTCGCCGACCTGGCCGCCGCGCTGCCCGAGGGCGGCGCCGGAGCCTTCTTCCTCGCCTCCTCCGCCGGTGGGGTGTATGCCGGGTCGCCGGTCCGGGCGCCGTTCACCGAGGACTCGCCCACCGCTGCGCTGGTCGCCTACGGACGAGCCAAGCTGAGGATGGAGGCGGCGGTCGAGGACTTCTCGCGGCGGACGGGGACGGCCGTCCTGGTGGGGCGCATCGGCAACCTCTACGGGCCGGGGCAGGACCTCACCAAGCCGCAGGGCCTCATCTCCCAGCTCTGCCGCACCCACGCCACCGGGCTCCCGCTGACGGTCTACGTCCCCCTCGACACCATGCGCGACTACGTCTATGCCGAGGACTGCGGCAACCTCGTGGCGGCGGGCCTGGCCGGCGTGCGCGCCCGCGTCGAGGGACAGCCGTCGCGCGTCGTCACCAAGATCATCGCCTCCGGCCAGTGCACGACGATCAGCGCGCTCATCGCGGAGTCGGCCCGGCTCTACAAGAAGCGTCCGCGCGTCGTCGTCAAGGCGCCGGTCGAAGGGACCGGCCAGGTGGTCGACCTGCGGCTGCTGTCGGTGGTCTGGACCGAGCTGGACGCGCACCTGCGCACCTCGGTCACCATCGGCATGGCCGGCACGGCTGCCGACGTGGGGGAGCAGACCCGGAACCCGTCCGCCGGCTGAGTGCCGCGACGTCCGGGCACGACAGAGGGTCGGCCCCCAGCGGGGGGGGGCCCGGGGCTGTCGAACTCACCCTTGGTGCCCGACGCACCGGCCAGCTTGGTGGCCTCGTTGAACAGCGTGTGGAGGTCGGGGTACTTCTCGAAGTGCGGCGGCTTGAAGTAGTCGGTCCACAGCACCCACAGGTGGTGCTTGACCAGCTCGGAGCGCTGCTCCTTGATGAGCACCGCGCGCGTGCGGAAGTCGGGGTCGTCGTTGTCGGCGACCTTGGCGATGATCGCCTTGATCGACTCGGCCTCGATGCGTGCCTGGGCGGGGTCGTAGACGCCACAGGGCAGGTCGCAGTGGGCGCTGACCTCAGTGGGGCGGAAATGGCGGGAGAGCATGCGAATCCCTTCTGCGAGGTGGATGATCTCGTGCGTCTTCGACCCTACCCGGCAGGTCAGCGGGCCGCACGGCACCCCCGGCGGGTGACCGGCATACGAGCAGGTATGCCGCCCGGGCGCCCATGCGAGGCGCGGTGCGCGCGGGTGCCGAGCCGGGTCAGCGGGTGAAGCGGCGGACCACCCGGCGGGCGAGGCGACGTCCGGGATAGGTCGCGGGCAGGCGGAACAGGACCAGGGCCCGGATCTGGTCACGGGCGAGCGAGCCGATGCCGTGGGTCCACGAGTCGGTGACGCCGGGTGCGGTCTGGTTGTCGCTCTCCACCCAGTAGCGGGTGGGGTCGGCCGGGTCGCGCCCGGTCACGCGCTTGATGGCGAGCGGGCGGCGGACCCCGTCGGGGTCGTCAGGGAGGCGCACGATCGCCAGGCGGCCGAGGCGCGGCGGCGCCCCTCGCAGGACCAGGAGCCGGTCTCCGGTGTGCAGGGTCGGCTCCATGGAGCGACCTTTGACGCGGACTACACCGATCACCGTCACGCAGCCTCCCGCTCGTCGTTGCCTGAAGCCATCATGCCGACCAGGAAGCCGTCGCGCATCCGGGTGTCAGCGTCTGAGCCGCCGTGGGGCTCAGACATCCTCGTCGGACTCAGTGGTCTGCTCGTGCTCCTGCTCCTCCTGGCGCATGCGGCTGAGGAAGGACTTCGTCCGAGCGTGCTGGGGGTTGGAGATGACCTCGCTGGGCGGGCCTTCCTCGACGACGACGCCACCGTCCATGAAGACGACCCGGTCGGCCACCTCACGGGCGAAGCTCATCTCGTGGGTGACGACGATCATCGTCATGCCGTCCTTGGCGAGCTGGCGCATCACCTTGAGTACCTCGCCGACGAGCTCGGGGTCGAGGGCGGAGGTGGGCTCGTCGAACAGCATCAGCTTGGGCTGCATCGCGAGGGCCCGGGCGATCGCGATCCGCTGCTGCTGCCCACCGGACAGCTGAGCGGGATAGGCGCTGGGCTTGTCCTTGAGGCCGACCTGCTCGAGGAGGGCCAGGGCGCGCTCGCGCACGGCCTTCTTCTTCTCGCCCTTGACCTGGATCGGGGCTTCCATGATGTTCTCGAGGGCGGTCATGTGGGGGAAGAGGTTGAACCGCTGGAACACCATGCCGATCTCGCGGCGCTGGGCGGCGATCTGCTTGTCGGTGAGGTGGTGCAGCGTGCCGCCGCGGTCGTCGTAGCCCATCAGGTCGCCGTCGACCCAGATGCGTCCGCCGTCGATGGACTCGAGCTGGTTGATGCACCGCAGGAAGGTCGTCTTGCCCGAGCCCGAGGGGCCGAGCAGGCAGACGACCTCGCCCGGGTGGACGTCCATGTCGATGCCCTTGAGCACCTGGTTGCCGTGGAACGCCTTGGTGACGTTGACGGCGTGGACCAGGGGAGCGCCCCTGTCCTGCTCCGCTGAGCGGGTGCGGGTGGTCGTGTCGCTGGTCATCAGTGGCCTGCCGTGATCGTGTCGAGCTTGCGCCTGGTCGCCTTGGACGGGGCCCCGAAGCCGCGTCCGTAGTAGCGCTCCAGGTAGTACTGACCGACCATCAGGATCGAGCAGACGATGAGGTACCACAGCGTTGCGGCCATGAAGCCGGGGACGATCTGGAACGAGCGCTGGCCGAACCCATAGGCCTGGAAGTAGAGCTCGGTGATGATCGACGCGGCGATGAACAGCGAGGTGTCCTTCACCATGGCGATCGTCTCGTTGCCCGTCGGGGGCACGATCACCCGCATCGCCTGCGGAAGCACGATGCGGCGCATCGTCTTGCCCGGGGGCATCCCCAGCGCGTGCGACGCCTCGATCTGGCCCTTGTCGACCGACAGGATGCCGGCCCGCGCGATCTCTGCCATGTAGGCGCCCTCGGAGAGACCGAGGCCGAGGATGCCGATCCAGATCGACGAGGAGATGTCGTTCCAGCTGAAGCTGAAGAAGGTGAGGTCGTTGGACAGGCCGAGCGCGTGGGACAGCTGCTGGCCGAAGGGGATCCCGATGTGGATCGGGTTGTAGAGCACCGCGATGGCACCGCCCAGGATGGCCAGCAGGACGTAGCGCGGCATGGCCCGGAAGAACCACGTGTAGACGAACGCCACCCCCCGAAGGACCGGGTTGGTGGACAGCCGCATCACCGCGAGGGTGATGCCGATGGTGATGCCGAGCACCATGGCCCCGATGGTGCCGAAGATGGTGCCCTTCCACAGCCCGTCGATGACCGGCCGCTGCTGCATGATCTCGAAGGCGAAGGACCAGTTCCAGTTCTCGTTGGTGACGACCGAGCTCACCATCATCGCGACGAGGACGACGATCACGGCAACGGCGACCCAGCGCCAGGGGTGCCGGACCGGCCGGGCGTGGATCTTGCCCGGCCGGTCTTCAGCAGGTGTGGTGGACATCAGGGCTGCGGGTTCACGGCGAAGTCGCTGATCGCTCCACCCTCGGTCTTCCACTTCGTGAGGATGGCCTTGTAGCTGCCGTCGGTGTCCATCGCCTTGAGCGCGTCGGCGATGGCCTGACCGAAGTCGGTCTGGTCTTTCGGGAGCACGAAGCCGTAGGGAGCCGAGTCGTACTGCTCACCGAGCAGCTCGAGCTTGCCCTGCGTCGTGTCGACCGCGCTGATGGCCGGCGGCAGGTCGACGAGCATGGCGTCGGCCTTGCCCGTGAGCACGGCCGAGGTCACCTTGGCCTGGTCGGCGTCCACGATCGCCTTGATGGCCGGCTTGCCTGCGTCGGTGCAGGCCTTGCTCCGCTTGGGCAGGTCCTCGTCGGACTGGACGGTGGCCTTCTGGACCGAGATGTTCAGTCCACAGGCGTTGTTGGGGTCGACCTTCTTGGGGTTGCCCTTCTGGGTGACCCACTGGGTGCCCGCCGTGAAGTAGCTGACCATCGTGGCCTGCTGCATGCGTTCGGCGTTGACGGTGAAGGAGGAGACACCCACGTCGTACTTGCCGCTCTTGACACCGAGGATGATCTGGTCGAAGCCGGTCGGGACCCACTCGGTCTTGATGCCGAACTTGGCCATGACCGCGTCGAACAGCTCGACGTCCATGCCGATGACCGTCTTGCCGTCCGCGTCGAGGTACTCGTTCGGCTGGTAGGTGGCGTCCGTACCGATCACGATCTTGCCGGCGCTCTTGACCTTGGCGGGCAGCTTCGCGACCAGGGCCTGGTCGACCGCGGCCTTGGTCGTGGAGCTGCTGCTCGAGCTGCTCGTGTTGGTGGAGAGCGAATCCGAGCCGCAGGCGGACAGTGCAAGTCCTGCAGTGGCCAGCCCCGCGATCAGGAGAGTGGTGGGGCGCAAGCGATGGGTCATGCGGTGAGGTTCCTTCCTCGTATGCCGGGTCACCTGGGGAGGTTCCCAGGTCACCCGCTGGGGGTTAGGGGCATCCTGCCAGCAAGGATCGGGAACCGGGCTAGATCTGATGTTCCGAAACAGTCTCGAATCCGAGATGTCCCACTTGGGTAGGGGTCTAGGCACGGCACGGCCTGCTAGCGGTGCCATCGCAACCGTTGGTGGGAGGGCAGGCGTTCGCCTACCCACCCGCTCCGCGGTGCCTGGCCGGCCTGTGGCCATCACTCGGGGCGATGCGGTCACACTCGCGTCACGCCGTCTGGTCAGCTGGAGGCAGCCAGTCACTGCTCGGCGGCCGAGGCGGCGGCCCTGACGAGTGCCGCGCTCAGACTCACGCGTCGTGCCGTTCGCCGGTCGTTGGCGTAGGCCCCATAATCTGGGCGTGCAACTCAACACAGCTGGCGACGCAGCGGACACAAACCATGCCGTGAGCACGGATGTGGAGGGGCCTCAAGAGGGGCACCCTCGGGGTCGTGATCGGATCGGATATCTGGACGGGATTCGCGCAGTTGCGATCATTTCGGTGCTGATCGTCCATTGGATCTCGTCCCAGGTTCCAATTGCGTACGGCGGCTACATCGGTGTCGACGTCTTCTTTGTGTTGAGCGGATACATCATAACGTTGCTTTTGTGGCCACGCTTGGACGGTCCGTCTCCAAGTATTCCTGGCGAATGGCGAAGGTTCCTCAGTCGCAGGGTCAGGCGGCTCTATCCTGCGCTGGCGGGCGCATGTCTGGGCGTAATAGCACTCTCGCTTGTGCTCCCCGGCTCACCATTTTCGCCCATGGAAATGCTCACTGCCAGCGCGCTCACCTTGTCTCAGCTGGTTTCTCCGATTCATGCAGGAAGTTCATTGGAGTTCGGGCCGCTGGGCGTCGCTTGGTCTTTGTCCATCGAGTGGATGTTCTACCTTCCCTGGCCGCTGGTTCTTGGATACCTTCGACGCCGCTCAGAGGGCCCCAGGAGCGTTGCCAAGATCTTGATGGTTGTTGCTACCGTCATGTTCGCGTTCTCCTTGGTACAGAGTCCAAGTTGGTTCTACTACGGACCCTTGGCGAGGATCCCCGAGATCCTCGTGGGAGCAAGTCTCGCGCTTTGGCTCATCCAGCCAACCGCACCTGGGCCCAGGCCTAAGCCAGATCGGTTGACCAGTATGGCCTCCTTCGCGGCGCTTGGATTCCTATTGGGATATACGATTTTTGGGCCAAACCAATACTCCCCCATCTACCGCTGGGCGGGACTGCCTCTTGCCGTGGTTGCCACTGTCACATTGATTTGGTTTGGGACCAGACAACAGTCAAGCTGGAATAATACTCTCCTTTGTTGGCGTCCCTTAGAGTTTCTTGGTCGATCAAGCTACAGCGTCTACCTGTGGCATCAGGTTCCTATTGCTTTCATCACAAGGCAGACATTTCCGGACATGAACCTCCTTGCCGTAGCCGCAATTGGTGGCGTCTCGGCCCTGGCGCTTGCGGCAGCGAGCTATCGCTATCTTGAGAGACCATTTCTTAGGCCCCGGGTGCGGCGTCCGGCGTAGCCGTGGCGAAGCCACGCCAGTCGCGCAAATGTCCGCTCGTCCGGACTCGCGCGTCCTTGTAGCCTCTAGGAGGCACGCGATGCGGGTCACACTCGCGTTACGACGGTGGTTTCGGGCGCTCGGGTGTGCCACCATGAACTCGCGGGTAACCCCCGCGCTCTGCGTCTGAGAGGCCACACCCGGCTGTCGTTCGACCGCGGATCTATCCGTGCGCGGTGTGCCCCACGCATCTTCTTGTCTTCCTTTGAGGTGAATCGTCCATGTCTGCGTTCCCGTCGTTTCCGCTGTTCGACCCGTCCGACCCGGTCTTCCGGGCGCACGAGGGCGGCAAGCTCGGGGTACACGCCACGCAGCCCCTGCGGGACCGCGTCGACCTGGCGATGCTCTACACGCCGGGCGTGGCTGACGTCTCCCGGGCGATCGCCGCCGATCCCTCACTCGCCGCGCGCTACACAGCCCGCGGCAACACCGTCGCCGTCATCACCGACGGCACGGCCGTCCTCGGCCTCGGCGACATAGGTCCACTCGCCGCGATGCCGGTCATGGAGGGCAAAGCGGTGCTGTTCAAGCACTTCGGCGGGGTCGACGCGGTCCCTGTGTGCATGGAGACGGGTTCGGTCGAGGAGCTCGTCGAGGCCATCGTGCGGATCGCGCCGACCTACGGCGGCATCAACCTGGAGGACATCTCAGCACCGCGGTGCTTCGAGATCGAGCGGCAGCTGCAGGAGCGGCTGGACATCCCGGTGTTCCACGACGACCAGCACGGCACCGCGATCGTCGTGCTGGCCGGTCTGATGAATGCCGCGAAGGTGGTGGGCCGCACCCTGGAGTCGCTGCGGGTGGTCGTCTCCGGAGCCGGCGCCGCGGGTGTCGCGGTGACCAAGCTGCTCGCTCGGGCCGGCGTCGCCGACATCGTCGTCTGCGACTCCCGGGGGATCGTGTCCCCGGCTCGGCCGGACCTCGCCGACCACAAGCGGCGGCTCGCCGCCACGACGAACCCCCGTGGCCTCTCGGGGTCGCTCGGCGACGCGCTGGTGGGCGCCGACGTCTTCGTCGGAGTGTCCGGCGGCCAGGTGCCCGAAGCCGAGATCGCGCGGATGGCGCCGTCGTCGATCATCTTCGCGCTCGCCAACCCCGATCCCGAGGTGCACCCCGACGTGGCGTCCAGGTATGCCGCGGTGGTCGCCACCGGCCGCTCGGACTTCCCGAACCAGATCAACAACGTGTTGGCCTTCCCCGGGATCTTCCGCGGTGCGCTGGACTCAGGAGCGCCGCAGATCACCGAGGCTATGAAGCTTGCGGCGGCGGCAGCCATCGCCAGCCTGGTGTCTGAGCCGACCGCGGACGAGATCGTTCCTAGCGTGTTCGAGCCCGGTGTGACTGACGCGGTGGCAGCAGCCGTGGCAACGCTGCGCTAGGACGCCGATCTCGCAGTTTGCTCGAAGACACGGGCCCACCCCGCCTGATCCGTGGGGTCGAGATGGTTATTTGCCGTAATCGTGGCGCGCAAGGCTTCCAAGGCGCGAATGTCAACGACTGCGTCATTCCAGCAGACCCCGACCTGTGGCGTAAAACTGTCGAAGACGAATCGATGCTTGAAGGGCTTCGACGCCCGTCGATACTCGCGGTGCTCAAAATCATGGATCACGACCAGCGGAGCAGAAGGAGATTGCTCGCACACCGCGGTGATGGTCTGTGCCCTTTCGCTAAAGGTCCTCGAGTCGTCGATGAAGATCAGGTCGAAGCCCTCCAACGGACGCGGCACGGAAGTTCGTACCGCGTCGACCAGCGTCAACGTTAAGCGCGCATCGTTTCCAGCTGCATCGCGCACGACCCGTTCCCAATCTGGGTCATCCTCGAAGGATCGCAGCGCCTCCAAGTGGGGAAAGGCCGCGATCTCTAGGAAGAGGCGGGTGCTGTAGGGCCCGCTCCCCAACTCCAGCACTCGAGTCACCGGTGCCATCGTCGCGAGGCCGGCCAGCACAGGGAGGTGAGTCGCGAATGGGGTCGTATGCGTGTCGCGTATGCCGAGCGAACGTCGCCGGATTGAGGAAGCCGTCTTTCGCCATTTCGACACCATATGGCCGAGAGTAACGGGTCAGCTCGACTGCGTGAGGTCTGGCCCTGAGGTGGTCCACCGTGTGTTGGTCAGCCTCATGTACACCCGGGCGCAAGTCTCCCTTGTCGCCCCCTTCTGTTGGGGCGCACGGGCCTGGCCTCATCTAGACAGGAGTTCCTCGGCAGCAGCGGGTCCCTCGCATGTTGACGGAAGGGCGGGCAGTCGCTTACGCGGACAGGACGGCAGATCGTGTCTGGAGCTACTCGCCCCCGGCAACGTCGGGCCGAGTGGACCAGTCGCAGCCTTGTCCGGGGCTCAGCCCGGTCGGCACTGCCCGACGCCCCTGATCTACGGTCACAACGACTCGCCGCTAGGCGGGTTGACTGCGAGTTTGGTCAAGCGGGTCATGGGTGAGGCACGCGGCCCATTTGGTCCTGGAACTGTCGATCTCAGCACCAAGGGCCCGCGGGTGTGCTCGGCCACCGTCTGGAATGACGCAGGGTTCGAACCCCATTTCGGCTCCGTGCGTCAGGGCGACGGCGGTCGGAGCAGGTCAACCACGTCTCGGTCTGCTGCGACGACTCTGCGGCTGGTGCGACCAAGAATCACCAACATGATGACTTGGACCAAGCAATATGCGATGGCGGCGCCGTTGGCGCCCAGATACGTCGCCAACGCGCTGAGAGCCACGAATTGGAGCACGACGGAGACAGCGACGGCCTGCGCAGCTGACCGTTCGTGGCGACGTGCATTGAGGAACGCATAGAGGATCTGATTTACGGCCCCCGGCACTGTTCCAAGAGCGAGAAACCGGAGCACATTCGCCGATGCGGCGTATTGCTCCCCTAGAAGCCACACAACAAGGCTGGGAGCGGAGAACCAAATAGCTCCCACGCCGGCGAGCAATGGTACGAGTAGCCAACGCCCCCGCGCCATCTCTCGCCAAGCCGTGCTGCTGGAACCAGCGGCAGAGGCTTCGGGATAGTGCGCTTGAGCGTAGGACGATGCCACGAGGTTCATGGGCTGGGTCCAGCGATTCACGCCAGAGTAGAGGCCGGCGGCATGTCCACCCGCGATGATGTTGAGGACTGCCACGTCGGCCTGTGTAAGGGCCAGCAGGGTGGAAGAGACGCCAATATGGATACCTCCGCTCCAAGGGTTCGTGAGTCGAATTCGCCCACGGAGAAGGCTGCCCAGGGAGCCATGCAGACTAGAGCTCCAACTGACTATGGCTAACAAGCAAGAGACGCTTGCCCCGGCCGCGAGAGCAAAAGGTAGCGCGTCAGGGCTACGAATACCGGCCCGGTGCAGAGTCAAGACGCAGCAAAGCGCCATGGCCTTGTCCAAGATGATGACCAGGCTGAGACGACCGAACTGTTGTGAAGCCGAGACGGGAGTCAAGCTCATTTGACTGGCTGTGAGGGCCACGAGGAGCAGCCCACCGCCCATAAGAAGGCGTTCGGATCCCTTGTCAATCACGGCAATTCCGAGCGGGACTAGGGAGATGCTCAAGGCGGCGAGTATCTTACCCCCGAATCTCGAAGCGAACTCGGCTGCATCGAACCGGCCGCTTGACATTTCTCGAACCACGAGAGCGTTGCTTCCGAAATTGAGCAGATTACTGGCGACAGTCGTTACGGCGATTACTGTCATGACTTGGCCGAACGCTGCGACGGCGGTACCCCGCGCAACCAACAGCATCGTCCCAGCTGTGAGGGCCTGCGCAACCACGGTCGCGACCGTGAGGATGCCCGCATTCATAAGGGAGCGGGGTATCGCCCGCACATGCCTCATGACGTCGGTGGAATCAATGTGGCGCAGAATTCCTCCCACCCGAGGTCTGCACGGGCAGATGGGGCGGTTTGGTCCATGCGGTCCATGAGGAGAGGGGTCAGCGAGGCCACGTCCAACTTTGCCGTCGGGCCACGACCAAGGTCGCTGACGAAGCCAGCCAGGGTGGTGCTGCCGGCCGCGGCTACCCGCACTCCAAGGGCGACCGACTTGGCCAAGGTTGAATTGGGGGCCTCAGACGAATATGCCATAACGAGGCAGTCAAGGGTAGCCACGGCTTCGTTCAGTTCATCATTAGTAAGGACACGGTTGTCGATGACCATGGGAAAAGGAAGATTGCGTGCTAATGCCTCAATGTCCTGCGGGCTGTCCGGCATTGACGAGTGTTGTGGTCCGATCAACGCAAAGCCAAACGCTTTCGGCTTGAGATGTGACAGGGCCTCAAGGCTGGCGACGACCAGCGACAAATTCTTGCGCGGAGTCAATGAGCCGACCATCCCGAACCAGAATACGTCGTCAGTCATCCCCAGCCTGCCGCGTACGTGAGCCGCGCCCGTGTGAACCGCCGTGTGGTCTCGCGGAACCAGAACGGGGTCCGGGGCCGCACGTTCCCTGGCAGTCTGGGCAAAGCACGGCGCTCGCAACCACACAATCTCAACCTGTCGCCGCATACTCAAGAGACGAATCGCAGCGAGCTTGGCGATCAGTCGGATCCTCCGGCGTATCGAACCAGGATGCTCCCACCGTGGATCACGCATGATGAGGAGCGTCGTCTTGGGGGTCCCGTCCCAACGCAACATCTTCAGAGCTTGGCCCACAAAAGGGTCGCCATGCGGAATGACGATGTGCGCGGCACCGACTCTCTCGGCGGTCGCCTTGACATCCTTCAGGCTTATCGCCGACTTGTAGTGAACTTCGACCTCCTGAATAACGGCAGATAGGTGGGTTGAGTGCTCGGGTGAACCTCTTCCCTCCTCTCGCAGCAATAGCACCGGATTGAGTCCCTGGCTCTTGGCCCACTCGGCCAGCAGTTTCACGTAGACATACAAATGGCCGCTATGACCGGGTTCGACGATGAGTATGCCCCTCATGTCTTAACCCGCGATTCGGTTCCCTGAGGCATATGGCGTGAATGGCGGTAAGCCGTGCCAGCAACGAGCATGACTGACAGTGAAGACCACCACATCCGATTTCCATTAATATCACTTGAAAAAAGAGCAGAGACGCCCCAAAAGGTCGCAAGTGTCATAGTCAGTGCCACTATGGCCGTGCCCGATTCTCGCCAAGCTCGAACTCCAGCTATTCCGGTCACCAACAGGAAGCCAGCGAGTGCTATCCATCCGCCTTCTGCCCCAATCTCAAGGACAATGTCGTGAGGATAAATGGACTCCCCTGAGAAGTTTGATGCGATCTCGGACAGGTGAGAGAAACCTCCCCAGCCCAAACCCTCAGGATGCTGCGAGATGGCATTGGCGGCAGTTGAATACAATAGTGCGCGCGATTGGTCGGAGGAGTCTCCGGTTAGCACGGCCGCCAGTCGGGATGTGGCAGTCCCACCATTGGAAAAGACGTACCATAGAAACGGCACCAGCGCGACCGCGGCACTTGCCACCACGATGACACGTCGTCGAGCAAAAATCTTTGCGAAGGCAATCAGGACCACGGCAGCGGCAATAAGTGCCACGAATGGGCCACGACTTCCTATGAGCGCCATGGCTAGAGCGAGGGCACCGGACGCCACCCACCAAAGGGGTCGTTTTGTGAGGCGCGCGGTTAGTGCGTAGAAGGCGCAAATAAGGGCACCGTTGGCCAAGATCCTGGCGATGGCTATGCTCGTGCCACCTTCCAGATTGATTCTTCCCACGTTCCCGGCAGTCTCAGTCGCGGGAAAGAGATAGAGCGCTGGGGCCACCGCGACGGCAATCCAAACCTGAGCTCGAATCCATTTCATCATTTGGTCGGTCGAGTGCACGATGAAGGATGGAGCCACAGCACACATGAGCGTGACTGTGTAGAGAAGAAGAGTCTTGTAACTATCCACGCCGTCGGCCCTGGCCACAACAACGCCCGGAAGAAAGCACAGCCAGAGACAGATCGTAGGAGCCGAGCCGGGAGGGAATCGCAAGTGAGAGCCAACCAACCGCTTCACGACGATAAGGCCCAACACCGCCGCCCCCAACAGCGTCGCGTCGATGGGAAGCCACGACAAGAGCGGCGTCCCTTTCAGATCTCCAGAATAGACAGTCCACAGAAGCGCGCCGATGGCCATTCGGTCGGAAAGCTTGGAGTTCCCTCTTGCCTCATCGGTGGCCATTTGACACCTCCCCGAGCACGGCCTTAAGGACGTTGCGCCCGTTGGCCTCGACAGTCCAAAGGGCCTCCAAGGACGCGCGACACTCAACTGCCACTGCTGCTCGATCCACGGATGGATCGAGCCATCGACTAATTGCCTCTGTGAGCGCTTGGACGTCTCCTGCAGCGTAGAGACTGCCGTTTACTCCGTCGATGACAGCCTCATACTCAGGCATCTGGAGGTCGGGTCTGTCGCACGTCACCACCGGAACGCCGTATCGAAGACTTTGAATTACGGTCAGCCCCGCGGCCTCGGGGATCACGCACACGAGTGCGTTTGCGTAGAACTGGGCAAGGGACTCTCGGTCGTGTATTGGACCCGGCATCCAAAGGAGAACTCCAAGCGATTTGGCAAGCTGGGCGAGGTTCTCCTTTTCCGGACCGTCGCCAACCAGCGTTACAGAAGGACGATGTTCCTCGGAAATCTGTGCCACGGCCCGCAGGAGCAGGTCCAGGCGTTTCGAGGAATTCAGACGGACCACAGCGATGATCGGTGATGTGTTGTGCTGGCCGATTCGTGAAGCATCTCCTGTGCCCGTGTCAGCAGGTACCTCCGAGCTGCTGTTCCCAATGACGGTAAGCCGCCCTCGAGAGAAGCCGGAGGCAGCACCAAGCGCTGCTCCTCGCGGGGCGTACACCAGCACGCGGTTGCCTAGGCAATAGAAGCGGTTGCGCACCCAACGTCGAAGACCGCTGTCGAGCCTATGCCACCCAATTGTCCAGAACAGCACTCGTTTGCGTCTTAGTCGTGCGACGCTTGCCGCCAACCAGGTTGATGCGTAACGCCAGTCACCGAGGAATACAAAAGCGTCGTAGTTCCCAAAGGCCACTGTAGTGAGCAAGCCTCGTTGCCAGAGTATGGGGCCGAACCAGAGGTTGCGCAAACGAATATGGTGATTGATAGCTTCTAGAGGTATCAACGCGATGTTGCCCTCTTGGGAAATGGTGTCAGAGGCAAAGGCAAACGTTATTTCATGCGAATTCTGGAGTTCGGAGAAGACGCCGTACCGGTAATGCGGAAGGTGTTGATAAACGACCAGAGCCGCAGGATGGTTGTTACTATTCACGGGCGCCCCATAGTTTCTCCTGCGACGCAGCAAACACTGGAGCAGATAGGGGGCCTTGCGTCATGAGGTGGTGGGCCCTGTCGAACTCCTCATTCTCAAATCGACGGCGGAGGAGTCGCGCCGGGACGCCCGCCCATATCTCCCTCGCTGGGACGTTTGACGTCACGACGGATCCCGCCCCGATGATGGCGCCATCACCGATTGTGAGTCCACGCGAAATAATGGCGCCCTGGCCGATCCAGACGTCCCTGCCGATTCGCGTCTCTCGCTGGGCTGGTCTCCCAGAAAACTGGATCGGGACTCGTGGGTTGTCCCACAAATGGTCGTCACCAACCACGGAGGCCCCAGGAGCGAACATCGTGTATCGACCGATGGACGTTCCCGGGCAGAGCGAGCACCCGCGGGCGATAAAGACGTACTCCTCGGCCCTTACTCCCTTGGCAATGAGGGCGCTTGGGTGCACAAACGAGCTCTTTGACCAGCCTCGCCGCCTCTTGACGAGTGCGAAGCTCAGATTCCGCACTTCGCGCAATCGTGCGTGTGTCCAGGCCCGCTTACTCATCGCAGCCCCAGCCATTGTCTGTGCCTTCTTTGGGTGGACAGGACGAACCGAACAGCGCGCTCGGAGCAGTTGTCGATGGCGTAGTCCGCAGGCACGTGCTGCCCGGCGCTCTGATCGGTGATCACGACGTTGACCGCCTCGACAACATTCTCGGGGTCGAGGCCAGTCATGATGATTGCTCCAGTGTCGAGAGCTTCGGGTCGCTCGATCGAGTCCCTGAGGGTGACTGCGGGGAAACCGAGGACGGACGACTCCTCGCTGATGGTCCCACTGTCTGACAGCACACACAGAGCGTCCTGCTGGAGACGGACATAGTCGATGAACCCCAAAGGTTTGTGGAAGATCAGGCCCTCGGGAAGTTCACGCCCCAGGGCTTCGAGACGCAGGCGGGTCCGCGGGTGTGTAGAGACGAGGACGGGGACCGCGAAGTGCTCGTGGGCAGCGACTAGGGAGTCGAGAAGGGCGCCGAGACGGAGGGGGTTGTCGACGTTCTCCTCTCGGTGCGCCGAGACGAGCAGGTAGCGCTGAGGCTCGAGTTCGAGGTCAGTGAGAATCGAGCTCTGGGCAAACTGCTCCATGTGGTGCATCAGCACCTCCTTCATGGGGGACCCGGTCAGGAGTATGCGACGTGGGTGCAGCCCCTCGGCGAGCAGGTTGCGGCGAGCGTGCTCGGTGTAGACGAGGTTGAAGTCAGCGACGTGATCCACGAGGCGCCGGTTCGTCTCCTCTGGCACGTTCTCGTCGAAGCAACGGTTGCCGGCTTCCATGTGGTACACCGGAATTCGCATCCGCTTGGCCATGATCGCGGCGATGCAGCTGTTCGTGTCGCCAAGGACCAGAACAGCATCCGGCTGCTCCTCGAGGAGAACCTCTTCGGCCTTGATGAGGGTCTCGCCCAGCACTCGACCCAGACTCGACGTGTCGACTTCGAGGAAGTGGTCCGGCTTACGGATCCCCAGTTCGTCGAAGAAGATGCCGTTGAGCTCGTAGTCGTAGTTCTGTCCAGTGTGGACCAGCACGTGGTCGACGGTTGCGTCGAGTCGGGCGATGACCCGCGAGAGCCGGATGATCTCCGGTCGGGTCCCGACAATTGTCATCACCTTCGTCATGCGTCTGCCTTTGCAACGTCAGCCACTGGTTCCCAGTAGGTGTCGGGGTTGTTAGCGTCGAAGAGCGTGTGGGTCCAGAACAGCGTTGTGACCTCGGTGTCGCCCGTGTTCGTGATGTTGTGCACCCACATTGTGGGCATGTCGACCACAGTCGGGGCGTCACCCGAGACGTCGAAGGACACGACCTCGTCATGGAACACGCGTCGCAGCGAGATTCTGGCTTGACCACTGAGCACCGCGAAGCGCTCGACCTTGCCCAGGTGGAAGTGCTCCCCGCGCGTGATCCCGGGTCGGGTCGTCGACACGAAGGTCTGGCCCTGTCCGCCATGGGCGCGAACGGTCTCCACGAGGCGGCCCCGCTCGTCCGAGTGCGATGTGAGCGCGATCGGGTAGTGGGCAGGAAATAGGGCCGCGCGATAAGTGTTGAACAGGTCCACTCGCAGGGCTGTGTCCAGGACCGGGATGTCTCCCGAAGCGTAGAGGTCGTGGAATTCGCTCAGCAGGTCGAAGACCTCGCCCACTGACGTCGGTGTCGCGGCGGGCGTGAGGGTCGCCTTGGACGTCACGAGTCCGTTCATGAGCTCCTGGGCGGCGCCCTGGACGTGCAACAGGGAAACCTCGCGGTCGTTCATCTGGGGCTGGTCGCCACGCACCACGGCATCGACGAAGGTCGCGACGAACGAGTTGTAAGCCGGCTTGCCGTGCTCGCCGAAGATATTGGGGAGAAGCACGTCGACGAAGTGGCCGCCGACCGCAGCGGCGGCCTCGGACAGGAGGGCCCCAGCCCTCTTCTTGCCCGTGCCGTACGGTGTCCCGTTGCCAGCCTGGATCGAGTTGGCGAATACCAGGCGGACGGGCCTACCCGCCTCCCTCACGGCATGCGCGAGCTCGCTCGCCAGCCGCACGTTCGCGGCCTCGACGTCGTCCGGCTCGCCACGGTTGACGCCAGCGATGTGGATCACCGCATCGGCACCATGGAGCAGCATTGGGAGCTGGTCCCAACTCTCCCGGGTGACGGGGACGACCTCGTGATCGGTCAGGGCGCGCAGACGGGTCCTGGTATGCCACCCCAGAAAGCCGGCTGCGCCGGTCAGGACGATGCGCATCAGGCGACGGCCCCCAGCAGCTGCTGCATTTCGGGCAACTTCAGCAGCAGCGCCTTGGTCTGTTCGACGTCGAGCTGCTCGGTATTGGCAGACGTGTAGTCGTCGACCTCGGCGGCTTCCTTCTCGCCCTCCTCGACGTAGACCTCGTACTGGAGGCCCCGTGCGTCGAGGGGGACCCGGAAGTAGTCGCCCTGATCTGTTGACTTGAGCATCTCCTCGCGGCTGAGGAGGGTCTCATGGAGCTTTTCGCCGTGACGGGTACCGATGATCTTGATCTCGGGGTCGTCGTGGCCAAGCAGTGCTGCGACTGCGCGGGCGAGCACCTCGACTGTGGCCGCCGGAGCCTTGCGCACGAACAGGTCACCCGCTTCGGCCTGGGTGAAGGCGTACTCCACCAGATCAACGGATTCCTGAAGAGTCATGAGGAAGCGAGTCATGCCCGGTTCCGTGATGGTCAGGGGGCGACCCTGCTCGATTTGCTGGACGAACAGTGGAATGACAGATCCGCGGGAGTACATCACGTTGCCGTATCGCGTCACCGAGACGGTGGTCTTCGAGTGTGGGTTGTTGCGGGCGTACGCCTGGGCCGTCTTCTCCATGAGAGCCTTCGACATCCCCATGGCGTTGACGGGGTAGACGGCCTTGTCGGTGCTGAGGCAGACGACGGAGCGCACCCCGGCCGCCGCGGCCGCCTCTATGACGTTGTGGCTACCGACGATGTTGGTCTTCACAGCCTGCTCGGGAAAGAACTCGCATGAGGGCACCTGCTTGAGTGCAGCGGCATGGAAGACGAAGTCGGTGTCCACGAATGCGCTGGCCACGGATTCACGGTCGCGCACGTCACCCAGGAAGAACCGCAGCCGCGAGTCGCCGAACCTCTTGCGCATCTCGTCCTGCTTGGCTTCGTCGCGACTGAGGATGTGGACGGTCTCGGCACCCTCGGTCAAAAGGTGTCTGGCCATCGTCGACCCGAATGAGCCGGTCCCTCCCGTGATCGCTACGGTCGCTCCCTGCATGTGGCTAGCCACGAGATCTAAGTCCTTCCGTCATGGTCTGGTTCACCAAGGCCACGAGGGCTCCGGCGTTGATTTCCTGGCTCAGGTGGGCGTGGTAGTAGGTCCGAGCCGCTGCGCCCCGTTGTCTCAAAGCTTCGGCACCCTCTTCGCGGGCCGCACTGATGTTCCTCGACAAGGCCTCGATATCTCCGGGGTGTGAGGACCACCCGGCACCTGAGTCGTCAACCAGTCGCGCCGCATCTCCGCGAGCTGAGATGACCACAGGTTGACCAGCCGCGAGCACGGCCTGAACCTTGCTTGGCATCGTGATCGCGAAGAGCGGATCATCCCGTAGGCAAATCAACTGTACGTCTCCGGCGGCCATTATCCCGGCAAACTGGGTGGGTGGGACGGGCTGGACGAAGTGGACCCGCCCGGGACATCGCTGAGCAGCTAGCTCCTGGAGTTTCGGCTTCTCGATTCCGTCACCGACGAGGGCAAGGTGCACGTCCGGCGGAAGCATCGCGATTGCGGCGATGGCGACATCCAGAGATTGTGCGGCGCCCAGATTTCCACCGTAGATGACAAGAAACTCGCTGGTCAGGCCCAGGCTGGGCCTGAAGTCAGGGTCGGGCGAGCAGGGTCGCAGGGCCGTCTCATCAACCCAGTTGTAGATCAGAGAGATCTTGCTCGAGGGCACTCCGCGCTGCTCCAGGACACCACGCATGCTGGGCGAGATCACGGCCACATGGGCGGACATTCGGTAGGCGAGCTGCGTGAATCTCTCGAGCACCGCCTCGACCAGACGCAGCTTCCATCCTGACGCGACCAGGCCCGTCGAGGTCACCGAATCGGGCCACAGATCCTGGACGATCAGCACGTACGGCACCTTGTGAGCCACCTTCGCCACCATGGCCGGCAGGGCGGCAGTTGCGGGCGAGCTGTAAACGACGCTGGCTCCAAATCCCCTACATGTCGCCAAGGCGCCCAGACTCGCACTGAACGCCCACGAAGAGTAATTGAGGATGCGGCGCAGCGAGGACTGATCATGGCTTGGGTACAACGGCGATCGAAGCACGTTGTGGCCCCCCGCGCGATCCCGTGAGAATCGTCGTGCACGAAAGCCGGGATGCACCTGGCCGTCAGGAAAGTTGGGAATCCCGGTATGGACACGGAGGTCTAGTCCGCGCTCCTTCATCGCGTCAGCGATCCACCTCGGAATCAGAACGGGCTCGGGGGTGAACCATTGGGTGAAGTACGCCACCCGCGAAGTTCGCAGGTGACGACTGCGTCGGTTTATCACGGGAGCGAGGGATCGTCCGGGGTCGTGCCGTCAGTGAGCCGCTGAACGTAGCCCGCTGCGTCAGGAAGCGCGTCGAACTCCTCCTTGAGGATCCCTACATACAGGAGGTCCTGGTACTCGCCGTGTCGCCACACATGCCGACGAGCGGTCCCCTCGACGGTCCACCCGCATTTCTCTGTGTACGCCCTCAATGAGGCGACATTGTTTGCGAGGATCGAACTGTGGATGCGCTGCAGTCCGACGTCGTAGAAGCTGAAGGCCATCACCGTCATGATCGCATCGGTGCCGAAACCACGACCTCGGATCGCGTCGTGCCCGCCCAGTTTGAGGGCGGTCAGGGCAGTGCGATTGTGCCAGTCGATGTCCCATAGTCCGGTGAGTCCAATAGGCCCACCCTTGAGCTGATCAACCATCCAGCGCCGAGTGTTGGGCTGCCCGGGTGAACTGAACCACCTCTCCTGTTCTTGCAGGGATGTCGGCCAGTCCCAACCGACCACGTTCGAGCGAACCACAGGGTCGCTGTTGAGGTCGGTGATGAATGCCTGGTCGGTGCTTTCGATGGGACGAAGGCGAACGTACTTGCCCAACATCAGCGACTCCTCGTCTTTCGGGGGGCTTTGAGCGATTCAAGGCCCTCATGCACTGCAGCGCCTATGTGGTGCATGTCCTCCACGCCGTAGCGATGGTCTATGGGGACGGAGAGAAACCTTTGGGGCCAGTCTGATCTGTGGGGCAGTAGCTCCGAAGGCGGCCAGTGAATCGGGCAGTAGATCCGCCTTCTGGCCAGCCACTCACGGAGGGCTTGTGGATCCGAAACCTCCAGAACGATATGCGAGGGGTTGGTTGTGGCGCTCGGTGGATTCAGGACGCGGAGGGCTGACTGCCGGGACAGCGCCTTGACGAGTGCTTCGGCGTTCTGGCGGCGACGCACTGCCAGCTCGGGCAGATTCAGTCGTCGGAGGAGGTCTAGCGTAGGCGCGCTCATCGCGCGAGGGGTCAGGTCGACCGTCAGCGCGCGCTCGGACTCGTGGAACATGGCCAGGTGGCTGCTTTGTGGCCCGGGCTTGGACAGGTTGGCCGTCTTGGTGCTCATTGCTCTATGTCGCTGGGCAACTGCGTCACTGTTCGACGGTCCGACGTGCGTGTCCTCGGTGGGAAGCCCAATGGCGTAGCCACCATCAAATACCGGGAGAAGCTTCCGTAGGCTGGCGACTCGAATATCCGTTTCAATACAGGGCTCGTCCAGCACTCTGTGGGTCTCGTCGGTGACGACCACAACACCAGCTCTTCGAGCAGTGCGCAATGCCGTGACCATGTCACTCGAAGGACTGCGTCCAAAGTATGGGGCATTCAAGAGGACTGAGGCCTTCAGTGATCCGACCGCGTCAGGCGGCGTTTCCAGGTCGGCCGTCGTTGGAAGTGCAACAACCTTCCAGTCTTTTGTGAACGGCTCGATCATGCTGTCGCACAGGTAACCCGGCACGTGGATTGTCCGAAGGCCGCGACGCCACAGCGACTCTGCAGTCAGCGAAAGTGCCTGACGGCCGTTGGCAACGTATGTGGTGAGCGGGCCGTCCCAGGGGAGGACCCCTGCCGGCCTCGTGAGGTACTCACCGCCCACGAGCTCGAAGTCGGATCCGATCTCAGTTGGCCAAGACGTAGGAGCCGCCTGTGGGTCACCGCTACCCATTAGGGCCGCTCTTCATGCGTGGACCGTCCTTGAGGTCGTCCACGTCCACGGCCGACTGACCGATGATGACGCCTTCGCCCTGCAGGGCCTTGGGCAGGGTCATCGCAACGATGAGAAGGTCACGCCGGAAGGAAAGGGTCTCGATGTACTCGAGGTCCGACTCAATCCGCTGAGACCACGGTGCGCTGTTCCTGTGTCGCACTTGGGCGAGGCCCGTCAGGCCGGGGCGGACCTCCAACCGTCCCAGTTGTCGCGGCGAATACCTCTCGACCTGGGATGGAAGAGCCGGTCGTGGGCCTACAAAACTCATCTGGCCGTTCACGATGTTGAGCAGCTGCGGCAACTCGTCGAGGCTCAGTCTCCTCAAGAGGCTGCCGATCGGCGTCACCATCGCAGCGGTCGGATAGTTGTTCGACTTGGCCTCCGTTCCCACCGGCATGGTGCGGAACTTGTGGACTCGAAAGAGGTCCCCTTGCCTGCCGGCCCGCACTTGATGGAAGTGAATCGGTCGACCACTCGTCAACAGGATGAGGAGCGCACAGGTCGCATAGACCGGTGAGACAAGCACGATCAGAGCAACGGCGCCGATGACGTCCAAGGGCCTCTTGACGTGCCTCGCGTAAGCGGAGTTGGGGCCAGGCATTTCAGCCTCCCGCTCGATACGCCGGGAAGTGGCGGCTGTCCACCTTGGGGGCAGCTGAACCTCGGGAGCGCCCAACGAGGTCGTCATACGCAGCTTCATCCACGACCAGTCCCGTGGCCGAATAGGTGAATCGGCGTCCACCAAAGGCCCGCTTGAACTTGAAGAGGGCGTCCTCGCCCCTGACCCCGCCGCCGAGGTGAAACTGCGTCACGCCGATGGTGCCCGCATACTTGAGCGCTCCCCAAAGGAGGAGGTTGTTGACACCCAACCGCGCTGCTTCGACCTGTGAACCTGACAGGTGATAGTGCAGGAAGCGACCGTGTCGCATGAGCAAGGCAGCAGCATGAGTCGTGCCTTCAGGGGAGATGACCTCGGAGATCGCCAAGTTCGGACCGAGTGCTGCTCGCAACTTGGTGTAGTAGCCGTCCGAGAATGTGTACGAGGGCGCCGCCTCTCTGCGCGCCATCGTGCTCTCGTAGAGGGTGCGGAACGGGCTCCCCTCGACCAGGTCCTCGCCTGCCACGGCGCGCACGACATTCGTGTATCCCGCCTTGAGTGCCTTGCGCACAGCGGTCCTGCTGCGGCCTTCCATGCGTTCCCACATGCGTTCATCGGGGCCGACATCAACCGCAGTCGTGGGGTGGTCCTCAACCACCGAGACCTGGCTCGCGGTTCGGGGAGCTTGCTCGACGAGAGGGGAATGACGAAGAAAGACGCTCACGACCCGGAGGTCAGACAACGCACGGGTGGTCTCGCGCCAGGCAGTGACGAGGTCGCGGTCGGACAGAGTTTCGGCGGCATAGACGCCGGAGTATCCATAGGGCGATGTAGCGTCCTTCAAGCCATTTGCCAGGGAACGAACGGCAAGGGGGATCAGCCACCCGCCGTCGAACATCTCCAGCAGGACCCACGTGGCGTTGGCCTCTGAGGCATCGACGCCGCCATAGGCAGGGGTGAAGTAGATGTCCGGCGAGACCAAACCTTTCGGTGCCGACCGCTCGTCGTGGCAGTGGATCACAAGGCCCTCAGCGCGTGCCGCACGCTCAGAATCACGCGCTCCACGTCCGGCTCCGACAGGATCGAGCCGCTGGGTAGCGTGATCCCGTTTTCGAACAGGCGGTCCGACACCCCGGTCAGGAAGCTGCGCTGCTGGGCGAACACCGGTTGCGCGTGCATCGGCTTCCACAGGTGACGGGCCTCGATGTCTTCCCGTTCCAGATGGGCGATCACATCGCCCGCACTAGCGGTCGCTTCGTCAGGGTCAAGTACCACACAGGTGAGCCAGCAGTTGTCTGCCTCTGAGCCACGCGGCCCATCTTCGCCCAGGAGGCGAAGGCCGGGCACGTCTGCCAATCCAGCGGCATACGTCTTCCGGATCTCCCTGCGACGGGCGATCATGTCGTCGAGGCGAGACAGCTGACCTCGGCCCAAGGCCGCCAACAGGTTGGACAGGCGGTAGTTGTAGCCGATGTCGGTGTGCTCGTACCAAGGGACGGGTTGGCGAGCCTGCGTGGAGAGGTACCGAGCACGGTCGAGGAGCTCGAGGTCGTTGCTGACCAACATGCCCCCGCCCGACGTTGTCATGATCTTGTTGCCGTTGAAGGACAGCGCTGCCGCACGACCGAAGGATCCGGCCGCTGCCCCTTCGTACGTGGCGCCAAGGGCTTCGGCTGCGTCTTCGACGAGCGGGATCTCGCGTTCCTCGAGGCCGCCCACGATGGCCGCGTAGTCGGCGGCACGGCCGAACAGGTCGACCGTCATGACCGCTGCGATCTGCTTGCCCTCGCGGCGGAGCGTGTCCACCGCCTCGAGCAGCAGGGTCGGGTCGACGTTGCCGTCGGAGGCTTGCGAGTCCACGAACACCGGCTCGGCGCCCGTGTAGGCGACGGCATTGGCGCTCGCGGCGAATGTCATCGATGAGACCACGACGACCGTGCCTGGCTTGGCCCCCACGTGCAGCAGGGCCAGGTGGAGGGCAGCGGTGCCGGACGAGAGGGCGAGGGCGCCGGCGACTCCGAGACGCTCTGCTACCTCCGCTTCGAAGGCGTCGACGTGGGGTCCGAGCGGAGCCACCCAACCCGAGCGGATGGCATCGAGGACGAACGACTCCTCGACGTCAGTGATGTCCGCCTTGGAGAGGAAGATTCGGTCCATCAGATAATCGCACCCATTGGTGCTCGACCATTCGCTTCCCTGCGCATCCAGTCCGCTGCTGACCTGTGGCTGGTCAGCCGCACCTCCAACACATCTGAGCAGTCGATGGAGGGCACGGCGACGCTGGACACCAACACGCTGGTGGTGGGCTTGCGTTCCTCGGTGGAGGAGAACAGCTCCTCGCCGAGCTTCTCGCCCGGACGCAGGCCCGTGTAGACGATGTCGATGTCGCGCCGCCCGGACATCCGCAGGAGGGTCTTGGCCACGTCGACGATCTTCACCTGCTCGCCCATGTCGAGCACCATGACCTCACCATCGCGGCCGATGGAGGAGGCTTCCAGCACGAGCTGGCAGGCTTCCGGGATCAGCATGAAGAAGCGCTCGACCTCGGGGTGGGTGACGGTGATCGGGCCACCGCGCTCGATCTGGGCGGTGAAGGCGTGGACCACCGACCCGCGTGAGCCCAAGACGTTGCCGAACCGCACCGAGACGTAGCGACCGGGGAACCGGTGGGAGAAGTCCGCGGTGATTCGCTCGGCGAGCCGCTTGCTGTAGCCGAGAACGCAGATCGGGTTGGCGGCCTTGTCCGTCGAGATGTTGACGAACGTGCCGACCCCGACCCGGGCGGCTGCTTCGAGGACGTTCATGGTGCCGAGGACGTTGGTCTTCCATGCCTCGAGCGGGTGCGACTCGAGCAGCGGCAGGTGCTTGAGCGCGGCCGCGTGGAAGACGATGTCGGGGCGGGCCCGAGTGAACGCGTGGTCCATGGCCTCGACGTCGCGGATGTTGGCCAGGATGAGCTCGTCGCTGTCGAGCAGGCCGTTGCCGTGCATGCTCATCTGGGTCGACTGGAGGCCCGACTCGTCACGGTCGAGCATGAACAGCTTGGCGGGTCCGAAACGCGCGATCTGGCGACACAGCTCGGAGCCGATCGAGCCGCCGGCACCGGTGACGAGGATGCGCTTGCCGGCGATCTGCTCGGCGATGGCCGCCATGTCGAGCTCGATCGGGCGTCGGCCGAGGAGGTCCGCGACGTCGACGTCGCGAAGGTCCCCAGCGGTCGGCCGGCCATCGATGATGTCCCGGACGGGCGGGAGGGTGAGCACCTTCAGCCCGGCGTCCTCGGCGAGGGCGGTGAGCTCACGGATGGTGCTGGCCTCGGCCCGCGGAAGCGCGATGACCAACGTCTGCGCGTCGTACTTGGCCGCGACCCCTCCCATGTCGGCCCGCGACCCGCGCACCCGGACGCCTTCGACGCGAAGTCTGGCCTTGGCGCGGTCGTCGTCGAGGAGGGCAACCGGCTGGTAGCCACTGCCCACGTCGCGGATCAGGCTCCGCGTGAGGCGGCGGCCGGCCTCGCCGGCGCCGAACACGATGGCCCGCTGTTCCTCAGGGGCGTTGGCAGCCCTGCTCGTGCGCATCGTGCGGATGATGAAGCGGGCCGCGAACATGCCGAGCATGGCGAAGGCCGGGGCAGTGAAGGGGACGCTCCTGGGCACGGGTCCGAAGTGCAGGCCGAAGACCAGGGTCATCAGGACGAGCGTCGTGAGGAGCACCGTGCGGCCCACGTCGTAGGTCTCCTCGAACGAGCCACGGTCGTGGCCGACGGCATAGGGCCCGAAGAAGGTGCCGAAGCCGAGCTGGGCCACGACGGCGACCGCGGTGAACCACAGCAGGGGTGGGGCGACGGTGGGCGCCAGCTGGAGGTCGAACCTCAGCCACGCAGCCATGAACACCGCGACGACCCAGACACCTGCGTCGACCAGAGCCCACATCCAGCGGTTGACGCGCTCACGGCGCACCCGACGGACGGCAGACATCCGATCTCCTCCCGCTGGTAGTCGGCCCAAACGATCGTGAGTTTAACGTCAATTGGGGCAAACGCCTGACACCACGACGTCAGCCACACCCGTGTCCTCTGGGCAATTGTGCAGGTCAGTGGTTGTTTTCGAAGTGTGTAGGTGTGAAATGCAACCAAACGGAGGAGTCCACCTATCGACCATCTGCGGCCGGCTCCGGGAGTCAGCCCAGGGACGAGTAGAACTCGCGGCACGCGGCATACGTCGGGAGCAGTCCCTGCTCCTTGGCCTCGGCGAGGCTAGGCGCCTCGGCGTCCTTCGGCGAGAGCAGCGGCGTCTCCATCCCCTCGGGGAGCAGCAGCCCCACCTCCGGGTCCAGCGGGTGTATGCCGTGTTCGCGGCTCGGGGTGTAGGGAGCGGTGACGAGGTACATCGCCGTGGTGTTGTCCTCGAGCGCGGCGAACGCGTGCCCCATGCCCTCCGGCAGGTAGACCGCGCGACGGTCGATCGTGTCGAGGAGCACCGAGTCCCACTGACCGAAGGTGGGAGACCCCACCCGGATGTCGACGATGTAGTCGACCAGGGAGCCGCTCAGGGCGGTGATGTACTTCGCCTGGGAGGGCGGGACGTCGGCAAAGTGGATGCCACGGACCGTGCCGCGCGAGGAGACCGACACGTTGGTCTGCACGATTTCCGGACGGTGCCCGATCACCTCCGCCAGCCGATCCCCGCGGAAGGACTCGAGGAAGACACCCCGGTCGTCGGGAAACTGACGTGGCGTGATCTCGAACGCGTCCGCGATCCTCAGCGGTCGGATCTCCACTAGAGCGTGCCCCGCTTCTCCTCGAGCAGCCCCGACATGTAGGCGCCGTAGCCGCTCTTCTCCAGCGATGCGGCCAGGGCGGCGAACTCGTCGTCGCTGAGCCAGCCGTTGCGCCAGGCGATCTCCTCGACGCAGCCGATCTTGTGCCCCTGGCGCGCCTCGACGACGTGGACGAAGTGCGCCGAGTCCATCAGCCCCTCGAAGGTGCCGGTGTCGAACCACGCGGTGCCCCGGGGGAGCACCGTGACCGAGAGGTCACCGCGCTGGAGGTAGGCGTCGTTGATCCCGGTGATCTCGAGCTCGCCCCGCGGACTCGGCTCGAGGTTCCGCGCGATCTCGACGACGTCGTTGTCGTAGAAGTACAGACCGGGCACGGCGTAGGAGGACTTCGGCCGCTCCGGCTTCTCCTCGATCGAGAGCACCTGGCCGTCGTCGGCGAACTCCACGACGCCATAGGCCGAGGGCTCCGTGACGTGGTACGCGAAGATGTTGCCGCCGCTCACCGTGGTGTTCGACCGCAGCGCGGTGCCGAGGCCGGTGCCGTAGAAGATGTTGTCGCCGAGCACGAGGGCGACCGAGTCGTCCCCGATGAAGTCGGCTCCGATGATGAACGCCTGGGCCAGGCCGTCGGGGCTGGGCTGCGCGGCATACGACAGCTCGATGCCCCACTTCGAACCGTCCCCGAGCAGCCGCTGGAACTGGCCCTGGTCGTCCGGCGTCGTGATGACCAGGACCTCGCGGATGCCAGCCATCATCAGCGTCGACAGCGGGTAGTAGATCATCGGCTTGTCATAGACGGGCATGAGCTGCTTGCTGATGCCGAGTGTGATCGGGTGCAGTCGCGTGCCGGAACCGCCAGCCAGGATGATCCCCTTCATGGGCCGACCCTATCGGCAGCCGACGGAAGGCTCCTGCGACGCCGCCAGACCGAGGGGAACATGCGGACCAGGCCCCCCAGGGCACGTGCACGCACCCGGGTACTCGGCGCCGGTCGCTCGGGCGCAGGCCCCTGCGACACCTCACCCTCATCCGTCCCGCGACGGTGCGCGGCCTGCGCCAGGAGGCTCGACAGGGGAGCGTTGGCGAGCAGGACGGCGAGCCGGTTGCGCAGGTTGTAGAAGTAGAACCGGTCACTGCCGTGGTGTGACGATGCGCCGTGCCGGTGCACGGCGACAGCGCTCGCGACGTAGGTGACGCGGAAACCGCCGCGCCGCAGCCGCCAGCTGAGGTCGACGTCCTCGTAGTAGAGGAACAGGTCGGCCCAGAACCCGCCAACGGCCCTCACCGCACTCGTGCGCACGGCCGCGGCGCCGCCACAGAACCCGAAGACGTCGGCGAACGCCGGCCCGTCGAACTGGCCTTCGTCGCGCTGAAGGTAGCCACGGTCCGATCCGCGGCCTCCGGCGTCGACCACGACCCCGGTGGACTGAAGGACCCGGTCGGTCCCCTCGAGCAGGATCTTCGACGTTGTCGCGCCCACGGCGGGATCGGCGACCAGGGGCTCGACGAGGGATCGCAGCCAGGCAGGCTCGGCGACCGCATCGTTGTTGAGCATCGCGACATAGGGCGTGCGCACCTGCTCCAGGGCCGCGGCCATGCCACCGGCGAAACCGCGGTTGGTGGGAAGGCGCAGCAGGCGGAGGTCGGTCTGGACGGCCACCCACTCCGCGGTGCCGTCGGTCGAGGCGTTGTCGACCACCAGGACGTCGAGCTCACCGGCCGCGACGTCTTGGGAGCGCAGCGACTCGATGCACTGCTTCAGTAGCTCAAGCCTGTTCCAGGTGACGACCACGACGGTGGTCAGGGGCTGACCGCCCGTCACGAGGTGCTCTGTGGACCGCTCCAGGAACCGGCGACCTCGACGAGCCCAGTCGGTTCGAGTCCGCTGTGCGGCAGCACCTTGAGGTCGAACGCGCGCTCGCGCCAGTCGAAGACGTGGGTCGTCGACTGGTCGGTGATCGCGGCCGTGAACGACAAGCGTCCCGGCACGAAGGTGACGCGGTCCATCGTGAAGTCGACGAAGCCGTCTCCGGACACGCGTCCTGTCGCCACCTCGGACAGGTGCGTGTTGGGCGCGCCGATCGGCCACCCCTGCTCTGACCAGATGGCCAGGCCGAAGTTGGGGTCGTCGATCGGCTCGCGGGTCGAGTAGTGGAGTCGCACGGTCAACGGTGCCCCGAATTCGACTGCGACAGTAGCGTGGCCGCGTGCGTCGAGGAACTCCACGTCCGTGACGCTGGCATCACCCGAGCCCCAGCGGTTCGGGTCGGCGGCGATGTCGGCCTGCTCCGGATCGAGGTCCTGCGCCCGACCGAGCTCCTCTGCCCGACCGAGGTCCTCGCGGTTCACCTGCTGCAGGTAGCCGTCGATGACCTCGCGCGCCGTCCCGACCTGGCGCACCGTGCCCTCGTCGATCCACACGGCGTGGTCCGCCAGCTGTTCGACGAGGCTGAGCGAGTGCGAGACGAAGAGGATGGTCACGCCTCGTCGCCGCAGGTCGTGCAGGTGGTCGAAGCACATCCGCTGGAACTGCTCGTCGCCCACCGCCACCACCTCGTCGACGATCAGCACCTCAGGGTCGAGGTGGACCGCCACGGCGAACCCGAGGCGCACGAACATGCCTGAGCTGTAGACCTTGACGGGCTGCTCGAAGAACTCGTCCAGGCCCGAGAAGGCCTTGACGGCCTCGACATCGGCGTCCACCTCGGCGCGGCTGCGGCCGTTCATCGAGCCGGCCAGGTAGACGTTCTCGCGACCCGTCAGCTCAGGGTGGAACCCCGCCCCGAGCTCCAGGAGGGCAGTGACCCGACCGGTGACGTGCACGGTGCCGCTGCTCGGCGGGAAGATGCCGGCGATCAGCTTGAGCAGGGTGCTCTTGCCGGAACCGTTGGCACCGATCAGCGCAAAGGTGGACCCGTGCGGGATCTCCAGGGTGATGTCGTCGAGGGCGCGGAAGTGCTCGGCACGCTGACCTCGGGGTGTCAGGACCCGGTGCTTCAGGCTGCCGGCGTGGCCGTGGTCGATCTTGAAGTCTCGCGTCACGTTGGTGACTCGCACGGCATACGAGCTCATGGCACCTCCGCGACGCGGGCGGCGCGCCCGCGGAACGCCAGCCAACCGAGCAGGAGCGAGACGATGGTCAGGCAGACCATGGCCAGCACCGCGCCCGCGGAGGGCGAGCGCAGGTTCCACAGCGCGTCACGCAGCGCCTGCACGAACGGCGCGACCGGGTTGAGCGACAACAGCACGGACGGCAGCGACCCGTCCTCGAACTTCCTGTGGACGAAGTCCGGCGGATAGATGATCGGCGTCGCGAAGAACAGCAGCTGGAGCCCGACAGCCAGGAAGTGGCTGACGTCGCGGAAGGCCACGTTGAGCACGGACAGCCCCAGGCCGATCCCGAAGGCGAAGCCGCCCACGAGCACGACGATCACCGGCGCCCACAGGACCGTCCACCCGATGTTGCCGACGATGGTGAAGGTGACCACGAGGAGCACCAGCTCGACCCCGCGCTCGATCAGCGTCGCGGCGGTCAACCCCACGAGGGGCGCGATGACCGGGAAGGCCACCTTGCGCCGCAACGGGATCAGCTCGAGCAGCCCGTCGACCGTGCGCTGAAGGACCGTGGCGAAGACGTTCCAGACCACCAGCCCGGTGAACAGGTAGACGGCGAACAGCTTCAGCCCGGTGGGGGACGGAGGCATACCGCGGTCGGCCCCCAGGACGATGCCGAAGACCACGGAGTACGTGGCGAGGACCGCGAGCGGCATCGCCAGCGACCAGGCCCAGCCGAAACGCGAGCCCAGGAAGCGGGTCCGCAGCTCACGTCGGACGAAGTTGGACGTCAACGACGAGAACCGGAGGAGGTCGGTCAGGTGCTCGCGGTAGACCCGCGGGCCCACGATGGCCGCACTCTTCACCGACCTGTGTCACCCCACCTGCTTGGTAGCCTCTGGGGCCACTTGAATGCTCTGCCGTGACGAAGGATACGGGATGCGCCGACGACAGCCGGACGACGACGGGTCGACCCTCGTGTTGTCCTCGATGCTGCGGGGGAGGGACAACGCGTTCGGTTTCCTGCGGTTGATCCTCGCCAGCGCCGTCATCGTCGACCACGCCTTCCCGCTCGGTGGCTTCGGCGAGGACCCGTTCTGGCGCTACACGCACGGCCAGAACAGCATCGGCGGGCTCGCGGTCGAGGGCTTCTTCGTCGTGAGTGGTTTCCTCATCGCACGCAGTGCCATGTCGGCCGACACGCTTCAGTTCCTGTGGCGGCGTGTCCTGCGCATCTTCCCTGCGTACTGGCTCACCCTCGTGGTCTCGGCGGCGGTCGTCGCCCCGGCGTTCTACCTGCGCCACCACGGGACGCTCGCGGGTTTCTGGACGGCTGCGTTCCCAGGGCCGCTCACGTACTTCACGCGGAACTGGAACCTGCACATCGGCCAGTACGGCCTGCTCGACGTCTTCGCCGAGACCCCCTACGGGCACCAGGTCGGCTGGAGCGTCCTCAACGGGTCGCTGTGGACCCTCGAGTACGAGTTCCGCTGCTACCTGCTGGTCGGGGCCTTCGCCCTCTTCGCGATCTTCAGCCGGGCCCGGGTACTGGTCCCCGTCTCCGCGGCGGCCCTGCTCCTGCTCGGGTCCCTGTCCGCAGCGGCACCCGACGTGGCCAAGGCCATGGCCCCGTGGCTGGGCGACCTCCAGTTCGTCCAGCTCGCCGCCACCTTCCTCGTCGGCAGCACCGCCGCCGTGTACGCCGACCGCCTGCCCATGAACGGACGGCTCGCCCTCGGCGGCCTCCTGGTTGGTCTGCTCGCCCTGTTCCGGGTCGGCGGGTACCACCTCATCGGCGTCCCGGCCATGGGCTACGCCCTGCTCTGGTTCGCGTATGCCGCGCCGGCGCGCGTCAAGTCGGTGGCGGCGAAGAACGACTACTCGTACGGCATCTACGTGGGGGGGTTCATCGTGCAGATGGCCCTGGCCTCCCTGGGGGTCCACCGCCTGGGGATCCTGCCCTACATCGTGATCGCCTGGTCGGTCACCTTCGTCTTCGCGTTCGCCAGCTGGCACCTCGTCGAGAAGCCGGCGCTGCGGCTGAAGTCCTGGGGACCTGGGCGGGGGCTGGCGTTCTGGCGCGGGTGGGCTCGTGGCCGAGTCGAGGCGTGGGGCGACGCGCCCGCTCGCACCGCCGGGGCCGATCCGGCGGGAGTCGGTTACAGTCACGCGGGCGTTCGCGAGGAGCTCGATCCTGACGCGGCCACCATCGATCTAGGGGGATCACCACGTTGAGCAAGCTCGGACACGTCCTCGTCACCGGCGGGGCGGGATTCATCGGCTGTGCCCTCAGCCAGCTCCTGACGCCACAGGCCGACTCCTGGACAGTCCTGGACAGCCTCCACCCGCAGGTCCACCCCTCTGGCGGCCGACCGGCGCTGCTCGCCGACGAGGCCACCCTGGTCGTCGGCGACGTGACGAAGGCCGAGGCCTGGGACGAGCTCGGCGACCTGCGGCCGGACACCGTCATCCACCTCGCCGCCGAGACGGGCACCGGGCAGTCGCTCACCGAGGCGTCCCGGCACGGCCGCGTCAACGTCGTGGGCACCACCCAGCTGACGGACTGGCTCGGGCGCGTCGACCACCTGCCGGCTCACGTCCTGCTCACCTCGAGCCGGGCCGTCTACGGCGAGGGCGAGTGGGAGCGCCCGGATGGTTCCCGGTGGTATCCGGGCCAGCGGTCCCACGACCAGCTCGAGCGCAGGCAGTGGGACTTCGAGGACGGGCACGGGCTGCCGGCCCGGGCCGACCTCACCGCCCCTGCCCCGACGAGTGTCTACGGCGCGACCAAGCTCGCCCAGGAGCACATCCTCGCCGCGTGGGCGCTCAGTCGCGGTGTGCCCCTCAGCATCTTCAGGCTTCAGAACGTCTATGGGCCGGGGCAGTCCCTGACCAACTCCTACACGGGCATCGTCACGCTGTTCTCCAGGCTGGCCAGGCGCCAGGAGGAGATCCCGCTCTACGAGGACGGCGACATCACCCGTGACTTCGTCTACATCGACGACGTCGCAACGGCCCTCGCCGTGGGTCTGGCCCAGGCTCCGGCGGACGTGCGGGTGCTCGACGTCGGCTCGGGCAGGCCGACGACCATCGGGCAGCTGGCCACCGAGATGGCCGCCTACCACGGCGCTCCGTCGCCCGTCGTCGTGGCCAAGTTCCGCGACGGCGACGTGCGCCATGCGCTCGCCGACATCTCCACGACCCGGGCCGAGCTCGGCTGGGGGCCTGCCGTGAGCCTCACTGAGGGCGTGGGACGCCTTCAGGAGTGGGTCGAGACCGAGGAGCACGCGACCGTATGACCGCGCCAAGCCTTCAGATCCACTCGATCCTGTTCAACAACGAGGCCGAGCACGTCGAGCGCTTCCTCGGTGCCATGGCCCGGTCGATCGAGCTCGCCCGGTCCGCCGACGTGGTGGGGAGCACCCGCGTGCTCCTCGGGGACTGTGGCCCGACTCCCGCTCTGGGTGATGAGCTCCTGCTCCGGCTGCGCGAGGAGGTCAAGGGACTCGGGATCGACGACGTCGACTACCGCTTCTTCGGCAAGAACCTCGGGTCGGCAGCCGGGCACAACGCGCTGCTCGAGGACCTCGCGAGCGACTACGTCATGATCGTCAACCCCGACACCGTGCCGTCGCCCCGCCTGGTGGAGGAGCTGTTCCAACCCTTCGGGGCACAGGCCTCGGTGGGACTGGTCGAGGCCCGCCAGCTCCCCTTCGAGCATCCCAAGCCCTACGACCCCACCACCGGCGAGACCCCGTGGGCCACCACCGCCTGCGCCCTCGTCTCCAAGGAGGTCGTCGAACGCGTCGGCGGCTTCGACAACGAGGCGTTCTTCCTCTACTGCGACGACGTCGACTGGTCGTGGCGGATCCGGCTCGCCGGCTACCGCCTGATCCTGCGCGACAGCGCCAGGATCTTCCACGACAAGCGGCTCAACGACGACGGGACGTGGATGGTCGGCGGCGCCGAGGAGTACTACTCCGCCGAGGCCGCGCTGATGATGGCCCACAAGTGGGGCCGCCCGGACCTGGTGAAGAAGTACTCCCGTGACCTCACGGCATACGGCAGCGAGCTGCAACGCAAGTCCGTGACGACGTTCGAGGAGCGGCGCGCCGCGGGCACGCTGCCCGAACCCGTCGCCGACGCCGCGACCGTGGCCACGTTCGTGGACGGCGTCTACGCCGTGCACCGGTTCTAGGGGCGCTCGATGACTGGTGACCAGTACAAGTTCGTGTACGGCCCCGAGACGGTCTACGCCCGCGTGGTCTCGCTTATCGAGGAGCACCATGCCGAGAAGGACGGCGCGGTGCACCTGGACCTCGGCTGCGGGTTCGGGGCGATCGCCGAGCCGGTCCGCGACCTGGGGCTGACCTACGTCGGCGCCGACCTCGCCGACGCCGGGATCGCCGAGCTCAAGGGTCGGGGCTTCGAGGCCCACGAGGTCAACCTCGACGACACCGCCGGGTTGTTCGCGACGCTCGAGCGCATCCTCGCGGGCCGGCCCCTCGCGAGCATCTCCATCATCGACACCCTCGAGCACGTCCTGCACGGCCCGGCGGTCCTGGCGGCCCTCGGCGAGCTGAGCCGCGCCAACGGCGGCGCAGCGCTCATCCTCGGCGTGCCCAACGTCGCGCATCGTGACGTCGCCATCAAGCTGCTCCTGGGTCGGTGGGACTACACCGAGACGGGGCTGCTCGACCGGACCCACGTCGTGCACCACACGGAGGACCTGGTCGACCGGTGGACCAGGGCCGCCGGATGGCGCGAGGTCGGGGAGGCAGACTTCAACCTGCACCTGAGCGACCAGCACTTCCCGCCCGACAACGTCGCCCTCTCGGACTCCACCGAGCTCGGCGCGTTCCTGCGCAGCCTCACGCAGCGTGCCCACCCGCACTCCGAGACCAACCAGCTCGTCCGGGCCTACCTCCCCGGAGCCCCTCGCGGGTCAGCCTGGCCGGAACCGCATGAGGGCGAGGGCCCGTTCCTCTCCGTGATCATGCGCACCCAGGGACGCCGGCCCGAGGCCATGCGCGACGCGCTCATCTGCCTGATGGGCCAGACCAACCAGGACTTCGAGCTCATCGTGCTCCCGCACCGGGTCAGCTACGAGCGACAGCTCGTCGTGGAGCGGATGATCGACGACCTCCCGGAGGGACTGCGCTCGCGCAGCCGCGTCATCGCGGTCGACACGGGCGGTCGCTCGCGACCCCTCAACGTGGGAGTCGAGGCGGCCCGCGGCCAGTACGTCGCGATCCTCGACGACGACGACCTCGTGCTCGGTCACTGGGTCCAGACGTTTGCGACCATGGCGGCACGCAAGCCCGGGCGCCTGCTGCGTGCGGTGGCGGTGGAGCAGGACATCACGGAGCAGCCTGCGACGACCGGTGCTTCCGTCGGGCACCGCACCGTGTCGGCCGTCCGCAAGAACTTCGAGTCCACGTTCGACCTCTACGACCACTTCACCGAGAACCAGTCCCCACCCGTGTCGGTGGCGTTCCCCCGCAGCGTCTTCCGCGACCTCGGCGTGCGTTTCGACGAGGCGCTCAACGTCCTCGAGGACTGGGACGTGCTGCTCCAGACCGCGCTGGTCGCGGGGGTGGCCCAGTCGCCTCACGTCACGAGCGTGTACCGACGCTGGCTCGTCGGCGAGGCCTCACACACGCTGCACGACGAGCGCGAGTGGAAGGCCACCGAGGACGCCATCGTCTATCGGCTGGACCGGGGCCTGCACGTGTTCCCGCCGGGGACGATCGCCCGGATCCGCGCGGCCAGGACCGGCGGATCCGAGTGGGACCCGACCGCTCATGCCTGGGTCCGCAAGCTGGAGGGCGACATCGCGGAGCTCCGGGGCGCCCTGCTGGCAGCCGAGCAGGATGCGGCCGACCTGCGGACCTCCCGCTCGTGGCGCGTGATGGCTCCGGTGCGAGCGTCGGGACGTGTGCTGCGCAAGCTCACGGGAGGCCAAGCAGCCCGCTGACGAGCCGCCCGCTGACGAGCCGCCCGCTGACGAGCCGCCCGCTGACGAGCCGCCCGCGGCTCCCCTCGCTCGACGACGACTAGCGACGAGCGACTACCGCCTACCGTGCGCGCAACGCGCGGAGCACCTTCTTGACCGGGGGCCCGACCGGCGTGCCGGCCAGGGCGACGCGGGACCGGTGCAGCCGCCGCGCGGCATACCCCTTCACCCGGACGCGGAAGGGTCGGTGGGTGAGGGCGAAGAACTCGAGGTCGCGCAGCCGCGTCGCCGACCCGGAGGCCAGGGCGACGGCCGAGGAGTCGAGGCCGTCGAGCACGCGGGTGCGCACCTCTCCCCAGCTCGCCTCCGGGAGCTCGGCGAACGAGTTCTCGGCGTGCGGCCACACCCGGTAGACCGCGGTGATCTCGGGCGAGGACGCAACGCCGAGCCGCAGGGCCGACCGCAGCAGCAGGTCCCAGTCCTCCAGCACGGGCAGCTCGGTGTCCCACCGCAGGTTCCAGACGTGCGCCTCGCGGCTCAGCGCCCACGAGTGGATGGGGGAGTGGTTGTCGACGAGGTGGCTCACCAGGTCGAACGTGCTCATCCAGCGTTTCTCGACCGGGGCGACCGCGCGGAACCCCGCAGGTGACTGTGGGAGGAGCTCCATGGCCTGGGCCACGGCGCAGGCGCGCAGCACCGTCGGTCGTCCGGCCGCGACGGCCAGCTCCCTGAAGGTCTGGACCCAGTGGCCCAGGACGAGGTCGTCGTCGTCGAGCGCCGCGAGGTAGGCGCCGCGGGCGCGGCGATGGCCCTCGACCAGACCGGCGGCGCGACCGCCGCCCAGCACCTCGACGGCCTGCACGCGGCCACGGAACTGCGCCGGAAGGCCCTGCACCAGCTCGAGCAGGCCCTGCCAGCCCTCGGGAGGCGGGTCGTGGGCCAGGACGAGCACCTCGAAGTCGTCGTCGGTCTGCCCCTGGAGGCACGCCAGGACGTCCACCAGGGTCTCCAGGCGCCGGGGAGTCGCCTGGGTGCGGACGAGGACGGACAGGAACGGCGCGCCGTCGTCGTGCCCTGGCCGGCTCCGGGCGGTCTCCGGGACGTAGGTGCGCACCAGCGGCTGACCCTCGCCGGGGAGGCCGACCTCGGAGCGCACCTGGTCGATCGCCGCGACGAGCCCTCCCGCGACGACGGAAGGCGCGCGGGGGGAGGGCTCCCGGTCCCAGGCGTACCCAGCGTGCGCCAGCCTGGCATCGACGTCTGCCACGGCCTCGCCGGCCCAGGACGGAGCCTGCCCCAGCAGGGCGGCGACGACCACGGACGTGGGCACGGGGTCTGCCGCGAGGACCACGATCACGGCCGGGTTGCTCGAGGCGGCCTCTGCCACCATGTCGGCGTCCGGCAGTCCGTCGGTGACGGACAGGACCACGGTGGGCGACTCGGTGTCATCGGCCCGCCACCCCTGGGGCGCGGTCGCAGGCAGCACCCCGAGCACCCGCGCTCGCGGATGACTGGCGTAGACCCCACCCAAGTTCTCCCACACGAGCAGCGATCCTCCCATGGCCCACCACGCCAGCCGACTACCGTTCGTCCGGAAAGGTGGTGGAGGCCCGGTGCAGGTGCGTCTGCTGTTGGAACAGACCCGCTCGCCCGTGCCGGGCGGGACCGGCAGGTATGCCGCCGAGCTGGCTCGCGCGCTGGCCCTCGCCTGCGCTCCGGAGGACGAGCTGGTGGGCGTGTTCGCGACGGCCGGGCCCGTCCCCGACCACCTCCAGCGCCACGAGACGATCGGGATCCCGGCAAAGGGTCTCGCGCGACTGTGGGAGCGCGGGGTCGGACCGCGCCTGCGAGGCGCTGGGGTCATCCACGCCCCCACCCTGCTCGTGCCGCCGACGGGGCGGTCCCATGCCCTGGTGGTGACCATCCACGACGTCGTGCCCTGGACCCATCCCGAGACGCTCACGGCCCGCGGGGTCGCCTTCCACCGGCGGATGGGCGCCCGGGCGGCCGCCGAGGCCGACGTCATCGTCACCCCGACGCAGGCCGTCGCCTCCAGGGTGGTCGAGCTCCTCGCGCCGACGGGTGAGGTGGTCGTGGTTCCTCTCGGGGTCACCCGCCTCGAGGGGGACGTGCAGCACGAGTCCGCTCCACCCGCCGACCCCGGGTACGTCCTGTTCGTCGGCACGGCCGAACCCCGCAAGGGGTTGGACGTGCTGCTCGCGGCGATGGCGCAGCCGGCCCTGGCCCAGGCCCGCCTCGTCGTGGTCGGCCCGCACGGATGGGGAGGCGTGGACGTCCCCTCGATGGCTGCCGGGCTGGGGGTGTCGGACCGTGTCCACGTGGCAGGCCGGGTGTCGGACGCGGACCTGCACCGCTGGTATGCCGGTGCGGCCGTGGTTGCCGTGCCGTCGCGCTCCGAGGGCTTCGGGCTGCCGGTCGTGGAGGCCATGGCGGCCGGGACCCCCGTGGTGACGAGCGACGATGCAGCCCTCGTGGAAGTGGGCGGTGGGGCCGCCGTCGTCGTCCCCGTCGGCGACCCGCAGGCCTTGGCGGAGGCGCTCGGGTCGGTGCTCGCCGACTCAGCGCTGGCCGTTGGCCTCTCCGCGCGTGGACTGGAGCGCAGCCGGCTGTTCGAGTGGCACGAGGTAGGTTCGCGGATGTGGCAGATCTACGCAGGGGCGATGTCCCGGAGGGGCGCGCGACCCGCGTGAAGGTGCTGATCGACGCCAGCGCCCTGCCCGCCCAGCGCGGGGGCGTGGGGCGTTACGTCGACGAGCTCATCGCGGGGCTCGCGTCGCTGGACGTCGAGGTGCTCGTGGCCTGCCAGCGACGGGACGCCGCCTCCTACGAGCACCTGGTCGGTCGCCACCGGACCCACGTCGTGCCGTCGTGGGCCCGGCATCCTGCTGCCCGGCTGGTCTGGGAGCAGGTGGGTCTGCCCCGCCTCGTCGCACGCCACCAGCCGGACGTCGTCCACTCTCCCCACTACACGCTGCCCCTCTTCCTCGGTCGCGCCCGCCCGGCGCGCGTGGTCACCCTCCACGACGCAACCTTTTTCAGCCACCCTGAGGTCCACGGCCCGGTCAAGCGCAGGTTCTTCCGGGCGTGGACTCGGGCGGCGACCCGCCTGGCCGACGCAGTGGTGGTGCCCAGCGCGGCGACCGCCGACGAGGTCGTCGCGCACACCGGCGCCGACCGCAGTCGCCTGGTGGTGATCCCCCACGGCGTGGATCTCGAGACGTTCCATCCGCCCACGACTGCCGAGATCGCGGAGGCGAGGGAGTGGCTGGGGCTCGGCTCCGCGGCATACATCGTCTTCCTCGGCACGATCGAGCCGAGGAAGAACGTCCCCGCCCTGCTTCGCGCCTACGTGCAGGCCTGCAGCGAGCGCCCGGAACCGCCCGTTCTCGTCCTCGCAGGAGCCGCAGGGTGGGAGACCACGCTCGATGGCGACCTGACCGCGGTGCCGCCGCCGCTGCGCGTGCTGCGCACCGGTTTCGTCCCCGACGGGATGGTGCACGCCGTGCTCGGCGGGGCCGAGGTGATGGCCTATCCGAGCCTCGGTGAGGGCTTCGGGTTGCCGGTGCTGGAGGCCATGGCGGCGGGTGTCGCCGTGCTCACGACCCGCGAGCTGGCCCTCCCCGAAGTCGGGGGAGAGGCGGTGGCGTACGCCGCTTCGCCCGATGCGGACGACATCGCTGACGCGCTCACCCGACTCCTGGACGATCCCGACCTGCGGGCCGCAATGCGCACTGATGGGGCATCTCGGGCCCTACAGTTCTCGTGGAGTCGCGCGGCCGCGCGGCACCTCGAGGCCTATGGGACGGCCTGTTCTTCACGACTGGCGCGATAGCAGAGGGGGCGCTCGTGAACACGATGACCAAGGTTCGGCTGCTCGTGGTGACGTACTCACCGGGGGTTTTCCTGGACGAGCTGCTCGACTCGTTGGCCGAGGCGACGCAACACCCGGTGCCCGTCACCCTGATCGACAACGGGTCCACTGACGGCTCGCCGGAACGCGCCCGAGGCCGCGGTGGTGTCCAGCTCGTCAGCTCTGGCGGCAACCTCGGCTACGGCCGGGCTGCCAACCTCGGTGCCGAGGGCAGGGACGAGGAATGGTTCATCATCGCCAACCCCGACGTGCGCTTCGAGCCGGAGTCGATCGACCGGTTGCTCGACGCCACGGAGCGCTGGCCCCGAGCAGGAGCGCTCGGGCCGGGCATCGTCACCGATGAAGGCCTGCTCTACCCGTCTGCTCGCCAGATCCCACGTCTGCACAACGGGGTCGGCCACGCCCTCCTGGGCTGGGCCTGGCCCAACAACCCCTGGACGGCGCGCTACCGGCGCGAGCGTCACGACCCTGTCGAGGGCCGGGTGGGTTGGCTCTCCGGGGCTTGTCTCCTCCTGCGCCGCGAGGCCTTCGAGGCGGTCGGGGGATTCGACTCCGCGTACTTCATGTACTTCGAGGACGTCGACCTGTGCGAACGACTCGCCGAGGCGGGCTGGGACGTCGTCTACGTGCCCGACTCGGTCGTGGTCCACCACGGCGGTCACGCGACCAACCGGGACCGCATGGGCATGTCCCGCGTTCACCACGCCAGCGCCTACCGGTACCTCGCCCGGCGGTACTCCTCCCCGCGCCAGCTACCCCTGCGGCTGATCATCCGACTGGGGCTGGCGCTACGCTACCTCGCGTCACGGCGGAGCAAGCGGGTGTTCCACGGCGCACCCCCCACCCGTCCGGCGGACTCGCTCCCAGACGTCGAACCCGCACTGATCGCAGAGCTCGATCACGGGACCCGGCCCGCCTCCACCACGTAGGAGAAATCGTGAAGGTCCTCGTCACCGGCGCCGCCGGTTTCATCGGCTCGAACTTCGTCATCAGGGCCCGCCAGGTCCGCCCCGACTGGCGGCTGACCGTCCTGGACTCGATGACGTATGCCGCGAACCTCACCTCGCTCGACCCCGTGGTCGGCGAGGTCGACGTGGTGAAGGGCTCGGTGACCGACGCCGACCTCGTGGACGAGCTGGTCGCCGCCCACGACCTCGTCATCCACTTCGCCGCGGACTCGCACAACGACAACTCCTTGGACGACCCGTGGCCGTTCATCGACACCAACATCATCGGCACCTACCAGCTCATCCAGGCGGTGCGTCGGCACGACAAGCGGATCCACCACATCTCCACCGACGAGGTCTACGGCGACCTCGAGCTCGACGACCCGGCCAAGTTCACCGAGACCACGCCGCTGAACCCCTCGAGCCCCTACTCGGCGTCGAAGGCCAGTGCCGACCTGCTGGTCCGCGCCTGGATCCGCTCCTTCGGGCTCAAGGCGACACTGTCGAACTGCTCGAACAACTACGGCCCGCGCCAGCACCCGGAGAAGTTCATCCCCCGGCAGATCACCGGGATCATCGACGGGGTGAAGCCCAAGCTCTACGGAGCCGGCGCCAACGTCCGCGACTGGATCCACGTCGACGACCACAACGACGCCGTGATCACCATCGTCGAGCAGGGCCGGCTCGGGGAGACCTACCTCATCGGGGCCGACGGCGAGATGAACAACAGGGACGTCGTGGCGCTGATCCTCGACCTCATGGGCAAGCCGGCCGACTGGTTCGACCACGTCCCGGACCGCCCGGGCCACGACCTGCGCTACGCGATCGACGCCACCAAGCTGCGGGCCGAGACCGACTGGCGGCCGGCCCACCCCGACGTCCGTTCGGGCCTCGAGGACACCATCGCCTGGTATCAGGACAACCAGGACTGGTGGCGCACGGCCAAGGTCGTCGCCGAGGCGCGGTACGACCGGCTCGGCCGCTGATGACCCGCTGGCTGGTGACCGGCGCGGGCGGCATGCTCGGCCTCGACCTGCAGGTGACGCTGGCGCTCGCCGGTGTCCCGGACGACGACGTCACCGCGCTCACCCGGTCCGACCTGGACATCACCGACGCCGATGCCGTGCGTGATGCCGTGCGGGGCCACGACGTCGTGGTGAACTGCGCGGCATACACGGCAGTTGACGACGCGGAAAGCCATGAAGGGCAAGCCTTTTCGGTCAACGCGGTGGGCGCGGCCAACGTCGCAGACGCGTGCCGAGCCGTCGGAGCGCGCCTCGTCCACATCTCGACGGACTATGTGTTCGCCGGCGACGCGACCGAGCCGTATGCCGAGGACGCACCTCTTGCGCCGCTGTCCGCCTACGGGCGGACCAAGGCCGCAGGGGAGTGGGCGGTGCAGGCGCGGTGCCCCCAGGCGTGGATCGTCCGGACGGCCTGGTTGTACGGCGCCGGGGGCCCGAACTTCGTGAAGACCATGGCGAGGCTGGCCGACCGGCACGACACCCTCGACGTCGTCGACGACCAGACCGGCCAGCCGACCTGGACGATGGACGTCGCCCAGGCGATCCTGCGGCTCGTGCACGAGTCGGCGCCGTTCGGCGTGTGGCACGCCACCAGCCAGGGAGAGACGACCAAGTTCGGACTCACCCAGGAGATCTTCCGTGGGCTCGGGCTGGACCCGGAGAGGGTGCGGCCGACGTCCAGCGACGCGTTCCCCCTCCCCGCACCGCGTCCCACCTACAGCGTGCTGGGGCACGACTCCTGGCGGATGGCACGCCTCGCACCCCTGCCGCCCTGGCAGGAGAGCCTCGCCGCGTCCTTGGCCGACGTCGTCGCAGACGCGGTGGCCCAGGAGCCGAAGGCCTAACGGAGCCGGCGAGCGCGACCCAGAGCCCTCGGCAGCGAGGCCAGCGCGCGACCCCAGCGTCGACAGTGGAGCAGCACGAGTCGCCCGCGGCCCAGGTCCGCTGCGAGGTGCGATCCGACGAGGTACTCGGGCGACGGGAGGAGGGCTCGACGGAGCACTCCCGGGCGTTCGCGCCAGGGCGAACGCCGCAGCTCCACGAGCCACATCGTCGATCGCCCGAACCCCTGCTGACGCGCTCGCCAGTCCGCCACCCGTGCTGAGTACCGTGGGCCGTCCGTCGCGACGACCGCACCCACGTGCCCGAGGAACGAATCTGCGGAGTCCGACGAACCCGTTGCGGCCGCCAGGTCTGCCAGCTGCGCGAGCAGGTCAGGTGGCCAGCCGGCCACGGTCGCCTCCAGGTGGGCCAGGTCCTGCTGGCTCGTCACCTTGCCCGGGTCTCGCAGCGCGTGGAGCGCGACGACCAGGGCCTGCCCCTGCACCGAGGGGCTGGGCACCGAGCGGCCTGCGACGTCCACCGTGGTGCTGGTGTCCCACAGCGCCTCGAACACCTCGGCCTCCGGCGCCAGGAACCCCGGAAAGGAGAAGTGCACGTCCAGGTCGCACGGCCAGTCCGGGTGGATGAAGTGCGCGGAGTGTTCAAACGCCAGGTCGGCCGCGCGACGCAGTCCCGTGGCCGCGATGCGTCGCTGCCACCCGGACCCTTCCAGGGCGGCGCACAGGGCGACGAACCCGGCCCGGTCGGCGAGGACGTCCACGTCGGTGGAGGCTCGGTCAGGCCGGGCGCCCAGTGCAACGGCCGTCGGCCCCTTGATGAAGAGAACCCGGGCACCCACCTGGTCGGCAAGGCGCGCCACGAGGGCGTGCGCGAGCAGCACGCCCTCGGTCATCGACAGCGTGGACTCCGGCACCCCGTCAGTATGCGGCTGCCGCGGATCAGGGTGCCCCGTTTCAGCTCCCCCTCCGCCGTTCGTGCCACAGGACTCTCGCTAAGGTCGGTCCATGCTCGCCGTCTACGCTGCCCGCCAGTCCGCCGACGACCCGCTGTCCGGCCTCGAGGTCGGCGAGCGGCCCGACCCGCAGCCGCGCGAGGGGTGGACGACCGTCACGCTCCGGGCCGCCGGCCTGAACCACCACGACGTCTGGTCGCTGCGCGGCGTCGGGCTGTCCGCGGACCGCCTCCCGATGATCCTCGGTTGCGATGGCGCCGGGATCGACGAGGAGGGCAACGAGGTCATCGTCCACGCGGTCGTGCCCAGCGACGGGTGGCGGGGCGACGAGACGCTCGACCCGCGCCGCACCCTCCTCTCCGAGCTGCACGACGGGACCCTCGCGGAGAAGGTCGCCGTCCCGACCTCGAACCTCGTCGCGAAGCCTGCGGACCTGCCGTGGACGCACGCCGCGTGCCTCTCGACGGCCTGGCTCACGGCATACCGGATGCTCTTCAGCAATGCGGGGCTCACGCCCGGTGCGACCGTCCTGGTCCAGGGAGCCGGCGGCGGGGTGGCCACTGCCCTGGTCCAGCTCGGTGCTGCGGCGGGTTACCGGATGTGGGTCACCAGCCGCGACGAGGAGAAGGGGCGGCTGGCGGTGGGGATCGGTGCGGACCGCGCCTTCGGGAACGGCGAACGGCTCCCCGACCGGGTCGACGCCGTCATGGAGACCGTCGGCGCCGCCACCTGGTCGCACTCCGTGAACTCGCTCAAGCCGGGCGGGACGATCGTCATCTCCGGCGCCACGTCAGGCGATGCCCCGAGCAAGGCCGAGCTGACCAAGATCTACTTCAAGCAGCTGCGGGTCGTCGGGTCGACCATGGGGACGCGCACCGAGCTCGAACGGCTCACGCAGCTCGTGGTGCAGCAGCGGATCGAGCCGGTGATCGACACGACCCTGCCACTCGACCGGGCGCGGGAGGGCTTCGCCAAGATGGCGGCCGGCGACGTGTTCGGCAAGGTCGTCTTCACCGTCGGATCCTGACGGAGCACCTCCCTGAGAGGGGCCTGAGGCCGATTAGGGATCTGGCCGACACAGGCGTATCAAGGGGAGATGGAACAGTTCCCCTCTTCACCGGACGACATCATCGACTCGAGGTGGACACACAATCCAAAGGCGGTGGCCCCGGTCCCGCACGGTCACACCCGCCGCAACCCTCCGGGGCCCGACCTCGACGCCGAGATGCGGGCTGTCGTCAACCCGTGGCTCATCGGTGACCGCAGCGCGATCGAGACGCTGGCCCAGCTGCGCGCCCTGGCGGACCGGCACCTCTAGGACTCGTCAGCTCGGCGAGATCTGCAGCCAGTCGTACCAGCCGTTGTGCAGCACCAGCCACGCGATGAGGCCGTATCCCGCCTGTCCCGGGTGGTGGGCGATCCGGCTCGCCGCCAGGTCGCTCTGCCACTGCTCGTGACCGAGCAGCGGACGGAAACAGTCCACGAACGGCACCCCACGGCGGGCGCAGACATCGGCCTGCGCCTCCACGAGCACGTCGAGCTTGGCGTTGATCTCGGAGTCGTCGGTCGGCGTCGGGCTCGCCACGAACGTCCCGATACCTGCGCTGGCCGCGTCGTCGAGGATGTTTGCGAGGTTGAGGCGGTGGCGGGCCAGGGTCACGCCGGTGGCCGCGTCGTTGCCGCCGACCGAGACGACCAGCCGCTTCTCGGCGCGTCCCGCCCAGCGGGGCGCGCACTCCGCCTTCCAGCGGGCCAGCACGTCAGCCGTGGTGTCGCCCCGCACCCCCAGGTTGTAGGCCGTGAGCTCGAGGTCGGGGTGGTGCGTCCGACCGGCCACCCGGGAGACCCAGCCCTGTCCCTTGGGGTCACCCACTCCGACGACGAGCGAGTCGCCGACGAAGACGATCCCCACGTCGCGGGGACCGTCGGAGGCAACCTGGAACTCGGCGCTCGGGGTGAAGGTGGGGTCGCTCACGCGTCAGTCCTCGTCGTCGTCGAGCCGGGCCAGCCAGGTGGCCAGGCGCTCGACGGGGGTCTCGAAATCGGGATTCAGGTCCACGAAGGTCCGCAGCTGGTCGGCCAACCACTCGAAGGAGACCTCTTCTTCCCCTCGGCGAGCGACCAGCTCCTCGATGCCGCGATCCGTGAAGTACACGACTGCAAGGTTAACGGGGGTATGCCGCGTGGCTGAGCCAGCCACGCGGCATACCCGGCGCAGTGTGGCGCGGTTGTGCGCGGACGACCACGGTCGGCGACGCGGATCGGACGCCCTGCGGAGGATGCGCCTGGCAGGGGACCGGCGCGGCGACCCTGGTCGTCCGCCGACGAGGCTGTGGACAGAGTCGGGGGCGAGCGTCGCGGTCGGGCCAGACTCGCAGCGTGAACGCAGTGGAGGCGCTGGGCCGACTGGGGGGCGCCGCCACCCGGGCCGAGGTCATCGCGGCGAGTGACCGGCGGTCCTTCGAGAACGCCCTGCGTGCCGGGTTGGTCGAGCGGGTGGCCCGGGGCCGCTACGCCCTTCCGACGGCAACGAGTGCGCGGCGGATGGCAGTGCAGCTCCGAGGCACCTCCGTCCTGCTGAGCGCCGCGGCACACCATGGTTGGGCGCTCAAGTGGCAACCCCGGGCACCTCAGATCGCGGTCGGGCGCGGTCGCAAGCTCACCGCCGACCAACGTGGGTCGGCGCAGGTGACGTGGGTGAACCTGCCTGATGCCGACGTCGATGGACTGGTGACCGGGCCAGTGCGGACCGTGATCGACTGCGCGGCGCGGCTGCCGTTCGACGAGGGGCTCGCCGTCGCCGACTCCGCGCTGCGCGACGGCACGGTGACCAGGGCCGAGCTCGCTCGGGCAGTGGCGGCACTCCCCGCCCGCGGGCCTCGCCGCAAGGTGGCGCGGGTGGTGGAGCTGGCGGATCCCCGAGCAGCAAACCCGTTCGAGTCGGTGTTGAGGGCGATCGCGCTCGAGGTCCCCGGGCTCTCGGTCGTGCCGCAGGTCCGCATCGACCGCAACGGGCGCTGGGTGGGCCGGGTCGACCTCGCGGACGTCAGCCTGAAGATCGTGCTCGAGGCGGACAGCTTCGAGTTCCACGGGGAGGGCGAGCTGTTCGAGAAGGACTGCGTGCGGTACGACGAGCTGGTGGCCGACGGGTGGCTGGTGCTGCGATTCCCTTGGACGCGGGTGATGACCAGGCCGGCGTGGGTGGCGGAGATGATCGCGGCCGCTGTGGCCATCCGGCGCGAGGAGCTGGCCCTGCGCGAAGAACTCCACCGGGCTCGCCTGCGTGTGGCCGCGTGACCTCGTGGCAGGACGACCGTGGTCAGGGGCGGCTCGACGAGGGTGTGCTCAGGGCGGCGCGATCACCCGACCGGGGCGCGGACCGTGGTCGTCCGCCCACGACCGCCAGGCCACAGACGCAGGTATGCCGCGTGGCTGGGCCAGCCACGCGGCATACCTGGTGGAGTCCGTGCGTGAGACTGCCTGGACTCTGGTGTTCTATCTCGCGAAGGCGGACGTGATGAGCTCGGACTGCTGCTCGGCGTGCCGCTTGCTCGAGCCGGTGGCCGGTGAGGCCGAAGCCTTGCGCGAGACCACCCGCAGCAGGCGGGTCTCGCCGAGTCCGGCGAGGGCCTGCGGCAGGTTGAGCGCGATGAACGGCCAGGCGCCCTGGTTGTTGGGCTCGTCCTGCACCCAGAGCACGTCGGCAGCGGGGTACTTCGCGAGCTCGGCCGCGATCTCCTTGGCCGGCAACGGAGCCAGCTGCTCGACCCGCACGATGGCGGTGGTGGTGTCACCCGCCTTCTCACGGGCGGCCTCGAGGTCGTAGACGACCTTGCCGCTGGCGAGCAGGACTCGGGTGACGGCGGCGGTGTCGAACGACGCGCGGTCGGGAATCACCGGACGGAAGGTGCCGTCGGTGAAGTCGGCCGGCATGCTGCTCGCCGCCTTGAGCCGCAGCATCGACTTCGGGGTGAAGACGATGAGCGGACGACGCGGACGGGCATAGGCCTGTCGGCGCAGCAGGTGGAAGTAGCTCGCGGGCGTCGACGGGTAGGCCACCGTCATGTTGTCCTCGGCGCACATCTGCAGGAAGCGCTCGATGCGGGCGGAGGAGTGGTCGGGGCCCTGGCCCTCGTAGCCGTGGGGGAGCAGCAGCACGACGGACGAGCGCTGGCCCCACTTCTGCTCGGAGGACGAGATGAACTCGTCGATGATGGTCTGGGCGCCGTTGAGGAAGTCGCCGAACTGCGCCTCCCACAGGACGAGGGCGTCGGGACGCTCGACGGAGTAGCCGTACTCGAACCCCATCGCCGCGAACTCGGACAGCAGCGAGTCGTAGACCCAGAACCGGGCCTGACCCTCGCCGAGGTAGAGCAGCGGGGTCCACTCCTCGGCGGTGTTCTTGTCGATGAGGACCGCGTGGCGCTGGACGAAGGTGCCGCGCCGGCTGTCCTGACCGGCGAGACGCACCGGCGTGCCCTCCATGAGCAGCGACCCGAAGGCCAGCAGCTCACCGGTCGCCCAGTCGATGCCACCGTCGCGGGTCGACTGCGCGCGCTTCTCCATGGCCTGGAGCAGCTTGGGGTGCACCGTGAAGCCCTGCGGCGGGTTCACGAAGGCGTCACCGATGTGGTGGAGCTGGTCCGCCGGGATGGCCGTCTGGTCGGCCGAGCGGGTGGCCTGGTCGGTGGCCTGCGCGGTCGGCGGCTCGAGGCCGGAGTGGCCCTCGGCGTCGGTGCCGGCGAGCGTGGCATCGGTGGAGTCGGCCGTGGCGGCCTCCTTGAGAGCGGCCTTGGTCTCGACGAACACCCTCTCGAGCTGCTGCTGGTAGTCGCGCAGCGCGGCCTCGGCCTCCTCCTGCCCGATGTCGCCGCGGCCGATGAGGGCCTCGGTGTAGAGCTTGCGGACCGAGCGCTTGGCCTCGATGAGGTTGTACATCAACGGCTGGGTCATCGAGGGGTCGTCTCCCTCGTTGTGACCGCGGCGGCGGTAGCACACCATGTCGATGACGACGTCCTTGTTGAACTCCTGCCGGAACTCGTAGGCGAGCTCGGCCACCCGGACACAGGCCTCGGGGTCGTCGCCGTTCACGTGGAAGATCGGAGCCTGGATCATCCGGGCCACGTCGGTCGAGTACGTGCTCGACCGGGACGCGCTCGGCGACGTCGTGAAGCCGACCTGGTTGTTGATGACCACGTGGATGGTGCCGCCGGTGCGGTAGCCCCGCAGCTGGGACAGGTTGAGCGTCTCGGCGACGACCCCCTGCCCGGCGAACGCCGCGTCGCCGTGCAGCAGCAGCGGCAGCACCGTGAAGTCCTCACCGGCGAGGTCGAGCCGGTCCTGCTTGGCCCGGGTGATGCCCTCGAGGACCGGGTTGACGGCCTCGAGGTGGGAGGGGTTGGCGGCGAGGTAGACCTTGGTCTTGTTGCCGTCCTCGGCGACGAACTCGCCCTCGGTGCCCAGGTGGTACTTCACGTCGCCGGAGCCCTGCACGGACTTGGGGTCCTGCTTGCCCTCGAACTCGCGGAAGATCTGGCCGTAGGACTTGCCCGCGATGTTGGCGAGCACGTTGAGGCGCCCACGGTGCGGCATACCGATGCAGACCTCGTCCATGGCGTCCGCGGCAGCCCGGCACAGGATGCGGTCGAGCAGCGCGATGACCGACTCGCCGCCCTCGAGGCTGAACCGCTTCTGGCCGACGAACTTGGTCTGCAGGAACGTCTCGAACGCCTCGGCGGCGTTGAGCCGGCGCAGGATGCGCAGCTGCTCGTCGGGGCCCGGCTTCGCGTAGCCGACCTCGATCTTGTCCTGCAGCCAGCGGCGCTGCTCGGGGTCCTGGATGTGCATGTACTCCGTGCCGATGGTGCGGCAGTAGGAGTCCCTCAGGATGCCCAGGATCTTGCGCAGCCGCAGCATCGGCGCACCGCCGAAGCCGCCGGTGGCGAAGTCGCGCTCGAGGTCCCACAGCGTCAGGCCGTGGCTGGTGACGTCGAGGTCGGGGTGACGGCGCTGGCGGTACTCCAACGGGTCGGTGTCGGCCATCAGGTGGCCCCGCACGCGGTAGGCGTGGATGAGCTCCTGCACGCGCGCGGTCTTGTTGACGTCGTCGTCGTGGTGGGTCGAGATGTCCTGGACCCAGCGCACCGGCTCGTAGGGCAGCCGCAGGCTCTCGAAGATCTCGTCGTAGAAGCCGTTCTCGCCGAGCAGCAGCTGGTGCACGATCCGCAGGAAGTCGCCGGACTGCGCGCCCTGGATGATGCGGTGGTCGTAGGTGCTGGTCAGCGTGATGATCTTGGAGACGGCGTTGCGGTTGATGGTCTCCTGGCTCGCGCCCTGCCACTCGGCGGGGTACTCGAGCGCACCGACACCGATGATCGCGCCCTGACCGGCCATCAGGCGCGGGACCGAGTGGACGGTGCCGATGGTGCCGGGGTTGGTGAGGGTCAGCGTGGTGCCCTGGAAGTCCTCGACCGTGAGCTTGCTGCCCCGGGCCTTGCGGACGATGTCCTCGTAGGCGGTCCAGAAGTGCGCGAAGTCCATCGACTCGGCGGACTTGATGGAGGGGACCAGCAGCTGGCGCGTGCCGTCGGGCTTGGCCATGTCGATGGCGAGGCCGAGGTTGACGTGGCCCGGGACGACGAGCGCCGGCTTGCCGTTCTCCTCGGTGAACCCGTTGTTCATCTCGGGCATGTGGCCCAGCGCCTTGACCAGGGCGTAGCCGATGAGGTGGGTGAACGACACCTTGCCCCCGCGCGAGCGCTGCAGGTGGTTGTTGATGACGACGCGGTTGTCGATGAGCAGCTTGGCGGGCACGGCACGGACGCTCGTGGCGGTCGGGACCGTCAGCGAGGTCTCCATGTTGGTGACCGTGCGGGCGCTGGCGCCGCGCAACGGCCTGACCTCGTCCTGGTTGGTCGCCTTGGTCGCCTTGGGGGCCTCCGGCTCGCGGGGCTTGGGCGCCTCCTTCGTCGTGTCGACGGTGGCGGGGGCCTCGGCCCGGGCCGCGGGGGCGCGTGCGGGAGCCGGCGCGGTGGGCGCGGGCGTGGCCGCAGGAGCGGCGGCAGCGGCGGGAGCCTGGGCGGCGGGCGCAGCGGGCGCGGCGGGAGCC
>NZ_JBFUEI010000012.1:0-220819 GCF_056404275.1 Pedococcus sp. P2_D9
TCCTGGCAACAGGTCTCCGTCGGACGCCACCGGGCCGGTGAACGCTGCGACGTCCACGTCGGCCCCGACACCCTCCAGTTCTGGATCGGCAACGAGCTGCTGCGCACCGTGCGACGCGACAGCACCGGCCCCGTCCGCAACAAACGACCCTTGGGAGGTGCACTGACCAAGACCCGCAGGACAAACTGACGTAAGGAGTGTCAAGGATCAACCGACGTAAAACCGTCAACCATCAGCCGAATGCCTACAGGGGCGCTCACGGCTGGGCGCTCACGGCCAACCGGTTCAGCCGGCCAGCTCGACCACGGCGATCGGCTCGTAGTGGGGGCGCCCCTTGGCCTCACCACGGTGCGACGCGAAGAGGGTGACCTCGTCCGCCGTCCACGCCGGGCCGGCATACGCATCGAGCACGCGCAGCCACCGTGTGGCCTCGAAAGGGTGGCGTGAGCGGGCCACCGTGAGGTGCGGCGTGAACGGCCCGCCCTCGGGGCTGGCGCCGACGTGGCTGCAGGCGCGGCGCACGGCACGCGCCAGGCCGGCAAGGGACTCCAGGGACTCCGGGTCCCCGTCGACGCCCATCCAGGTGACTCTGGCCTCATAGGGATTGGGAAAGGCGCCGCCACCCTTGAGGCGCAGCGACATGGGTCGACGTTCGCCCACGGCCTCGGCGATCCCGTCGACCAGGGACTCGACCAGCCGGCTCGGCACGTCGGCCATGAAGGCGGTGGTGACGTGCCAGAGGCTGGAGTCGGTCCACCGCAGGTCCGGGCCGGCGTCACGGCGGGGGTCGAGGAACTCGGCGAGGTCCTCCAGGGCGGTCTCGGTCGGCACGACGGCGGCAAAGATGCGCATCAGGCCATTGTGGCCGCGCCACGCTCGATTAGATTGGACGCCGGGAGGAAGGGGCCAACCATGCAGCTGACGTCGTTGCGGCAGGACTGGACCCTGCCGCGCACGTGGTTCGTGTCCGCTCGACTGCTCGAGGTGGCCGCCGCGGTGGCAGTCGTCGCGACCGCCTACCAGAGCTGGCTGGTCTTCCAGTCGACGGGGCAGAGCTACGGGGCAGACGGGGAGCCGCGCACGGAGGCGACACCGTTCCTCGACAGGCTGTTCGTGTTCGCGATGTACGGGTTCGGCTTCGGTCAGTCTCCGACGGGGATGCTCATCGGATCGCTGCTGCTGCTGGCAGTCCTCGGCATGCTCCACTTTGCGCAGCCGGTCAGCCACGCCGGACTCCTGCGCTGGGAGACCTTCGCCGTCTGGGTGGCCGCGGTCCTGCTGAACCTGGTCTTCGTGGTGTCCTCGGCAGTGGGACTGGTCCGCGGTGACCCCAACGCACCCTCGGCGGACAGCGAAACCGTCACCTACGATCCCGGGCCCAGCACGACCGAGCAGCTGCTCAACGGTCTGGCCATGCCTGTCGTCTGCCTCTTGCTGCTGGCACTGGTCGCGATCTGGTGGCTGCGGCTTCCGGCGGAGTTCGACGAGCCGGACGACGAACAACCCGTCCGAGAGCCCCGCCGCTGGCGTCCGGCGCCGGCCCAGGACGCCAACATCGACGACCTCACCCTCGACGGTGTCGAGCTGATCGAACCCGTCGAACGCCTCCACCCACGCACCAGCAGCGGCGACGGGTCGACGGCGAGCGGCTACGACGACTACTTCCGACGCTTCTAGGTCCTGAGCTCCTCGCGTCCCGGCCCCGAAACCGGCCCGAAACCGGACCCGGTCGGGCGAACCCCGTCACCCGCGTCCGCCCTCGGTCCCGACGAGGCAGGATCTTTATCGAACGGGTGCTTCGACCGGGTCTGTCGCGCACGGCGCACAGCGTCCGATTCGTTAGGCTTGCGGTGTGATTTCCAGGGACGACGCCATGTCGATGTTGGGCGCCGTGACGACCCTCCGTGAACAGGTCGAGCAGGCCGGTCTGCCCCTCGACATCCCCGACGTCGTGGTCGGACGGGCCACCCGCGATGCCCTCATCAAGCAGCTCGACGACTACGTCATCCCGCGGCTGCGCTCCCTCGACGCGCCCCTGCTCGCGGTGGTCGGTGGCTCGACGGGGGCCGGCAAGTCCACCCTGGTCAACTCCATCGTGGATGCCGAGGTGAGCCGCTCAGGGGTGCTCCGCCCGACGACGACCACCCCTGTCCTGGTCCACCACCCCCAGGACGCGCGGTGGTTCTCCGACGACCGCGTGCTGCCGGGGCTGAGCCGGGTGACCGGGGCTGCGGCCAGCGCCGGGGTCAACGCCCTGCGCCTCGTCGTGTCGAGCTCGCTGCCCCCCGGCATGGCCCTGCTGGATGCTCCCGACATCGACTCCGTGGTGAGTGCGAACCGGGCACTCGCGACCCAGCTGCTCGCGGCAGCCGACCTCTGGCTCTTCGTCACGACGGCCGCCCGGTACGCCGACGCCGTCCCGTGGGACCTGCTGCGCCAGGCGTCCGAGCACGGCACTGCCATCGCCATCGTGCTGGACCGCGTGCCGCCCGAGGCGATGGCCGACATCCGCAGCCACCTCGCCTCGATGCTGCGTGAGCAGGGTTTGTCCACCGCGCCCATCTTCGGGATCCCGGAAGCCGACCTGACCGACGAGGGACGGCTGCCCGAGCCCGACGTCGCCCGCCTCCGTTCGTGGTTGACCGCGCTCGCCAGCGACGCCCGCGCCCGCTCGGTCATCGTCAAGCAGACTCTCGACGGCGCCCTCGGCAGCCTCGACCACCGCGCTGGCGTCCTCGTCACGGCCTCCCGGCAGCAGGCCCAGGCGGTGGACGCCCTGCACGACGCCGCCGAGGCGGCATACCGCGAGGCGCTGGCCAACGTCGAACACGGCATGACCGACGGCACGCTGCTGCGCGGCGAGGTGCTGGCCCGCTGGCAGGAGTACGTCGGCACTGGCGAGTTCTTCAAGCAGGTCGAGTCGACCATCTCGAAGGTGCGTGACCGGATCACGGCGGCGCTGAAGGGTCAGGCCCCGCCCGCGGGCGACCTGGGGGAGGCGCTCCAGACCGGGGTCGCCGCCCTCATCAACGCCCAGGGGCAGGGTGCCGCCGCGACGGTCGCGCGCACGTGGCGCCAGCTCCCCGGCGGAGATCGGCTGCTCGAGCAGACACCGGAGCTGTCCAAGGCGTCGACCGACCTGGCGCCACAGGTCGAGCGGCTCGTCCGCGACTGGCAGGTCGAGGTGCTCGAGCTGGTGCGTGGCGAGGGCAAGGACCGCCGCACCACGGCACGCATCGCGGCCTACGGCCTCAACGGCATCGGCGTGATCCTGATGCTCGTGGCGTTCGCCCACACCGGGGGCCTGATCGGGGCCGAGGTCGGCATCGCCGGTGGCACCGCGGTGCTCGCCCAGAAGGTGCTCGAGGCGATCTTCGGCGACCAGGCGGTGCGCGACATGGCGGCCAAGGCGCGCAAGCGCCTGCTCGAGCACGTGCAGGAGCTGTATGCCGTGGAGCGACGTCGCTACGACGGTGCCCTCGACGGGGTGGAGACGACAGAAGGCCAGGCCGAACGCCTGGCCGACGCGGCGGCAGCGGTGAAGGCGGTTCGATGAGCCCGTTGAAGATGGGCAGCAAGCAGGTCAAGTCCGTGAGTGTCGAGGAGCTGACCGCGCGCACCCGTGCCCTCGAGCAGGCGGTGGCCGCTGGGGGGAACCAGCTCGACCCGGCCGCGGTGGCGTCCGCTCGCGCGGTGGTCGACAAGATCGCCGGACGAATCTCCAAGACCGGCAACCACACCGTCGTCGCCCTCGCGGGGGCAACGGGTTCCGGCAAGTCCAGCCTGTTCAACGCCCTGGTCGGTTCAACCGTGGCCATGGTCGGGGCCCGCAGGCCGACGACGTCGCGCCCTGTGGCTGCGGTGTGGGGCGACGACGACGCCACGGACCTGCTCGACTGGTTGTCCGTGGCCCAACGCCACCACGTGGACCCGCTGACGACGGACCCGACCGGTGGCCCCGACAGCCCGTGGAACCTCGACGGGCTGGTGCTTCTGGACCTGCCCGACTTCGACTCGCGGGTCGAGGCGCACCGCGCCGAGTCAGAGCGAGTGCTCGAGCTCGTCGACGTGTTCGTGTGGGTCACCGACCCGCAGAAGTACGCCGATGCTCGACTGCACGACGACTATCTCCGCACCTTGTCGACCCATCACGCCGTGACGGTCGTGGTGCTGAACCAGGCCGACCGCCTTTCCTCGGACGCGATGGGCCAGATCCGTCGCGACCTCGCGCGGCTGGCGGCGGAGGACGGCATCCCGGGGGTCCAGGTGATCTCGACCTCGGCCACTGCTGGCACGGGGATCGACGACCTCCGGCTCCGCCTTGCGACGGCGGTCGCTGCCCAGAACGCGGCCCAGCATCGGCTCCTAGCCGACGTCTCGGCCAGCGCGACCACCTTGCGCGGCGGGGTGGCCCTGACCGAGCCGACGCTGTCCGACACCGTGGACGCGGAGCTCGTCAACGCGCTCGCCCGTGCTGCCGGGATCCCGACGGTCGTGGCAGCCGTCGAGAGGGACTACCGCAACCAGGCCTGGGGACGCACCGGGTGGCCGTTCACCCGCTGGGTGCGCGCCCTGCGCCCCGACCCGATGAAGCGGCTGCGCCTCAACACCCGCGATGCGGTGGAGGAGAAGCTCGCCGTCACGGCAGGTGACGTCCGAACCGTTTTCGGGCGTTCCTCCCTTCCCCCGCCCACCCCGGCAGCCCGGTCGGCCGTCGAGCTGGCTACCCGAAAGGTCGGGGACGAGGCCGCAGAGGGCCTGCCCAACCGGTGGGCCGAAGCGGTCGCCGACGCGGCGACGCCGCCCGGTCCCGAGCTGGCCGACGCCCTCGACCAGGCGGTCGTGGGCACGTCGCTGAAGATGCGCCCCCCGATGTGGTGGCAGGCCTTCGGGCTCGCCCAGCTACTTCTTGCCTTCGTCGCCGCCCTCGGGTTCCTCTGGCTAGCCGCGCTCGTGGTGATGGGGTGGCTGGCGCTTCCCGACGTGGACCCACCACGGCTCGGACCTCTGCCCTACCCATTGCTGATGTTCGCCGGGGGCCTGCTGCTGGGGCTGGCGCTCGCAGCACTCGCCCGCACCCTCGGGCGCGCAGGCGCCCGTCGCCGTGGACAGCGAGTCCGGAACATGTTGACCGACAAGGTCGCCGGGGTCGCCCGCGAGCGCATCGTGGGTCCGGTGCGGCTGGTCCTGGACCGGCACCGCGCCACCCGTGAGTCGTTGGACCGGGCGGGGGTGCGGCTGGCCCCGGCCAGCTCGCGACGCTAGACGTCCCGACACGGCAGCGATGCGGCACGGATGCGCCGGGGTTCGTGCACAGGCACGTCCAGCCCCCTGACACCGTCCACAGGCGCTCCGGCGCACGCTCGTCCGCGGCCTCGCGTTGCCTCACTGTTGCGTCCAACCCACAGGGAAACGACACAGATGAGGTGAGCGAGATGAACGAGTCCTACATCACGGTGACCGGGCGAGTGGTCGCCGATCCGGAGTCGCGCACGACACGCAACGGAGTGCCCTTCGCGGCCTTCCGGCTGGCGTCGACGGTGCGACGGCCGAACCCGAAGACGCGCGAGTACGAGGACGCCGGCACCAGCTTCTACAACGTCACGGCCTTCAGGTCGCTCGGCGCCAACGTGGCCCACTCGCTCAAGAAGGGCGAGCCGGTGGTGGTCTACGGACGGCTGCGGGTCAACCAGTGGATGCGCCAGGACAACACCCACGCGACGTCGGTCGAGATCGACGCCTACAACGTCGGCCACGACCTCAGCTGGGGCACCACCGCGCTGACGCGGGTGACCCGCGCCCAGCTGGACACCAACGACCGGATGGCCGACGAGGGCGTCCAGGGTGCGATGGCGGCGCTCGAGGGTGAGCTCCCGGCCCAGGAGGAGGACTTCGGCTCCTACGACCCCGGCGACCTGGCCGCTCGACGCAGCACAGGGGACGAGCAGGACACCGGTGATCCCGAGACGGACGACTACGTGGTGGCCCAGGAGCCGACGGGCCTGGTGCCTCGCGGAGAGGGCGAGCGCGAGCTCTCGACGGTCTGACGCGGATTCGGGCGTGGGGGCCCCGGCCGATAGCCTTGCCCCCATGCCCGAGTTCATCTACGTCATGTCGAAGGCCCGCAAGGCCCACGGCGACAAGGTCATCCTCGATGACGTGACCATCTCCTTCTACCCCGGCGCCAAGATCGGCGTGGTGGGGCCCAACGGAGCCGGCAAGTCCTCGGTCCTGAAGATCATGGCCGGGCTGGACCACCCTTCCAACGGTGAAGCCCGCCTCACGCCCGGCTTCACGGTCGGGATCCTCATGCAGGAGCCCGAGCTCAACGAGGAGAAGACGGTCCTCGGCAACGTCGAGGAGGGGGCCGGCGAGATCAAGGCCAAGCTCGACCGCTACAACGCGATCTCCGCGGAGATGGCTGAGCCGGACGCCGACTTCGACGCCTTGATGGAGGAGATGGGCAAGCTCCAGGAGGCCATCGACTCCGCCGACGCCTGGGACCTCGACTCCCAGCTCGAACAGGCCATGGACGCCCTGCGCTGCCCGCCGCCGGATGCGGACGTCACCGTGCTCTCGGGTGGGGAGCGCCGCCGCGTCGCGCTGTGCAAGCTGCTTCTCCAGAAGCCGGACCTGCTCCTGCTGGACGAGCCCACCAACCACCTGGACGCCGAGTCGGTCCTGTGGCTCGAGCAGCACCTCGCGGCCTACCACGGCGCCGTCGTCGCCGTGACCCACGACCGCTACTTCATGGACAACGTCGCCCAGTGGATCCTCGAGCTGGACCGCGGTCGCGCCTACCCCTACGAGGGCAACTACTCGACCTACCTCGAGAAGAAGCAGGCGCGCCTGCAGGTGCAGGGCAAGAAGGACGCCAAGCTCTCCAAGCGCCTCAAGGAGGAGCTGGAGTGGGTCCGTTCCAACGCCAAGGCCCGTCAGGTGAAGTCCAAGGCGCGTCTGGCGCGCTACGAGGAGATGGCGGCCGAGGCCGACCGGACACGCAAGCTCGACTTCGACGAGATCGCCATCCCGCCGGGGCCGCGGCTGGGCTCGACCGTCATCGAGGTCAAGAACCTCAAGAAGGGCTTCGGTGACCGCGTCCTCATCGACAACCTGTCCTTCACCCTGCCGCGCAACGGCATCGTCGGGGTCATCGGCCCCAACGGCGTCGGCAAGACCACCCTCTTCAAGACCATCGTCGGTCTCGAGGAGGCGGACAGTGGCTCGGTCAAGGTGGGCGAGACGGTCAAGATCTCCTACGTCGACCAGAGCCGAGGCGGCCTGGACCCGAACAAGAACCTCTGGGAGACCGTCTCCGGCGGCCACGACTACATCAACGTGGGCCACGTCGAGATCCCGTCCCGCGCTTACGTGTCGCAGTTCGGGTTCAAGGGCCCTGACCAGCAGAAGAAGACCGGCGTCCTCTCGGGTGGCGAGCGCAACCGCCTCAACCTGGCGCTCACCCTCAAGGAGGGCGGCAACCTGCTGCTCCTTGACGAGCCGACCAACGACCTCGACGTCGAGACCCTCGGTTCGCTCGAGAACGCCCTGCTCGACTTCCCCGGCTGCGCAGTGGTCATCAGCCACGACCGGTGGTTCCTCGACCGGGTGGCGACCCACATCCTCGCCTTCGAGGGTGACGACGAGGACCCGGCCAAGTGGTACTGGTTCGAGGGCAACTTCGAGTCCTACGAGGCCAACAAGGTCGAGCGCCTCGGGGCCGACGCGGCGCGGCCGCACCGCGTCACCTACCGCAAGCTCACCCGAGACTGAGCGTCACGCCGGCGCGGACGAGCTAGCCGGCGCGGACGAGGCGCAGGCCGAGTTCGGCGTAGGCCGCGCCGATGGCTTCGGGGGAGCGCTTGATCACTGGGTCGTACCAGCGGGCGACGTCGACCGCCATCGACATGAGCGCCAGGGTCGTGTCGGGCACGTCGTCGACGGTGAACTCACCGCTCGCGACACCGGCGGTCACGACGTCGCGCACGACGGCGTCGATCTGCTTGCGCAGCGTCAGGACGGCGTCGCGGTGCTCGGGAGTGAGGTTCGCGAACTCGTACTGCACGATGCGAGCCACCCGGAAGTGCTCGGCGTGCCAGGTGGCGAACCGGCCCATGATCGCCCGCAGCGCCTCGGTGGGGGAGCTGGCGCTGCTCGCGGCAGCCAACAGCATGTCGCGGGCGACCTCGTGGCCCTCACGGCTGAGCTGGTAGAGCAGCTCCTCCTTCGAGGAGAAGTGGACGTAGACGCCCGCCGGGGACAGCCCGGCCCGCGACGCGATGTCTCGCGTGGTGGTCGCGTGGAAGCCCCGGTCGGCGAACGCCTCGGCCGCTGCTTCGAGAAGTCGGTGGGGCGCGTCTGTGACGGAGTCCACGGTGCGTACGGGACTGGACATGGTTGACAGCATGCCTCAGCCATCGCAGACTAAGCAAGCGCTTAGTCACCTTGGAGGAATGTCATGCCCCGCAATGTGTACGGTCCCGACCACGAGTCCTTCCGCAGCTCGGTCCGCGAGTTCGTCGAACGCACGCTCAAGCCGCGTGCCGAGCAGATGCTCGAGGTGAAGTCGGTCGACCGCGACATCTGGAAGGAAGCCGGCAAGCAGGGCCTGTTCGGTCTCGACATCCCCGAGGAGTTCGGCGGTGCCGGAGCCGATGACTACCGCTTCAACGCGATCGCGGCCGAGGAGATCGCCGGCTTCAACTTCGCCGTGTCGTCCTGCTTCGGGATCCACTCCGACGTCTGCCCGCCCTACATCGTCGACCTCGGCACGCAGGAGCAGAAGGAGCGCTGGCTCCCGGGCATGGCCAACGGTGACCTGATCTGCGCCATCGCGATGACCGAGCCGTCGGGTGGTTCCGACCTCGCTGCCCTCAAGACCACCGCCGTCCGCGACGGCGACGACTGGGTGCTCAACGGCTCCAAGACGTTCATCACCAACGGCTACCAGGCAGACCTGGTCATCGTGGCCGCCCGGACCGACCCTGCCAAGGGCGCCAAGGGCATCACCCTGTTCATGGTCGAGGCGGGCATGGAGGGTTTCAGCCGTGGTCGCAAGCTCGACAAGGTCGGGCAGGAGGAGGCTGACACCTCCGAGCTCTTCTTCGAGGCCGTGCGCGTCCCCGACGCCAACCGGCTCGGGGCCGAGGGTCTCGGCTTCATCTCGATGATGCAGCGCCTGCCCCAGGAGCGGGTCGGCGCGGCGGTGGCCAACACCGCCCACGCCTTCCAGATCTTCCGCGAGACGGTCGAGTACACCAAGGAGCGCAAGGCGTTCGGCCAGCCCGTGGGCTCGTTCCAGCACAACAAGTTCAAGATGGCCGAGCTGCAGACCAAGCTCGAGGTCACCCAGGCGTACGTCGACGACTGCATCGCGGCGCACGCCGAGCAGAAGCTCAGTGCCGTCGACGCAGCCAAGGCCAAGTGGTGGTCCGCCCAGGTCCAGAACGACGTCCTCGACGAGTGCGTCCAGCTCTACGGTGGCTACGGCTTCATGAACGAGTACCGCGTCGCTCGGGCCTGGCGCGACGCCCGGGTCTCGAAGATCTGGGCAGGCTCGAACGAGATCATGAAGGAGCTCATCGGCCGTGACCTCGGACTCTGAGGTGAGCGCCGGGCAGGGGGTCCACGGGGGAACGGTCGCCATCGTCACCGGAGCCTCGCGGGGCATCGGGCTCGGTATCGCCGAGAAGCTGGTTGCCGAGGGCGCCCGAGTCGTCATCACGGCGCGCAAGCCCGAGGCGCTGGCAGCGGCCGTGGAGCACCTCGGCGGCGAGTCGAAAGCCATTGGTGTGGCAGGAAATGCCGCCGACGAGGCACACCAGGACGAGGTCATCCGAGTCGCCCACGAGCGGTTCGGAGGCCTCGACCACCTCGTCAACAACACTGGCATCAACCCGGCCTACGGCCCCATGCTCGACGCGCCGCTCGACGTGGCGCGCAAGATCATGGATGTCAACGTCCTAGCCGCGTTCTCGTGGATCCAGAAGGCCGTCGCCTCAGGGCTGGGCCGAGACGATCGGCCGGGAGCCGTGGTGAACGTCGCGTCCATCGCCGGGCTCGGCGCCACCGGCACGATCGGTTGGTATGCCGTGAGCAAGGCCGCCCTGATCCACCTCACCGTCGAGCTGGCCTACCAGCTCGGACCCGCCATCCGGGTCAACGCCGTCGCGCCGGCGATCGTGAAGACCCAGTTCGCCCAGGCCCTCTACGAGGGTCGGGAGGAGAAGGTGGCGGCGGCCTACCCGTTGAAGCGCCTGGGTGCGCCGGAGGACATCGCCGGAGCCGTGTCGTTCCTGCTGTCCCCGGACGCAGGCTGGGTCACCGGCCAGACCCTCGTCGTCGACGGAGGCGTCACGCTCGGGGGCGGCCTGTGAGCCCTGACCTGACGGGGCGCGGGGTCATCGTGACGGGCGCCGGCAGGGGGATCGGCGCTGCCTACGCCAGGGCGTTCGTGGCAGTGGGCGCCAGGGTCGTGGTCAACGACCTCGACGCGGAGGCAGCGGAGTCCACCGCGCTCGAGCTCGGGGCCGTCGCAGTCCCTGGTGATGCCTCGAGCGAGGCGGGCGTGACAGCCCTGGTCGGGGCGGCTCGTGAGCACCTCGGAGAGGTCGAGGTGTTCTGCGCCAACGCAGGCGTGGCTCGCGGGGGGACCGAGGCGGTCGACGAGAAGGCCTGGGAGGTGTCGTGGAACGTCAACGTGATGGCCCACGTCCGCGCCGCCAAGCTGCTCGTTCCCGAGTGGGTCGCGCGCGGGAGCGGCACGTTCATCGCGACCGTTTCTGCCGCGGGCCTGCTGTCGATCCCGGGCGCGGCTCCCTACGCCGTGACCAAGCACGCCGCGCTGGCCTTTGCCGAGTGGTTGTCGATGACCTACGGCGACAAGGGGATTCGGGTTCACGCCGTGTGCCCGCAGGGGGTGCGCACCGACATGCTCTGGAACTCCGGCTCTGCCGGCAGAGCCCTCATGGAGCCGGGCGCGGTCGATCCCGATGACGTCGCGCGCGACCTCATGACCGCGATGGACGACGGACGGTTCCTCGTCCTTCCCCACCCCGAGGTCGCCGAGATGTATGCCGGCCGGGCCGCCGACCCGGATCGCTGGCTTGCCGGAATGCGCCGGATGGCGGCCTCCCTCCCGGCGGTCACCATGGGCACCGGCTGACAGCGTGATCAACCACTGACACCATGGGCACCGACTGACTCTGCCCCTGACACTAGCCCTGACACTGACACTGACACTGACATCGGAGACTCCGTGAAGGCCTGGCAGGTCACCTCCCACGGCGAGCCGGCTGACGTGATGTGGCTGACCGAGCGCAGCGAGCCGCGCGTCCAGCCGGGCCACCTGTTGGTCCGCGTCCTGGCCGTTGCCCTGAACTTCCCCGACGTGCTCATGGCACGCGGCCACTACCAGGTGCGACCGGACCTCCCCTTCACCCCGGGAGTCGAGGTCTGCGCCGAGGTGCTCGAGCTCGGCGAGGGCGTCACGGGGATCGCCGTGGCCGACCGGGTGGTGGGCACCACGGCCGTCCCCCACGGCGGGTTGGCGCAGGTGTGCCTCATGCCCGCGACCGGCGCCTTCGCCGCACCGCCTTCACTCTCCGACGCCCAGGCGAGCGCCCTGACGATCGGCTACCAGACGGCCTACGTGGGGCTGGTCCGTCGGGCCGGCCTTCACGCCGACGAGACGCTGTTGGTGCACGCCGCGGCGGGCGGTGTCGGCTTGGCGGCCGTGCAGGTCGGCAAGGCCCTCGGTGCGCGGGTCGTCGCCGTGGTTGGCAATGCCGCCAAGGCAGACGTCGCCCGCCAAGCCGGTGCGGACGTCGTGGTCGACCGCTCGGCCGGCGACCTCGTGGCCGCCCTCAAGGGGGCAGTGGGACCCGACGGCGCCGACGTGGTGTTCGACCCGGTGGGTGGCGACGCCTTCGAGGCGTCGACCAAGGTCGTGGCCTTCGAGGGGCGGATCCTCGTCGTGGGCTTCACCAGCGGGACCATCCCGACGCCGGCCCTCAACCACGCGCTGGTCAAGAACTACTCGATCCTGGGGCTGCACTGGGGGCTCTACCTCCAGCGTGACCACGACGTGGCTGAGGCTGCCCACCTCCAGCTGGGGAAGTGGGCATCAAGTGGGGCCATCAAGCCCTTTGTCTCCCAAGAGGTGGCGTTCGAGGACGCGCGCAGTGCCCTCACCCGGCTCGGAGCCGGAGAGAGCACTGGACGCATCGTGGTGCTCGGCGCCTGACGTCAGCTGTGGGCAGCCGCCGGCTCAGCCGGCGAGGCCCTGGGCGACCTTCTCGAGGGCGTCGTAGGAGTCGTTGAGCCCGACCTCCATGCCGGACGCGAGCACCAGCTCGACGGTCTCGGGGGAGTCGTACGTGATCACGGCCCGAAGTGTCGTCAGGCCGTCCTGCTCGGTGAAGGTCGACTGGATGAGTGACGGCGGGCTCTGGATGTTGTCGAAGACCTCGGTGTGCACCAGGCGGCCCGGAGGGTCGAGCTCGCGGTACTCGCCGGAGAACGACACCTCGTCACCACCAGGGGTCACCTGGGCAAAGTGCCAGCGACCACCGACACGGAGGTCGACCTCGCAGACGGTGACGTCGCCGTGGCCGGCACCCCACCACTGGCGGATGTGCTCCGGCGTGGTCATGACCTCGTAGATGAGGGCGGCGGGCRCGGCGAAGGTTCGGGTGATGACGAGCTCGCTTCCCTGCTGGGTGACGGTGGCCCGCTGGTTGGTTTCGGCAGCTGTGTTGCTCATGACTTCTCCTCGTGGTGTGAGGTGGTGGGTGTGTCGGGGTGTGCATCGGGGGATGCGGGTCCCTGGATGCGGTTGAGGTACGCGTCGAGGTGGTCGAGGTTGGCCTCCCAGTGGCGGCGGTACTCCTCGAGCCAGGACGTGGCGCTCCTCAATGGCGTGGCGGTGATCCGGCAGTGACGCCGCTGCCCGTCACGGTCCTTGGCGATAAGCCCGGCCCGCTCCAGCACCGACAGGTGCTTGGAGATGGCCGGCAGGGTCATGGCGAACGGCTCTGCGAGCTCCCCGACCGTGAGGTCACCCCCGGCGAGGCGCTCGAGGATGGCGCGCCGCGTGGGGTCGGCCAGGGCGGCGAACGTGCTGCTGAGCTGATCGGGGTCCATTGTCCTTAACCGTTCGGTTTATTAACTGATGAGGAAACTATCGACCTGAGGACGCCCGGCTGTCAAGGGGTATGCCGCATCGCCGGCGTAGCGTGAGAACGTGCCCCGAACCCGAAGCCAGGACCTCAAGCCCTGGCTTCGCGCCGTCTTTGCCCTTCCGAATGCGTTGTACGCCAACGGGTTCGGATGGATCCTCGGTCACCGGTTCCTTCAGCTCACGCACACCGGACGCCACAGCGGAGAGCGCTTCACGGTTGTCGTGGAGGTGGTGCGCCGCGACAGATCGACCGGTGAGGCGACCGTCGTGTCCGGCTACGGCAGGAGCTCCGACTGGTTCCGCAACCTCGAAGCAGGCGGGCCGGCCGCAGTGGACTTCGGTCGCGGACCCAGGCCCGCGGCATACCGGGTCCTGGGGCTCGAGGAGGCGCAGGAGGTCTACGCCGCCTATGAGCGGCGCAACCTGCTCATCGCACCGCTGGTGCGGTGGACGCTGACCACGTTGCTCGGCTGGCGCTACGACGGGAGCACCGGAGCCCGCCGGCGCATGGTCGCCGAGCTCCCGATGGTCGCCTTGCGACCGTCCCGGAGTCGACCGGTTCAGTCGAGCGGGCCGCCGGCGACGTAGATGACCTGGCCGGAGACGAAGCCGGCCTCCTCGGAGCAGAGGAAGCCGATCGTGGCGGCGATGTCCTCGGGCTGGCCGACCCGCTGGACGGGGATCGCGGCCGCCGAGTGGGCGATGAAGTCCTCGAACGAGACTCCCAGCCGCTCTGCCGTCATCTTGGTCATCTCGGTCTGGATGAACCCCGGGGCGACGGCGTTCGCGGTCACGCCGAACTTCCCGAGCTCGATGGCGAGGGTCTTGGTGAAGCCCTGCAGGCCCGCCTTGGCCGCCGAGTAGTTCACCTGGCCGCGGTTGCCCTGCGCAGAGCTGGAGGAGAGGTTCACGATGCGGCCGAACTTCTCCTTGGTCATGTAGCCCTGGACGGCGCGCGTCATGAGGAAGGAGCCACGCAGGTGCACGTTGATGACCGCGTCCCAGTCCTCCTCGGTCATCTTGAAGATCAGGTTGTCGCGGGTGATCCCCGCGTTGTTCACCAGGATCGTCGGCGCCCCGAGCTCGTCCGCGACGCGCTGGACGGCGGCCTCGACCTGGGCGGCATCAGCCACGTCGACGCCCACAGCCAGCGCCCGGCCGCCGGCGTCGGTGATGGCCGAAACCGTGTCGGCACAGGCTGACTCGTCGAGGTCGAGCACGGCCACGGCGTGTCCCGCCGCGGCGAGACGCTTGGCCGTTGCTGCACCGATGCCGCGGGCGGCTCCGGTGACGATCGCGGTGCGCTGGGTGCTCATGCGGGACTCCTGTGAGGGCTTGGCGGGTGAGGTGTCCCGGCGAGTGTACTAAGCGCGCGCTTACCCCTGAGGCGACCGGTGGCGTGAAAAGGCTGTGGGCTCGGGCACAATGGGTTCGCTGGAGGCCGTCGACGTCCTTCTTCACCACGGCCCCAGGACGAGGGCTGCTCTACGACGAAGGCGATGCATGGAAATCTGGCCCGGCAAGTCATACCCGCTCGGCGCAACGTTCGACGGCACCGGCGTGAACTTCGCGCTGTTCTCGGAGGTGGCCACCAAGGTCGAGCTGTGCCTCATCGACGACGAGGGGGCGGAGACCCGCGTCCCGCTGCCGGAGGTGGACGGCTTCGTGTGGCACGCCTACCTGCCCGGCGTCCAGCCCGGGCAGCGCTACGGCTACCGCGTCCACGGTCCCTACGACCCGGCCAACGGTCACCGCTGCAACCCCCAAAAGCTGCTGCTCGACCCCTATGCCAAGGCGATCGACGGTCAGCCGGACGGCGACCAGTCGCTGTTCTCCTACGACTTCGGGTCGCCGAGCGAGGACCCGGCCAAGGCCAACGTCGAGGACAGCCTCGGCCACACGATGATGGGTGTGGTCATCAACCCCTTCTTCGACTGGGGCCAGGACCGCCTCCCACGGCACGAGTACCACAACACCGTCATCTACGAAGCCCACGTCAAGGGCCTCACCGAGACCCATCCCGACATCCCGGAGGAGATCCGCGGCACCTATGCGGGGATCGCCCACCCGGTGATCATCGAGCACCTCAAGAACCTCGGCATCACGGCCATCGAGCTGATGCCGGTGCACCAGTTCGTCAACGACTTCACGCTGCGCGACAAGGGCCTGTCGAACTACTGGGGCTACAACACGATCGGGTTCCTCGCCCCCCACAACGGCTATGCGGCCTACGGCACGCGCGGCGAGCAGGTGGCGGAGTTCAAGGGCATGGTCAAGGCGCTCCACGAGGCGGGCATCGAGGTCATCCTCGACGTGGTCTACAACCACACCGCCGAGGGCAACCAGCTCGGGCCCACCATCTGCTTCCGCGGGATCGACAACGCGGCCTACTACCGGCTGGTCGACGAGGACAAGGCCCACTACTACGACACGACCGGCACCGGCAACAGCCTGCTGATGCGGCACCCCCACGTACTGCAGCTCATCATGGACTCGCTGCGCTACTGGGTGACCGAGATGCACGTCGACGGCTTCCGGTTCGACCTCGCGGCGACGCTGGCCCGCCAGTTCCACGAGGTCGACAAGCTCTCGGCGTTCTTCGACTTGGTCCAGCAGGACCCGGTGGTCAGCCAGGTCAAGCTCATCGCGGAGCCCTGGGACGTCGGCGACGGCGGCTACCAGGTCGGCAACTTCCCGCCCCTGTGGACCGAGTGGAACGGCAAGTACCGCGACACCGTCCGCGACTTCTGGCGTGGCGAGAGCGCGACCCTCGGCGAGTTCGCCTCGCGCCTCACCGGCTCCAGCGACCTCTACGAACACAGCGGTCGCAAGCCCATCGCGTCGATCAACTTCGTCACCGCCCACGACGGCTTCACGCTACGGGACCTGGTGTCCTACAACGAGAAGCACAACGACGCCAACGGCGAGGACGGCAACGACGGCGAGAGCCACAACCGCTCCTGGAACTGCGGCGTCGAAGGTCCCACCAAGGACAAGAAGGTCAACGCGCTCCGGCTGCGGCAGCAGCGCAACATGCTGGCGACCCTCCTGCTCTCGCAGGGCGTGCCGATGCTGCTGCACGGTGACGAGCTCGGTCGCACCCAGGGCGGCAACAACAACGGCTACTGCCAGGACAACGAGATCTCGTGGATCGACTGGGACCTCGACCAGGACCAGCTCGACCTCATTGCCTTCACGCAGCGGCTCGTCGAGCTGCGCCGCGACCACCCGGTCTTCCGTCGCCGTCGCTTCTTCGCCGGGTCGGCCGACCACGGCGGCGAGAGCGCCGTGGGCGACATCGCGTGGTTCGAGCCGGGCGGCAACCACATGGACGAGGACTCCTGGGCCAACGGTTACGCGCGCTCGATGATGGTGTTCCTCAACGGCCAGACCATCCCGGAGCCCGACACGCGTGGGCAGCAGACCCTCGATGACCACTTCCTCGTCATCTTCAACGGCCACCACGAGGTGCTGCCGTTCGTCCTCCCGGGCAAGGAGTACGGCGAGCGCTGGGTCACCGAGCTCGACACCTCCGCCCAGGAGGTCGAGGCCAAGGAGTACAAGCCCGACGCCAAGGTCAAGGCCAACGGCCGCAGTGTCATCGTGCTGCGCTGCCCTCGTCCGCTTCCGTCCGGATCGCCCGCGGGAGCGGCCGCCGCCCGCCGATGAACGAAAGGCAGACACGTATGCCGAGTGGTGCAGCGCCGCACCGACCGGGACCCGGGCGGGTCGTGCCGTCCTCGACCTACCGGCTGCAGGTCCAGCCTGAGTTCACCTTCGGCGATGCTGCCGACCAGGCCGACTACCTTGCGGCACTGGGGGTATCACACGCCTACCTGTCGCCGATCCTGGCGCCGGCGCCAGGATCGGCGCACGGCTATGACGTGGTGAGTCACGAGTTCCTCAACGAGGAGGCCGGTGGGTCGGAGGGCTTCGACCTGCTGACGGGCGCCCTCCGGCAGGCGGGGCTGGGGACCGTCGTCGACGTGGTGCCCAACCACATGACGACCCCGACCCCGGCCTCGCTCAACCATCCGTGGTGGTTCCTGCTCCGCGACGGCCGCGAGTCGGACCACGCCCACTGGTTCGACGTGGACTGGGAGGCCGAAGACGGTCGGGTGCTCGTTCCGGTCCTCGGACAGCCACTGGAGTCGGTCCTCGCCGCGGGCGAGCTCGCCCTCGAGTCCGGGGGAGGCCCCCACGGCAACGAGACCGTGCTGCGCTACTTCGACCACGAGTTCCCCGTGCGAACCGGGACCGAGGGGCTCGACCTGCCGGAGCTCGTGGCTGCCCAGCGCTATCGACTCTGCGACTGGCACGAGGGTGGGAGCCGGCTCAACTACCGTCGCTTCTTCGACGTGACGACCCTGGCTGCCGTTCGGGTCGAGGTCGAGGACGTGTTCGACCACACCCACCGACTGTTGCTCGAAGAGTTCCGGGCCGGCACCATCGACGGCTTCAGGATCGACCACCCCGACGGGCTGGCAGATCCCGGCGGCTACCTCGCCCGGCTCGCGGACGCGACCGGGGACGCCTGGGTCGTCGCCGAAAAGATCCTCGAGGGACACGAGCAGCTGCCCGACGACTGGCGCTGCGCGGGCACGACCGGTTACGACACGATGCTGCGCGTCCAGCAGGTCTTCGTCGACCCTGCGGGCGAGCAGCCACTGACCGACCTGCTCACCGAGCTCGTGGGGGAGCAGCAGGACCTCGAGGCGGTGGTCCACACCGCGAAGCGACAGGTCGTCGCCCAGGTGCAGCAGGCAGAGGTCAACCGGCTGATGCGACTCGTCGGCCGGGTCCTCGTCGGTGAGGACCAGGCTGCCCTGCGACGTGGACTCGAGGCCCTGCTCGTGTCGATGGATCGCTATCGGGCCTACCTCGCCCCCGGGGCCGAGCCGGATCCCGAACAGCTCGCAGTGCTGGCTCACGCCGAGGCCCGGGCAGCCGAGCTGGTCTCGGAGGAGGACCGCGACGCGTTGGCGATGGTGGCCCAGCTCGCGTCCGGAGGGCACCTGCCCGGTGCGCAGGTCGACACCCGCGGTGCCCAGCGCGAGTTCGTCGTGCGGTTCCAGCAGACCTGCGGACCGGTGATGGCCAAGGGCATCGAGGACACCGCGTTCTACCGCTTCGCCCGCCTCACGGGGCTCAACGAGGTGGGCGGGGACCCCGGCCGCCTCGGCCTCGCCCCGGGCGAGCTGCATGCCTTCGCCGCCCGGCAGCTCGCCACCTGGCCGACGACGATGACGACGTTGTCGACCCACGACACCAAGCGTTCCGAAGACGTGCGAGCCAGGCTGTCCGTCATCTCCGAGGTGCCGCAGGAGTGGGCCCAGTGGGTGAGCGCGGCCCGTGACCTGGCCGCTCCCCACCGAGGATCCCGGCTCGACGCGCCCACCGAGTACCTGCTCTGGCAGACCGCCGTGGGCGCGTGGCCGATCAGCACCGACCGGCTGCAGGCCTACGCCACCAAGGCGGTGCGCGAGGCCAAGCAGCACACGACCTGGACCGAGCCCGACGCCGGCTACGAGGCAGACGTGGCGGCGTTCGTCGAGGCACTGACGACGGAGCCGGCTCTCACCGACCACCTCGCGGAGTGGGTGGAGCTGACCGCGGACGCTGCCCGCGCGACCACGCTGGGACAGAAGCTGCTCCAGCTCGTCGTCCCGGGCGTCCCGGACGTCTACCAGGGCACCGAGCTCGTCGACCTCTCGCTCGTCGACCCCGACAACCGTCGTCCCGTCGACTACGCCTCGCGTCGCGCCCGGCTCGCCCGGCTCGACGCCCGCGAGGCCCCGGGCGACGTCGACGACGAGAAGCTGCTCGTCACCTCGCGGGCGCTGCGGCTGCGGCGTGACCACCCCGAGTGGTTCACGGGCGGTCAGGCCACGTATGCCGCCGTCCCCACGTCGAACGAGCACGCCCTGGCAGTGGGTCGTGGCGATGCGGACGGGGTGCAGGTGGTGGCCGTGGCGACCCGACTCAGTGCGCGGCTGCGGTCCGACGGCGGGTGGGGCCAGGCGACGATCACGCTGCCCGAGGGCAGCTGGGTCGACCTGCTCGACGCCGACGGCCCCGGACGACCGGTGCACGGCGAGATGGAGCTCGCGGGCGTGCTGCGTGCCCTTCCGGTTGCCTTGTTCGTACGGCATGACAGCCTTGACCCGCGATGAAGACGGCTGACATTGAGATGAACACGGCGGAGACAGTCACGACGCTCCTGCCAGGGCCCGAGCTCACGGTCTGGGCTCCCCACGCCCACACGGTAGTGGTGGAGTGGGCTCTCGACGACGCCGCGGCCGAGCGCTCGGCCATGGAGGCCAAGGGGGACGGCTGGTGGCGCTGGCAGGCGCCCGCGAAGGTGCCGTCCACCGTGGGGCCGGGGACGGCGTCATACCCCGTCCTCGACTATGGCTTCCGGCTCGACGGCGGTCCGGTGACCCCGGACCCGCGGTCCGCATGGCAGCCGCATGGCGTGCACGCGGAGAGCCGCTACTTCGATGCCACGGCGCACACCTGGCGGGACGCCACCTGGGCTGGACCGCAACAGGGCGAGGGTGTGCTCGGCGGGGTCGTCTACGAGCTGCACGTGGGGACCTTCACCCCCGAGGGCACCCTCGATGCGGCGCAGCACCGGCTGCAGCACCTGGTGGACCTCGGTGTCGACGTGGTCGAGCTGATGCCGGTGGCGTCGTGGCCGGGGCGCTGGAACTGGGGCTACGACGGCGTCGGGCCGTGGGCCGTCGACGCGGCGTACGGCGGCCCGGCGGCTCTCCAGCGGTTCGTCGATGCCTGCCACCGCCTGGGGCTGGGCGTCTGCCTCGACGTGGTCTACAACCACCTGGGGCCGGTGGGGAACTACCTGTCCCGGTTCGGGCCGTACTTCTCCGGCACCCATCCGACACCGTGGGGCGACGGACTCAACCTCGACGGCGAGGACAGCCTGCACGTTCGGCGCTGGATCGTCGACAACGCGCTGCGCTGGTTCGGCGACTTCCACGTGGACGCACTGCGGCTCGATGCCGTGCACGAGCTGCACGATGACTCCGGTCGACACGTCCTCGCGCAGCTCGCCGACGAGGTGGCGGCGCTGAGTGCGCGACTGGGACGCCCGCTCGACCTGATCGCCGAGAGCGACCTCAACGACCCCCGCACCGTCACGCCCACGGGCGAAGGCGGGCACGGCATGGACGCGCAGTGGGACGACGACGTGCACCACGCCCTGCACGTCACCCTGACCGGCGAGACGCAGGGCTACTACGCCGACTTCGCCGGGCACTGTCCGGCGTTGCCCGACGGGGGGCCGCTCGCGGTCCTCGCCAAGACCTTGAGCAGGGCCTTCCTGCACGACGGCAGCTGGTCGAGCTTCCGCGAGGCTGACTGGGGCGCCCCCGTCGACCGCGCACGACTGGACGGGCGGCGGTTCCTGGCCTACCTGCAGACCCACGACCAGGTGGGCAACCGGGCGCTGGGCGACCGCATCTCCGCCCTCGTCACCCCCGGCCGACAGGCGATCGGCGCGGCCCTCTACCTCACCGGACCCTTCACCCCGATGGTCTTCATGGGAGAGGAGTGGGCAGCGCGGACGCCGTTCCAGTTCTTCACCGACTTCGACGACCCCGCGATGAAGGTCGCCGTGACCCAGGGCCGGCGACGCGAGTTCGAGGCCCACGGGTGGGCGGCCGACGACGTCCCGGACCCGCAGGACGAGCAGACCTTCCGCCGCTCGCACCTGAGCTGGGCCGAGCTCAGGGGAGAGGACAACGCGCGGATGCTTGCGTGGTATCGCGACCTGATCTCGTTGCGACGCATGGAGTTCGACCTCAACAACGGGCGGCTCGACGAGGTCGAGGTCGACTTCGACGAGAGCGACGGGTGGCTGGTCGTGCGGCGTGGCGCGTTCCGCATCGTCGTGAACCTCGGGGAGTCGCGCTGGACGGTGCCCCTCGACGCCGAGCCGGAGAGCGTTGTGCTCGCCTGGGAGCCTGCGCAGACCCGGTTGCGCGGCGGTGGCGTGCACCTGCCGCCCTTCACCGCGGCGGTCGTCCGGATGGGTCAGCCGACCCTGGGCTAGCCGACGGGGAGGTCGTGGGCCACCCAACCTCTCAGGACGAGGACTCCTTGACCCGGACCATGCCTTCTTGCGCCACGGTGGCCACGAGGGTGCCGTCGGCCGCGAACATCCGCCCGATGCCCAGACCGCGTCCGCCGGAGGCGGAGGGCGACTCCTGGCTGTAGAGGATCCACTCGTCGGCGTGCACCGGACGGTGGAACCACATGGCGTGGTCGAGGCTGGCCGGTCGCAGGCGCCGGTCGGTCCACGTCAGTCCGTGTCGACGGATGACCGGCTCCAGCAGGGTGTAGTCGGAGGCGTAGGCGAGAACAGCGGCGTGCACCAGTGGGTCGTCTGGCAGCCTGCCCAGGGCCTTCATCCAGACACTCTGGTGGGCCACCTGCTCCGGACCGGGAGCGACGAAGAGGTTGTTCTCGACGTGGCGGTGCTCGATGGGGCGCTTGGTGAGGTGACGGGCGCCCGGGTGGTCGATCCCGCCGAACTCGTCGGCCAGGGATCGCAGCTGGTCGGGGCCCGGGACCTCGGGCATCGGGTCCTGGTGGTCCAGTCCGCCGGACTCCTCCTGGAAGGAGGTGATCATCGACAGGATGGGCAGGCCGTCCTGGATCGCGTGCACCCGCCGCGTGGAGAACGAGTTGCCGTCGCGCATCCGCTCGACGGCGAACCGGATCGGCTTGGTGTCGTCGCCCGGGCGCATGAAGTAGCCGTGCAACGAGTGGATCCGCCGCGCCCCGTCGCCGTCGTCGATGTCCTGCATCGTCCGACCGGCGGCCATGACGCACTGCGCGAGCACCTGTCCGCCGAACACCCGGCCGTGCGGCATCTTCTGGCTGCGCCCGAGGAAGACCGTGGCACCTGACTCGCCGAAGTCGGCCCGGTCCCCGACCCCTTCGACGGTGATCCGGGCGGTACCCAGCTCCTCGAGGTCGAGGGTGTCGAGCAGGTCAGCCAGCGGGTCGAAGTCGGGGGAGCTCTCGTCGGTCACGCACCGACCCTAGCGGGGCCGCCCACCCGCTCACGCAGCAGACCGAAGGCCCCTGCTCACGCCGGCGGCGGTGACCGCTCACGCGACGAGCGGTGACCGCTCAGGCAACCAGCGGTGACCGCTCACGCGACGAGCGGTGACCGCTCAGGCAACCAGCGGTGACCGGCCGTGACGCGAGGGACGGGCTGACTGGGCGTCCGCCCAGGCCAGTGCGAGGCGTTCGACGGCCTCGTCGACGACCTCGGGCGAGTGCCCGGTGAAAGGCAGTCGGACGAAGCGTTCCATGCCGCCCTCGACGGCGAACTGAGCGCCCGGTGCCAGGACGACGCCGCGCTGGTCGGCCGCAGCACACAGGGGAGTGGACAGTGCATCCGGCAGTTCCACCCACAGGCACAGCCCTCCCTCCGGCATGCGGAAACGCCACTGCGGCAAGCGATTTCGCAGTGCGCCCACGAGCGCGTCCCGACTGGACACAATGGCAGCGCGCCGCTCGGTGATGATCTGCTCACGGTGGGCCAACAGGTCTGTCAGCACCAGCTGTTCGAGAACCGGGGCCCCCAGGTCGAGGGTCAACCTCGCGCTCACCAGGGTCGCCATCAGCTCACGCGGCGCGCGGATCCAGCCGACGCGCAGGCCACCCCAGAAGGACTTGCTCGCGCCGCCCAGCGTGACCGTGCGTGGGTGGTGTGCCGCGAGCGGCCGTGGCATGACCAGGCTGGGGTCGTGGGCCAGGTCGACGAGCGTCTCGTCGACGATGCCGACCGTGTGCGTGCTGGCCAGCGCGCCGGCCAGGTCGGCTCGCTGCGCATCAGGCATGAGGGCGCCGGTGGGGTTGTGGAAGTCGGGGATCAGGTAGGCCGCCCGGGGAGCGGTCTGCCGCAACGCGGCATCGGCCGCATCCACGTCCCAGCCGTCACGATCGAGCGGCAGGGCAACGGGACGTGCGCCCGAGCGACGCAGCGTGTCGATGGCGTTGGGGTAGGTCGGGCTCTCCAACAGCACCCGGTCGCCGGGCGAGAGCAGGGCCCGGGCGGCAACTGCCAGACCGGCCAGCGCTCCGCTGGTCACCATGATCTGGTCGGGGGTGGTTGCCAGCCCCCGCTCCGTGAAGCGGTCGGCCAGGGCTTCACGCAGGCTGGTCAGGCCCAGCGGGTGGTATCCCGTGCCGGCGAGGTAGCGAGGCAGTTCGAGCATGGCGCGCTCGTAGGCCGCCACCGTCCCGCCCGGGGCGCTCATGGAGGCGCAGGTCAGGTCGACGACATCACCGACGAGCTGGTCCGAGATGGGGTGCAGTGCGGTGCCCTGGCGCCGGCCAGACGTCTCCCCCGGTAGGGCCGCGACGCTCCCGGAGCCCTGGCGGGAGGCCAGGTAGCCGCGGTCGCGCAGCTCGGCATACGCACGGCTGACGGTGGTGCGGCTCACGCCGAGGGCGCTGGTGAGGTCGCGCTCGCTGGGTAGCCGGGTCCCGACCGGGACTCGACCATCGGCGACGAGCAGCCGGACGGCGTCGGCGAGGCCGCGGTAGGCCGGGGTCGTCTCCAGGGCTGCGCCGAGCATGGGGACCAGCCGGGACGCTGAGATGCTTCGTGCCACCATGCAGACCACTTTTGCACAATTGGATATGGAAGAACAGACCAATCAAGTCCAACCTTGGGTGCATGACCCGAACCAGCCTGGCCTCGATGACACCGGTGGAGCAGCTGCGCGCCGGGCGGACCACCCGGCGACTACTCCAGCTCGCCGTCGGCCTGACGCTCTACGGGGTCTCGATGGGCATGATGGTCCGGTCAGGTCTGGGGCTCGACCCGTGGGACGTCTTCCACTACGGGATCGCCCAGCACCTGCCGGTCAGCTTCGGAACCGTGACGATCATCGTGGGCGTGGCCGTGTTGCTGTTGTGGATCCCGCTTCGCCAGTGGCCGGGCCTCGGCACGGTGGCCAACGTCATCGTGATCGGCCTGGCGACCGACGCCACGCTCGCTCTGCTCGATGCGCCTCGCGCCATGCCTGTCCGGGTGGCGCTGCTGCTCGGGGGGATCGTGTCCAACGGCCTGGCGGGCGCGCTGTACATCGGCAGCCAGTTCGGTCCCGGTCCGCGGGACGGCCTGATGACGGGCTTGGTGCGACGCACCGGACGCAGTTTCAGGTTGGTGCGCACCAGCATCGAGGTCACCGTGCTCGTCGTGGGCTGGCTCATGGGCGGTGTCGTCGGCCTCGGCACGATCCTGTATGCCGTGTTGATCGGACCCGTGGTGCAGGTGTTCCTGCCGATCTTCACCGTGCCGTTGGACTCGCCGCGCACCGGCCGGCTGCCGGGTGGCAGCGCCGGCTCAGGCGTCGAGGGCCAGAACGAAGGGCAGCACGCCAGCGGCGCCGGCGCGACGCAGAGCGGCAGCGGCGACGGTGAGGGTCCAGCGCGAGTTGGCGACGTCGTCGACGAGCAGGACGGGGCCGTCGAGCCCGCGCAGCGCTGACGCCTGCTCGGGGCCGACCTCCAGACGGCCCCAGACACCGGCGAGCCGGAACGCGCTGTTGCCACCCGCTTCGCCGACCGGACCACCGTCCACCGGGTCGAGGGCGCCGAGCCACTGCATGCGGCCCAGCTCGGCGATGCCCCTGGCCAGCGACTCCACGAGCTGTGGCCTGGTGCGTGAGGGCACCATGGCGACGGCCACGGGACGCTGTGTCCACCCCCAGTCGCGCAGGATCGGCACGCACGCACGCAAGAGCTCGGGCGGCACCTCGGCATCGGGGGCCCTCAGCAGGCTGCGCAGCTGCTGTCCCCAGCCGAGGTCGGTCAGCCGCGCCACCGCGCGCCCGGTCTCCATGGCCTCGTCGGCCTTGATCTTGCCGCGGACGGGCACGCCGAGACGGTCCATTCCTGACGGCCACTGCGCGCGGGACTCCAGCTCCACGCCTGCACGCTCCAGCCGCCCACGGGCGGTCGTGACCGCAGTCTGCGGGATGTCGGTCGGGAACCAGACCCCGGCACACGAGTCGCAGCGGCCGCAGCTCGCAGCGGAGTCGTCGTCCAGCGACTCCTGGAGGAAGGCCATCCGGCACTCCGCTGTCTGCTCGTAGGTCACCATCAGGTCCTGCTCCCGGACGCGAGCGGCGGTGACTCGCTGATAGCGCTCGGCGTCGTAGCTCCACGGCTGACCGGTCGAGGTCCACCCGCCGGGCACCCGCTGGACCGCGCCGTCGACGTCGAGCACCTTGAGCAGCAGCTCGAGCCGGGTGCGACGGATGTCGACGATCGACTCGAGGGCCACGGTCGACAGCGCCTTGCTCGACTCGGCCAAGGCAGTCAGCACCGCGTCGGCCTGCTCCTGGCGGGGCATCGAGGCCGAGGCGAAGTAGGCCCAGATGTCCTTGTCCTCCGGGCCCGGCAGCAGCAGCACGTCGGCACGCTCGGTCGCGCGGCCGGCACGACCGACCTGCTGGTAGTAGGCCACCGGTGACGACGGCGCACCGAGGTGGAGCACGAACCCGAGGTCCGGCTTGTCGAAGCCCATGCCCAGTGCGGACGTCGCGACGAGCGCCTTGACCTGGTTGTCGCGCAGCATCGCCTCGAGCCGCTCGCGGTCGGCCGGGTCGGTGCGCCCGGTGTAGGCGCGAACCTCGTGGCCGGCCTCGCGCAGCGCCACGGCGATGTCCTCGGCGGCCGAGACGGTCAGGGTGTAGACGATCCCGCTGCCGGGCAGAGAGTCGAGGTGGGCCAGGAGCCAGGCGAGGCGCTGCTCGGGAGAGGTCAGCGCCATGACGCCGAGCCGCAGCGAGTCGCGGGCGAGCCCGCCCCGCAGCGTCAGCACGTCGTGGCCGCCTGCCCCGAGCTGCTCGACGACGTCGGTGACGACGCGGGCGTTGGCGGTGGCCGTCGTGGCGAGCACGGGGGTGTCGGCCGGGAGGGTGGTGAGCAGGTCGCGGATGCGGCGGTAGTCGGGACGGAAGTCGTGGCCCCAGTCGGAGACGCAGTGTGCCTCGTCGACGACGAGCAGGCCACAGCGGCGGGCGAGGTCGGGCAGCTGCTCGTCGCGGAACCGCGGGTTGTTGAGTCGCTCGGGGCTGACCAGGAGGACGTCCACCTCGTCGGCCGCGAGGGCCGCGGAGACCTGCCCCCACTCCTCGGCGTTGGCAGAGTTCATGGTGACCGCACGGATCCCCGCCCGGCCGGCCGCCGCGACCTGGTCACGCATCAGCGCGAGCAGGGGCGAGACGATCACGGTCGGGCCGGCACCGGCGGCCCGACGCAGAGCCGTGGAGACGAAGTAGACCGCCGACTTGCCCCAGCCCGTCCGCTGCACGACGAGCACGCGCCTCCGACCGCCCACCAGCGCCTCGACCGCGTCGAGCTGGCCGTCGCGGAACTGCGCGTCGTCGCGCCCCACCAGCCGGCGCAGGACGCTCGTGGCGGAGTCACGCAGGTCGGCGCCCGGGTCCTCGCCGAGCTCAGCGCGCCGGTCGAGGTCTGCAGTGGTCTCCATGGCGACCACCGTATGCCGCGGACCTGACACCCCTGCGAGGATGTCCACATGGCCCCCGACCACGACACCCACCAGGGCACGCAGCAGGTCACCGACGACGCGCCGGCGCAGACCATCGCCCGGGCATCGCGCTACCGGGTCAACGTGCCGTTGCGCTGGAGCGACATGGACGCCTACGGCCACGTCAACAACGTGCAGTTCCTCCGGTTGCTCGAGGACGCCCGGGTGATCGGCTTCGAGGACTGGTTCGGGCAGGACCGCTCGGTGCTCGACGAGGGCATCCTCGTGGCCCGTCACGAGATCGAGTACCTCGCACCGCTCCTCTTCCGCGTGCCCCCGATCGTCGTCGAGATGTGGGCCACCAAGATCGGCGGTGCCGGTTTCGACCTGGCCTACGAGGTGCGCGACGGCCGCGCCGCGACCGAGGGTGGGGACGGCGACATCATCTATGCGCGCGCCGAGACCACCCTCGTCCTCTATGACTTCACGACGAGCACGCCGCGGAGGATGGACCAGACCCTGCGCGCCATGCTCGAGGAGCACTCGGGCAGCCCCGTCCCGTTCCGCTGGCGACGACGCTGATGGAGCTGACCTTCCCGGACCTCCAGGGGATCGACGACCTGCGCACCTATGTCGCGCGCGCCAAGACGGCCGACGAAGACGGTGCGATCAGACTGCAGGCCCAGGGCCAGACCCTCGCTGCCTACGTCGGCGTGCTGCCGGGCAGCGGCCTGATGGCCGAGGGTGTGGTGATCGGTCTGAGGGCCATGCCGCTGGCCGCGCCCGCCGACGTCGACGTCACCGTCGCCCTCAGTGCGATCAGTGACCGGCTGGCACGGGGATCCGGCACGACGCTGCCCCTCCCGCCCTTGACGGTCAACGTCGCCTGGGCGGCGATGGCGCCACCGCGTGGCGGCTGGGAGCGCGTGGGTGCCCTCACCGCCGACGAGGTGTATGCCGTGGCACGCCACGGCATAGAGGAGGTCGCCTCCGGTGCGCCCGCCGACGCGGGTGGAGCAGCGGTGACAGCCCTCCGCAAGCAGGTGTGGGGCCGGCTCACGAGCACGACGCCGCCGGTGCCCGCAGGTGGTGCGTTCGYGGCATACGTGCTGGGCTTCGTCGCGCCGAGCCAGGGTCCGGTGCCAGCTCATGCCGCGGCGCCGGACTCAGAGGTGACGGTGTGGGCGCAGGGCCGCTGGACGCGGCTGTCCACGCCCGCAGGTCACGTCCTGATCCGCTGACCGGCCACCGCCACGAGGCTCGCGACGACGCTGAGCCCCAGCCACATCGTCACGAACACCGGTACGTCCTTGCCGGCGGCCGTGTGGCGGGCCGCGAACACCGCGCCGGCCGCAGCGATGCCGAGCACAGAGCCGAGGACGTCGGCGAGCTGGAGCGACGAGGAGGTCGAGCCGTGTTCGGACGCCGGTGTCAGCGTGAGGGAGAGCACGGACAGGCTCGCGGTGCCCAGGCCCATCCCGAGTCCGCACGCGACCAGGGCCAGGGCGACCAACCACGGGTGCCAGTCGAACTGGGTGACGGCCACGACTCCGAGCAGTCCCACGGTCAGCAGCAGCCCTCCGGCGACCACGAGCTCGTGGCGGCGCCCGGCCCAGCGGTCGCGGCCCTGGACCCACGACCCTGCGGACCAGCCGAGTGAGCCGACGGCGAGGATCGTGCCGGCAGTGGCGAGGGTCTGCCCGCGTTCGTTGACGAGCATCAGCGGGATGTAGGTGATGGTGCCGAAGAACGAGCAGGTGAGGAGGAACCGGGCCAGCATCACCGACGGCAGTCCTCGACGCATCAGCCAGGTCCCCCCGGGGAGCAGCAGCGGCGCGATGCCGGCGATGCCGAGGACGCCGACCAGAGCGACCACGGTCTTGGGCGACCAGCTGAGGTCGAGGTCGTGAGTGCCCCATTGCAGCGCCCCTGCGGAGGCCGCTATCAGCACCCCGAGCCAGGCTGCCCGCGCATGCTCTCGCCGGTCGCGGCTGGAGCCGTCGATCCCCTCGCTGGCGCTGGCGATCTGCCCTCGGCGGGCGAAGACCATGACGAGGGCCACGACGACCGGGAGCACCACGAGCCAGAACACCCAGCGCCACGACCACGTGGTGGTGACCCACGCAGAGATCGGCGGACCGAGCAGCGAGGGGAGGACCCACGCGGCCGAGATGACGCTGAACACCTTGGGGCGCAACGACTCCGGATAGGCGCGCCCGATGACGACGTAGCCCGCGACGATGATGAGGCCGGCGCCGAGGCCTGCCACACCGCGTCCGGCGAGGAACGGTCCGAAGGCCTGTGAGCCGCCGCAGAGGGCGCACCCGGCGGCGAAGAGCACCTGTCCGGCAAAGAGGGACGGCAGCGGCCCGGAGCGGTCGCACCACACCCCGGCGAGGACGATGCCCAGCAGCTGGGTCGTCAGCATCACCGAGAACGCGAGTCCGTAGGACCGGACGGCGTCCAGCTCGCGGGCCGCGTCCGGCATGGCGGTCGAGACCGCCATGCCCTCGAACGCGATGACGGTGATCAGGGCAAGGAGCGAGATGGACAGCAGCAGGTAGCGCGGGTGGAACACCCCCACTCGGGCCTCGCCCTGGTCCGACCCCGGGCCAACGCCCCTGGTGTCACCCCCACTTGCGAGCTCTCCGTGCGACGGGTGCGGAGTCGGGCTGGTCACCGGCTCAACGGTACGCCGCGCTCGGCGAGCACCTCGGCAAGGGTGTCGATGCGGTCGGACACGATCCCGTCGACACCGAGGTCGAACAACCGGTGCATCTCCGTCGCGTCGTCGATGGTCCAGACGTGCACGTGCTTGCCCATCGCGTGGACACGTTCGACCAGAGCGGGGGTCACCAGGTCGAGTCGGCGACCACCGACCACGTGCCCCGTGGGGATCTGAAGGACGGCGGCGGGGGAGCGCAGCCAGCCCGCGATCCGCTGCGGGGCCAGGCGGAGGGCGGCGACCTCGGCCGGCCCCGTCGCCGTCGCGAGCCCGGGCCCGAGCAGTCGACGCACGGCTCGCAGCCGACGGTCGGAGAAGGAGCCCACACACACCCGGTCGATCGCGCCGTGGGCGTGGATCACCTCGGCGAGGGGCTCAATGGCGCCCGGGGCCTTGACGTCGATGTTGAGGCGGGCGGAGGGGAACTCCTCCAGCAGGTCGGTCAGCAGCGGGATCGTCTCGGTCCCGTTGATCCGTGCGGACTGCACTGCTGCGTAAGGAAGTTCGGCGATCCGGCCGTGCCGATCCGTGACCCGGTCGAGCCGCAGGTCGTGGAATGCCAGCAGCACGCCGTCGGCCGTCGCGTGGACGTCGGTCTCGAGGTAGCGGTAGCCCATTCGCACGGCCTCGCGGAAGGCCGCCATGGTGTTCTCGAGGTGCAGGTTCGCCGGGAGCTTGGCGCCACCGCGGTGGGCCAGTCCGATGGGCGTCGGTGCGTCGAAGAAGGCAAAGTCCGCTGCTCTCACCGGTCCATTCTTCCCGGACGTGGTGATCGTCGTGGTGCCGGATGCCACCCTCGCCCCCCGTCGGGGTGAATGTGGCCCGCGGAATTGCCCACCGCGTTCACCCACATGCCTCTGACCTGCAGGAATACACTTGCTGTCAGCCAGTGCTGACGGGGCACGGCGGAGGGGGGATTTGACCATGCACGACCAGCTCGACCTCCTACGGACGCTCTCCGCCTTCACTGCAGACCTCGTCAGCGAGTACGACATGGAGGACATGCTCCAGAACCTCGCCGAGCGGGTCACCGAGGTCCTGGGGCTGGCTGGCAGCGGCGTCTCCCTCGACGTCGACGGGCGGTTGTCCTTCGTGTCGGCCGTGACCGGTCCCGTAGCGAAGCTCGAGCGCCTGCAGGAGTCGCTCCAGCGGGGGCCCTGCGTCGACTCCTGCTACTCGGGGGTCGTGGTCGCGATGGGTGACGTCAGGGACGCGGAGGACCGCTGGGGCGACTATGCCCAGGTCGCCCTCGGCCTGGGGGTCCAGGCCGTGGCAGGGATCCCGATGACGTTGAAGGGCAAGGGAATCGGTGCCCTGAATCTCTACGCGGCCGATGTACGTGACTGGTCCGTCGAGGATCTCGCCGCGGCCCAGGCGATGGCTGACATGGCCACGGCCTACCTCGCCAACGCGTCGCGGCTGCAGCAGCAGGTGGACCTGTCGGAACAGCTCTCCCGCGCCTTGACCTCGCGGGTCGTGCTGGAGCAGGCCAAGGGCGTGCTCGCCGAGGCGGCGCATGTCAGCGTGGACGAGGCGTTCCAGCGGATCCGCGTCTGGGCGCGCAACCACAACACCCCGCTGCACACCGTGGCGGCGCAGGTGGTCGAGGACGGCCTGAGGCCCTGACCCGAGCGAGCCCCGGCGGTTCTGGTCCGCGGGGCTGATTAGTTGTTGGAGCTGCCGGGCGTCATGACCAGGCCCGGCAGGTCGCCGCGCCGCCAGGCGGTCCGCCGGGACCTCAGCTCCGCGACCAGCGCGCGCTCCCGCGCGATCCAGGGCTGTCGCGCCGGGTTCACCACGAGTCGCCCGTTTCGGGGCACGAACGGCTCCAGGTTGCGCAGCACGTCCTCCGCCTCCGTCAGCTGGGCGACGAGCGCCCGCACCGTCTCGGACGGCAGGTGGCGGGCCGGCGGTATCGGGGCGGGCGAGCGCTGGGGCTCGGTCCGTGCGGTGTGGGACTCAGCCCGGGAGTCGGTCGGGGACTCGGACTCGGAGTCGGCCTGGGACTCGGCCTGGGTGTGGTTCTCGAGCTGCTGCGTCACGGCTACCTCCGCATGGCGTGCCTACAGGGCACTGCCGTGCGGTCCAGAGCAGTCATGGTCTCGTCGTCCCCCGCCCCGGGCGACGACCCCCCGATCATAGGCTGACCTGCGCGGCTGCGCACCCTTTGGGGACAAAAAACCGCAATTGGGACAGCACTGCACCATCACCATCACCACCAGCACCAGCACCAGCACCAGAACCGGGACGCGGAGGAGGGGTATGCCGCGTGGTGACCACGCGGCATACCCTCCTGGAGCGTGCTGCTAGAGCGCCGCCCAGACCGTGGTGTCCGTGGGCACCAGGCCGTCGTCGGTGAGGGGACCCGAGGCCACGAGGACCGACGCGCCGTCGGGGAGGGCTACTGGTTCGGTGCCGAGGTTGGCCACCACGAGGGTGTCCTCACCCTGACCGGTGTTGACGAGGGCGACCACGTCGTCGTCGAAACCCTCGGCGAAGACCAGTCCGCCGGTGCCGAGGTCGCGCTCCCGGCGGGTCCGCAGCAGTGACCTGTAGAGCTCGAGGGTCGAGCCCTCGACGCCGTCCTGCTGGTCCACGGCGTACTCGCCGTAGATCTCCGGCTGCGGCAGCCACGTCTGGTCGGAGGGCCCGAAGCCGAAGGACGGAGCGTCCTTCACCCAGGGGATCGGCACGCGGCATCCGTCGCGACCCAGCTCCTTGCCGGCGGAGCGCAGGTAGGTCGGGTCCTGCCGGGACGCACCGGGCATGTCGGTCGAGTCGGGCAGGCCGAGCTCCTCGGCCTGGTAGAGGTAGGCGCCGCCGGGCAGCGCCAGCATCAGCTGCGTGGCCGCACGGGCGCGCTTCAGGCCGAGCGCCCGGTCGGGCTGCGGATCCTCGGCGCCGATGCCGTTCGGACGCCGCTGGCCGACGGGCAGGCCGAGCCGCGAGGCGTGCCGCACCACGTCGTGGTTGGACAGCACCCAGGTGCTGGGCGCACCGACGGAATCGGCTGCTGCGAGGGAGGACTCGATGACTTCACGCAGGTCCGCGGCGCGCCACTGGGACTGCAGGAAGTCGAAGTTGAACGCCTGGTGCATCTCGTCCGGGCGGACGTAGCGCACCGCGCGCTCCTGCGGTCGGACCCAGGCCTCGGCGACGAGGATGCGGTCGGGCTCGCCGTACTCGGCCAGCACCTTGTGCCATCGACGGTAGACGTCGTGGACCGCGTCCTGGTCCCACATGGGCGGCATCGGGGCGCCGGGCTTCACCTCGCCGTCGAGGATGTGCAGCTCGGCGTCGTAGTTGGGCAGGCCCTTCTCCTTGATGAGGCCGTGCGCCACGTCGACCCGGAAGCCGTCGATGCCACGGTCGAGCCAGAAGCGCAGGATCGACTCGAACTCGTCGCCGATCTCGGGGTTGTCCCAGTTGAGGTCGGGCTGCTTGACGTCGAACAGGTGGAGGTACCACTGGCCGGGCTGGCCGTCGGCCTCGGTGATGCGGGTCCAGCCGTCGCCACCGAAGACGGAGTGCCAGTCGTTCGGGGGAGTGCTGCCGTCGGCGCCCAGTCCGTCGCGGAAGATGTAGCGGTCGCGCTCGGGGCTGCCCGGACCCGCGGCGAGGGCGGCCTTGAACCACTCGTGCTCGTCGGACGTGTGGTTGGGCACGAGGTCGACGATCACCTTGAGGCCGAGCTCGTGGGCCTTCGCGACCATGGCGTCGGAGTCCGCGAGGGTGCCGAACAAGCCGTCGATGTCGCGATAGTCGGCCACGTCGTAGCCGGCGTCGGCCTGGGGTGACTTGTAGAAGGGGCTGAACCAGACCGCATCGACGCCGAGCGCCTTGAGGTAGTCGAGCCGGGCGGTCACGCCGGGCAGGTCGCCGATGCCGTCGCCGTCGGCGTCGGCCCAGGACCGCGGGTAGATCTGGTAGATCACGGCATGGCGCCACCAGGCCGCGTCGGCCGAGGCAGCGGGGTGGATGGGTGCGGGTCGGGTGGATTCAGAGGAGAGGGTCGTCGTCACGGTCAACCATGCTGACGCATAGAACGCGTTCGGGGAAACCAGCCCTCCACCGTCTTGCACTGCGAAACCGACGTTGTCGACGACTGCGCGAAGACGACCGGCGCCATGCCGCCGCCGAAGGCCAGGGCGCTGACCGCCATCGAGAACGTGACCTCGACTCGTCCGGTTTGCCGTGGCCTCGGGGCGGGGCGACTTGTTGCGCGGCTCTGGTCACGGGCGGTCTGAATCGGCGCCTCATGACGACGTGCGAGCAACAGGTCGCGGGGAGTGATCAGCCGGTATGCCGCGTGGCTGGGCCACGCGGCATACCGAACCGTGGCTGGTCCGTCAGTCCTCGAGGGTGTTGACCATCGACTGCGCGGCGCGTTCGAGGTAGTCGCGCAGCAGCAGGTCGTTGGCCGGCGGCAGGTCGAGGGTGTCGACGGCTGCCATCATGTGGAGCAGCCAGCGGTCACGCTGCGCGGGGGTCACCTCGAAGGGGTGGTGGCGCATGCGCAGCCGCGGGTGGCCACGCTGCTCGGAGTAGGTGCCCGGTCCGCCCCAGTACTGCTCGAGGAACATGCGGAGCCGCTCCTCCGCGGGGCCGAGGTCGACCTCGGGATAGAGCGCCCGCAGCGGTTCGTCCTGCGCCACGCCGCGGTAGAACTCGTGGACCAGCTTGCGAAAGGTCTCGTGACCGCCGACCTGGTCGTAGAAGCTGCCGGACTGGTCGCCTCCGGGCGTCTGGGGGAGCTGGGTGCTCACGGTGTGCCGCCTGCCGGACCGAACGGCGTCATGACCGGCGCCGTGACGCCGTTCGCGTCGAAGGCCTCCTTGACCCGCTCACGGATCTCACGCGAGACGCCGTACTGCTCCTCGGGTGCGGTCTTGGCGATCACGCGGATCGTGACGACCGACCCGGTGATGGACTCGACACCCACCACCTGTGGTTCGTCGAGGAGCTTGTCCTGCCAGTCGGGGTTCTGGTCGAGGTCGTGCACCACGGTGCGGATGAGGGGGATCACCTTGTCGAGGTTCTCGGAGTACGCCACGGGGATGTCCACGAGCGCTGTCGACCAGCCCTGGCTCTTGTTCCCGATGCGGATGATCTCGCCGTTGCGGATGTACCAGACCACGCCCGAACCGTCGCGCAGCCGGGTGACCCGCAGGCTGACCTCCTCGACCGTGCCGGTGGCCTCGCCGGTGTCGATGACGTCTCCGACGCCGTACTGGTCCTCGAGGATCATGAAGATCCCTGACAGGAAGTCCTTCACCAGGCTCTGGGCGCCGAAACCGAGCGCCACCCCGCCGACGCCGGCCGTGGCGAGCACTGGTCCGAGCTGGATGCCGACCGTGGTCATGATCGTGAGGATCGTGATCAGGACGACGACGAAGGTGACCATGCTTCGCAGCAGCGAACCCATCGTCAGGGTGCGCTGACGGTGCCGCTCGTGGGCCGCCCCGGTGGCGTGGGCCAGGACGCGGCTGGCGCGAGTGGTGTCGCGGCTGCGCCGCGCGTCGGACTTCGCGATGGTCGCGGCGACCACCCGACCGATGGACCGCAGCGCCAGCCATCGCAGGATGACGGCCGCGAGCACGGTGATGACGATGTTCAACGGCTTGCCGGTGAACCAGTCCCAGACTTCGTGGGGGGTGACCTCGCTGAGTGCCTTGAGGAATGCGACTGCCTCAGGCATCGGCATCCCGCTGCTGGGCGCGAAGGGCGCGGGCGATCGGGTCGCGGTTCTCGACCACCAGGCGACGCAGGGCCGCGGGGGCATCCTGGTGACCGGTCAGCCACGCCTCCGTCGCCTCGTGGAGGCGCGCATCGGCGAGCGCCATCGGGTAGAAACCGCGGACGAGGATCTCGACGATCGCGTGCGACGTCTTGGTCTCGACGGTGTCGAGCATCGCGACGTACTTCTCGACGTAGGGCTCCAGCAGACGGGTGTCGTGGACGTTGCCGAAGCCGGCGGCCACGGCCTCGAGCACCGAGTTGGGCAGGCCGTCCTCCTCGACGCCGCGATGCCAGGCAGTTGCCTTGGCCTCGGCGGTGGGAAGGGCGGCGCGCGCCTGCTCGGCGCGCTCGCGACCGGTGGCGGTGTTGTCGCGCTGCAGCTCGGCGTCGATGTCGTCGGTCGTGGCCTCACCGCAGGCGGCGAGCGAGGTGAGCAGCGCCCACCGCATGTCGGTGTCGACCGCGAGCCCGTCCAGGACCTGCGTGCCGTCGACCAGACCGCGCAGGTATGCCGCGTCGTCACCACCGCCCTGGTGCGCGGCATACGCGCCCACCAGCTGGAGCTGGGCGTCGCTGCCGGGCGCGGCCGACAGGGCCAGCTCGCGCAGGGCCGCCGCCGCCGCGGCGAGCGTCGGCTTCCTGTGCTCGGGCGCGACGTAGAGGCGCAGGGTAGTCGACAGCTGGCCGAGCAGGGTCCGCAGCAGTGTCGAGTCCGACTCGCCGGGCAGGGAGGCCAGCACGAGGGAGACGAAGTCGCGGGCGCCCATCTCTGCGTCGCGGGTCATGTCCCATGCGGCACCGAGCACCAGGGCGCGGGGCAGGCTGTCGGTGAACCCACGGGGGTGCGCCAGGGCAGTCGCGAGGGAGCGAGGGTCGAGGCGGATCTTGGCGTAGGCCAGGTCGTCGTCGTTGACGAGCAGCAGGTCGGGCGCGGGACGACCGATCAGCTCGGGCAGGCCGGTCGACTCTCCGTCCACATCGAGCTCCAGTCGGTCGGTGCGCACGAGCGCGTCACCTTCGACAGAGTAGAGGCCGACCGCGAGACGGTGCGGGCGCAGCGTCGGGTAGTCCGGCGCGTGGGTCTGGGCGATCGCGGCAGAAGAGATCAGGCCCTGGTCGTCGGTCTCGATCTCGGGGCGAAGCGTGTTGACGCCGGCGGTCTCGAGCCACAGCTTGGACCACGTGCCGAGGTCGCGACCCGAGGTCTGCTCGAGCTCGTGCAGCAGGTCGGCGAGGGTGGTGTTGCCCCAGGCGTGCTTGGCGAAGTACGCGCGCAGACCGGCGGTGAACGGCTCACGCCCGACGTAGGCGACGAGCTGCTTGAGGACCGAGGCGCCCTTGGCGTAGGTGATGCCGTCGAAGTTGACCTCGACGTCCTCGAGGTCGTGGATCGGGGCCACGATCGGGTGGGTGGAGGACAGCTGGTCCTGGCGGTAGGCCCAGGCCTTCTCGGAGGTGCCGAACGTCGTCCAGGCGCTTGCCCACTGGGTGACCTCGGCCTGGCAGGTGGTCGACGCCCACTCGGCGAAGGACTCGTTGAGCCACAGGTCGTTCCACCACTTCATCGTGACGAGGTTGCCGAACCACATGTGGGCGAGCTCGTGGAGGATCGTCAGCGCCCGGCGCTCGACGATCGCCTCGGTGACCTTGGAGCGGAAGACGTAGACCTCGCTGATGGTCACGGCCCCGGCGTTCTCCATCGCACCCATGTTGTACTCGGGCGTGAAGAGCTGGTCGTATTTCTCGAACGGGTACTCGCAGTCGAACTCGTCCTCGAAGAAGGCGAAGCCCCGCTTGGTGCAGTCGAAGATGTTGTCGGCGTCCAGGTGCTCCAGCAGCGACTGGCGGCAGAAGATACCGAGCGGCACGGTGCCGCGCCGCGTCTCGACCTCGTCGCGAACCACGGCGTACGGCCCGGCGATCAGGGCGGTGATGTAGCAGGACATCCGAGGCGTCGTGCCGAACGCCCAGGTGGCCGCACCCTCGCCGGCCGGGGTCGGTTCGGGAGTGGGGGAGTTGGACACCACCTGCCAGTGGTCCGGCGCCGTGACGGTGAACCCGAAGGTCGCCTTCAGGTCGGGCTGCTCGAAGACGGCAAACATCCGCCGGCAGTCGGCCACCTCGAACTGGGAGTAGAGGTAGACCTCGCCGTCGACCGGGTCGGTGAAGCGGTGCAGCCCCTCGCCGGTGTTCATGTATGCCGCGGTGGCGTCGACTGTGAGCGTGTTGCGCTCCGCCGTGGTCGGCAGCTGGACGCGAAGCCCGTCGAAGTGCGTAGCGGGGTCGAGCGCCTCACCGTTGAGGGTGATCGCCTCGACCGACGGTGCGATGAGGTCGACGAAGGTCGCTGCCCCGGGCTCGGAGCTCGTGAACGTCACGGTGGTCGTGCTGCGGAACGTGGTGTCCGAGGTCGTGAGGTCGAGGACGACGTCGTAGTGGTCGACGGCGATGACGGCGGCGCGGGCGGTGGCCTCGTCGCGGGTCAGGTTCTTGCCAGGCAACGGTGCTCCTGCGGAGGTTCGGGGTGTGTTCGAAGTGCTCGGCGGCCATCCTCGCACGGCCGGGACGGCGCGGGACCACCGCTTGCGCGGCCGTCGGGGGCCAATGGCAGGATTGCGGGCGTGACCGTAGCCGAGACTGCCGAGAACGCCGAGACCGCCGAGAACGCCGACACCCTGACGTCTGCCGAGTTCTGGTTCGACCCGTTGTGCCCGTGGGCGTGGATGACCTCTCGCTGGGGCATGGAGGTCGAGCGGGTCCGCCCGGTCGACATCACCTGGTCGGTGATGAGCCTGTCCGTGCTCAACGAGGACCGAGACCTGCCCGACGGCTACCGCGAGATGATGGACCGCGGCTGGGGCCCGGTGCGCGTGATCATCGCCGCGGCCCGCGAGCACGGTGACAAGGTCATCAAGCCGCTGTACGACGCCATGGGCACCCGGATCCACCTGGAGGGCGAGCGCGACTACGCGAAGGTGATCGTCCCGGCACTCGAAGAGGTGGGCCTGCCGCCCGAGCTCGCTGACTTCGCCGACAGCGACCTCGTCGACGACGAGCTGCGCGCCAGCCACCAGCGCGCCATCGACCTGGTGGGCGACGAGGTCGGCACCCCGGTGATCGCGGTCGACGGCCAGGCCTTCTTCGGCCCTGTCGTGAGCCCGGCGCCCAAGGGTGAGGACGCCGGACGCCTCTGGGACGGTTGCGTCCTGGTCGCCTCGACTCCCGGGTTCTTCGAGCTCAAGCGGTCCCGCAACGTCGGCCCCATCTTCGACTGAGGAGCACACCATGCGCGTACACATCGGCGGCGACCACGCGGCATACGACCTGCTCGGCGAGCTGGTCACCTTCCTCGAGGCCGAGGGTCACGAGGTGACCAACCACGGGCCCCACGTCCTGGACGCCGAGGACGACTACCCCGTCTTCGTGCTCCGGGCTGCGGAGGCCGTCGCGGCCGACCCCGAGTCGCTCGGTGTCGTGCTCGGAGGCTCCGGAAACGGTGAGCAGATGGCCGCCAACAAGGTGAAGGGCATCCGTGCGGCCCTGTGCTACAACGCCGAGCTTGCCACCCTCGCCCGTGAGCACAACAACGCCCAGGTCATCTCGATCGGCGGTCGGATGAACACGGTCGAGGAGGCCAAGGCGATGGTCGCTGCCTTCCTCGCCACCCCGTTCTCCGGCGCTCCACGGCACCAACGGCGGATCGACATGGTCAGCGCCTACGAGCACGACGGCACGCTGCCCCCGCAGCCCTGATCTGCGTGGATGATGCGCGCGGTGGGGTGAGCTCCGACTACTGTTGACGGACGGGCTGGAACAGGGGCCGGCCCGCCCGCAGACGTCAAGGGTGCCCCCGCACCTGCCTTGCCGAAGGATCTCACCGTGGACATCGACAGGACGGTGCTAGCTCGCCGCTCCGTGATGTCCCGCGTCCAGCGCGGCCGGGTCAGGTTCGTGCGCTGGGGGCAGGCCGTCACCGCCATCGGCATCGTCGTCGTCACCGCGGGCCTGTGCTGGGCCATGGTGCGGTGGACGAACTACGTCCCGTTCTCGACCTACGTCCCGCTGGCCGTCCTCGCCGGACTGTTCCTCACCCCGAGGGTGCTGGCTGTCGTCGACGGCGCCATCCTCATCGCAGGTGGCTACACGATCTGGGAGAGGGAGATCACCCAGCCGGCCCTGTTGGGCGCCTATGCCGTCCTGACCCTCGTCATGATCATCATGTTCTCGGTCGCCACGTCGCGGGCCAGGCTCGGCGTGCAGGGAAACCTCGGCGAGTCGATGCTGGTCGACCTTCGCGACCGCCTGCGGACCCAGGGCGAGCTCCCCGAGCTGCCCGCCGGATGGGGAGCCGAGCTGTCGGTCCTGTCGGCCTACGGCGACTCCTTCTCCGGGGACTTCCTCGTCACGAGCAGGTCCGACGACGTCCTCGAGGTCGTGCTCGTCGACGTCTCGGGCAAGGGAATCGCAGCCGGCACCCGGTCGCTGTTGCTGTCCGGCGCGTTCGGCGGCCTGCTCGGGTCGATGCCGTACGACCGGTTCCTCCCGGCGGCGAACTCCTACCTGCTGCGCCAGGACTGGGAGGAGGGGTTCGCCACCGCGGCGCACGCCATGATCAACCTGACCACCGGTGAGTTCAGCCTCGGCTCCGCCGGGCACCCGCCGGGGGTGCGGTTCTCAGCCGGCTCGGGCCGGTGGGAGGTGCTCGAGGTCGAGGAGGGTCCCGTCCTGGGCGTCACCGAAGGCCCGGCCTTTCCGCGGATCCAGGGCCACCTGGGCCGTGGTGACGCGCTGCTGCTCTACACCGACGGAGTCATCGAGGTCCGCAACCGTGACCTGCGCGACGGGATCGACCGGATGCTCGGGACCGCTGAGCGGATGATCGGCAAGGGCTTCGAAGGCATGGCGGCCAAGATGTGCGCAGCCGCCCGTGCCGGCGAGACCGACGACCGGGCTGCCGTGCTCGTCTGGAGACGCTGAACAACCAGGCGGGTCACGGCCCCGACCCTCACCCCGCCGCGGTGGCTGCCTGGCGCTGGGCGGCGCGGCGGGTGATGTCGGCGCACTCGATGCAGACCGACTCGGGAATCACACCCAGCCGCATCAACCAGCCGAACACGATGCACCCCACACACACCCCGGCAAGGGCCTCCAACGCGGGGAAGACCACCATCACGACGCCGATCAGCACCACCGGAACGCTCGTGCCGGCGAGCCACAGGATGGTGGCTGCCGAGGTGAACGCCGCGCCCACGGCCGCGGCGAACCGCTTGGGTGGTCCGGCGGTGTACCGCGGCGTGGCGGACACCCTTGGCCGGACCCAGCGGTTCACGAGGATCGCCACGGGGCTGGCCGACGGCCCCCAGCCGGTGCGGAGCACGAAGTCCACCGCGAGCACGGCATACAGCCACCACTGATGCGCGGCGAGGGCGACGACACCCAGCACGAGGACGACGGCCGCGATGAGGCGCACGGTGACGTCGTCGACGATGTTGGGGAACCGGGAGATACGCATGTAGACATTATGGGTTACATAAGTGCTGGTTATCCATCGCTGTGTCGCAGGTCAAGACGCGGCGCTGCCGCCGCGTCCCAGGCTGCCTAGGCTGGTGCAGTGGACGGTGTCGTGGAGGGTGACGTGAAGGGCGACGGACGGGTGCGTTCCTACAACGCGCGCCGGGGTCGCCTCTCGGCGCTCACCCTCGAACGCATGGCAGTCCTCGGCCCCCGTCACTCGATCGCGGCGGACGGGCCCCTGGTCGCCCAGGAGGCCTTCGGTCGGGTCGCCCCGGTCGTGCTGGAGATCGGCTGCGGCCACGGAGCAGCGGCGCTCGCCTACGCCGCCACCCACCCGGCGCACGACCTGCTCGCGGTCGACGTCTTCACCCCGGCCCTGGCACGGATGCTGGCCGAGGCGGACCGACGCGGCCTGACCAACCTGTGGATGCACCGCGGTGACGCCGTGGAGCTGCTGGCGCAGCGGGTTGGCGTCGCGTCGCTGGCCGGGATCCACGTCTTCTTCCCCGACCCGTGGCCCAAGGCCAAGCACGCCAGGAGGCGCTTCATCTCCCGCGAGACGCTGGACCTCATCGCTTCGCGGCTGGCCCCCGGTGGCAGCCTGCTCGTGGCCACCGACCACGACGGGTATGCCGCGCACGTGCGGTCGGTGTTCGCGGCGCGGGGCGGGTTCGAGGTGACCGAGGGTGAGCGACCGCCGTGGCGGCCGACCGACGGCTTCGAGGCCAAGGGGCTGGAAGCCGGACGACGAGTGAGCGAGTTCCGCGCGACCCCGCGTTGACACCCGGGACGCTGAACTGGGGAAGAGCACGACCCGTTGGCACGGGAAGGCCCTCGCGCCCCGGGGTGGATCCCGGGACACGAGGGCCTGACTGAGCGGGCGACGAGAATCGAACTCGCGTAGCTAGTTTGGAAGACTAGGGCTCTACCATTGAGCTACGCCCGCGTGGACCGGCCGCCGTCGGGGCGTCAGGTCCGAGGCGTTAGCCTAATGCCCGCGATCGTGTGGCCAGAAATCGGCTCGCCGTCGACGGGGTATGGCGCAGGTTGGTAGCGCGTCCGCTTTGGGAGCGGAAGGCCGCCGGTTCAAATCCGGCTACCCCGACAAACAGCCAAGCCTGCGCAGGCTGCTGCCGGGGGAGCCGGATCAGGGGGCCGGGTCAGGGAGCCAGGGACCCCACTGACCGATCAGCCCTTGCCGCCTCCAGCGCGGAACTGCTGCCAGGCATCGCTCATCCGGTCGGCCTGGCCCTGCGTGAACATGTTCATGCAGGAGTCCTGCGAGTAGTCCATGAAGTTGTGGATCGGGTCGACCCCCGGCGCGGCGCAGGTGTCGGCGCCCACTGGGCAGTCGAACTGCGGGATCGCCTCGGGCGCTGTGTCAGCCACCCAGTCGCCGTTCGCGGCGCATCCGTGGGCGAAGGTGTGCTCGAGCATCAGCCAGTGGCCGGACTCGTGGGTGAGGGTGTCGCCCCCGGTGTACTTCGTGTAGCCCAGTCCTGTCCCGCCAGGCATCGACTCGGCCATCATGACCACGCCGTCGATGTAGTCGCGGCCGTTGTTGTAGCCCTTGGGGAAGTACGCCCAGCCGAGCAGGCCGCCACCCTGGGTCCCGTAGACGTTCAGGGTCGTGGCGTCACCGGTGTACAGCGCCCTCTTCATGTCGCGCTCAGCACCGCTGCCGGGGACTGCCGCGTACCACGCCGGGTTGGTCGTCCAGGTCGTGTCGACCAGCCGGAAGCGGAAGGGGGTGTCGGCTGCGTCGGAGGCCGTCGCGCCGGAGTACGAGTCGTTGAGCACCTTCATCTGGGCGGCAATGAGCTTCTGCCAGCGCGCCTTCTCCGCCGCGGTGAAGGCATCCTTGTCGACCATGTGGAAGACGGTGTCGATGCGCACACTGCCGTCGGCCAGGGTGGGCAGGTCATTGAGGACTCCGTAGGCGTTGGCCTCGTTCTTGGGGTAGAGCGCGGGCTCGGCGGCGGTGGAGCCGGGCTTGACCCTCGCGCCGCTGGCTCCGGCGTCGGCTGAACCGGGCAGGCAGGCGGCGACACCGGGTGAGGTGACAGCGGCTGCGTTCACGCTGGCAGCCGTGCCACCGCCCAGGAGGGCGAGCGCGCCGGCGGCGGTCAGTACGGCCAGGCGGAACGGGGTGCGGATACGCATGGATGTTCCCTTCGACAGATGAGCCCCGTCGTGCGGTGACGTGGGGTTTTGTGGACGTTACCCGGCGAAATGTCCCGGCGGGACGTACCGATGACGGAGAATTTCCTTCGACGCGGGAGGCGAACGGTGCCGCACGACGGTCACAGGCCGTACTCCTCCAGCAGGCGCAACCAGATCTCGCTCATGGTGGGATACGAGGGCACCGCGTGCCACAGGGACGTGAGCGGCACCTTCCCGACGATCGCCACGGTGGCCGCGTGGACGAGGTCGGCGACGTCCTGCCCGACGAACGTGGCCCCGACGAGGACGCCGCCGTCCTCGTCGACCACGATCCGCGCCTGGCCCTGGTAGCCCTCCGCCTGCAGCCCCGGACCTGCGGCCGAGTCCATCGGCAGGTCCACGACCCGGACTCGTAGCCCGCGTTCCCGCGCCTGCTCCTCGGTGAGACCCACGGAGGCCACCTCCGGGTCGGTGAAGACCACCTGGGGTGACCCCACAGCCACTGCCCACGGCGTGGTCCGGGTGGGGTCGGGCTCGCGCCCGGCCGCACGGGCGCCGACGAGGTCGCCGACCGCGCGGGCCTGGTACTTCCCCATGTGTGTGAGGAGGACCTGACCGTTGACGTCGCCCACGGCATACAGCCACGGCTGGTCGCCGGGGACGCCCTCGACCTCCATCTGCTCCGTGACCTGGACGTATCCCTCGTCGTCGAGCTGGCCGCCGACCGCCTCGACGCCGAGGGACTCGGTCGCGGGGGTCCGGCCGACGGCCACGAGGAGCTCGTCGGCGATGACGCTCGTGCCACTGGACAGCTCCACGGTGATCTCGCCGGTCGGTCCGAGTCGGGAGACGGACTCCGCCTTGGTCCCGAGCCGGAGGTCGACGCCGTCACGCTCGAGGGCTTCGGCGACCGCCTGGCCCGCGAAGGCTTCGTTGCCGCCCAGCAGTCCGTCGTTGATCTCGATCATGGTCACGGTCGAACCGAGTGCGGCGTAGACCTGGGCGAGCTCGCAGGCCACCACACCCCCGCCGAGCACCGCGAGCCGCTCGGGGATGCGCCGACTCGTCGTGGCTTCCCGGTTGGTCCACGGTCTCGACTCACGAAGGCCCGGGATCGGCGGGACGGTGGGAGCCGTGCCGGTGGCCAGGATCACCGCGTGACGGGCCCGGATGGTGCGGCCGTCGACCTCCACGGTGCGCTCGGCGACCAGGCGGCCCTCACCGCGCAGGAGGGTGATGCCCACGTGGTCGAGCCAGCCGACCTGACCGCTGTCGTCGAAGGTGTCGCTGGTGCCCACCCTGTTGACCCACGAGTCCCGGCGGGCGAGCACTCCTTGCGGGTCGAGGTGGGCGCCCTCGGAGCCCTGCACCCGCTGCGAGGCCCGGGTGGCGTGGATCGGCCGCAGCAGTGCCTTGCTGGGGGAGCAGGCGTAGAAGCTGCACTCACCGCCCACGAGGTGCTTCTCGATGATCGCAACCGTCAGTCCGGCCTTGTGAGCGCGGTCGGCAGCGTTCTCGCCCACGGCGCCGGCCCCGACGACGATGACGTCCCACTCCTGCGGCGCGTCGGACACGCTCTGATCTGGCATGTCCTCAACGTAGACGGCGAGTCCGAGGAGTGCTCGGCGGCGGGATGTGGGCCCCGGCCGCGACGGCCCCGGGGGATGGTCCCCCGGGGCCGTCGGCGTGACTGGTCAGGGTCAGAACGCTGAGGTGCCGTTCGGGGTGCCCAGACCGGTGGGGCCGTCCCAGCCGGCCTTGGCGGTGCACCAGGAGGCGCACGTCCCGTTGGATCCCGAGGTCACGTCGAACAGGCCCGCCGGGTTGGCGTACGGCAGCGTGTTCGCAGAACCGGCGGTGTTGCCGCTCAGCGCGTAGACCGAGGCGACGATCGGCGCCGACAGGCTGGTGCCGCCGTACTGGGCCCACGAGGACGAGGTCCTCGACGTCGGGGCGTACGTGGCCAGTCCGGTCGCCGGGTCGGCCACGGCAGAGACGTCCGCGATGGCACGACCGCTGCAGCTGGTCATCGCCGAGGTCTGACCGGCCGGTGCGGCGTTGAGGGTGGTGCAGCCCGAGCCGGCTCCGTTCCACGCCGACTCCGACCACCCGCGGGCGCTGGAGTCCTTGACCAGGGAGGTCCCCCCGATGGCCGTCACGTAGTGCGAGGACGCGGGGAAGCTGCCGCCCTGGTACCCGTTGTCACCGGTCGACGCGGTCACGGCGATGCCGGGGTGGTTGTATGCCGCGCCGTACGAGCTGTCGGGAAGGTCACCTCCGCCGTAGCTGTTCGAGATGGCTGCGACGCCGGGCTGCTGGGCCGCGGTGTTCACGGCCGCCCCGAGGTCGGTGAGGCTGGCGCTGTTGGCCTGGACCAGGACGAGCTTGCAGCCCGGGCAGGTCGCCGACAGGGCGTCGAGGTCGAGTGCCTGCTCGCCGGCCCAGCCGACGTTGAAGCGGGGCAAGGACGTCCCGCCCGTCTGGTTGATGATGCGCAGACAGCCGTTGGCGGTGGTGCAGGCGGACAGGCCCCACTGGGCGCGGTAGACGCCGAGGTCGCGCTCCGCGTTCGGGTAGCCGTAGGCGTCGACGATCGCGACCGTCCGACCGCCGGCGGGCAGCCCGGTCACCTTGTAGGCGCTCTGGATGTCGGTGGGGGTCTTGCCCGAGATCGCATGAGGCGTGACCACCGCGCCCGCGGGGCTGACCGCCCGACCGCTGGCGTCGACCAGCTTGAGTGCGTGGCACGCCGCGACCGTGGGCGAGCTGGGGGTCGCGCACACGCGTTGGGCGTGGGCGCTGGGGGAGGGGGCTGCCGAAGCGGCGGTGACCGCGGTCGTGACGAGCCCCAGGGATGCCGAGGCCGCCAACGCGACAGAGAGGATCTGCGTACGCATACGAGGTGTCTCCTGACATGGAAGGGGGCGGCCACTACCGCCCCACGCGTCGAAAGACTCACGGCGAAGGCCTGGTCTGGCAATGGATGTTTGCGGCCAAAGCGGTTGCAGGGGAAGAAATGGGATGACGGTGGGACGGCAGTGGGATGCCGCAGGGAGATCCTTGACGCAAAGTCGTGACGGATGTCATGGGCGCCCGGGCGAGCGGTGTGGCCGCGAGCCCACGCGGCATACTCCTGAGGCTGGTGTGCCGCCGGTTCGGAGCGTGGGCGCGCAGCGGCTACGATGAGGCGTTGGCCCGGTCGCCGCCTGTCACAGCCGGCGCAGCGGGCCTTCGCATTGCCCCACCGTGAGGTGACGAGCAGTGCCCCGCACCAGGGGCACGCCCAGCACCAGCGCAGAAGCACCCACGCCCAACACGTACGCATCACGCCCCCCACGACCTTGGAGTATCCCGCAGTGAAGAGTGCCGTCGAGACCCTCAACCCGACCCGGGTCAAGCTGACCGTCGAGGTGCCGTTCGAGGAGCTCAAGCCGAGCCTCGACGCCGCCTACGCCACCATCGGCTCGCAGATCCAGGTGCCCGGATTCCGCAAGGGCAAGGTTCCCTCGCGCATCATCGACCAGCGGGTCGGTCGCGGCGCGGTCCTGCAGGAGGCCGTCAACGAGGCGCTGCCGCAGTTCTACGGCCAGGCCGTCGAGGAGAACAAGGTCCGTCCGATCGGGCAGCCCGAGGTCGACGTGACCGAGGTGCCGGCCGAGGACGGCCAGGAGCTCAAGTTCACCGTCGAGGTCGACGTGCGTCCCGAGGTGAAGCTCCCCGAGGACTTCAGCGGGATCACCGTCGAGGTCGACGAGGCCAAGGCGTCCAACGAGGACGTCGAGGCCCGGCTCATCGCGCTGCAGGAGCGGTTCGGCACCCTCAAGGGTGTCGAGCGCCCCGTCGAGAACGGTGACTTCGTCTCCATCGACCTCAAGGCCACGATCGGCGAGGACGAGATCGACTCCGTGACCGGCATCTCCTACGAGGTCGGCTCGGGCAACATGCTCGACGGGCTCGACGAGGCGCTGACCGGGATGGCAGCCGAGGAGACCAAGTCCTTCACGGCGCCCCTCGCCGGTGGCGACCGCGAGGGCGAGGACGCCGACGTGGTCGTGACCGTGCAGTCGGTCAAGGTCCGCGAGCTGCCTCCGCTCGACGACGACTTCGCCCAGCTGGCGTCGGAGTTCGACACCCTCAAGGAGCTGCGCGAGGACGTCACCAAGCAGGCCGACCAGGCCGCCAAGTTCGAGCAGGGCGTCCAGGCCCGCGACAAGGTGCTCGAGCACCTCCTCGACACCATCGACATCCCGGTGCCGGACGGCGTCGTGGAGGCCGAGGTCAACCAGCACCTCGAGGGCGAGAACCGCCTCGAGGACGCCGAGCACCGCGCCGAGGTCGACGCCAACACCCGCAAGGCGCTCAAGGCCCAGTTCCTCCTCGACGCGATCGCCGAGAAGACCGAGGTCAAGGTCGAGCAGCCCGAGCTCATCGAGTACCTCGTCATGTCCGCCCAGCAGTACGGCATGGACCCGAACCAGTTCGCCCAGGCCATCGACCAGCAGGGTCAGGTGCCCGCGATGGTGGCCGAGGTCGCTCGTCGCAAGGCGCTCGCCGCCGTCCTCGAGCAGGCCACGGTCGTCGACACGGCCGGCCAGCCGGTGGACCTCAACGAGGTCACGGCCACCGACGTCGCCTCGCAGCTGTTCGAGGGTGACCACGAGGGCCACGACCACGGCACCACGAGGGTCACGACCACGCCTGATCGAGTCAGAACGGGGTCATAACAACCCATAACGTATGCCGCTCAGCCCTTCATAGGGTGAGCGGCATACGTCATTTGGGTGACCCGCATCAGCGCCGCCACACCGGACCATGAGGCATGGACATCAACTCCTTCCACAAGCTGCGGACCGCGGTGCAGGAGAACGCCCACCCGGCGGACCAGCTCGCGACCACCAGGCTTCGCCACGCGCTGCACGCAGCCCTCAATGCGAGCGGGTTGTTCGACGAGGTCGAGTTCGGGCACACCGAGGACCCGACCCAGCTGGTGATCGGGGTCTGCCGCTGCGCCGACGACGTGCTGCCGTGGGAGGCGGGCATGGGGGTCGAGCGGCTCTGGCTGTCCGTGGCCACCGACGTGCCGTGGGAGGCCCACACGATCGGGTGCACCGACAGCCTCATGGAGTTCGAGGGGGCGGTCACCGTGGACGACAGTGGCCACTTCATCACGGTCCACGTGGTGGCAGAGCCGTCTGCCACGACCATGGACGCCATCGTGGCCCGCCGGGCCGCCGACGAGGCAGCGGCGCCGGTCGGCGCCGAGTCAGAGCCCGCCCGCGGCTGAGCAGCCGGCGACCGAGCAGCCGGCGACCGAGCAGCCCGCGACCGAGCCGCCGGCGACCGAGCCGGCTCAGCGGGACGGAGGCGGAGCGGTCGTCGTCCCGATCCGCAGGTCGGTCGGTTGCACCGCGTCGTCGGGGCGCTGGCCGTCGAGCAGCTGACGCAACATCTCGCCCATCAGCCGACCCTTGGCGAGGCCGTGCTGGTCGATGGTGGTGAGCGTGCCCGCGAACCACGGCAGCTCGACCCCGTCGAACCCGGTCACGCTGAGGTCGCCGGGAACGCTCAGGCCGAGCTCTCCCGCGGCGCGCACGACACCCATCGCGAGCAGGTCCGACTGGGCCACGATCGCCGTGGGACGCTGCGCTGGGGGGATGTCCAGGAGCAGCCGTGCCGCGATCGCGCCCTGCTCCACGTCGGGGATGGCAGTCTGCGCGAGGCGCGGCGTCGCGGGGGTGTCGGTGCTGTCCGCCCCGAAGACGTCCAGGAAACCGAGTGCGCGGTCCCTCGTGTCAGCGAACCCCGCCGTGGCCACGTCGTCCCACGAAGCGGGACCGGTGGGGGAGTCATGCCGCAGCGGCATCATCAGGTGCGCCACGCGCCGGTGCCCCAGGTCGGTCAGGTGACGCCCCAGCGCCGCCGTGGCGCCGCGGTTGTCCAGGGAGAGCTGGGCGACGCGTGGGTCGGCGGGAGACCCGTCCCCCAGCATGGGTATGCCGCGTGCCGCCAGGTGGTCCACCGCAGGGTTGCTGTCGGGGCCGCACAACGAGAAGACGACGGCATCGAGGGCCGTCGCGGACAGCTGGGTGATCGCGCGTTCGGGGGTGCCTGCGGGCTGGGCGATCAGGAGCATCCCAGCCGGGATCTCGTCGAGCACCTGGGAGAGGCCGTCGAGCACGCTGACGGCGAACGGGTCGCGGAACGCGTGCAGCAGCCGACCCTCGACGACCACGCCCACGACCCCGGACCGGCCCTGACGCAGCGACGACGCGAGGGGGTCCGGCCCGGCATACCCGAGCTGCTCCGCTGCGGCGAGAACGCGTGCCACCGTGTCGGGTGCCACCGGGCCCTTGCCGCTGAAGGCGAGGGAGGCTGTCGACGTCGAAACCCCGGCAGCCTGCGCGACGGCGCGCAGGGTCGGTCGAAGTTGACGGGCGCGACTCATGGGGTAGACACTATCGAATCGATTCGACCGAATCGATTCGATCGCTCCGAAACCATCCCGAAAGAGCATGCAGTGACCCAGCCGACCGCCCCCGACACCGCCCGTGGGGCCACCCCGTCGACCACCGCTTCGACCACCGCTTCGACCACCTCAACCACGGCCCGGGCCATCCAGGCCCGCAACGCCGTCTTCGTGGTCTTTGCGTTGGCCGGCATCGCCTTCGCGACCTTCGCGTCGCGGATCGCGGACAGCAAGGTCCAGCTGGGGCTCACCGCCGGTGAGCTGGGGCTGACCCTGTTCGCGGCGTCCGCAGGCTCGCTCACGGCGCTGCCCTCGGCGGGTCGCATCGCGGGCAGGTTGGGTGCGTCCCGGACCATCCAGCTAGGCATGGTCTTCGGTTTTGCCGGTCTGGTCGTGATCGCCGCAGCCGTCGACCTGTTCGAGTCGCGCTGGGTCATGGCCGTCGGCCTCTACCTGCTCGGCATGGGCGTCGGGGTCTGGGACGTCGCGATGAACCTCGAGGGTGCGGCGGTCGAACGGCTGCTCGGCAGGACCGTCATGCCGCACTTCCATGCCGCGTTCTCCGGGGGCACCGTCCTGAGTGCACTGGTCGGCGCAGGGATGTCGTGGGGCCATGTCCCCCTGCTCGTGCACTTCGTCGGCGCCATCGCCCTGTCCGCGGTTCTCGGGATCTGGGCCCTGCGTTCCTTCCTGCCCCGCGAGGCCGAGGTCTCGGACCCGGACCAGTCGACGGACGCATCGCCTGCCAAGGCCCGGCCCCGTTCGGCGTGGCTCGAGCCGCGCACCCTGATGATCGGTCTCGTGGTCCTGGCGGCTGCGTTCACCGAAGGCACCGCCAACGACTGGATCTCGGTCGCCTTCGTCGAGGGTCACGGCGTCCCGGCCTGGGCGGGCGTGCTCGCCTTCGCCTCGTTCCTGGCCTTCATGACCCTCGGCCGGCTGGTCGGGACGCGGTTGCTCGACACCTACGGTCGCGTCCCGGTGCTGCGCGTCACCTTCGCCCTGGCTGCGGTCGGTTCACTCATGGTGATCTTCGGGCCGGCCTGGATGGCCTACGCCGGTACCGCCGTGTGGGGCGTCGGCGCGTCGCTGGGCTTCCCCGTGGGGATGAGCGCCTCGGCGGACGACCCCGCCCGCGCCGCTGCCCGCATGTCGGTTGTCGCGACGATCGGCTACACCGCCTTCATCGCCGGACCGCCCATGCTCGGCTTCCTCGGCGACCACTTCACGGTGCTCCGCGCCCTGATCGCCGTCACGGGCATGGTCGCGCTCGCCATGCTCGTCATCCCGGCCACCCGCGAGCTGGCGCGCGTCCGCGCGTCCGAGCCGGTGAGCCCTCCCTCAGCTTGAGTGCTGTGCGCTCAGGGCGAACATGGAGCGGATCGGGGACTTCTGCCCACCACGACCGCGTTAGGGTCACTGACAGGCAAGGACCTCAAGTGATGGAGACATGGTGAACGAGATTGTCGCCGCGGGCGAGGGCCCGCAGGGTGGTCTGGACGACCACATCTACAACCGTCTGCTCAAGGAGCGGATCATCTTCCTCGGCTCCGACGTGCGCGACGACAACGCGAACGCGATCTGCGCGCAGCTGCTGCTGCTCGCAGCGGAGGACCCGGGCAAGGACATCTGGCTCTACATCAACAGCCCCGGCGGCTCCATCTCCGCGGGCATGGCGATCTACGACACGATGAAGTGGATCCCCAACGACGTGGCCACGGTCGCGATGGGCATGGCCGCCTCGATGGGGCAGTTCCTGCTCTCCGCCGGCACCCACGGCAAGCGCTACGCCACGCCGCACGCCCGCGTGATGATGCACCAGCCGTCCGGTGGCATCGGGGGCACCGCCTCCGACATCAAGATCCAGGCCGAGCAGATGCTCTACGTCAAGCGCCAGATGGCCGAGCTGATCGCCGAGCACACCGGTCAGACCAAGGAACAGATCGAGAAGGACTCCGACCGCGACCGCTGGTTCAGCGCCGAGGAGGCCAAGGAGTACGGCTTCGTCGACCACGTGTTCAGCAGTGCCGCCCAGGCCGGTGGCCGTGGCGGCAGCGACGACAACCCGGTCACCCGGGACAAGTGAGGGATCGACACATGAACGCCAACATCAACCCCTCCATGCACGGCGGACGCCAGGGCGGTCTGCAGGTGCCCGGACCGTCGAGCCGCTACATCCTGCCGTCCTTCGAGGAGCGCACCTCCTACGGCATGAAGCGGCTGGACCCCTACACCAAGCTCTTCGAGGACCGCATCATCTTCCTCGGCGTGCAGGTCGACGACGCGTCCGCGGACGACGTCATCGCCCAGCTGATCGTCCTGGAGTCCCAGGACCCCGACCGCGACATCCTGATGTACATCAACAGCCCCGGTGGCTCGTTCACCGCGATGGCCGCGATCTACGACACGATGCAGTACATCCGTCCCGACGTGCAGACGTTCGTCATCGGACAGGCCGCCTCGGCCGCCGCGGTGCTCCTGTCGGCCGGCGCCAAGGGCAAGCGGTTCGCCCTGCCCAACGCGCGGATCCTCATCCACCAGCCGGCCCTCGAGGGCGGCATGGGTGGCCAGGCCTCCGACATCGAGATCCAGGCCAACGAGGTGCTCCGCATGCGCACCTGGCTCGAGGAGACGTGGGCCAAGCACTCCGGGCGCACGGTGGAGCAGGTCCGCAACGACATCGAGCGCGACAAGATCCTGTCTGCCGAGGAAGCCAAGGAGTACGGCCTCATCGACGAGGTCCTCGCGTCCCGCAAGGGCACCCTCGAGGGCTGACCCTCACCGGGGGCCTTCGTCCCCGACCGCGCACCATCCGGTATGCCGCCCGCTCACCTCGAGCGGGCGGCATACCGGCGTGTGGGCGTCTCGGAACGGCACACTGGTGGGGTGCGTCCGACCGCCATGAAGCGTGCGCTGCTCGTCGTCCCGCTGATGTTCGCCGCCCTGCTGGTGCTGCCGTCGGCTCCCGCGTGGGCGTGCTCCTGCGCCTCCGCGACACCGGTGCAGTGGGTGGATCGGTCCGACGTCGTGCTGCGGGGCACCCTCGAGGACGTGGACAAGCCGTCGGGGCCGGCAGTGCTGCAGCCGAGCGATCCCAGCGTGACGTACCGGTTCGCCGTCTCGGAGGTGTTTCGCGGTGAGGCCATGGAGACGACCTACGTGAGCTCCAGTGCCTCTGGGGCGTCGTGCGGACTGGAGGGCCTGCAGCCGGGGCGTGAGTACGTGGTCTTCGCCCAGACCCGCGGCGACACGCTCTGGGCCGGCCTGTGCGGCGGAACAGCCAGGGCGGCCAGCGGGCTGGTCGCGGACGTGCGGGAGGTCACCGGCCCGGGCCACGAACCCGTGCGACCCGGTCTCGTCGACGAGGCTGCGCGGCCCCCTGGCGCCGTCTCGGCAGCCCCCGAGGGTGCCTGGCTGGTGCCCCTGGTCGGCGGTGGCGTGCTCGCCCTGGTGCTCGTCGGTGCGCTGGTCGTGGTGCTGCGCCGGGGTCGCCGACGCGCCTGAGAGGGCGGCCGATCGGCCTGGCGGCGCCTTGTCCGCCCTCAGCGGACAAGGGCGACGAACACCCGACTCGGCGGTTTCAATGGAGCGAAGGCGGTACTTCGCGCTGTAGCGTCGGAGCGTTGCCCGTCCGAAGGGGAGGGGTGCACCGTCAGGCACATTCGTCAGACAGCTCGTCAGACAGACCGGAGGACTTCGCGTGGCACGCATGGGAGAAGGCGGCGACCTGCTGAAGTGCTCGTTCTGCGGCAAGAGCCAGAAGCAGGTCAAGAAGCTCATCGCCGGTCCGGGCGTCTACATCTGCGACGAGTGCATCGACCTGTGCAACGAGATCATCGAGGAGGAGCTCGCCGAGTCCTCCGAGCTGGGCCTCGACGAGCTGCCCAAGCCGCGCGAGATCTTCGAGTTCCTCGAGAACTACGTGGTCGGCCAGGACGTGGCCAAGCGGTCCCTGGCCGTCGCGGTCTACAACCACTACAAGCGGATCCAGGCTGGCGAGGCGGGCGGCAAGAAGGACGCCGAGTCGGTCGACATCGCCAAGTCCAACATCCTGCTCATCGGCCCCACGGGGTGTGGCAAGACCTACCTCGCGCAGACGCTGGCCAAGATGCTCAACGTCCCGTTCGCCATCGCGGACGCGACCGCCCTGACCGAGGCCGGCTATGTCGGCGAGGACGTCGAGAACATCCTCCTCAAGCTCATCCAGGCCGCGGACTACGACGTCAAGAAGGCCGAGACGGGCATCATCTACATCGACGAGGTCGACAAGATCGCCCGCAAGAGCGAGAACCCGTCCATCACCCGCGACGTCTCCGGCGAGGGCGTGCAGCAGGCCCTCCTGAAGATCCTCGAGGGCACGACTGCGTCGGTCCCGCCGCAGGGCGGTCGCAAGCACCCCCACCAGGAGTTCATCCAGATCGACACGACCAACGTGCTGTTCATCGTGGGTGGCGCGTTCGCCGGTCTCGAGAAGCTCATCGAGTCGCGCAACGGCAAGAAGGGTCTGGGCTTCGGCTCCGAGCTGCACAACCCCAAGGACCTGGCCGACTCGATCCACGAGGTGATGCCCGAGGACCTGATGAAGTTCGGGCTCATCCCCGAGTTCATCGGCCGCCTCCCGGTCATCACCACGGTCAGTCCGCTGGACCAGGAGTCGCTCGTGACGATCCTGTCCAAGCCGCGCAACGCGCTGGTCAAGCAGTACAAGAAGATGTTCGAGATCGACAACGTCGAGCTCGAGTTCACCGACGACGCCCTCGAGGCCATCGCCGATCAGGCGCTCAAGCGCGGCACGGGTGCCCGCGGCCTGCGCGCGATCATGGAGGAGGTGCTCATGCCGGTGATGTTCGACGTCCCGAGCGACGAGGGCATCTCCCGCGTCGTCGTGAGCCGCGAGGTCGTCCTCGACAACGTGCTGCCGACGATCGTTCGGCGCGACGAGGAACCCAAGCGCACCCGCAAGCGCTCCGCCTGACACCCTGGCCGCGGCGTCGCCCGACGACGTGTTGCTCGCCGGTGGTCACCAACCGCCCGTTCGGGGGGTGTGGTGACGTGCAGGTGGCAACAAGTCGGGGTGAGACCGGTCAGTGGTGGGGGCTGTCGTCGCGGCTCAGCAGCCAGACGCTGAAGGTGAGCAGCGCCACGGCTGCGATCGCGGCATACGTGAGCGACACCTCGCCCTTCACCGCCTGCTGGCCGGACAGCATCGCCACCGCCCAGAAGGGGACCGTCGCGGCCGCGACCACGGCGCCGCGACGGGCCCACCGCCGCAGGCTGAGCCGCGGGACGGGCACGGCCCCCGGCAGGCTGGCGGCGAGGCTTGCGGTGAGGTGCAGGACCAGGCCCGCCCAGGCCGCGGCGAGCAGGGTCGCCCAGGCAGTCGTGCTGCCCGGGACGGGTACGGCGGCGAGCCAGTGCAGGGCGTGGCCACCGAGCAGGACCGTCACGAGCCCGGAGTCCGGCTCGACCGCCGCGTAGACGGTGAGCGCGACGAGGACCACCGCGGCCACGATGATCGGGTGCGGCGAGGCGGCCAGGGTCAGCACGAGGAGGGCCAGCGAGGCGCTGACGAGCACCCCACGGAGCACGAGCTGGGAACGCGACATCAGCGACTCACCACCCGCGGCGCCCGGGAGCGGCGGCCGAGGTCGCGCAGCACGAGGTCGAGGGTCCCGGGGCCGGCCCAGGGGACGATCGGCACACCGGTCTGACGGGCCCGGCTCATCTCGTGGCTGCGTTCGAGGAGGCGAAGCCGCCACGCCAGCCGGGTCTCGGTGGGCTGGTCGGCGGCGGCTGGGGACAGCTGGGCCAGCGAGGCCTCGGGGATGTCCGGTCGGGCGAGGTCGGCCGGCAGAGTGTCGACGGTGACCACCGAGATCCCACGCCGCGACAGGGAGACGGCGTGGGCCAGGATCGCGGGGGAGATGGCCGGTGTGAGGATGACCGCGAGGGTGCCGGCCGACACGTGGTGGCGCAGCTGCGAGCGCAACCGCTTCTCGTCGCTGACCGTGCTGTCGGCGACCCGGACCCGGGCCAGGACGTCGAGCAGGCGGCGCAGGTGGTGGCTCCCGGCGGCAGCCTTGACGTGCGGCAGGTCCTTGGCGCCGAGCACGAGCAGTCCGACCCGGTCGCCGGTCCGCAGGTAGTGCTCGGCGATGGCCCCGGCTGCGCGAACGGCGTTGTCCAGGCTGCTGCTCGACCCGCCGACTCCTTCGCTGCGGCCGATGTCGTTCATGGCGTCGACGAGCAGCAGGATCTCGCTGTCCTGGTCGGCGTGGGTCGCGGTGACGTGCAGTTCCCCGGTGCGCACCGACACCGGCCAGTGCACGCGGCGCAGCCGGTCGCCGAAGCGGAACGGGCGGATCTGGTCGAGCTCGCCGCCGTCACCCGGGTGGTGCGAGCGGTTCTGCCCGACGAGGCCATCAGGCCGTGGGACGGGCACGCGGGCCGTGAACGTGTCGGGCAGTGGCACCGTCGGGATCGCGGGGAGGGAGACGGCCTCGGGCTCCCACCGGAAGGCGCCGAACGCCCCGCTCACGGCCACGGTCGCCGGTCCCAGCGGACGATGGCCCCAGCGAGTGCTCTGGCAGACGACCTCGAGGGACTTCGGTGCAGCGGTGTCGGCGCCGAACGCCGTTGCAGCGGCACGGAATCCGGGGCTGAACGTCGTGTGGGGCGTCGGCAGCAGGACCAGGCCTGCCTCCTCGACGCCGGGGCCGGGCGCGATGGTGGCGACCCACTTGGTGGCCTGGCCCTCGCGCAACAACGGATGGGCCACGGCCGCGTGCGCTGCGGGCGACCCCGCCGGTCGGACCGCGGTCGCCCACAGCCCCACGAGGAGCATCGGGGTCCCGAGCACGAGGGCGTCGGGGCGGCGCAGCACGACGCCCACGCCGACGAGCAGCAGCCCGAGGAACAGGGCCCGGATGTGTGCCGACGTCACCCGCCAGCGCGCTTCCAGCCGGCGTCCGGGTACCGCCGTCACGGACGCTCGAAACCGGTCCGCGGGCCGGCTGCGGTGGCGGTGGGCGTGGGCACCGAGGTGAGCACGCTGTCGACGACGCTGGCGGCGGACACGTCGTTCATCCACAGCTCGGGGCGCACGGTGACGCGGTGGTCGAGGCAGGCGTGGGCCACGGCCTTGACGTCCTCGGGGGTGACGTAGTCGCGGCCGCGCAGCACGGCATACGCCCGGGAGGTCAGGAGCAGTGCGAGCGAGGCGCGGGGGGAGGCACCCATGAGGAGGTTCTGGTGTGTGCGCGTCGCGGCGACCAGCCGCACGCAGTACTGACCGACGCCCTCGTCGACGGTGACCGTCTCGACCGCCTGCTGCATCTCGATCAGCCCGGGCCCGTCGGTGACGGCGCCGACTTCCTGCGCCTCCTGCTGGCGCGCCATCCGTCGCTGCAGCACCTCCCACTCGTCGGCCGCGTTGGGGTAGCCGAAGCTCACCCTCAGCAGGAACCGGTCGAGCTGCGCCTCCGGCAGCGGATAGGTGCCTTCGTACTCGACGGGGTTCGCCGTGGCGAGCACGTGGAACGGCTTCGGGAGCGCGAACGTCTCCCCCTCGACCGTGACCTGCCCCTCCTGCATGGCCTCGAGCAGGGCCGACTGGGTCTTCGGCGGCGTGCGGTTGATCTCGTCGGCGAGGAGCAGCCCGGTGAACAGGGGTCCCTTGCGGAAGGAGAAGTCGTGGGTGCGCTGGTCATAGAGGAACGACCCGGTCAGGTCGCTGGGGAGCAGGTCCGGGGTGAACTGGGCGCGCGCGAAGTCCAGTCCCAGTGCCTGCGCGAAGGACCTCGCCGCGAGGGTCTTGCCCAGCCCGGGGAAGTCCTCCATGAGCACGTGACCACCGGCCAGGATGCCGGACAGGACGATCTCCAGGCTCTGCCGCTTGCCGACGACAGCGCGTTCGACCTCGGCGAGGATGGCGGTCGCGCGGGACGCGACCTGGTCGAGGGTCAGGGTCACTTAGAGCTCCTCCAGAGTGGTGATGAACGCCGCGAGCTGGGCGGCGGTGACGCGAGTGGTCGGGCTCCCGGCGAGGTATGCCGTGAGCTGGGGTCCCAGCGCGACGGTGGCGTCGGCGGTGGTGTCGTCAGGCGTCGTGCCCTGGGCGAAGGTGAGGCCGCGGCGGTCCCGCAGTCTTTCCACGGCGAGGCCGCTCAGGGCGGCATGGAGCCGGGCGGCGGAGGCCGAGTCGCCCGAACCGGCTTCACGGATGTCGACAGCCAGGCGGCTGATCCGCGAGTCGGCGCCGCGGGGCGGAGCTGACTCCGTGAACGTGTTGTCCCAGTCCGTCGACTGCCGGGACTGCCACAGCCACTGGGCGAGCACGGCGAGGGCCGCGAGCATGGCCAGCGCGGCAAGGAGCATCCCCGCGTTGCCGAGGACGGGGACCGACACCGCGAGGGCGCCCACGGCCACAGAGACGCCGAGGACCACGAGAATCAGCTGGGCAGGTGCCAAGCCGGAGAGGCGGCGGATCACCGTGCGGCCGCCCCGGCTCGGCCAGCCCTGGCCTGCGCGAGCTGGGCGACGGTCCGCTGGAGCTCGGCCTGCACCTGCACGAGGGCCACGCGCGCCGTCGTGCGCTGCTCCTCGGTGATCGGGTGACGGGAGAACCGAGCCTCGCGGTAGAGCGCGGCCAGGGTGTCCAACGGTGCCCGGTCGACCCGGTACGAGCGCAGCACCGTGCTCACGAGCTCGGCCGACGTGCGCGAGTCGTCGTCCCTCACGCCGGCGCCGCGGACGGCGTCCTCGAGCGACACCCAGGCGGCGATCACGGCGTTGGCGGGGGTGCCCCGGGCGAGGAGCTCCACGCCCTCGCGGGCGCCCTCGAGCAGGACCTCGGGGAGGACGTCGACCGTGCCCTGCGGAGCGGCGGCATCGGCGCGCGTCGCCCAGCGGTCGCGCAGCGCCCGTCCGATGGCCACGAGCACCACGATCACGACCACCGCGAGCACCAGCTTCATCGCGAAGCCGACCAGGCTGACCAGCAACGGGTCGCTCGTCCGGACCGGTGCGGCCTTCAGGCCCTGGTTGGTGGCCGAGGGGATGGGGCCGGGTCCGTACTCCTCGCCCGGAGCCTTGGAGTCGGGGCCGGAGAAATCCTGCCGCGCGAAGACTCCGACCGGTCCGGCCGCGGACACCCAGGCGGCGAGCAACAGCGTTGCCAGCGTCCCCACCCCCAGGCCCAGTCCACGTCGCGTCACGGTCATCGACCTTAGGGATCTGGGCCCGATGTGGCGAGCGGATCGCCCCAATCCGTGCACAGTTCGTTACGCAGCGATGAGTTCTGCACTCCTGCCGGGTCTGTCCTCATGTGGCACCGATGTGCCTAGGCTGGACCAGCTGGTCGGAGGACTGCTGGCTGGGCGGACCAGCTCCTCGGAGGGCTGTGGACGGGACGACGAAAGGGGACCTGATGACCGAGGTGCGCGAGCGGCCTGACGTGGAGGACTTCCCCGAGGCCACCGACGGCTTCAGGCGAGAGCTGACGGCCCACTGCTACCGCATGACGGGGTCGATCCACGACGCGGAGGACCTCGTCCAGGAGACCTACCTGCGGGCGTGGCGGGCCTATGCCGCGTTCGAGGGGCGCTCGTCCGTGCGGACGTGGCTCTACCGCATCGCCACCAACGTCTGCCTCACCGCCCTCGAGGGCAAGGACCGCCGGCCGCTCCCCGCTGGGCTGGGGACGCCGTCGAGCAGTGCCGGCGACCAGCTGGTGGAGTCCACCGAGGTGTCCTGGCTGGAGCCAGCCCCGGACCCCCTGGTAGCGGGGGAGACGTCCGACCCGGCCGCCATCGTCGCGCAGCGCGAGAGCATCCGGTTGGCCTTCGTCGCGGCCCTCCAGCACCTGCCGGCCCGCCAGCGCGCCGTTCTCATCCTGCGCGACGTCCTGCGCTGGAAGGCCTCTGAAGTCGCCGAGGCGCTCGAGACGAGTGAGGCCGCGGTCAACAGTGCGCTGCAGCGCGCCCACGCCCAGCTCGCAAAGGCTCGCGTCACGCAGGACGACGTGCAGCCCGAGCTCGACCCGCAACAGCAGGAGATGTTGGACCGCTACGTGAAGGCGTTCTGGGACAAGGACATCACCGCCATCGTCGGGATGCTCACCCGCGACGCAGTGTGGGAGATGCCGCCGTTCACGGGCTGGTACCTCGGGGCAGAGAACATCGGCCGGCTCATCGACACGCAGTGCCCCGGTGGTGAGCACGACATGCCCATGGTCGCGACGAGCGCCAACGGCCAGCCGGCGTTCGGTCTCTACATGCGTCAGCGCGACGGGTCGTTCGCCCCGTTCCACCTCCAGGTGCTCACGCTCGACCGCACAGGCAAGGTCAGTCACGTCGCGGCGTTCTTCGACGCGGCGCTGTTCGACACGTTCGGGCTGCCCGCCTCGCTATCGGCCGGCTACACCGGTCCCTCGTGAGGCCGCAGGTGCCCGCCGCGACCGGTCACAGCCGGCCGCCCAGCGCAGTGGAGCTGCTCGAACGGGCCATCGCGTACACCCGTGCCAGCCTGGTCCTGGTGACCGAAGCCGACCTCGACCGCGCGACGCCCTGTCACGGGTGGTTGCTGCGAGACCTGCTCGGCCACATGGACGACTCGCTCGAGGCGATGGCAGCCGCGGCCCAGGCCACCTCGCTCAGCCTGGTGCCCTCCGTGCCACCGACCGAGGGCGCCGACCTCCTCGACAGCATCTGCATCCGGGCTCGGGGACTGCTCGGCCACTGGCAGCCGGTGCGTGGCTGCGCGGCGGACGCCGACATCGACGTGGCCGAGCTCAGCCTGCCCCGTGAGCTGCTCGGGGCGGTCGGCGCCCTCGAGATCGCCCTCCACGGATGGGACGTCGCCGAGGCGATCGCCCAGCCCAGGGCCATCCCGCCGGAGCTCGCCATGGACCTGTGGCCGGTGGCTCGCGACCACATCACGGCCGCCGACCGCCCTTTCCGCTTCGGTTCGCCGGTCGAGGTGTCGGACTGGGCGACGCCCGCGACGCGCCTGCTGGCCCACGCTGGCCGGTCGGCGCGGTGGTGCACACCGGTCTGAGCCTCGCCCCGGCCGGCACCCCGCCGGCACCCCGCCGGCACCTCGCCGGCACCTCGCCGTCGCCCGTGCTGGCGCCCCTGCCACGAGCCGGACCGGTAGAAGTTTGCGGCCCCACCCGCGAGGATGGGGCCATGTCCTCGGGGTTCCGGTTGCGCAGCGGTGACATCGGCCCCATCCAGCAGAGTCCGGTGACCTGTGGGTCGGCCTGCCTCACCGTCGCCCGCATGCTCGTCAACCCGGCCTTCGCACGCTGGATCACCACAGGTGAGGGCCCGCGCGGTGACGCACCCGCGGGAGCGACCGAACAGGAGCGCTTCGCGGCATACGAGCGCGTCGTCATGCGGCGCACCAACCGCCTGTATGCCGGGGGACGACGACTCAACCTGCCGTGGCCGCGCGCACTGGGCACGCCACCCTGGGGCGCCCGCAAGGAGCTCGAGTTCGGTGCCTCCCGCCGGGGCACGGACTACGAGCTGCGACCGGTGCGGCAGCTCACGCGCGGGGGACTCCGGGAGGCCCATGCCCGGCTGGTCGAGGTCGTGGCCGACGGCGAGCCCGCTCTGCTCTACATCGGCAACGGCCTGCTGCCGCGACACGTCACCCTCGTCCTGCCGGGTGACGGTGACCGCGTCCTGGATGTCTACGACCCGGCGACCGGTCAGGTGACCCTGCTCGACGAGGGACGCTTCGCCAGCCGTGAGCTGCGGATCGCGGGTTGGGATGTTCCGTGGATCACGGTGCAGCCCAACGGAACTCGTCGAGCTCAGGCCTTCGGCTTCTCCACCGGGATCAGTTCGGCGTCGCGCACCTCGGGCATCTCCGCCTCCGCGTAGTCGACAGTGCCGGTGATCCGGCCCGCCGCGCGCAGGTCGGCCTCGGCGAGCCGCACCCGCTCCGCCCACTCGGCAGAGCCGGCCAGCACGATCGAGGCCACCTCGGCACGCATGCCGACCTTGGCCTCCGACTTGGCCTTGCGCACGCCCGCCAGGGCCTCGCCCACGGCCGTCAGGACGTTCGCGTCGCCGCCGGCTCCCGCCGCCGTGTCCGCGGTCGTCGGCCAAGGGGCGCGGTGGACCGAGCCCTCGTGCCACCACGACCACACCTCTTCGGTCACGTAGGGCAGCATCGGCGCGAAGAGGCGCAGCAGCACGTCGAGGGCGATGCGCAGGGCGGCCCTGGCTGACGCGGCCTCGGCCTCGCCCTGGCCGCCGTATGCGCGGTCCTTGACCAGCTCGAGGTAGTCGTCGCAGAAGGTCCAGAAGAACGTCTCGCTCACCTCGAGCGAGCGCGTGTGGTCCCAGCCCTCGAACCCTGCGGTCGCCTTCGAGACGACGTCACCGAGCTGGGCGAGCATGGCGCGGTCGAGCGGGTTGGTGACGGCCGTCTCAAGCTCCCCGTCAACCTCCCCGAAGGAGAGGGCGAACTTCGTGGCGTTGAGGATCTTGATCGCCAGGCGACGACCGACCTTCATCTGCCCGGTGTCGTAGGCCGCGTCGGCGCCCAGGCGCCCACTCGCCGCCCAGTAGCGCACGGCGTCGGCGCTGTGCTCCTTCACGACGTCCTCTGGGGTGACGACGTTGCCCTTGGACTTGCTCATCTTCTTGCGGTCGGGGTCGAGGATCCACCCTGACAGGGCGGCGTTGCGCCACGGGACCGAGCCGAACTCGAAGTGCGACCGGACGACGGTCGAGAACAGCCAGGTCCGGATGATGTCGTGCCCCTGGGGGCGGACGTCCATCGGGAACACGCCCGCGAACAGCTCGGGGTCGTCGCGCCAGCGACCGGCGATCTGCGGAGTCAGCGACGACGTCGCCCACGTGTCCATGATGTCGGGATCGCCGACGAAGCCGCCGGCCTGACCGCGCTGTGACTCGTCGTAGCCTTCGGGAGCCTGGGCCGCGGGATCCACCGGCAGCTGGTCCTCCGCCGGCACGAGCTGCTTGTCGAAGACCGGCTCGCCGTTGTCGTCGAGCGGGTACCAGACCGGGATCGGCACACCGAAGAATCGCTGGCGCGAGATCAGCCAGTCGCCGTTCAGGCCRCTCACCCAGTTCTCGTATCGGGCCTGCATGAACGCCGGGTGGAACGAGACCTGGCGACCGCGCTCGATCATCTCGGCGTTGAGCTCCGCGTCGCGCCCGCCGTTGCGGATGTACCACTGCCGGGACGTGACGATCTCGAGCGGCTTCTCGCCGCGCTCGTAGAAGTTGGCCTTGCGCTGGGTGGGCTTCGGCTCCCCATCGAGGTCACCGGACTCGCGCAGGGCAGCCACGATCGCCTCGCGTGCGCTGAAGGTGGTCTTCGTCGCGACGTGCTCGGAGAACAGCTGCTCGCCCGGACCGCCGACCAGCCACTCCGGCACCTCGGCCTGGATCCGGCCCGAGCGGGTGATGACGGACCTCGTCGGCAGCTGCAGCTCACGCCACCACAGCACGTCGGTGAGGTCGCCGAACGTGCAGCACATCGCGATGCCGGCGCCCTTGTCGGGCTCGGCGCCCGGGTGGGCGACCACGGGGATCTCGACCCCGAACAGCGGTGAGCGGACCGTCGAGCCGAACAGGCCGGCATACCGCTCGTCGTCGGGGTGGGCGATCAGGGCCACGGCGGACGGGATCAGCTCGGGCCGGGTCGTCTCGATGTAGATCGGACCGTCCTCGCCGTGGAAGGCGACGCGGTGGTAGGCGCCGGGATAGTCACGCGCCTCCAGCTCGGCCTGGGCGACTGCGGTCTGGAAGGTGACGTCCCACAGCCCTGGCGCCTCGGACTGGTATGCCTCGCCGCGCGCGAGGTTGCGCAGGAACGCCTGCTGCGCAGTGGCTCGCGAGTGGTCGTCGATGGTGCGGTAGCTGATGTCCCAGTCGAGGCTGAAGCCCATCCTCCGGAACAGCGACTCGAAGGCCTTCTCGTCCTCGACCGTCAGCTCGTCGCAGAGCTCGATGAAGTTCTGCCGCGAGATCGGCAGGGTGTCGGCTGCCTTGAGGCTCTTGGCGTCACCGCGGTGCGGCGGCTCGAAGTCCGGGGCGTAGGGCAGCGAGGCGTCGCCGCGCACGCCGTAGTAGTTCTGCACTCGCTTCTCGGTGGGCAGCCCGTTGTCGTCCCAGCCGATCGGGTAGAACACCTCGAGGCCCTGCATCCGCTTGTAGCGCGCCATGCAGTCGGTGTGGGTGTAGGAGAACACGTGCCCCATGTGCAGGCTGCCGCTCGCGGTCGGGGGCGGGGTGTCGATCGAGAAGACCGCCTCGCGACCCTTCCCGAGTGCTGCAACCCGGTCGAACGCGTAGGTGCCCTGGTCCCGCCATACCTGCGCCCACTTGTCCTCGAGCCCGTCGATCGAGGGCTTGTCGGGGATCGTGGCGGCGCCGGACGTGGTGGGTGCATCGGTCATGGCGTGAATCTTCCCATCCCCCCGCGCTGGGTGACGAACTGGTTGCGGGTATGCCGCGTCCGGGCCCGCGTCAGGGCCCACGTCCGCCTGCCCGGCCCGCTCCGCGCGCCCTGCGGATCTGCTGCACCCCTAGGGTGGCCCCATGGAGCCCGTCTACACCCCCGTCATCGGGTTGGCCCGCGCGTTGTTCGCCGCCCAGGGCCTCAAGATCACCCTGAAGGGCACTGAGCACCTGCCGAGGCACGGGGGAGCGGTGATGGCGATCAACCACACCGGGTACTTCGACTTCACGTATGCCGGGCTGGCGGGTGTCGACGTCGGGCGCTACGTGCGCTTCATGGCCAAGAAGTCGATCTGGTCCAACCCGGTGGCCGGGCCGTTGATGCGGGGGATGAAGCACATCCCGGTCGACCGCGAGGCCGGTCTGGGGTCGTTCGACGCCGCGCGCGACGCGCTGCGCGCCGGCGAGATCATCGGGGTGTTCCCCGAGGCAACCATCTCTCGGTCCTTCGAGCTCAAGGCGTTCAAGTCCGGCACCGTGCGCCTCGCGCAGGAGGCCGGGGTCCCCGTGCTGCCGACCACGATCTGGGGTTCGCAGCGAGTCTGGACCAAGGGGCAGCCCCGTCGGATGGGCCGGCACGGCATCCCGCTGCTCATCACGGTCGGCCCTCCCATCGAGGTCGGCGCCGACGAGAACGCCGTGGCCGCCACTGCACGGGTGAGGGCAGCCATGGACGCCCAGCTGCGCGCGGACCAGGCGGTCTATCCGGCGTGGCCGGACTCCGAGCGACACCTGCTGCCGGCACGCCTGGGCGGCACCGCGCCGACCCCCGAGGAAGCGGACGCCATGGACGTTGCCGACCGCCGCCGCCGTCGCACGACCTGACCGTCGTTGCGGCGCCGGATGACGGTCGGCGCCCGTGCTCAGGACTTGTTGTGTCCGGCTGCCTTGCCGTTGGCCTTGGGCTTGTCGTGGCCCAGCGCCTTCCCCTTCGACGTGGCCTTGCCGTGGCCCAGGGCCTTGCCCTTGCCGCGACCCTTGTCGTTGGCGTTGGAATCGGCCCTTGCGGCGACTTTGGCGGCGGCTTTGACGGCCTTGTCGTTGGCCCTGGCGCTCACCCTGGCCTGGCGGATGGCCCTGCGGGTCTCCCGCGCCGAGGCGTGGCCGTTGCCGTGGCCGTTGCCACCCGACACCCCGGGCCCGCTCGGCGGCGGGACGACCGGCGGCGTGCTCGGCGGTGTGCTGGGCGGGGTGGTCGGGGGAGTGGTCGGTGTGCTCGGCGTGGTGGGCGTGGTCGGGACCTCGGTGGGCGTCGACGGCGTCGAGCCCTGGGGGACGAAGGACGCCAGCACGATCTCGGTTCCCTTCGACCGTCCCGGCAGGGTCACTGTCTGAGGTGTCCTGCCACCGCCCGTTGCCGGTGGCTCGTCGGTGCCGGGCCGACCTGGCACGACCGGTGGGTTCTCGGTCGTGGCGTCACCATCGGAGGACGGAGACCCCGGGCGGGCCGGACCCTCTGCCGTGACGAGCGGACCCCCTCCGTGATCGCCGAAGAGGCCATCGATGGCCACGGTGATGAGACCGCTCATCGCAGCCGCCATGCCCACGCCACCGACGGCGAGCCCCCACACACCCACTCCGACGCCGACCCGGGCCGGCCGGCTCAGGGCCCCCGTCACAGACCCGACGGCAGCCAGGGAGATCGCCGGCGGGGACCCGGTGGCGGCTGCCTCCAGGCCGAGTAGCTCGGCCAGGGGGAGCTGCTCGACAGCGCCCACGGCCGGTCCGGCTTCGGCCCCGATGGCCGCGCCCACCGCGCCCGCGGTCACGATGGTCGTGGGGGGCGCAGCGTGGGCGGGGCCTTTCGCCGTCGGTGCCGGACCAGCGAGGGCTGCTGTGATGAGCGGGGTGACGAGCCGCACGTCGGCGACCTCGCCATCGCGACCGGGAGCGCGGAGGGCCTCGGTCAGCTCCCCGAGCGACATCGTCAGGCGCTGCTCGCTGCTCTGGACGAGGGCCAGCACGTCAGTGGGCTCGTGGTCGGTCAGGCGGGACGTGGCATCGCGATCCAGGTTGGCGACGAGCCCCATCGCGAGCACCTCCGCCTGCTCGGGTGGGCACGCCCGCAGGGTCTCGATGGCGTGGTCCACGTCGTCGCCGGTCGTCGAGGCGGTCTCGGGTGCGGTGCTCCCGGTGTCAGTCCTCAGGCTGCCTGCCGCGGCGGCCCGAGCCGAGCCGATGATGAGCTCGAGCCAAGCGTCCTCATCGGGAGGGCAGGCCATCAGCTGAGGGAGTGCCGCGGTCCACGCGCCGAGGGCCAGGTCTGACAGGGCGGCGGGGTCAGCGTCGGTCGTGACGCGCAGGTACCGCATCAGCACCGGGTTGGTGGCCGCGTACAGTCGTGCGAAATCGTCCTCGACGCCCCCCTGGGCGCCGAGGAGGTATGTGGCGATTTCCCACGGCACGCGCCCATTCTCCTCCGGTTGACGGTCAGTCTGCCTCAGCCGTTCGGCCCGGAGTTGGCGATTTCAGTTGTGGATCCGGTGCTCGACGTGCTTAGCCGCAGGTCACAGGGCTGACCGAGTCGGATGACGCCTGGCAGCGTGTCCGATGTCGGCGGGCTGAGACGGCGTGTCCGATGTCGACGAGCTCAGACGGCGTGACCGAGGTGGGCCATCGCCTGACGCAGCAGCGCGCCGTGGCCACCGTCCATCTCCTCGAGCAGCGAAGGGGCCACCGCCTCGTCGGGGGTGAGCCAGGCCGGGTCGAGGGCGTCCTGCTGCGGCTGGCAGTCGCCCGCGACCGGGACGACGAATGCGAGTGACACCGCGTGCTGCCTCGGGTCGTGGAACGGGGTGACGCCCGGTGTGGGGAAGTACTCGGCGACCGTGAACGGCAGGGGGCTCGCCGGGATCTGCGGCAACGCCATCGGCCCGAGGTCCTTCTCGATGTGCCGGATCAGGGCGTCGCGCACGCGTTCGTGGTAGAGGACGCGACCCGAGACGAGCTCGCGGTTGATCGCTCCGTCGGAGGCTCGCAGGAGCAGGCCGACTGCGGTGAGCGCCCCCCGCTCGTCCACACGTACAGGGACGGCATCGACATAGAGGATCGGCAACCGCTCTCGCGCCGCATCGAGCTCCTCGCGGGTCAACCAGGACTCACTGCGGCCGAGTTCGAGGTGGCTCATGTCCCTGTTTCTACCAGTCACCCCACCGCATCACCTTTATCGGGTCACTACACCTGGACCCGACAAGGGTGGGAACGGCGGGAGAAGGGTCAGGACCAGTAGACCCGGCCGGGGTTGAGGATCCCGCGCGGGTCGAAGAGGGCCTTCACGGCGCGCTGGCGCTCCAGCTCCCGCTCGCCGAGCTCCTGCGCCAGCCACGGGGCCTTGAGCGTGCCCACACCGTGCTCGCCGGTGATGGTGCCGCCCATCTGCAGGGCGGCCGTGATGATCTCGGTGAAGGCCAGGTGCGCGCTCTCGCGACTGGCCGGGTCGGCGGGGTCGAAGAAGATGCTGGGGTGCAGGTTTCCGTCGCCCGCATGCCCTGCCATGACGATCTCCAGTCCGCGCTGCGCGGCGATGGCCTGCCCGGTCCGGATGAGGTCGGTGAGCCGTCCGACCGGCACGCAGACGTCCTCCAGGTAGCGGGCGCCCTTGGCCTCCAGCGCCGGGCTGAGCGCCCGCCGCCCGGCGAGCAGCAGATCGGCCTCCGTGGGGTCGTCGGCCACGGCGACGTCCACGGCACCCGCGTCGGCGAGCACCGCGGCATACCGTTGCACGTCCTCGGCCGTGTGGTCGGGGCGGTCGGACTGCACGAGCAGGGCGGCCTCGCAGTCCTGCGGGAAGCCGTAGTCGGCCAGCGACTGCACGGCGGCGATGGCGGCTCGGTCGAGCAGCTCGACGAGCGAGGGCACGTGACGTTCGAGCCGCAGGCCGACGATGGCGCGCCCTGCCGCGTCGAGCGAGTCGAACGTCGCGAGCACCGTGAGCGCGGGGTCGGGCGCAGGCACGAGCCGGGTGGTCACCTCCGTGATGACGCCGAGGGTGCCCTCGGACCCGACGAACAGCCCGGTCAGGTCGAGTCCGGCCACACCCTTGGCGGTGCGGTGGCCGGTGCGGATCACCTCGCCCCCGGGCAGCACAACCTGCAGGGCGCGCACGTAGTCGGCGGTGACGCCGTACTTGACGCAGCACAGCCCGCCCGCGTTGGTCGCGACGTTGCCGCCGATCGTGCAGAACGCCGAGCTCGCGGGATCGGGTGGGTAGAACAGGCCCTGCGCCGCGGCGGCGTCCTTGAGGTCCTTCGTCACGACCCCGGGGCCTAGCACCGCCAGGCCCTCGAGCGGGTCGATGGTGGTGATCCGGTCGAGCCCCTCCAGGTTGAGGACCACGCCGCCCTCGATCGCCACCGAGCTGCCCGTGAGGCTGCTGCGGGCACCTTGGGGCACGACCGGCGTGCGCGTCTCGTGGGCCCACCGCATTACTTCGACCACGTCGCCCAGGTCTCGGGCCCGCACGACCTCGAACTGGTGGGGAGCCGTGGCACCCACCGACTCGTCCACGGCGTAGGTGGCCTTGACGTCGGGGTCGGTGACGGCGCGGATGGGCAGCGAGGTGTCCGTGCTCATCCTCGGAGCGTATGCCGCGGGGCCGGCTCCTCGCCGCTGCGCCGGTCCACGAAACCCGCCTCTGCGTCGAAGGCGGCTCGGCGGGAGGCCCGCCGCAGGGTCCCGAGGACCGCTCGGCCGGTGACCGCGATGAGGACGACGTTGGTCAGGGCTCGCCCGATGTCCCACCAGAGCGAGGTGGCCAGTGAGAAGACCCCGAACCGGCGCAGGTTCTCCCAGGGGGCGGCACCCGCCACGAACGAGACGTCGCTGGCGAGCCCGCTGGCGAACGGCCAGAAGGAGAAGTTGAGGGCCACGCCGTAGAGGAGCCCGGACACCGCGCCATAGGCGGCCAGCGTGACGAGCTCCCAGCGCGCCGGCACGCGGGGCAGCAGGCCTGCGCCGAGGCCGACCCAGGCGGCGCCCAGCATCTGATAGGGCAGCCAGGGCCCGACACCGCCGGTGATGAGCGCGGACGCGAAGAGCGTCGTGGACCCCAGGACGAACCCGAAGCCTGGACCGAACACCCGGCCCCCGAGGACGAGCAGGAAGAAGACCGTCTCCAGACCGGCGGTGCCGGCGCCGAGCGGGCGCAGCGCGGCACCCACGGCCGACAGAACGCCGAGCATCGCCACCGCCTTGACGTCGAGCCCTCCCTCGCTGATCTCGAACAGCACCACCGCCATCAGCAGCGGCAGGAGCAGGGCGAACAGGAGCGGCGCGTCGGCGCTGTGGCCGAGGCGGGAGTCCGCGGTGGCGAACAACGGCCAGCCGAACGCGAGCAGCCCGGCGACCGACACGAGGACGAGCGCCACGGTGGAGCGAGGACGAAGCGCGATCACCCTGATCGGTGAGGCCATCAGCGCACCCCTCCCGCCGTCGCCGTGACCGCGGCCTGCACCTGGTCGAGCCGGAGGAGCCGGGTCGGCGCGAGGACCTTGGCGACCTGAGGCGCGAACGCGGGGGAGTCACACAGGATGTTCGCCGCCGGGCCGTCAGCGACGACCCTGCCTTCCGACATCACGACCACGCGGTCGGCGACGTTCGCGGCGAACTCCACGTCGTGGGTCGCCACCACGAGGGCGCGGCCGCTGGCCGCGAGGTCGCGCAACAGGTCGCCGAGGACCGCCTTGGCGGGGTAGTCCAGACCGCGTGTGGGCTCGTCGAGCAGCAACGCGCCCGGTGCGGCAGCGAGCTGGATCGCGAGAACGAGGGCGAGCTGCTGCCCCTCGGAGAGGTCGCGTGGATGGTGGTCGTCGGGTATGCCGGGTGCGAGCCTGTCGAGGGTGGCCCGCGTCGAGCCGGGCTCCGCTGCCGCCTCGTGGTCGGCCTGGCGGCACTCGGCTCCCACCGAGTCGAGGTAGAGCAGGTCTGGCGCACTCTGGGGCACCAGCCCGATGTGGCTGCGCCGGACCTTGGGGGACTCGGTGGCGGGGTCGACCCGGCCACCCGTGGCGGTGAGGACGGTGACCTCGCCCGCGCTGCGGCTGCCCGTGCCGTGCAGGGCCCACAGGAGCGAGGACTTGCCGGAGCCGTTGCGACCCATGAGGACAGCGACCTCTCCATCGTGCAGGGAGAGGTCGACCGAGCGCACGGCGGCCACGCTCCCGTGCCTGACGTCCACGCCCACGGCTGCAACCCGATCGTGGCCACCCGTGGTTGAGGTGACAGGCGCGGGAGCGGTGGGGGACCCGTCGGCGGCAGCGTCTGCGGCGCGGGTCAGGTCCCGTCGAAGGGTGGTCGCGGCCCGCCTGGCGTCACGGACCGTCAAGGGCAGCGGTTGCCAGCCGGCCCATCGACCGAGGTGGACGACCGGTGGGGCGAGCGGAGCGGTGGCCATGACGTCCCGCGGGAGGCCGTCGCTGACCGTGCCGTCGTCCGCCACCAGGATCACGCGGTCCGCGGTGCCGACGATGCGCTCGAGCCGGTGTTCGGACAGCACCACTGTCAGGCCCAGGTCGTGGACCAGGCGCGACAGCGTCGCGAGGACCTCCTCGGCTCCCGTCGGGTCGAGCGCCGACGTGGGCTCGTCGAGGACCAGCAACCGGGGGCTCGCGGTGAGGACCGAGCCGATGGCGACGCGCTGCTGCTGGCCACCGGACAGGTCGCGCAAGGGCGCATCCCGCAGGTCCGCGATCCCGAGCAGGTCGAGCACCTCCTCGACGCGGCGTCGCATCGCCGGGGGATCGAGGGCGAGCTGTTCGAGCGTGTAGGCCAGCTCCTCCTCCACCGTGTCGGTCACGAAGCCGGCCAGCGGGTCCTGCCGCACCACCCCCACGATGCCGGCGAGGTCCCTCGGACGGTGCGTGCGGGTGTCCCGACCGCAGACGGTGACCCGTCCGGAGAGGTGGCCACCGGTGAAGTGCGGGACGGTTCCGTTGACGGCGCCGAGGAGGGTGGTCTTCCCCGAGCCCGTGCGGCCGGTGACGACGACGAGCTCCCCCTCCTCGAGCACGAACGACGCCTCGCGGAGGGCGGGGCGGGGGCTGCCGGCATACCGGATGGTCACGGCGTCGAACACGACCGGCGCCCTGGGGTCGGTGCTCATCGACCACCACTCCTTCGGGCTGCCGGAGGGGCCGGAGCCACGAGGGCGGGCACGGCGGCCAGCAGGATCCCCAGCACGGCGAGGAGTGGCAGCGCCGGTGCCGCCAACGGCTGGATCGGCAGGGCGAGGGCGTCGGGTGCTCGCCCGGCCTGGACCACCATGAGTGCAGCGGCCGCCACCCCGGCCCCGGCGACCAGCCACTCCGGGAGGGCCCACGGGTCGGGCCGGTAGACGCTGCGCTGCACGCTTGCGCCACCGACGCGCACGCCGATGGCGGACAGGGCCAGCCCCAGGGCAAGCATCGGCATCCCGATCACTGCCGGTGCGGTGCCGTCGAGCAACCCGTACATGCCGACCCCGGCGCCCATCAGCCCGGAGAGGGTCAGCGCCCCGGTGAGGCGGCGGGTGGCGGCCGACTGCTCGGAGCGTCGGCCGTAGCCGCGCGAGTCCATCGCCGAGGCGAGGGACAACGACCGGTCGAGGGTGTCCTGCAGCACGGGCAGGGCGACCCGGCCGACCGACCTGATCCCGCCACCGCCCTCGCCGCGCAGCACCCTGGCGCGACGCACGCGTTGGACACTCTCGGCGAGCTGCGGGGCCACGGTCACGGAGATGACGACGGCGGTGCCGATCTCGTGCAGGGCGCTGGGCAGGGCGCGAAGCAGCCGTTTGGGGTTGGCCAGCGCGTTGGCGGCCCCGATGCACGCGATCAGGCTCGCGAGGCGCAGCCCCTCGGCGGCGGCAGCGAGGACGCCCTCGAGGTAGAGCGGGCCCAGCACCGTGATGCCGGGGAGCTCGACGCTCGGCAGCCAGTAGAGCCGCGTGGTGCCGAACTTGAAGCCCACCAGCACGTGCAGCACCACCCTGAGCACGATGATGAACCCGCCGAGCACGAGGTAGAGCCGGAACGCACGCGACCACGGCGAGCTGCCGCGCCTGGCCGCGACGACCAGGCTGGCCACGCTCACGGCCAGCAGCAGCAGGAGCGGGTTGTTCGTGCGCGAGCAGGCCACCGCCAGCCCGATCGCCCACACCCACCAGGCGACGGGGTGCAGGTGACGGGACAGCGGTGTGCCGGCGGCGCGCACGAGCGGCTACGCGGTTCCTCGACGACGCACTGCGAGGTATGCCGCGCCGGCACCGACCAGCCCCACCAGACCGAGGCCAGCGAGCAGGGTCAGCGGCGAACCGGAGTCGGGCGTGGCCGATGCTGCGTTGTCCGACTCACCGCTGCCGGTGGAGCCGGCGGAGGTGGTGCCCGATGACGTCGCGGAGGTCGTGGTGGTGCCTGGCGAGGTCGTGGTGGTCGACGGCTTGGCGCCCGGAGTCGCGCTGCTCGGCGATCCCGGCCGGGTGCCGGCGCCAGCGCCTGTGCCGGCACCGGCGCCGGCCGCGGGGGTCGAGCCGGAGGTGCTGGAGCTGCTGGGCCGGGCCGGGGTGGTGCCCGCGGGTTTGGGTGCGGGTGGCTTGCTCGACGAGCTGGAGGCGCTCGGCTTGGGCGACGGCTTGGGCGTGCTCGGGCTGGCAGCCGGAGGCGGGCTGCTGGGGGCGCCGCCGGACCCGAACGCGAACCCGATCACGGTGCCCGGGGCGGGGTTGTAGCTGGCCACCCCCGAGCTGCTGTAGGTCCACGATCCACCGCGCGAGGCATGGAAGAACGCCCAGTAGGCGTTGGCCGGCGGCATCTGGACGCACGGGTCGCTGGCCGGTGTCCCGTTGATCCGGCACACGACGGTGCCGGGGTAGCGCTGGGGGCTCACCACCGTGGCCACGGCCTTGAGGGCGGACATGGCCGACGCCGGATCGCCAGGCGCGCAGGACGTTGACGAGCTGGATCCGTAGTCGATGACGACGGTGACCCCGGACGTGCCCGAGCACGCCGCCGCCTGGGCGGCCCCGCCCGGGAGGGCGAGGCCGCCGGCGACGACGAGTCCGGCGACGGCGACGAGGCGCGCGAGCAGCCGCATCAGGCGTGCACGCCCTTGCGCCGTGCCAGCACGATGGCCCCTGCTCCGGTGAGCAGCAGCAGCGCTCCGAGGAGGGTCGCCGCCGCCACATCGGCACCGGTGAAGGCCAGGTTGCCGGGCACGGCCGATCCGGGGTCGGAGGGGTCGGCCGGCGCCGGCGCGGCCGCGGTGGTGCTGGTGCCGGCACTGTTCGAGCTCGTCGAGCTGGTCGAGGAGGTCGTGGTGGAGGTCGTGACCGCGGGGCAGTCGAGTTCGGGCGCCGTGGCGTCGGCGCCGACGGCCGACACTGCGTACAGCGGCGTGCCGGCGAGTGCGAGGGCGGCCTGCGACGTCGAACGACGGTCCTGGTCCACAGGGGCTGCGGCGGTTCCGGCGTCTGCCTGGTCGTCGTAGGCGGTCTGGTCGTAGGCGATGCCACCGCGAACGCCTGCCGGGAACGTGCAGCCGTACTGCAGTGCGGCGACGAACGATGCGGCGCGACGAGCATTGGCGCTGCGTCCACCTGCCAGGAAGGCCTGTCCGGCGAGACCGGTGGTGTTGGCGTTGAGTCCTGTCTGGGGTCCGCCGCCTCCGACACCCCCCGACGCTGCCTGGCGCGTGGCGAGGTAGTCGAGGCCTGCGCTGACCTGAGCCGTCGCGCCGCCGATCGCGATCAGGGCCTGGACGGCCATGGCCGTGGCATCCGGGTCCGCGGAGGCAGGATCGGTGCAGCCGGCATCGGTCATGAACAGCAGGAAGCCACCGTTCGAGCACTGCTGGGTCAGCAGGTACGCCCGCGATGGGGCGCTCGTGGTGACGGCGGCCCGGTGCAGTCCGATGAGGGCGAGTGACTGGCCGAACGTGTTCGAGAAGTCGCCGTACTGCGACTGGTCCGAGAACCGGCCGTTCTGTGCCTCTCGCGCCTGCAGGGTCGCGACGAGGTTCTGACCCCCGAAAGCGGTCGGGTCCACACCTTGCGCGATGGCGACGTTGAGGAGCTTCGCGACCGCGCCCGCCGCGATCTCATTGGGATCGCCGAAGCCGACGTAGTCGAGGACGTGGTTGGCGAGGTACGCGGTGGTCAGGGCGGCCTCATCCTGCCCGGCCCCCGCTGCCGCGAGCGCCAGCACGGCGTCCGCGGTGACGCCGTAGTCGGCGAACGTGCCGAAGCCGGGGACCACGGTGGAGAAGTGGTGCTGGCCTGCGGCAAGCTCCCTGACGAGGTAGCCGGCGGCGACCAGGGCCGGGTCGGTGGAGGTCTCGGGGAGGACGGCGGCAGCGTTCAGCCCATACCGGCCCGCCCGGCCGCCGGGGACCAGTCCGAGGGTGGGGGAGGTGGTCTTGGCGGCGCTCGACTTGGTCAACCCGGTGGTGGCGGTCGTGGTGCTGGGAAGGGTGCTCGTCCCGGTGGTGGTCGAGCCTGTGGCGGACGTGGTCGTCGAGGTGTCGCTGGGGGGCGGGGTCGTGGTGGTGGCCGAGGTCGAGCCGGTGGGCTCGCTCGTGGCGCTGCCGGTCCCGGTGCTCGTGGTCCCGGTGCTCGTCGTGCTCGTGGTGCTGACCGGGGTGGGCTCGGTCGTCCCGGCGAACGCCGCGCCGGGCAGGACCAGGGCTGCCCCCAGTGTCAGGGCCAGTGCAGCGGCCGGACGGGCGCTGCGGAGGGTGCGGTGCATGGTGCCTCTTCACTGCGAACGGTGTCGCGACGGGTGCACCGGCACCAGAACGTGAAAGACCCCCGGCGTCGCTGGAGCGACATCGGGGGGCGGCCTCGGACCTGGTGTCCGGGCTCCGCCCCGCGTACCTCGACGGAAATGGAGCCGCTTCGCGATCCAGGTGTTCCGGCTCGCCGCGTTTCACTGCGGCCTACGGTTGCGGGTCAGCGCCGGAGTTGGACCGGCTTCCCCTGGTGTCGCGTCGTGGTGTTGCCCTGGGGCAACGCCGCTCAGACTACACCGCAGCACGGTGCCCTTCCGCCGCGCGGACGTGCCCTTCGTCACGGCCCGCTAGACTTGGGTGCACAGGCACTGAACCGGCCATCACCGGGGAGCCTCCGGAAGAACGGTCACGGCGCCACGCGGCATACGCGCGGGGTGGTGGCTCACTAGAACCGGACGGGTGGGTCCGTCACAACCTCGAGCAAGAGCGGTCGTATGCCGCGGGCCTCCTCGGGCGCGTGGGTGCGGCAAGCGAGGTGGTACCGCGGTGCCGCCGGGAATCCCGGCGATGTCGTCCTCGTGTGAAGAACACGAGTGATGTGAGGACCGCCGACACCATGACCTATCCGAAGGTCTCCAGCCACACCGAGCCCTCTGGCGTGCCCGCCTCGCCCCGATTTCCCGAGATCGAGGAGCGGATCCTCAGGTACTGGGACGAGGACGGCACCTTCGTCGCGTCGGTGGAGAACCGGTCGGCGGGCACGAACGGTGACAACGAGTTCGTCTTCTACGACGGGCCGCCGTTCGCCAACGGGCTGCCGCACTACGGCCACCTGCTGACCGGCTACGTCAAGGACCTCATCCCGCGCTACCAGACGATGCGCGGACGCCGGGTCGAGCGACGGTTCGGGTGGGACACCCACGGGCTCCCCGCGGAGCTCGAGGCGATGAGCCAGCTCGGCATCAAGACCAAGGACGAGATCCTCGAGCTCGGGCTGGAGAAGTTCAACGCCAAGTGCCGCGAGTCCGTGCTGAAGTACACGGGGGAGTGGCGCGACTACGTCACCCGTCAGGCGCGCTGGGTGGACTTCGACAACGACTACAAGACCCTCAACCCCGACTACATGGAGTCGGTCATCTGGGCCTTCAAGGCGTTGTACGACAAGGGCTACGTCTACGAGGGCTTCCGCGTGCTGCCCTACTGCTGGAACGACCAGACCCCGCTGTCCAACCACGAGCTGCGCATGGACGACGACGTCTACCAGAACCGCCAGGACCCGGCTGTCACCGTGGGCCTGCGCCTGGAGACCGGCGAGCTCGCGCTGGTCTGGACGACGACGCCGTGGACCCTGCCCGCGAACCTCGGCATCATGGTCGGCCCCGACATCGACTACGTCGTGGTCGAGTCCGACGTCACCGGCACCACCGAGCGCTACCTCATCGGTGAGGCGCGCCTCGCGGCCTACGCCAAGGACCTGTTCGGCGCAGACACCTCCGACGGCACCGACCCGGTCGACCCGCAGTCGCGCGTCGTGGAGCGGCTCAAGGGCAGCGACCTCGTCGGCCGGTCGTTCACCCCGCCCTTCTCCTACTACCTGGGCCACGAGCGTGCGCACAGGGTCTTCCCGGCGGAGTTCGTCACCACCGAGGACGGCACCGGGCTGGTCCACACGGCCGGCGCCTTCGGTGAGGAGGACAAGATCGTCACCGATGCCGCCGGCATCGAGCCGGTCATCCCCGTCGGTCCCGACGGCTGCTTCACCTACCCGGTGACCGACTACGAGGGTGTCCAGGTCTTCGACGCCAACGCGATGATCATCGACCACCTGAAGGCTCGGACGCGCGGTGAGGGCGAGACTGGTTCGGTCACCGAGGGCACCGTCCTGCTGCGCCGGGAGACCTACGACCACTCCTACCCGCACTGCTGGCGCTGCCGGCAGCCGCTGATCTACATGGCTGTCTCGAGCTGGTTCGTCGAGGTCACCAAGTTCAAGGACCGGATGCTCGAGCTCAACGAGCAGATCACCTGGGTGCCCGAGCACGTCAAGCACGGCCAGTTCGGCAAGTGGCTCGAGAACGCCCGCGACTGGTCGATCTCACGAAATCGCTTCTGGGGCAGCCCCATCCCGGTGTGGAAGTCGGACAACCCGGAGTACCCACGCCTTGACGTCTACGGCTCGTTCGCCGAGCTGCAGGCCGACTTCGGCGTGGAGGTCACGGACCTGCACCGGCCGTTCATCGACAACCTCACGCGGCCGAACCCCGATGACCCGACCGGGCAGTCCACCATGCGCCGGGTCGAGGACGTCCTCGACGTCTGGTTCGACTCGGGGTCGATGTCGTTCGCGCAGGTGCACTACCCGTTCGAGAACGCCGAGTGGTTCGAGCACCACTTCCCGGGTGACTTCATCGTCGAGTACATCGGCCAGACGCGGGGGTGGTTCTACACCCTGCACGTCCTGGCGACGGCGCTGTTCGACCGACCTGCCTTCTCGTCCTGCGTGAGCCACGGCATCGTGCTCGGCTCGGACGGCCAGAAGATGTCGAAGTCCCTGCGCAACTACCCCGACGTGCGTGAGGTCTTCGACCGCGACGGCGCCGACGCCATGCGGTGGTTCCTCATGTCGAGCCCCATCCTCCGGGGCGGCAACCTGGTCGTGACCGAGCAGGGCATCCGTGACGGCGTGCGCCAGGTGCTCATCCCGCTGTGGAACACCTGGTACTTCTTCTCCTTGTACGCCAACGCTGCTGGTGGCGGACAGGGCTACGAGGCGAAGTGGTCGACGGCCTCCACCGACCCGCTCGACCGCTACCTGCTGGCCAAGCTCGGCGAGTACGTCCGCACCATGCAGGAGCAGCTGGACGGCTACGAGGTCGCCAACGCCTGCGAGACGACCCGTGGCTTCCTCGACGTGGTGACCAACTGGTACGTCCGCCGCTCGCGCGAGCGCTTCTGGGACACCGGGACGGGCACGGGCTCGGGTTCGGAAGGCCGCGGTGCGGAGCAGGCGTTCGACACCCTCTACACCGCCCTCGAGGTCGTCTGCCGCGTGGCGGCGCCCCTGCTTCCTCTCACCACCGAGGAGATCTGGCGAGGACTGACAGGCGGCCGTTCGGTGCACCTCACCGACTGGCCGGACCACACCGACCTGCCGGCAGACCACGCCCTGGTCTCGGCCATGGACCGGGCCCGCGAGGTCTGCTCCGTGGCGTCGTCCCTGCGCAAGGCAGGTGGTCTGCGGGTGCGACTGCCACTCCAGGACCTCACCGTCGTGACGTCAGACGCGTTGTCGCTCAAGGACTTCGGCGGGATCATCGCCGACGAGGTCAACGTGCGCACTGTCACCCTCCGCGACCTCGGCGACGCCAGCGAGGCCGACTTCGGCATCACGCAGCGGCTCACCGTCAATGCCCGGGCAGCCGGTCCGCGGCTCGGGCGTGACGTCCAGCAGGCCATCAAGGGCAGCAAGTCCGGCGACTGGTCCGTGGCGCCCGATGGCACGGTGACTGCTGGGGGGCTGGACCTCGTCGAGGGGGAGTACACCCTCGAGATGGTGGTCGACTCGGAGCAGCAGGGCGGGGCCAAGGCCACGGCGATGCTGCCCGGTGGCGGCTTCGTGGTGCTCGACACCGAGGTCACCGCCGAGCTGGCCCAGGAAGGTCTCGCACGTGACGTCGTGCGGGCTGTCCAGCAGGCCCGCCGTGAGGCCGGTCTCGACGTGTCGGACCGGATCTCGCTGACCGTCACGGGGTCCCCGGCCGTCTGGGAGGCGACTGTGGCCCACCAGGCCCTGATCGTCGAGGAGACCCTGGCGACCCAGTTCGGCAGTGCCCCCCAGCTCGACGCGCTGCCCCAGCGCGAGGACGTCGCGGAGGCCACGGTCGGCGACGGCGAGCCGGTGCGCATCAAGGTCATGAAGCTCTGACGGAAGGAAGACTGAAACCCATGCCTGCCCCTGATGCCGCCCAGCGCGAGGCCGCGCACAACCTCGAGGTCATCAAGGCGATGCGAGAGGCCGAGGAGGCCATCCTCGCCCGCGCCCCCGAGCACGACCTGCAACCGAGCCTGGACCGGATCGCCGCGGTCATGGAGCTCCTCGGCGACCCCCAGCGCACCTACCCGGTCATCCACCTCACGGGGACCAACGGCAAGACGTCGACGACCCGGATCATCGACTCGCTGCTGCGTGAGATGGGCCTGAAGACGGGGCGGTTCACCTCACCCCACCTGCACAGCGTGCGCGAGCGGATCGCTTTCTCCGGCGAGCCGATCAGCGCCGAGAAGTTCCTCGAGGCCTACGACGACGTGCTGCCCATCATCGAGATCGTCGATGCCCGGTCGGTCGCCGACGGGGGGCCGCGGATGACCTACTTCGAGGTCCTCGTGGCCGTTGCGTATGCCGCGTTCGCCGACGCCCCCGTCGACGTCGCCATCGTGGAGGTGGGCTTGGGCGGCAGCTGGGACGCCACCAACGTGGCTGACGGTTCGGTCGCCGTCGTCACTCCCATCGCGCTGGACCACCAGCACTTCCTCGGCAACGACGTCGTCGACATCGCCACCGAGAAGTCCGGCATCATCAAGCCCGACTCCGTGGCGGTCATCGGTGTCCAGGAGCCGGACGTCGCCCAGATCCTCGCCGACCGTGCGGCCGAGGTCGGCGCCCGGATCGCGTTCGAGGGCAACGACTTCGGCTTGCTGACAAGGGACGTGGGTGTCGGCGGGCAGCAGATCGCCATCCGTGGTCTGGGTGGCGACTACGAAGACCTGTTCCTGCCCCTCCACGGCGCGCACCAGGCGCACAACGCCACGCAGGCCCTGGTCGCCGTGGAGGCGTTCTTCGGTGGGGGAGAGCAGCGGCTGGATCCCGACATCGTCCGGGCGGGCCTCGCCCGGGTCGCCTCGCCGGGTCGCCTCGAGATCGTGCGGCGTTCACCGACCGTCATCGTGGACGCAGCGCACAACCCCGCTGGCGCGATGGCACTGCGGGACGCCCTGGAGGACTCGTTCAACTTCGCGAAGATCGTGGGAGTCATCGCCATCCTCAAGGACAAGGACGCCACCGAGATGCTCGAGATCCTCGAGCCGGTGCTCGACCACGTGGTGGTCTCGCGCACGACCTCGCCCCGCGCCATGAGGCCTGACGACCTGGGTGAGCTGGCCGTGGACATCTTCGGCGAGGACCGGGTCACGGTGGTCCAGGACCTGCCCGACGCCCTGGACGTCGCGGCGGGACTCGCCGACGAGGGCGGCGTCGGGGGCGGTGTGCTGGCGACGGGCTCGGTCACCACTGCCGCCGAGGTGCGGATGCTGCTCGGCGCGACCGACGTCTGAGCCGGTCGCGCCGACAGCGTGTGGGTACGGCTACTTCTTGCCGATCTGCCCCACGTCGAGGTGGGTCTTTGCGTCGGCCTTGGCGTGCTTCTCGGCGCGCTTCTCCTTGATGGACTTGCCGGCCTTCTTGGCCAGGTGTTGTCGAGGTGACTTGTCGGCCATGGTGGTGCTCCCAGCGCTAGGAAGCCTGAATGACTCCGTTCTGTGACAGTACGCCAGGTCCGGCGCTCTCGGCCCGGCCACACGGCATACGCTCGGAGCATGTTCGGGAAGCTGATCGTCCTCGCCATCGTGGTCGCCGTGGCCTTCTGGCTGCTCACCAGGTTCCGTGACTCCCACCGGGGCGGTCGATGAAGGGCATCGTCTTCTACGGCGCGCTCGGCAAGTTCACCTGGCGGATGCTCGCGACCGTGCTCGGCAGCCAGGGGGTCGTGGTGTTCCTCGGCGCGCTGGTGGCCCGTGGCCTGGCCAGCGCCGAGGGTGACGACCGCAGCCATGCCTGGTTGTGGACCGGTGTCGGTCTCGCAGTGCTGTGCTGGCTCGCCGCCGGGATGATGCGTCGGCCGTGGGGGGTGACGCTGGGGTGGCTCATCCAGGTGCTGACCTTCGCCAGCGCGGTGGTGGTGCCCGCGATGCTCGGTGTCGGGCTCATCTTCCTGGCGTTGTGGGTGGGCTCGCTGGTCCTGTGTCACCGGGTGGAGGAGCAGGTGGCGGCGCGGCAGCGGGCCGACGTCGCCCAGCAGCAGTAGCAGCACCGGTCGCAGCACCGGTCGCAGGAGCAGCTGCCAGGAGGGCCAGCGGGAGCCACAGCTTCGCCGGCCAGATGGCGGCGCGCTCGGCCAGCCCCGACCAGTGGTCGGCGCCGAGCAGTCCCGCGAAGGTGACGACGCCAGCGAGGGCCACGCCGGCGAGGACCAGGCCAGCGCTGCGCAGTCGGCCAGGCGTCGACAACCGCGCGTGCAGCAGCAGGGCGAGCGGCTGCGCCACGAAGACCGGGAGCGCCACGAGGGAGTGGGCCAGGGGGTGGGTGTCCACGGGCAGGAGCCCGACGCCGACCGAACCCAGCCCGGCCACGACCCACAGCCAGCCGACCAAGGCGGGTCGTCCGTGCGCCCTGAGCAGCGGGAGGGCGCCCAGTGCCTGGAGGATCCCGAAGAGGATGAACGTGAGGTCCATCAGCACCGGGGCGGACGAGCACCCGACCTCGTGGGGCGAGCAGGACGTGCCGAGGGCGCTGATCGTGTCGTCGGCCAGCGAGTACTGCACGCCCGCGAGGAGAGCCAGCGCAACCTCGATGACGAGGTAGGCAGGCTGGACCAGCCACGCGGCATACCTGACGTCCTTGCTCGTCCCCGCCACCTCTTGCACACCGCGACGCTAGTCCCTGCCGTTGCTCGGTAGGCTGGCGGCCGTGACGACTCAGACCGAACGCTCCCTTGTCCTGGTCAAGCCCGACGGCTTCGCCCGCGGCCTCAGTGGCGAGGTGCTTCGCCGCATCGAGGCGAAGGGTTACACCCTCGCCGCGCTCGCGGTGACCACCCCCACCCGCGAGCAGCTCGCCGAGCACTACGCCGAGCACGAGGGCAAGCCGTTCTACGAGCCGCTCGTCGAGTTCATGTCCAGCGGTCAGGTGACCGCCGTCGTCATCGAGGGCAACCGCTGCATCGAGGGGTTCCGTGCGCTCGCCGGAGCCACCGACCCGACGGCCGCGCTGCCCGGCACCATCCGTGGTGACCTCGGCCGTGACTGGGGCAAGAAGGTCCAGGAGAACATCGTGCACGGCTCGGACTCCGCGGAGTCGGCTGCCCGCGAGATCGCGATCTGGTTCCCGAACCTGTAGTCGCTGGGGCCCGGACAAGCCTCAAAGCCCTGGAAGCACTGAGGGCTAGGACGTCTCGAGGTCGTCGAGACCGCTGATCACCACTTCGAGGAGCGCCGCCAGCTGGTCGCGCTCCTCGCGGGTCAGGCCGGCGAGGATGTCGGACTCGACGACGTTGGCCTCGCGCACCGCCGCCTCGAACAGCTCCCAGCCCTGCTCGGTGAGCTCGACGAGGACTCGGGTGCGGTTCTCCGGATCGGGGGAGCGGCGCACCACACCGCGTTCGGTCATCCGGTCCAGCCGGTGCGTCATCGAGGACGCGGCCACGTTCGTCGCGTCGGCCAGCCGGCTCGGCGTCAGCGTGCCGTCCGCCGTGGCCAGCTGTGCCACCACCGACCACTCGCCGTGGGAGAGGTCGAGGTCCACGAGCTGGCGCGTGTACCACTGCTCGAGCTTGCGGCCCAGGGAGTTCACCGCCGTGATCACGCGCTGCACGGACTCGTCGCCGCCTGCCGCGACGTAGGTCGCCACGGCTTCCCGGTACTGCTCCTGGGCGCTCTGGGCGCCTTTCACGTTCTTGGACCTCGGGGGCATGCCGTCATCTTCGCATGCTAAGATTTCGATATCGAAATATTCGAACTCGAAGAACTGTTGAAGTGACCATGCGCGCCCGTCTGTTGATCCTCGCCTCTGCCGTAGCCATGCTCGGCTGGGGCACTGTCCTGCCCTACCAGTACGCCTACGCCGCGACGACGCGCGGCTGGGGGTCGCTGGTTGCGGCGGCAGCATCGAGCCTGTTTTCGGTGGGCGCGCTCCTGGCCGCTCCCGTGGCTGGCCGCCTCGCAGACCGCATGTCGCCCGTCATGGTCGCGGTGGGCGCCAAGGTGGTCGCCGCGGCTGGTGCCGCCTCCCTCATCTGGGCGGACGGCCCGGTGTCGTTCCTCGTCGGCATGTTCGTGTTCGGCCTCGGGATCACCGCCGCGGGTCCCGCCCAGTCCGTGCTCGTGCTGCGCTGGGTGGGCGGCTCCGACCGCCGCCGGGTCTTCGCGTGGCAGTTCACCGGCCAGGCCCTCGGCATGGCCGTCGGGGCGTTCGGCGCCGGTTACGTCGTCGACCTCGACCGCGCTTCCGGCATGTGGCCCGCCTTCGCCGGCGCGGCTGCCGGCTTCCTCGTCTCCGGCCTCCTCCTGCTGGCCGCAGGTGCCAGGCGATGGGGTATGCCGGTGGGCTCGCTCGACGAGCCCGGCCTTGCCTCCGAGGGGGTCGGCTCGGCCGGCCCGCGAGAGGCACTGCGCGCCATCTGGGCCATTCCGGCCCTGCGCTGGACGGCGCTGGTCACGGTCACGCTGGCCCTGGGCTTCTACGCCCAGTTCGAGTCGGGGCTCCCTGCCTACGCCCTCACGGTCCTGCACGTGGAGGAGACCACCATCGGCCTGGCTGCCGCCGTCAACTGCGTCGTCATCATCGCGCTGCAGATGCTGGTCGTCAGGCTGACGGCCAAGCGCAGCGGGGCGACCCTGCTGATGGGTGTGGGCGCCATCTGGACGCTGTCCTGGCTGGTGCTCGCCGCCTCCTCGCTCGCCCCTGAGCTGTCCGCGGCCCTGTTCGTCACGACGTTCGGGATCTTCGCGGTCGGCGAGACGATGTATGCTCCCGTGCTCAACCCGCTGACCGCCAGCCTGGCTCCGTCCGGCCTCGTCGGCACCACGCTCGGCCTGTTCACTGCGCTGCAGACCGGTTTCTCGGCCGCCGGCCCGCTGGTGGCTGGGGTGGTGCTCGGGGCGGGCTTCGGAGGCCTGTTCATCGGCCTGCACGTGGCGATCAGCCTGCTCGCCGTGTTCGGGGCTTGGCGGCTGCGTGTGGCGATGCGCCCACGGCGGTCGGCCGTGCCGCGCCGCGTCGAGGCCGAGCTGGCAGCCTGATCCACGCGGCATACCTCACCTTGCCACCCGCAAAACGGCCGTTGCGACGCAACCCGGGAGCGGGCGGCTGGATGACGTGGGGTCGAGACCTGGCGATCGACCTGGGCACCGCCAACACCCTGGTCTACGAGCGGGGTCGCGGCGTGGTCCTCGACGAACCCTCGGTCGTGGCCGTCGAGGCAGCCACGGGCAAGCTGATCGCCGCAGGCGCGCGGGCCAAGGAGATGCTCGGTCGCACGCCGGGCCACGTCCGAGCGGTGCGGCCGCTGGCCGACGGGGTCATCTCCGACGCCGACGTGACCGAACAGATGCTGCGGTACTTCGTCGACCAGGTGCGTCCCTCCCGACTGGTCCGTCCCCGGATGGTCGTCTGCGTCCCGAGTGAGGTCACGGGAGTCGAGCGCCGTGCCCTCGAGGACGCCGCGGTGCGCTCGGGCGCTCGCCGGGTCTACGTCATCGAGGAGCCCATGGCTGCCGCCATCGGGGCGGACCTGCCGGTCAACGAGACCTCGGCCTCGATGGTGGTCGACATCGGCGGTGGCACGACCGACGTCGCCGTCATCAGCCTCGGAGGGATCGTGACGGCCCGTTCGGTCCGCGTCGGTGGCGACGAGATCGATGAGGCGGTGATCGCGCACGTCAAGAGCGAGTACTCCTTGCTGCTGGGGGAGCGCAGCGCCGAGGACATCAAGGTCGCGGCGGGATCAGCCTTTCCCCTCAGTCAGGAGACGAGTACCCGCGTCCGGGGCCGCGACCTGGTCAGCGGCCTGCCCAAGACCGTCACCATCTCCAGCCAGGAGGTCCGCCGAGCGATCGAGGGGCCGGTGCTGCAGATCGTCGAGCTCGTGCGGGCGACGCTCGACGTCTGCCCACCGGAGCTGGCAGGCGACATCCTCGACAACGGGATCACGCTGACGGGCGGGGGAGCGCTGTTGCGCGGACTCGACGAGCGACTCCGGCACGAGCTCGGCGTCCCGGTGCGGGTGGCCGACGACCCGTTGCGGGCCGTCGTGCGCGGCTCGGGACGATGCATCGAGGAGTTCTCGACCCTCCAGCGGGTCCTCATCGACACCCGCCGTTTCTGACCGATGCGTGCCCCCTCCCGACTCAGGCTCCTGGTGGTGCTGGTGGTCTTGACCGTCGTCGCCCTCTGCGTCGACGTGTCCGGTGGCCGGGGTGTGGCACCGCTGCGGTCGGCGGGTGGAACGGTGCTCGGGCCGCTCGAACGCCTCCTGTCAGCCCGGGACCCCCAGGGCACCCGGGACCCTCAGGACCCCCACGACCTTCAGGAAATCGTGGATGCCCGCGTCCCGCGCGACGAGGTCCTGCGCGCCCAGGCTTCGCAGAAGTCCGTGACAGGGCAACAGCTCCAGGGGCTCCTGGACTCGCCCGACCTGGCCGGGGGCGCGTTCGTCCCCGCGCGGGTCGTCGCCGTCGGCCGCGAGGGGGCAGCGGGACCCGAGCGGGTGACGCTCGACGCCGGGTCGCGCGACGGTGTGCGGACCGACCTGTCCGTGGTCGGCGTCGACGGTCTGGTCGGGCGCGTGGTGACGGTCTCCCCGTGGACCTGCGACGTGCTGCTCGTCGGCAGCGCTGACCTCCTCGTGGGCGTGCGGGTCGGAGCGGCCGGCACCCTGGGCGCGGTGGGCAGCGGGGCCCAGGGCGCACACCGTCGTCCTGCGGGCGAGCTCAACCTCACCGTCGTCGAGCGCGGTCTGGTGCGGACGGGTGACGCGGTGACCACGTTGGGCAGCGTCGGAGGATCGCCCTTCCCCCCGGGGCTGAGGGTGGGCACCGTGGAGCGCGTCGACGACGCCCCCGGCGACCTCACGCCCACGGCCTCCGTCCGCCCCGCGACCGACGTGACCACCCTTGGAGTGGTCGGCATCCTGTGCACCGGTCCGCGCTCCACGCCGAGGCCGGCCGTCACGGGTGGGGGCTGACCGTGCCCGTGCCCAGCCTCGCCCTCACCCTTCGTGGCCTCCTGCTGCTGGTCGCCGCCGTGGCCACGGTGACCCTGGCTGCCCGCTCGCAGCTGGTCCTGCCCGACCTGGTCCTCCCCGTCGTGGTGGCCGGCGCCCTGCGCACCGGCGCCGCCCGCGGTGCGCTGCTCGGCCTGGCGGGTGGCTGGCTGGTCGACCTGATGCCACCAGGTTCGGCGGTGCTCGGCACCGCAGCCCTGGTGTATGCCGCGGCCGGGCTCCTCGCCGGGGCCGGAAGGCGCGAGGGAGAGACGCCGTTCGGCTGGGTCGCCGTCGTGGGACTGGGTAGCGCCGCACTCGTCGCGACCGGACGGCTCGTGGTCGCGATGCTGTCGGGGGCGGCTGTCGACTGGCACGTCGTCGGGCTGCGCCTAGTGCTCACCGCGCTGCTCTGCGCGATGTTCGTGCCCGTGCTCGTCAACCTCGAGCGGCGACTGGCCCGAGGACGACGATGAAGCGCGGGTGGCGAGCGTGAGGCGCTCGCGCATCGCGCGGGACCACTCGCCTCGGGTGTGGGTCCTCGGACTCGTGGTGCTGTGCTTCATGGGCACGCTCCTCGGTCGGTTGGGGCAGGTCCAGATCGTGGGCCACGAGGATTACCAGCGGGCAGCGGCCACCCTCAACACCCGCACGGTGACCGAACCTGCCGTCAGGGGCCGCATCCTCGACCGCACCGGTCTGCCCCTCGTGGACAACACGACCGAGACCGTGGTCACCGTCGACCGGGGACAGCTCGTCGAGTCAGAGGACGGTGGGCGCGACCTCGTCCATCGCGTGGCCCGTGTGCTGGGGGCGGACTTCGACCAGCTGTGGGGGCGCACCCAGCTCTGCGGGGTGCAGGGCGCGCCACCGGCGCCGGTCTGCTGGGCCGGATCCGCCTACGTGCCGATCCCGTTGGCAAGCGGCGTCGATCCCCGCAGGGCACTGAGTCTCCTCGAACGTCCGGATCTCTTTCCGGGAGTGGGGGTCTCGGCTCAGCCAGTGCGGGACTACCCCGCCCAGCGGACCGTCAACGCGGCTCACGTGCTCGGCTACCTCGCTCGATCGGACGCCGAGGACGTGGCGGCGTCGAGGGGCGCGATCGGCGACCTCGACCTGGTGGGTCGGTCCGGGCTGGAGCAGCAGTACGACACCCAGCTCCGCGGCACCCCTGGGACCAGCACGGTCGCAGTCGACCCCCGCGGCATCGTCACCCGGACGCTCGGGCAGACCGACCCCGTTCCCGGTCGGGACGTCGTCACCAACCTCGACGCCAGGGTGCAGGCCGCCGCGGAGGCTGCCCTGGCGTCGGCCGTCGCCTCGGCGCGCAAGCACGGTCACCGGGCTGACTCCGCGGCGGCGGTGGTCCTGGACGTCACCAATGGTGGTGTCGTCGCGGCAGCGAGCTACCCGTCCTACGACCCGGATGTCTGGACGGGGGGCGTGACCCCGGCCGAGCTCGCGCGACTCACCGACGCGTCAGCCGGGACCCCGCTCGTCTCCCGCGTGACCTCGGCGGCGTTCTCGCCCGCCTCGACCTTCAAGGTGGTCAGCCTGCCTGCCGCTGTCAGGGCCGGGAACTCGCTCGACGGGACCTACAATTGCACGTCCGGCTACACGATCGGGAACCGCAGGTTCGCCAACTTCGAGTCCCGCGCCTATGGGCGGATCTCCCTGCGCAAGGCGGTGGAGGTCTCCTGCGACACGATCTTCTACGACTTCGCCTACCGGTCCTGGTTGGCGCAGGGCGGGCTCGCGGCGAAGTCCGATGCCAGGGACCCTTTCGTCGCGATGGCCGACGCGTTCGGCCTCGGACGGGCCACGGGCATCGACCTGCCCGGCGAACAGGCCGGGCGGATCCCCGGCCGTACGTGGAAGCAGCGGCAGTGGGACCAGACCCGCACCGAGACCTGCAGGCACGCCAAGTCCGGTTACCCGGAACTGCTGGCCACCGACCCGAGCCGCGCGGCATACCTCAAGGGGCTTGCCGTCGAGAACTGCCAGAGCGGCTTCCAGTTCCGTGCCGGGGACGCGGCCAACTTCGCGATCGGGCAGGGTGACATCACGGTCACGCCCCTGCAGATGGCTCAGGTCTATGCAGCCATCGCCAACGGTGGAACGCTCTGGAAGCCGGAGGTCGCGCGCGCCTTCGTCGCTCCTGGGGGGTCAACGGGCGGGGCCACCGAGCGGGTCGCTCCCGTCAGGACGGGGACCGTGCCCTTCCCCGCCGGCACGCTGTCCTTCCTCCGGGGCGCGCTCGTGGGGGTCGTGACCTCGGGCACCGCCAGGGGAGCGTTCGCCGGCTTCCCGCTCGACCAGTGGCCAGTGGCGGGGAAAACCGGGACCGCAGAGGCGTTCGGCAAGCAGGACACCGCCTGGTTCGTGTCCTACGCACCGGCCACCAGACCTCGGTATGCCGTGGCGGTGGTGGTCTCGCAGGGGGGCACCGGAGGCGAGGGGGCCGCACCCGTTGCCCGGCGGATCCACGAGGTCCTGCGCACCCTGAGGTAGGGATGGGCGAAGTGGGGCGATGGCAGGACAGTCAGTAGGCTGACCGCCATGGCTGACTTCGATGTCGTAGTTCTCGGTGCTGGTCCTGGCGGGTACGTCGCGGCGATCCGCGCCTCCCAGCTCGGTCTCAAGGCCGCGGTGGTCGAGTCCAAGTACTGGGGCGGGGTCTGCCTCAATGTCGGGTGCATCCCGTCCAAGGCGCTCCTGCGCAACGCCGAGCTGTCCCACATCCTGACGCACGAGAAGGACAAGTTCGGGATCGAGGGCGACGCAACGATGGCGTTCGGCCCGGCCCACGCCCGCTCGCGCGCGGTGTCCGCCGGCATCGTCAAGGGCGTCCACTTCCTGATGAAGAAGAACAAGATCACCGAGATCGACGGCTGGGGCACGCTGACCAGCCCGACCTCGATGGACGTCGCACTCAGCTCCGGCGAGAAGCAGACGGTCACCTTCGACAAGCTCATCATCGCCACCGGTGCCACGACCCGGCTCATCCCCGGTACGTCCCTCTCGGACCGGGTCGTGACCTACGAGGAGCAGATCCTCACCGACCAGCTGCCCCAGTCGATCGTCATCGCCGGGTCCGGTGCGATCGGCGTCGAGTTCGCCTACGTCATGAAGAACTTCGGGGTCGACGTGACCATCGTGGAGTTCCTCGACCGGATGGTGCCGACCGAGGACGCCGAGGTGTCCAAGGAGCTGCTCAGGCACTACAAGAAGCTCGGGGTCACGGTCCTGCTGTCGACCAAGGTCGAGTCGATCGACGACAGCGGCGAGAAGGTCAAGGTCACGGTGTCGCCCGCCGCAGGTGGTGAGTCGACGGTCATCGAGACGGACAAGGTGCTGCAGGCCATCGGCTTCGCCCCGCGCCTCGAGGGTTACGGCCTCGAGTCCCTCGGCGTGGCCACGGAACGCGGAGCCATCGTCATCGACGACCACTGCCGCACCAACGTCGACAACGTCTATGCGATCGGCGACGTGACCGGCAAGCTCATGCTGGCCCACACGGCCGAGGCGCAGGGTGTCGTCGCGGCCGAGACCATGGCCGGGGCCGAGACCATGCCGGTCGAGTACGACTTCATCCCCCGGGCGACGTTCTGCCAGCCGCAGATCGCCTCGTTCGGCTACACCGAGGAGCAGGCCCGGGGCAAGGGCTTCGACGTCAAGGTCGCGAAGTTCCCCTTCTCGGCCAACGGCAAGGCGATGGGACTCGGCGACGCCGTCGGCTTCGTCAAGGTCGTGGCCGACGCGAAGCACAACGAGATCATCGGCGCCCACCTCATCGGCCCCGAGGTGACCGAGCTGTTGCCCGCGCTGACCCTGGCCCAGAAGTGGGACCTCACCGCAGACGAGGTCGCCCGCAACGTCTTCGCCCACCCGACGCTCTCCGAGGCGGTCAAGGAAGCAGTCGAGGGCATCGCCGGCCACATGATCAACCTCTGATCGCCACCTCGCCGATCCTTGTCGTCTCGCCGTCCGCTCACGGACAGTTCGGAGTTCCCGGTATGCCGCGCGTGAGCCTGCCGATCACGACCGAGAGGCTCGTCCTGCGCAGCTTCCGTCCCGGTGACGAGGACGACGTCTTCACCTACCGGTCGGTGGCGTCGGTCGTGAGGTACATCCCGGGCGAGCCCAAGACCCGCGAGCAGGTGGCGGACCTGGTGGCCGAGCGGGCCACGGCCGGCCGGCTCGACGAGAAGTCGCCGATCCTCACCCTCGCGGTGGAGCTGCACGGGCGCGTCATCGGCGACGTGCTCATCCACCTCGACGGACTCGACGGCCACGACGGACGGCAGGCCGAGATCGGCTGGGTGTTCGCCCCCGACGTGGCGGGTCAGGGGTACGCCACCGAGGCGGCCCGTGCCATCACCGAGGCCGCGTTCCGAGAGGTCGGGGTCCACCGCGTGTGGGCCCAGCTCGAGCCTGTCAACACCGCGTCGTCGCGCATCTGCGAACGGCTGGGCATGCGACGCGAGGCACTGTTCGAGAGGGCCTCCTGGTTCAAGGAGCAGTGGACCGACCTGGCGATCTATGCGCTCCGCGCCGACGAGTGGTCGGGCCGGGCGACAGAGGGTGCTGGGGCCGGCTCCTGACTTCCCCGAGGGCGACTCCGACGCCGAGCTCGGAGCGCCGCTCGCCGCTGCCCGCGCTGACCGGACTGYGCGTCCTGGCCGCGGCGTGGGTCGTGCTGTTCCACTACCGGCCCGACCTCGAGGCGCTCGCTCCGTGGACGGTGCCTGCCGACACCCTGATGCGTGCGCGGTACCTCGGCGTGGACTTGTTCTTCCCCTTGAGCGGTTTCATCTTGGCCTACAACTACGCCGACTCCATGCGGGCCTTCTCCGGGCAGTCGACCGTGTCGTTCATCCGCAGCCGGTTCGCGCGCGTCTGGCCGGTGCACTTCGTGGCGCTCAACATCGACCTGGGCATGGCTGTCGCCATGGGCACCCTCGGGATCGGCGAGGGCGGGCAGCGGCGCACGCCCGCGGCATACGGGCAGAACGTGCTCATGGTGCAGAACTGGTTCAACGACCGCCCGAGCTTCAACGGTCCGGCGTGGTCGATCGGCTCCGAGTGGTTCGCCTACCTCGTGGCACCGGCGCTCTTCGTGCTCGCGGCGCGCGTGGTCAGGGCGCGCAGCTCCCTGCTGCTCGCCGCCCTGTCGTATGCCGTGATGCTCACCGTCTTCGCGGCGTTCGCCCTGCCCAACGGCAACCTCGAGCACATGTTCTACGTCCGCATCATGGGGGAGTTCGTCGCAGGGATCTTCCTCTGCCTCGCCTGGGTGCGTGGCGGTGTGGCCCTCGGACGACTGGCTCCGCTGCTGCCGTCCGTCGTGCTCGTGGTGGCCCTGGTCCCGGCGGTCGCCTCAGGGGACTACTGGATGGCCCCGGTGATGGGGCTGGTCGTGGCGGTCGTGGCGACGGCCGGCGGCTCGGTCGGGCGCTGGCTGTCCACGCCGCTCATGGTGGCCGCGGGGGAGGTGTCGTACTGCCTCTACATGACGCACTACCTGATGCGTCCTGTCGTCACTGGGCTGCGCGAGTGGGGCGACGACGCGTGGTGGACGGCGGGTCTGGCAGTTGTGGCCGTGGTGCTCGTCCTCGGGGGCGCCGCCTGGCTGATGCACGTCGTGGTCGAACGCCCGGCGCGCACGCTCTTGCACGCGCGTTCGCTGTCCGCGACCCGCCCGGCGCCCGAAGCCCAGACCGAACGTGAGCCCGAACTCGTGGGCGCCCGCGGCTGAGCGGCCTACGTCGTGGGCTCGGTTGCCCGCTTGGCGGTTGCCTTCTTGGCGGTTGCCTTCTTGGCCTTGGGCGGCAGGGTGGCGATGTGGTCCCGCGCCCGGTCCGTCCAGGTGGACGTCTCCTCGTCGGACAGGTCGGAGGGCAGCGACAGCCATCCGTTCATGGGGCGCTCGGCGGGTCCGAACGGGCCGCTGCCGGGGAGGGCCTGCAGCTCCTCCAGCCCCGCGGGGTCGAGCTTGACCCCGACGTCCTCACCGAACAACCCGGCGTACATGTTGCCGTTGACGAACGCGCCGACACTGCCGAACATCGGCTTGACCTCAACGCCCGGCGCGTCGCTGATCAGGCTGCGGAAGCGGGTCTTGGCCTCGTCACTGTGCTTGGGCATCTGCATGTCCCCATCCAACACTGCTTGCGCCGGCTGGGGGAGCCTGCAGCGGCGCACGCGCGGTGCACCGGCGGTGCATCGGCGGTGCATCGGCGGCGATTAGGGGCCCAACCCGCCCGCTGGTAACCTTGCAACCGCCGTAGACCGGCCGCGGATCCAGAGAGCCCAGGTGAACCAGCCCTGGCGCACCGCGCAACGATCACACAAAGGAGCAGTGCCGACTCATGCCGTTGAGCCTCGACGTCAAGAAGAAGATCATGTCCGAGTACGCCACGCACGAGGGCGACACCGGTTCCCCCGAGGTTCAGGTGGCGATGCTGACGCAGCGCATCCTCGACCTCACCGAGCACTCGCGCCAGCACAAGCACGACCACCACAGCCGCCGCGGCCTGCTCCTCCTGGTCGGCCAGCGTCGCCGGCTCCTGCGCTACCTCGAGAGCGTCGACGTCGAGCGTTACCGCTCGCTGATCAAGCGCCTCGGTCTGCGCCGCTAAGCATTCGACAGGGACGGTCCTCCATGAGGGCCGTCCCTCTCGCATGGGGCCGGCACTGATGCCGCCCAGCACGACAGAAACCAGTGCACAACGACGATGCACCGGGACTACAGATAAAAAAGGAGGGCCCAATGGAGGGTCCAGAGATCCACTTCGCCGAAGCGACCATCGACAATGGTTCGTTCGGCACCCGCACGGTCCGGTTCGAGACCGGACGCCTGGCCAAGCAGGCCGGTGGCGCAGTTGCCGCCTACCTGGATGAGGACACGATGCTCCTCTCCACCACCACCGCCGGGAAGCACCCCCGCGAAGGTTTCGACTTCTTCCCCCTGACGGTCGACGTCGAGGAGCGGATGTATGCCGCGGGCAAGATCCCCGGCTCGTTCTTCCGCCGCGAGGGTCGCCCGTCCACCGACGCGATCCTCACCTGCCGGCTGATCGACCGCCCCCTGCGCCCGACCTTCACCAAGGGTCTGCGCAACGAGGTCCAGGTCGTCATCACGGTGCTCGCGCTCAACCCCGACCACCAGTACGACGTGCTCGCCATCAACGCGGCCAGCGCCTCCACGCAGATCTCGGGTCTGCCGTTCTCCGGTCCGATCGGTGGCGTCCGCGTCTCCCTGATCGACGGCCAGTGGGTTGCCTTCCCCAACTTCTCGGACATCGAGCGCTCGACCTTCGACATGGTCGTCGCCGGCCGCATCGCGGGCGATGACGTCGCGATCATGATGGTCGAGGCCGAGTCCACCGAGTCGACCTGGAACCTCGTCAAGAACGAGGGCAAGCAGGCTCCGACCGAAGAGGTCGTCGCCGAGGGCCTCGAGGCCTCGAAGAAGTTCATCAAGGTCCTGTGCGAGGCCCAGGCCGACCTGGCGAGCAAGGCCGCCAAGCCGGTCCAGGAGTTCCCGATCTTCCTCGACTACGAGGGCGACGCGTATGCCGCCGTCGAGGCTGCGACCTCGGACGACCTGGCGCAGGCGCTCACCATCGCCGGCAAGCAGGAGCGCGAGGACCGCATCGACGAGCTCAAGGACTCCATGAAGGAGAAGCTCGCCGGTGAGTTCGAGGGCCGCGAGAAGGAGCTGTCCGCGGCCTACAAGTCCGTGCAGAAGAAGCTGATCCGTCAGCGCATCCTGCGCGACAAGGTCCGCATCGACGGCCGTGGCCTCGCCGACATCCGCGCCCTGGGCGCCGAGGTCGAGGTGCTGCCGCGCGTGCACGGCTCGGCCATCTTCGAGCGTGGCGAGACCCAGATCATGGGCGTCACCACGCTGAACATGCTCCGCATGGAGCAGCAGCTCGACACCTTGTCGCCGGTGACGCGCAAGCGCTACATGCACAACTACAACTTCCCGCCCTACTCCACCGGTGAGACCGGTCGGGTGGGTTCGCCGAAGCGTCGCGAGATCGGTCACGGAGCGCTCGCCGAGCGTGCCCTGATGCCAGTGCTGCCGACCCGCGAGGAGTTCCCCTACGCGATCCGCCAGGTGTCCGAGGCTCTCGGCTCCAACGGCTCGACGTCGATGGGCTCGGTCTGCGCGTCCACCCTGTCGATGCTCAACGCCGGTGTGCCGCTGCGCGCCCCGGTCGCCGGCATCGCGATGGGCCTCATCTCCGAGGAGGTCGACGGTGAGACGCAGTACGCCGCGCTGACCGACATCCTCGGTGCGGAGGACGCCTTCGGTGACATGGACTTCAAGGTCGCCGGAACCCGCGAGTTCGTCACGGCCATCCAGCTCGACACCAAGCTCGACGGCATCCCCGCCTCGGTGCTCGGCGGCGCGCTGACCCAGGCTCGCGACGCGCGCCTGCACATCCTCGACGTCATGAACGAGGCGATCGACGCACCCGACGAGATGAGCCCCTTCGCTCCTCGCGTCATCTCGGTGCAGGTCCCGATCGACAAGATCGGCGAGGTCATCGGGCCGAAGGGCAAGATGATCAACCAGATCCAGGACGAGACCGGCGCGCAGATCTCGATCGAGGACGACGGCACGATCTACATCGGTGCGACCGACGGCCCCTCGGCCGAGGCCGCCCGGGCGCAGATCAACGCCATCGCGAACCCGCAGATGCCGGAGATCGGCGAGCGCTTCCTGGGCACCGTGGTCAAGACCACGACCTTCGGTGCGTTCATCTCCCTGCTGCCGGGCAAGGACGGCCTGCTGCACATCTCCGAGGTGCGCAAGCTCGTCGGTGGCAAGCGGATCGAAGCCGTCGAGGACGTCCTGGCCGTGGGCCAGAAGGTCCAGGTCGAGCTCAAGGAGATCGACCCGCGCGGCAAGCTGTCGCTGGCGGCGGTGCTCGCGGAGGGCGAGGGCGGCGACGCTCCCGCCGCCGAGGGTGACGCGCCTGAGGCCAGCAGCACCGAGGGCGACGCCCCCGAGGCCGAGGCCGGCGAGTCCACCGACGACCGTGGCGAGCGTCGTGAGGGTGGTCGCAGTCGCAACCGCCGTCGTGGCGGCCGTGGCGAGCGCGGTGGCGAGGACCGTGGCGGCGACGCGCCCGAGAGCGCGGCTCCGGCCACCTCGGAGGACGCGGCCGGCTGAGCCGACGCACACCAGCCTGACGAGCGGGCCGGCACACCTCAGGGTGTGTCGGCCCGTTGGCTTTGCCCCCGGTGGGCGAGGAGGCGATGCGCCACGCGCGTCAGGGCACCTGGCGGGCGCGCACGCAGCAGAGGTCTGCGGCAGGTTCGAGGCGGGTCTGCACGTGTCGGCACCCGAGGGCTTCGACGGCGCCGGTGACCAGGGCGAGGTTGATCCCGCAGACGAGGTCGGTGTGGTCCCGCGCGAGCCGGTCGAACGGACAGTTGGCCAGCTCGAGCTCACGCTCGTCGTCCGTGGGAGAGGGCTCGTAGCCGTGCCGGGCGAGCAGCTCTGACACGGCGCGCAGCTCAGCGCGCGGGCCGCGTGGGAGCGGGCTGCCCGCTGCCAGGGCTCGACCCGCGTCAGTGGCCGCGTCGTCGATCGCCCGGTCGAGCGACACCCGGTCGCGCCCGACCCGCTCGACGGCATCGGCGAGGACCGCGGCGGCCAGGTCGTAGTGCCGAGCCGGGAGCGACACCGACACCTCGGCACGGGCGCGCCGGTAGAGCTTGGACGGCCGGCCGGCGCCGGGGCCCGCTCGACCACTCAGGCGGCGGAACTCGACCTCCAGCAGGCCCTCGTCGACGAGCCGGTCGAGGTGGAACTTCACGGAGTGCAGTGGCAGCCCCACGGCCTCGGCCGCCTGCTCACGACTGACCGCCGTGCGTTGCCGCGACACGTGGTCGTACAACGCCCGTCGTGACGGCTCCGCGAGGGCGCCCACGGACCCGATGCTGTCGTGCACGTCGTGCGCTTCCGGCGACATCAGGCTCCTCGAGCGACTCGTTGACTAACGGGGACGCCGCTCCTAAAGTCAATCTAACACTGTTTTAGAAAGTACAGCAGGTAGTCGGGTAGTCCAGCAGACAGCCGAGCAGAGAGCCGAGCCAGAGGATGACGCATGACTGACGACCGGACCTTCGTCGTGATCGGTGGCGGGCTGGCGGGCGCCAAGACCGCCGAGGCCCTGCGAGGGCGGGGCTTCGAAGGGCGGGTGGTGCTCTTCGCGGGCGAGCCGCACCTGCCCTATGAGCGACCGCCGCTGTCGAAGGACTACCTCAAGACGGGGGAGAAGCTCGAGGACGTGTTCGTCCACGACGAGGACTGGTATGCCGGTCACGACATCGACGTGCGCACCGGCACCACGGTGGCCAGCATCGACCGCGACGACCACGAGGTGGTGGCCGACACAGGTGAGCGCACGGCATACGACCGCGTGGTGCTGGCGACCGGGTGCGCTCCGCGACGGCTCACCATCCCCGGTGCCGACCTCGACGGGGTGTACTCGCTGCGCACCATCGAGGACAGCCAGGCGATCCGTGCGGTGCTCGTGCCGGGACGGCGGATCGTGTTCATCGGTGGCGGCTGGATCGGACTGGAGGTGGCGGCTGCGGCGCGCGAGGCCGGTGCCGACGTCACGGTGCTGGAGGCGCTCGACCTGCCCCTGGTGCGGGTGCTCGGCCCGACGATCGCCGAGGTGTTCGCGGACCTGCACCGAGCGCACGGGGTGGACCTGCGTACCGGGGTCACCGTCGAGGCCGTGGAGGGCGAGTCTGCCGTGACGGGGGTGCGGCTCGCGGACGGTTCGGTCGTGCCGGCGGACGCCGTCGTCGTGGGGATCGGGGCAACGCCCAACGTCGCGCTCGCGCAGGCTGCGGACCTGGACGTCGACAACGGCGTGACGGCGGACGCGGTGGGGCGCACGAGCGACGCGGACATCTTCGCGGTGGGTGACGTCGCGAACGTCGAGCACCCGTTCCTCGGGCAGCGGATTCGCGTCGAGCACTGGGCCAACGCCCTCAACCAGCCCTCGCTGGTGGCAGCGGCCATGCTCGACCAGGAGGGGCCGGAGGCGGAGCTGCCCTACTTCTACACCGACCAGTACGACCTCGGGATGGAGTACCACGGTCTCGGGAGCCCGGACGACGAGGTCGTCGTGCGCGGCGACCTGTCGGCGCGGGAGTTCGTGGCCTTCTGGCTGCGCGACGGGCGGGTGACCGCCGGGATGAACGTCAACGTGTGGGACGTCGGTGATGCGGTGAAGGGCCTGATCCGGTCGAAGGCCGTCGTCGCGCCTGACCGGCTGGCAGACCCTGGGGTCCCGCTGGACGAGCTGGGCGCGAAACCCTGACCTGACCTTTACCTTCCGGACCTGTCCCAGCCGTTTCGCATTCGCCGTCGGCGTGGTGTGATGCTCCATCGGCCCGGACCACCGTCCCAGGGCTGTCAATCCTGAGTTCGTGGAGGACTGCTGTGCGCGTACCCCGCAAGCACGTGTTGGGAGCGGTGGGCGCCATAGCCCTCACCGCTGGAGTTGTTGCCGTCGCCCCGATGAGTGCGCTGGCAGCGCCCTCGGTCGGTGCGCCGGTAGTGATCAACGAGGTCTACGGAGGCGGCGGCAACACCGGCGCGACGTACCGGAACGACTTCATCGAGCTGGTCAACACCAGCGCGTCCACGGTCAACCTCAACGGCTGGTCGGTGCAGTACGCCGGCTCGACCGGGGTCTCGTGGCAGGTCACCGGGCTCGCCGGGTTCCTGCCGGCGGGCGGCAGCTACGTCGTCCGGGAGGCTGCTGGGACCGGCGGCTCCACCGAGGTCCCCTTCGACGCTTCGGGAACCATCGCCATGGCCGGCGGCGCAGGCAAGGTGGCGCTGGTCAACAACGTCACAGCGCTCGGCGGGACGGCCAACCCCTGCACCGCCAAGTCCGGCACCAACCCGTGCTCGGCCCAGCCCTCGGTCGTCGACTTCGTCGGCTTCGGCACGGCGAACGACTACGCGGGCACCGGACCGACGGCCGCGCCCAGCAACACGGTGTCGGTGAGCCGCAAGGCCGGTCCGCAGAACACCGCCGACAATGCTGCCGACTTCGTGGCCGGGGCGCCGAGCCCGACGGCCTGCGGCACCACCTGCACCACCCCGCCCGCCCCGGCCGAGAAGACGATCGCCGAGATCCAGGGCACGGGTCCGAGCACCCAGCTGTCTGGGCAGACGGTGACCACCAAGGGCGTCGTCACGGCGGCCTACCCCACGGGTGGGTTCCACGGCTTCTACCTCCAGACCCAGGGGACCGGTCCCGAGCCGAGCTCCTCGGGCGCCTCGGACGGCCTCTTCGTCTTCCAGACGGGTGGCTCCGGCAGCCCCCTCGACCCCGACGTCGAGGTCGGCAACTACATCCAGGTGACCGGTGCCGTCAGCGAGTTCCGCAGCTCGTCCTCCGACCCGGGGACCCTGACCGAGATCACCGCGTCGGCCTCGAACATCAGCGACGCCGGCGATGAGTTCAGCCCTGTCCAGGCGCTGACCGTGCCGTGGCCGACCACCGATGCAGGGCGTGAGTCGATCGAGGGAATGCTCTTCCAGCCCCTCGGCGACTACACCGTCACCAACACCTTCGGCACCAACCAGTTCGGCGAGGTCGGCCTGGCCGTGGGTGACCACCCGCTGCTGCAGAACACCGAGGTGGGCGCCCCCGGCAGCCCCGAGGCCGCCGCCGTGGTGGCCGACAACGCCAGGCGTGCGGTCACCCTCGACGACGGTGCCTCCAGCAACTTCACGGCGAGCAGCTTCAGCCCGGCGACGTGCGCCGGCCGCCCGATCCCGTGCCTGCTCAACGGCGACCTGACGCCTGCGTACGTCTCGAACACCAAGCCGGTCAGGGTCGGCGAGGCGGCCACCTTCAGCGCTCCTGTCGTCGTGGACTACCGGTTCAACCTGTGGCGCTTCCAGCCGACGGCCCAGGTGGTCGGGCCCGACAACGCGACGTCGCCGGTGGCGTTCGAGAACACCCGAACGGCTGCGCCCGACACTGCCGACATCAACCAGCTCGGCACACCCGACCTCAAGGTCGCGTCGTTCAACGTCCTCAACTACTTCACCGATCTCGGTGACGCCGACCCGACCTGCGTGGCGTTCTACGACCGCGACGACAACGGCGACACGGTCCGCGGCGTCGACGGCAGCCCCTGCACCCGCCGTGGTGCCTGGGATGCGGCTGACCTCGCGCGCCAGACCGAGAAGGAGGTGTCGGCGATCACCGCCCTCGACGCCGACGTCGTCGGGCTGATGGAGATCGAGAACTCCGCACGTTTCGGTCACGACCGTGACGCTGCCCTGGCAGCGCTGGTCGCCGCGCTGAACGAGAAGGCGGGAGCGGGCACCTGGGCCTTCGTCCCGTCCTCGACCGACCTGCCCTCACCGGACGAGCAGGACTTCATCACCAGCGCCATCATCTACAAGGCGGCCAACGTCATGCGCGTCGACCGGTCGCGCGCCCTGGGCGACCAGAGCCAGGACGGCCAGGCCTTCGGCAATGCCCGTGAGCCGATCGCCCAGACGTTCAGGAAGAAGACCGGCAAGGGCGACAAGTTCCTCTTCGTCGTCAACCACTTCAAGTCCAAGGGTTCGGCTGGTCCGTTCCCGGGTGACGCTGACAGCGGTGACGGCCAGGGTGCGTCGGTCACCAGCCGCATCCTGCAGGCGCAGGCCCTGCGCGACTGGGTGCCCGGCGTCGCGGCCGAGTACGGCGCCAAGGGGATCGTCATGGCGGGTGACTACAACTCCTACACCATGGAGGACCCGCTGGACGTCCTCTACAAGGCCGGCTACACCGACGTGGGCAGCCGCTTCGACCCGAACAGCTACTCGTACTCCTTCAGCGGGCTCTCCGGTTCGCTGGACCACATCCTCGTCAACGACTTCGCGCTGCGGATGTCGACCGGGGCCGACCACTGGAACATCAACTCCGGTGAGTCGGTGGCCATGGAGTACAGCCGGTACAACTACCACTCGACCGACTTCCACGACCCGGGCCCGTACCGGTCGTCCGACCACGACCCGGTGGTCCTCGGCCTCACGGCCTTCGTGAAGTAGTCGAACCAGCGCCGCGAGCGACGGGTCCGGTCTCCCGAGTGGGGGACCGGGCCCGTCGTCGTGGACGGGTGGTTACGCTGACCACCGTGAGTGACACGATCAAGGTGGCCGTGATCGGTGCGGCAGGACGCATGGGCGGCCAGGTGTGCCGGGCGGTCACCGACGCGCCCGACCTGGAGCTGGTGGGGCGGTTCGACCAGGGCGACGACCTCGGCGACCTCGGCGGTGCCGGTGTCGTCGTGGAGTTCTCGGTCCCGTCCGCTTCCCCGGCGAACGTGGCGCACTGCGTCGACCGCGGCGTGCACGTCGTCGTGGGCACGACGGGATGGGACGAGGGGCGCCTCGCGACGGTGCGCGACCAGCTCGCCCAGCACCCGTCAGTGGGCGTGCTCATCGCCCCGAACTTCGCGATCGGCGCCATCTTGATGATGCGCTTCGCCCAGCAGGCCGCGCGTTTCTACGAGTCGGTCGAGGTCATCGAGCTGCACCACCCCGACAAGGTCGATGCGCCGTCGGGCACCGCAGCCCGCACGGCCGGCCTCATCGCCGCGGCCCGCGCCGACGCCGGCCTCGGTGCAGTCCCGGACGCCACCACCCAGGACCCCGACGGGGCACGCGGAGGGCGGGTCGACGGCATACCGGTGCACTCGATCCGACTGCGCGGGCTGGTCGCCCACCAGGAGGTGCTGCTCGGTGCTGAGGGCGAGCTGCTGACCCTGCGCCACGACTCGTTCGACCGGACCTCCTTCATGCCCGGTGTCCTCGCGGGGGTGCGGGAGGTCGGCGCCCACCCCGGGCTGACCGTCGGGCTGGAGCACTACCTCGGCCTGGACGCCTGAGTGCGCGAGAAGGTCACCGCTGTCGTCCTGCTCGTGGTGCTGGGCTTCTACTCCGCGACGATCGGCTGGCGAGGGGTCGAGCTGGTCCGGGACGGGCGTCCGGTCGCTGTGCTGTTCGGCGTCGCGGTGATCCTCATCCCCGTGGTCGCCCTGCTGGCGATGGTGCCGCTGGTCAGGCTCGCCCGCGACGGATCGCGGATGATGACCCAAGCCCGGGAGTCCGGCGCGCACGGCGCGTGGGCTGACGAGCTCCACCAGGCCGAGGCCTGCCGGGTCGCCCGGGATCGCAAGGGCGAGCAGGCGCACTACCGCGCCGCCGTCAGGGCCTGGCGGACCTCGCGTCCCTGACGCACCCGGCATACCGTGGTGGCATGCACCGTTCGCGCATCGGCATCGTCCTCATCGACCACCCGGGCGAGCACTACGACGCGGGCCTCGCCTTCTGGGCCGGTGCCCAGGGTGTGCGTCCGGTCGAGGACGGTCCCTATGCCAGCGTCGGCGAGATCGGGTCGCTGAACCTCGAGGTCCAGCGATTGGAGGACGGACCGCCGCGCGTCCACCTGGACATCGAGACGGACAACGTCCGCGCCGAGGTCGCGCGACTGACGGCGTTGGGCGCGACCACCGTGGACGACCGGGAACGCTACGTGATCATGGCCGATCCGGGTGGGGTGATCTTCTGTGTGGTCGGGATCCAGACCGGCGACCGGTTCCTCGAGGATGCGCGGGAGTGGCCCTGACCGCTGCGGTCAGGGCAGACCGAGCAGCCTCAGCCCAGCCGCGACCGCGGCGGCCAGCACCACCACGACGATGAAGGGCGCCCGCAGCAGCAGCGCCAGCATGGCGACACCGACGGCGGCAGCGCGGGAGTCGAGGGTGATCGCGCCCGAGCTCGAGGTCAACGTCTGCACGCCGACGAGGGCGGCCAACAAGGCGATGGGCAACGCCGAGGTGATCCGTGTCGTGCGTTCGCCCTCGAGCCACGACGTCGGCACGACGTAGCCGAGGTACTTGAGCAGGAAGGCCAGCCCGCACGCGATGAGCAGCGCGGTCCACGTGCTCATGGCGTGCCCCCCGGCCTCGCGGCCCCCGGCCTCGCGCCCCCCGGCCTGGCGGTCCCCGGCCCGGAGTTGCCAGTCCGCGGCGACACCTCGTCGGGCCACTGGTGCGGCGGCGGTGGGTCGTGGTGGGCGCGTCGCCACACGCCCGCCAGGAGTGCGGTGCAGGCGGCGACCAGGACGGGGACACCGGCGGGAGCATGCGGCGCGACGAGCACGGCGATCAGTGCGGCCAGCACTGCGATGGCGACGGCATCCCTCGACTTCAGCCGCGGCCACAGCAGGGCGCAGAAGGCTGCGGCCGCGGCGGCGTCGAGTCCATAGCGGCGGGGGTCGCCCATGGCATCGCCCACGAGCGAGCCGACCAGCGTCGTCGCGTTCCAGAGCACGAAGACCCCTGCGCCCGTCACCCAGAAGCCGAGTCGCGCGGCGACCGTCTCGGGCTGCGCGACACTGACCGCTGTCGACTCGTCGATCGTCAACTGGGCTGCGAAGACCTTCCGGAGTCCCCGGACGTCCAGCATCCGCGCGACCTGCAGCCCGTACAGGCCGTTGCGGACGCCGAGGAGCGTGGAGGTGGCGATGGCGGCGGGCCCCCCGGCCGCCCCGGCGGCCATGACCCCCACGAACGCGAACTGCGAACCCCCCGAGAACAGCAGCAGCGACAGCACCTGCGTCTGGAGGATCGACAGACCCGCAGCCACCGACAGGGCGCCGAAGCTGACGCCGTAGGTTCCTGTTGCCACCGCTACCGACAGGGCTTGGCGCACGACCTGGGAACGTCGCTCCGGGGTCAGGGTCGAGCTCACGGGCCCGGAGGTTCCGGCGTGATGTCGGCGACCAGGCGGACCTCGCGCGCGGTCCCACCGTCGGGAGAGACCACCCGGTCGCGGAACGCGCCGTCCGGGTTCAGCCCTGCATCGAGGAGGAACGCCCGAGTGGCTTCGTCGCCGGCCAGCACCCAGGTGTGCAACCGGTCGGCGCCGGCGCCGCGCAGGGTGTCGACGGCCGCGTTCAGCAGCCGTGACCCGTGGCCGACCCGACGCGCCTGCGGGTGGACCGCGAGCGCAGACAGCTCACCGGTGCCCGGGGACGCATCGGGGTCCTGGCTCGGGCCGATGGCCGCGAACCCCACGACCTGGTCGCCCGCACAGGCCGCGAGCAGCCGGTAGACCCCTGGGGGAGGCGCGGCAAGGGACTGGCGCCAGACGGCCGCGAAGGCTTGTGGCTCGAAGGTCTCCAGCACCTCCGCCGGCAGCACCGCGGCATACGCCTCGCGCCACACGGTGGCCTGGACGAGCCCGACGGCGGGGGTGTCGGTCTCGCGCGCCACCCTGACGCTGGCGTCGGCGAGTGGTCCGGGGGAGGAGGTGTGACCGACGTGGTCGTGCTGGTGAGCCATGGCCTGCATCCTGCCATCGGTGTTTCGAACCTCGTCAGGCGCGCTCGTACGTCACCCAGCTGAAGCCGTCGCGCCGCTCGCGCCGGACCTCGTGCCAGTGGCTCGCGTCGATGTCGGGAAAGCGCACATCACCCTGGGGCGACTGGTCCACCTCGGTGATCAGCAACCGGTGCGCCCACGGCATCGCCTCGGTGTAGACCTGCCCACCGCCGCAGACGAACACCTCGGCCGCGGGACCGGCCAGCGACAACGCCTCGCTGAGCGAGTGGGCCGTCTCCACGTCGGGGTGGCTCCAGTCGGGCTGGCGGGTCACGACGATGGTCCGGCGACCCGGCAGCACCCGGCCGATCGAGTCGAAGGTCTTGCGTCCCATGACCATCGGATGGCCCATGGTCGTCCGCTTGAAGTAGGCGAAGTCCTCGGGCAGGTGCCACGGCATGTCGTTGTCGGCCCCGATGACGCCGTTGCGGCCGACCGCGGCAATGAGCGTCACGTTGGTCATGGGCACAGGGTAGCGACCACGCGGAGGTCACCGCCGGGCCCGCACGGTCCGCGGCCTGACTCAGACCGCGATGGGCGCCTTGATCGAGGGGTGCGCCTGGTAGCCGACCAGCTCGAAGTCGCCGAGGTCGAACTGGTCGATCTCCTTGCCGGACGCGATCTTCATCTGCGGCAGGGGGAGGGGCTCTCGGGTCAGCTGGAGGGTGGCCTGTTCGACGTGGTTGGAGTACAGGTGGGCGTCGCCGAGGGTGTGCACGAAGTCACCGGGCTCGAGGTCGCAGACCTGCGCCACCATCATGGTGAGCAGCGCGTAGGAGGCGATGTTGAACGGGACGCCGAGGAAGATGTCGGCCGAACGCTGGTAGAGCTGGCAGGAGAGCTTGGGCCGGTGCCCGTCCACCGCGGGGGACACGTAGAACTGGAACATCGTGTGGCACGGCGGGAGCGCCATCGAGTCGACGTCCGCGACGTTCCAGGCCGACACGATGTGCCGACGGCTGTCAGGGTTGGTGCGGATCGACTCGATGACCTTGGCGATCTGGTCGACGTGGCCGCCGTCTGGGGTCGGCCAGGACCGCCACTGGTAGCCGTAGACCGGCCCCAGGTCGCCGTTCTCGTCCGCCCACTCGTCCCAGATGGTGATGCCGCGTTCCTGGAGCCACCGCACGTTGGAGTCGCCGCGCAGGAACCAGAGCAGCTCGCCGATGATCGACTTGAGGTGGAGCTTCTTGGTCGTGAGCACCGGGAAGCCCTCGGACAGGTCGAACCGCATCTGGTAGCCGAACACGGAGCGGGTGCCGGTGCCGGTGCGGTCGGACTTGTCCGTCCCGGTCGTCATGACGTGGTCGAGGAGGTCGAGATACTGCTGCACGGACGCAGCGTAACGCCGGGCGGCGACAGGGCACCGAAGCAGACCAAAACCGCAGCGTATGCCGCGTGGCCGGCGCCGCGGCATACCTCGGTCGCCGCGTCGATGCCGCCAGCTCGGCGTCACCTTCCCGCCAAATTGCGTCCCGGTCGGTGTCCGCCGCGCGGGGCGTGCTCTGCGGGGCGATAGCCTGCAGGCATGAGCACCTCGTCCCCGTTCGGCCGCGTCCTGACCGCCATGGTCAGCCCGATGAAGCCCGACGGAAGCCTCGACCTCGAGGGCGCCCGCCGACTGGTCGCCCACCTGCTCGACAGCGGCCACGACGGCATCGTCGTCAACGGCACCACCGGTGAGTCCGCCACCCTGAGCGACGACGAGTCCATCGAGATGGTGCGCCTCGTCGCCGAGGCCGTCGACGGTCGCGCGGCGGTCGTCGCCGGGGTCGGCTCCAACGCCACCGCACACAGCGTCGAGATGGCCGGTCGTGCGGCGGAGGCCGGCGCCACCGGGCTCCTGCTCGTCTCGCCCTACTACAACAAGCCGACCCAGCGCGGGCTCGTCGCGCACTGCCACGCGGTGGCCGACGTGACCGACCTGCCGGTCATGCTCTACGACATCCCGGGCCGCACCGGCATCCCGTTCGACACCGCCACGCTCCTCGAGCTCGCCGCCCACGACCGGGTCGTCGCGGTCAAGGACGCCAAGGGCGACGGGTGGGCCTCGACCAAGGTCATGGCCGCGACCGACCTGCTCTACTTCTCCGGCGACGACGCCGCGAACCTGCCCTGGCTCGCCCTCGGTGCCATCGGGGTGGTCAGCGTCGTCGGCCACGTCGCCGGCAAGGACTATGCCGCGATGGTCGCAGCCGTCGACGGCGGCGACCTCGACGGCGCCCGAGACATCCACCGACGGCTGGTCCCCGCCGTCGACGCCATCATGAGCACCTCCCAGGGTGCGATCATGGCCAAGGCCGCGCTCGTCGAGCTCGGCGTCATCGACCACGCGACGGTGCGCTTGCCGCTCGTCGAGTCACCACCGGAGCACCTGGACATCCTGCGCGCCGGTCTCAAGGAGTCTGGCCTGCTGTGAGTCATCCCCACCCCGAGCTGAACCTGCCCCGGCCGCTCGCGAAGAACGGCGTGCGCATCATCGCGCTCGGCGGTCTCGGCGAGGTCGGCCGCAACATGGCGGTCATCGAGCACGACGGCCAGCTGCTCGTCATCGACTGCGGCGTGTTGTTCCCTGAGGACCACCACCCCGGCGTCGACCTGATCCTCCCCGACTTCGAGTACCTCGAGGACCGGCTCGACGACATCCAGGCGATCGTGCTGACCCATGGCCACGAGGACCACATCGGCGCGGTGCCCTACCTGCTCAAGCTGAAGCGCGACATCCCGATCGTGGGGTCGATGCTGACACTGGCGCTCATCGAGGCCAAGCTCAAGGAACACCGGATCACGCCGTACACCCTCGGGGTCAGAGAGGGGATGCGCGAGAAGCTGGGCGTCTTCGACTGCGAGTTCGTGGCGGTCAACCACTCGATCCCGGACGCCCTCGCGGTGTTCGTCCGGACACCCGGCGGAACGATCCTGCACACCGGTGACTTCAAGATGGACCAGCTGCCGCTCGACAACCGGCTCACCGACCTGCGCGCGTTCGCGCGGCTGGGGGAGGAGGGCGTCGACCTGTTCATGACGGACTCGACCAACGCCGAGGTGCCCGGCTTCACGACGCCGGAGAAGGACATCGCGCCGGCCATCGACAAGGTCTTCCGCGACGCGGAGCGCCGGATCATCGTGGCCTGCTTCTCCTCGCACGTGCACCGCGTCCAGCAGGTGCTCAACGCCGCCGAGACGGCCGGCCGCAAGGTCGCCATGGTGGGCCGGTCGATGGTGCGCAACATGGGGATCGCCGCCGAGCTGGGGTACCTCCACGTGCCCGACGGCGTGCTCGTCGACGTCAAGAAGCTCGACAAGTTCCCCGACGACAAGGTCGTCCTGATCTGCACGGGGTCGCAGGGCGAGCCGATGGCGGCCCTGTCGCGGATGGCCAACCGTGACCACCGCATCGACGTGGGAGAGGGCGACACGGTCCTGATGGCCTCGTCGCTCATCCCCGGCAACGAGAACGCCGTCTACCGCATCATCAACGGCCTCATGCGGCTCGGTGTCAACGTCGTGCACAAGGGCAACGCCAAGGTGCACGTCTCCGGCCACGCCAGCGCCGGTGAGCTGCTCTACTGCTACAACATCGTCAAGCCCCGCAACGTGATGCCGGTGCACGGCGAGTGGCGACACCTCGTCGCCAACGCCGAGCTCGCGGTCCAGACCGGTGTGCCGCGCGAACAGGTCGTGCTGGCCGAGGACGGCGTGGTCGTCGACCTCGTCGACGGCGTCGCGCGCATCGTCGGGGCGGTCCCGTGCGGCTACGTCTACGTCGACGGGTCCTCGGTGGGTGAGTTCGACGAGGCGCTGCTCAAGGACCGCCGGATCCTGCGTGACGAGGGGTTCATCTCGGTCATCGTCGTGATCGACTCCGCCACGGGCAAGATCGCCGCGGGACCGGAGATCCAGGCCCGGGGTTTCGCCGAGGACGACGAGATCTTCAGCCAGGTGCGGCCCAAGATCGAACAGGCGCTCGCCGAGGCCACCGGCAACGGCGTCACCGACTCCCACCAGCTCGAGCAGGTCATGCGTCGCGCGATCGGTGGCTGGGTCGGCGGCAAGATCCGTCGCCGCCCGATGATCATCCCGGTCGTCATCCAAGCCTAGCCTGCGCCTGCTCCACCCGAGAAGGGCGCGCTTCACCCGAGAACCGTTTCCGGGTGAAGCGCACCTTTATCGGGTCACCCGATAAAGGTGCGGCAGGTGGGGCTCGGGTATGCCGCGGGGGCGGCTACCAGGGGCGCGCGAGGTCGAGCGCGCGCGGGTCGCCGACCGGCAACCACCCCTGCGGTCCGTTGACGTAGTCGGCGCGGGGTCCGTGCTCGGCGAGCTCGGCCACGGCTGACAGCAACCGCTCGACGTGCTCAGCGGTCGTGGCCAGCCCGACACTGGCGCGGACGGCGGTCGTGGACCCGACGGCGTGGGGGTCGTCGAGCAGGGCGTCGACGCACAGGTGCGCACAGAACTTGCCGTCCCGGACCCCGATGCCGTGCTCGGCCGACAGGGCCGCGGACACCAGTGACGAGTCGACCCCGTCGATGGTGAAGGTCGCCACGGCAACGCGCTCGTGGTCCGGGCTGAAGAGGGAGTAGGTCTGCACGCCGTCGATGGCGGCCAGACCGTCGAGCAGACGCTGGCCCAGCGTGCGCTCGTGCTCCTCCACCGCGTCCGCGTGCGCCCGCAGGGCATGGCACGCGGCAGCGAGGGCGATCGCGCCGATGACGTTGGGACTGCCGCCCTCGTGGCGTGCGGCCCCCTTCTGCCACACGACTGCGCGCTCGGTCACGGACTTGGTGGCGCCGCCGCCGGCGAGGTAGGGCGCCGCAGCGTCCAGCCAGTCCGCCCGGCCTGCCAGGACTCCCGTGCCGAACGGTGCGTACAGCTTGTGGCCGGACAGCACGGCGTAGTCGACACCGAGGTCGTCCAGGTCCACGCGGCGGTGGGGGGCGTACTGCGCGGCGTCGAGGACCACCCTCGCGCCCGCCTGGCGGGCGATCGCCGCCAGCTCGCGGACCGGCCAGATCTCTCCCGTGACGTTGGAGGCGCCGGCGAGCACGACCAACCGGTGGCGGCCGGGGTGGTCGCGAAGCGCAGTCCGCAGGAGCGCCCTCGCGTCGCTGATGCTGCCGGGGACCGGAAGCCGGTGGGTGCGCTGGTGGGGCCACGGCAGAAGCGCGGCGTGGTGCTCGGACTCGAAGACGAAGACCTGCGTGTGGCGCGGCAGACATCGCGCCAGGAGATTGAACGAGTCGGTGCTGTTGCGGGTGAAGACGACCTCGTCGCCCTCGCGTGCCCCGACGAACGACCGCACCTCGGCCCGCGCCTGCTCGTACCAGGACGAGGTCACCCGGGAGGCCCAGCCATTGCCGCGGTGGACCGAGGAGTAGGTGCGCACCGCCGTGTCGACGGCCTTCTTGACGCTGACCAGCGCCGGCGTGGACGCCGCGTGGTCGAAGTTGGCGTAGTCCACGGCCCCGTCCAGCGTCGGCACGAGCAGCGACTCCGACACGACCGCGGGCAGCGGGCCGACCTCGCCCAGTGACCGGGCATCGGGAACAGGGCGGAGGTGGCTCTGGGTGCGGGCGTGCGCGAGGGGGGCGCTGCGACGGAAGGCTGGTGGCGGGGTGCTCGCGATCGACATGGGTAGAGCTCCTGGTCCGGGTGGGACCCGAGAGCTCCCGAGTCCGCGCTTGCCGGCTGCGGGTGCAGTCGGCCCGGTCGTCACCCGGAGCACCCCACCGCGGAGGAGGGTTGCTGGTCAGCAAGCCGGGGCTGTGCGCTGACACTCATGACCTGTCGTCGAGGGTAGCGGCACGGGTCAAGCGGGATCCAGCACGTGGGCGTGGGTTCCCGCGATCTGAGATGGCGGAAGTCCGTGACCGCCAGGTGGCCGGAGGCAGGGCCGAGCGATCTGGCGGGGCGGGTCGGCATCGCCGTCCCCACGCGACCCTTCCCCCTGTGCGCGCCTGTGCCGACGACCACTGCTGGTCGTCGGCACAGGCCCCGCCAGACGCAAGGCCCAGCGTCCCACCGGGCGTGCGCCCTGGTAAGGGCTACCTGCCCTTCGTACCCGATCGGGGAGGGCAACTCGGCCGTTCGGGCCAGGGCGATCCGGACACATTGCCTGCGGGTGGAACGCGTGTGACGCGTGTGTCCCGTGTGACCTTCGCGTAGCCTGCGGAGCATGGCGACACGTCCGTCCACACCAGCACGATCAAATGCAGGGTCGCGCTCGTCGGGGAGCCGGGGCACCGCAACACGCCCCGCCAACCGCAAGAGCAGCACACCCCGCAAGTCCCCCGCGCGTGGCAAGGCCAGCGGTGGCGGACTGCCGCTGCCCCTGCGCGCGGTCCGCGGCACCTGGATGGGCATGGCACACGTGGCCGGCGGCGCGGTGCGCCGGGTCGGCACCAGCGCCCGTGAGCTCGAGCCCGAGCACCGACGTGACGGGCTCGGCTTCTTCCTCATCGGAGTGTCGATCCTCGTCGCCGCCCGGGAGTGGTGGGCCTTCGAGGGCGCCCTCGGCGACGTCGTGCACGCCGTCGTCGCAGGCACCTTCGGACGCGTCGCCTATGCCGTGCCGCTCGCCCTGCTCTTCCTGGGCATCCGCTTCCTGCGCGCGCCGCAAGAGGACTCGGCCAACTCCCGCCTCGGTGTCGGCCTGGGCGCCCTCGCCTTCGCCGCCTCGGGGTTGGCCCACGTCGCCGCCGACATCCCCACCCCACCCCAGGGCGCCGACGGGATGCGTGACGGTGGCGGCATCATCGGGTTCCTGGCATCCAGCCCGCTCGAGGCCGCGGTGTCGGTCTACGGCACCGTGCCGATCCTGTTGATGCTGGGCTTCTTCGGCCTCCTGGTGATGACCGCGACGCCCGTGCACATGGTCCCCACCCGCCTCGCCGAGCTGCGCGACCACCTCCTCCACCGTGGGACGGTCGACGCCGGGAAGGACCCGCTCGCCGACGCGGTCGAGGACAAGCCCAGGCGTCGTCGCCGCGTGATCGACCCGGAGGGTCCGCTCGAGGGGGACGAGGCGTTCGAGCAGGCCGCTCTCGTGGCACCCGACGGTCGGCGGTTCCGCCCCGGCGAGAAGCGCCCCACCTCGCCCGGCGTTCTGGCCCCTTCGGCGACTGCCGAAACCACCTCGCCCGCCAAGGGCCCGGCCATCGAGGTCAAGGCCGCCCTTGAGGCGCCCCCGACGACCCCGCTGCCACAGCGAGTCGAGCAGCTCGCGCTCGCCGGCGACATCACCTACACGTTGCCCGACAACGCCATCCTTGAGCCGGGTTCCCCGCACAAGACCCGCAGTGCCGCGAACGACCGCGTGGTCGAGTCGCTGAGCCAGGTGCTCGAGCAGTTCGACATCGATGCCCAGGTCACCGGCTTCAGCCGTGGACCGACGGTCACCCGCTACGAGGTCGAGCTCGGCCGTGGCACCAAGGTCGAGCGCGTCACCGCGCTCTCCAAGAACATCGCGTATGCCGTGGCCTCGGCCGACGTCCGCATCCTGTCGCCGATCCCGGGCAAGTCCGCGATCGGCATCGAGATCCCCAACGCCGACCGCGAGAAGGTCAGCCTCGGCGACGTGCTCCGCAGCCAGGCAGCGCGGGGCAACGAGCACCCGATGGTGATGGGCGTCGGCAAGGACGTCGAGGGCGGCTACGTCATCGCCAACCTCGCCAAGATGCCGCACCTGCTCGTCGCGGGCGCCACCGGCGCGGGCAAGTCCAGCTTCGTCAACTCGATGATCACCTCGATCCTCATGCGGGCCACGCCCGACGAGGTGCGCATGGTCCTGGTCGACCCCAAGCGGGTGGAGCTCACGGCATACGAGGGGATCCCGCACCTCATCACGCCGATCATCACGAACCCCAAGAAGGCCGCCGAGGCGCTTGCCTGGGTGGTGCGTGAGATGGACACGCGCTACGACGACCTCGCGCAGTTCGGTTTCAAGCACATCGACGACTTCAACAAGGCGGTCAAGGCGGGCAAGGTCAAGCCGCTGGCGGGCTCGGAGCGGGTCATCCACCCGTACCCGTACCTGCTGGTCATCGTCGACGAGCTCGCCGACCTGATGATGGTCGCGCCCCGGGACGTCGAGGAGTCGATAGTCCGGATCACGCAGCTGGCACGGGCCGCGGGCATCCACCTAGTGCTGGCGACCCAGCGCCCGTCCGTCGACGTCGTCACCGGCCTCATCAAGGCCAACGTGCCGTCGCGGATGGCGTTCGCGACCTCGTCGCTGGCAGACAGCCGGGTCGTGCTCGACCAGCCCGGTGCCGAGAAGCTGATCGGTCAGGGCGATGCGCTGTTCCTGCCGATGGGCTCCTCCAAGACGATGCGCGTCCAGGGTGCGTGGGTCACCGAGTCCGAGATCCAGCAGGTCGTCAAGCACGTGACCGGCCAGCTCAAGCCCAGCTACCGCGACGACGTCACGGTGGTGGCGGCCAAGAAGCAGGTGGACGACGACATCGGCGACGACCTCGAGCTGCTGCTCCAGGCCACCGAGCTCGTCGTGACGACCCAGTTCGGCTCGACGTCGATGCTCCAGCGCAAGCTGCGCGTCGGGTTCGCCAAGGCAGGTCGGCTCATGGACCTGCTCGAGTCCCGCGGGGTGGTGGGTCCGTCCGAGGGTTCCAAGGCGCGCGACGTGCTGATCAAGCTCGACGACCTGCCCATGACCTTGGCGCTCATGCGTGGGGACGAGGTGCCCGAGATGGAGCCGGTGTTCGACGGACAGGCGGCGGATCCTGACGACACGGGTGTCGAGCGGACGGACGAGGTCGCCCTTGCGGGTTCCGGCTACACGCCCGGTTACGCGCCCGACTCACGCTACGACAACGACCCGGTGGCGAGAGGGCTCGCCGGTCGCGAGGAAGTCGAGGAGTCCCTCGACGCCTGGGAGCTCACCGGCAGGGACTGACCAGCCCAGAGATGAAGGGCGCGGGATGAAATAGACCTGTGCCCTTCGTCGTTGCGCAGAGGTGACTGCCGCTCCCGAGACCCTGACTGACGCCACCGCCCCGACTCCGACAGCCCCGACTTCGACCGCGACCTCCACGCGCACGCCGTCACCGCATCCCAGCACCGGTGTCCAGCCGGCCCCGACGGGCCGTTCGTACCTCCGCTTCGTCCTCGTGCTCGGCGCGTTGATCGCGATCGGTCCGCTGACCATCGACACCTACCTGCCGGCGCTGCCGTCGATCACCCGCGACCTCGCGGCGTCGGAGTCGGCCGTGCAGGGCACGCTGACCGGCATCCTGCTGGGCATGGGGCTCGGGCAGCTCCTCGTCGGGCCGCTTGCGGACGCCATCGGACGCCGCCGACCACTCATCGCCGGGCTGGCGCTGCACATCGCGGCCTCGGTGTTCTGTGCGTTCGCCCCGACCATCGAGCTGCTCACCGTCGGCCGGGCGATCCAGGGGCTGGGCAACGCGGCCGTGTCCGTGGTTGCCATGGCGATGGTGCGCGACCTCTTCGCGGGGTCGGCTGCCGCGACGATGCTGTCCCGCCTGATGCTCGTCATGGGTCTCGCGCCGGTGCTCGCCCCGACCTTGGGCGGCTTCATCCTCCGGCTCACCTCGTGGCGCGGGGTGTTCGTCATCCTCGCCGTGGCGGGTGTGCTCCTGGTGACACTGGCCAGTCTCGCCCTGCGCGAGACGCTTCCTGCGGAGCGACGCAGGCCGCTGGCCCTCCGCCCGGTGCTCAACACCTACGGCATGCTCCTGCGCGACCGCACCTTCGTCGGGCTCGTCCTCATCAGCGGCCTGATGTTCGCGACGCTGTTCTCCTACATCGGCGGCTCCTCGTTCGTGCTGCAGGACATCTACGGCCTGAGCGTGACCCAGTTCGGGCTGGCCTTCGGCCTCAACTCGCTGGGCTTCCTCACCGGGTCGCAGGCGAACCCCTTCCTGCTCAAGCGGTTCCAGCCGCGCCAGCTGGTCCGGGCGGGCGTCTCGATCGGTGCGGTCGCCGCACTGGTGCTCCTGGCGTCGGCGATCACGGGTGTCGGTGGGCTGACCACGGTCCTCGTGCCGCTCTGGTTCCTCTTGTTCGCGTGCGGTCTCACCCTGCCGAACACCCCCGCACTGGCCCTGACCCGGCACGGTGAGGCCGCGGGGACCGCTGCTGCCCTGCTCGGCGCGTCGCAGTTCGTCATCGGTGGTGTGTCCGCCCCCCTCATCGGCGCGATGGGTTCGGGCTCAGCCGTCCCGATGGCGCTGGTCATGGCGGTCACTGCCTGCCTCGCGGCCGTGGTGGCCGCCCGGACGCTGCGCGTGAGGGTCGTCACGAACTGAAGCACGCCACCTGACGACTCGGCGCCCACCCTGGGGACTCGGAGACCCTTGGGACTCGGCGCACACCCTTAGGGTGTCGCCATGCGTGAATGGTTCAACGCCGTCAAGGGGCACCCCAGTGGGGTGCTCCTCGCGGCGCAGCTGCTCGAGGTGCTGGCGTACCCCTTTGCGGGGGACACGCCGCTCGGGCGCACGCTCATCGGGGTGTTCGGCGTGCTGGTGCTCTCGATCGCGGTCTATGCCGTCAGGGCGACGCCGGCCCTGACGTGGGTCGCGGTGGTGCTGGGCGTGCCAGTCGTGGCCCTGACCGTCGCCGAGGGGCTGGCCCCGGCGAACCACCAGGTGGTCTTCTGGTCAGCCATCCTGCACGCGGCCTTCTACGGCTACACCGGGTACGGCCTGATCCGCTACCTGTTCGACGACTCCTGGGTGACCCGCGACGAGATCTTCGCGGTGGGAGCTAACTTCACGGTCGTGTCGTGGATGTTCGCCCACCTGTTCATGGCCGTGCAGGTGGTCTATCCGGGGTCGTTCACGGCCTACCAGGGTGAAGGACACCGGACCTTCCTCGAGCTGCTCTACCTGTCCTTCGCCAACCTGACCAGCGTCGGGCTCTCCGACGTGACCGCCGTCCTGCCCTTCGCGCGCTCGGTCGTGATCATCGAGCAGGTGGCCGGCGTCATGTACGTCGCGCTGATCATCGCCCGCGTCGTCGGCCTGACCATCTCCCGCTGGCGCAACTAGCAGGACGACTACCCGGAGACCGGCACGCCGTCGAGGTCCTTGAGGGTGGCCAGGCTGGGCCCGCGCTGCTCCTGCAGCGACCTCGCGCCTGCCTCGGCGTCCCTCATCACGCGCAGGATGTTGCCGCTCGTGAGCTTTCCGAGGTCGTCGTCGGACCATCCGCGGTCGGCCAGCGCGGCCAGCAACCGGGGGTAGCCGGTGACGTCCTCGAGCCCCTCGGGCAGCGTGGCCACCCCGTCGTAGTCGCCACCCAGCCCGACGTGGTCGACTCCGGCCACCTCGCGGACGTGCTCGACGTGGTGGACGACGTCGGCGAGCGTGGCCTTCGGTGTGGGCCGGCTGAGGCAGTACTCGTCGTAGAACGGGCTGTATGCCGCGGCGTCGGCCGGCGTGATCCCCTCTGCCGCCGCCGCCGCGTTCAGCTCCTCGCGCCAGGCTGCCGCCTCGGGGTTCACGAACGTGGGCACGAACGTCACCATGCAGACGCCGTTGTTGTCCCGCAACGACTCCAGGACGTCGTCGGGCGCGTTGCGCGGGCTGTCACAGACCGCCCGCGCCGAGGAGTGGCTGAAGATCGCCGGTACCTCTGCCACCCGCAGGGCGTCGCGCATCGTGTCGGCCGAGACGTGGCTGAGGTCGACGAGCATGCCGATCCGGTTCATCTCGCGCACCACCTCGACGCCGAACGCCGACAGACCTCCGTGCACCGTCACGTCGGTGGCCGAGTCGGCCCAGTCGACGTTGCTGTTGTGGGTCAGCGTCAGGTAGCGGACGCCCAGGACGTGCATCATGCGCAGGGTCGCGAGCGAGTTGTTGATCGAGTGCCCGCCCTCGGCCCCCAGCAGGGAGGCGATCCGCCCCGACTCCCAGGCGGCCGCCACCTCGTCCGCGGTGCGGGCGAAAGCCAGCCGGCCGGCATACCTCGCCACCATCTGGTGGCCCGCGTCGATCTGCTCCAGGGTGGCGCTCACGGCGTCGTCACCCTGGAGCGAGGCAGGCACGAAGACCGACCAGAACTGGCCGCCGACGCCACCCTGGGCGAGGCGGGGCAGGTCGGTGTGCGTCGGGGTCCCCCCTGCCTCGATGTCGAGCCGGTCGAAGTCGTAGCCGACCTTCTCGCGCGCCTCCCACAAGAGGTCGTTGTGCCCGTCGATGACCGGATGGCGCGCCAGCAGGGCGCTGATCCGGGCGGTGGTCGCATCGGCTGTCGCGGTCATGACGCCACGCTACCCACCTCTAGAGTGGGGACATGAGTTCGACAACGCAGCGCAGCGTCGCCCTGGTCACACTGGGGTGCACCCGCAACGAAGTCGACTCCGAGGAGCTCGCCGGCCGCCTGGCCGCCGAGGGCTGGTTGCTCGTGGACGACGCCGACGACGCGGACGTCGCGGTGGTCAACACCTGCGGGTTCGTCGAGCAGGCCAAGAAGGACTCGATCGACGTGCTCCTCGAGGCCTCGGCTCGCAAGGGGCACTCGAAGACCCAGAAGGTCGTCGCGGTGGGATGCCTCGCCGAGCGCTACGGCCAGCAGCTGGCAGACGAGCTGCCCGAGGCCGACGCCGTGCTGGGGTTCGACTCCTACGCGGACATGTCGAGCCACCTGCGGGCCGTCCTCGACGGTCACGCGCCGGCCTCGCACGTCCCGTCCGACCGACGCCAGCTGCTCCCGTTGTCCCCGGTCCAGCGGCAGGACGGGTCGGCCGGTGTGGCACTGCCCGGACACGGCATCCCCACTGACCCCACCTCACCGGAGCAGGTCTCGACCGAGCCCGTCGACGTCACCGTGGACGGACCGGTCCCGGCGTCCGGCCCGCGGGTGATCCGCGCCCGTCTCGACGGTCGCCCCTGGGCTCCCCTCAAGATCGCCAGTGGCTGCGACCGACGGTGCGCGTTCTGCGCCATCCCGATGTTCCGCGGTGCGTTCGTGTCGCGGAGGCCGCACGACATCGTCGCCGAAGCGCGCTGGTTGGGGGAGCGCGGCGTCAAGGAGCTGTTCCTCGTCAGTGAGAACTCGACGTCCTACGGCAAGGACCTCGGGGACATCGGGCTGCTCGAGAAGATCCTGCCCGACCTCGCTGCGGTCCCGGGGATCGAGCGCGTCCGGGTGAGCTACCTGCAGCCCGCCGAGATCCGTCCCGCACTGCTCGACGCGATGGCCTCCGTGCCGGGCGTCGTGCCCTACTTCGACATCTCCTTCCAGCACGCCTCGGCCGGACTGCTCCGCTCGATGCGGCGCTTCGGCGGGCGCGAGGCCTTCCTCGGACTCCTCGACGAGGTGCGCGCCCGGGTGCCGCTGGCCGGCATCCGGAGCAATGTCATCGTGGGGTTCCCGGGTGAGACCGAGGACGACCTCGCCGAGCTCGAGGCGTTCCTGCTGGCTGCCCGACTCGACGTCGTCGGTGTGTTCGGGTACTCGGACGAGGATGGCACCGAGGCCGAGACCTATGGCAACAAGCTGCCCGATGATGTTGTCGCAGAACGTGTTTCGAGATTCACAGCGCTCATCGAGGAACTGAACCTCCAGCGTGCCGAAGAGCGCATCGGTGAGATCGTGGACGTCCTCGTCGAGTCGGTGCCCACGGGCGATGACGAGGACGAGGAGACGTCCGTCGTGGGTAGGGCGGCCCACCAGGGACCCGACGTCGACGGCGTGACCATGCTCGATCCCTCCCAGTTCCCCGACGTCGTGGTCGGCGACATCGTGCGGGCCGTCGTGACCGGGACCGAGGGGATCGACCTGCTGGCCGTGCCATGCTGAGCGAGTCGGCCCCGGCCCCCGACCCGGCCGCGGCGCCGGTGGCGGTCCCGCCCCCGAGCTCCTGGAACATCGCCAACGCCCTCACGGTCACCCGGATCCTGCTCGTGCCGGTCTACGGCTGGCTGCTGCTGGTCGACGGTGGGGACCGTCCGTTGATGCGCTGGGCGGCGGCGGTGGTGTTCATCTTTGCGACCCTCACCGACCGCATCGACGGCGACATCGCCCGGCGTCGCGGCCTGATCACCAACTTCGGCAAGATCGCCGACCCCATCGCCGACAAGACCCTGATGGGGATGGCCTTCGTCGGGCTCTCGGTCCTCGGTGAGCTGCCGTGGTGGGTCACCGTCGTCGTCCTGGTGCGCGAATGCGGAGTGACGGTGMTGCGGTTCTTCGTGATCCGCCACGGCGTGATGCCCGCGGGTCGGGGCGGCAAGGTCAAGACGGCCCTTCAGTTCTTCGGCCTGCTGTTGTTCACGCTGCCGCTGTCGTCCTTTGCCGGAGCGGACGCCTGGAACCTCGTCGCGGACGTGGTGCTGGGGCTCGCGGTCGTCGTGACCGTCGTGACCGGACTGGACATCGCGCTGAAGGCGTTGCGCCTGCGGCAGACCAGCGAACGTTCGGCGATGAAGCGCGCGCGCCGAGCCGCCCGACACGGATGAGCATCGCTCCCGAGGTGGTGGCCGCCCTGGCTGCGGCCTCGCGCAGCATCGCGACCGCCGAGTCGCTCACCGGTGGCCTGGTCTGCGCGGCGCTCACCGACGTGCCCGGCGCCTCAGCCGTGGTGCGGGGCTGCGTGGTGGCCTATGCGACCGAGCTCAAGACCCAGGTTCTCGGGGTCGACGCCGGCCTGCTTGCGACCGGTGGTGCGGTCCAGGCCGAGGTGGCCCGCCAGATGGCCACCGGGGTATGCCGCGTGCTCGGCTCCGACGTCGGCGTCGCCACCACCGGTGTGGCCGGGCCGGACCCGCAGGACGACCGCCCGGTCGGGACCGTGTTCGTCGCGGTGGCGTTCGACGGCGAGGTGGCGGTCCGGGAGCTGGCGCTGACCGGCGACCGTCAGTCGATCCGGCGGGAGACGGTGTCACATGCCCTCTCGCTCGTGACCGAGATATTGCGCGCGGCCGCCAACGATCCGCATCTCAGGGCCTGACCACGGCAGGGCGCTGACCTGCGCAGACCCACGGACGCCCCTTGGACCGACCACGCACGCCTCACGGACGCCCCGCGGCGACTGCCGTCGTGGCTGCTGTGATCGGTGGGGCGGAAGATTCTCACGCCGTGGACCGTTGACCACGTCGTGCCGCGTGTTCTGCGTTCCCGCGCGCGCAGCGTCAGGGGCTCGGGGTAACGTTGGTGCCCTGCAACCGGCAAGTCGAGCAGTGAAGGAGGGCGTCATGATTCTGCTTCGTCGTGAACTTGGTGACGTGCTCCGTGAGCAACGCCAGTCGCAGGGACGCACCTTGCGCGAAGTTTCCGCAGCCGCATCCGTGTCGCTCGGCTACCTCAGTGAGGTCGAGCGCGGCGAGAAGGAAGCATCCTCCGAGCTGCTCGCCTCGATCTGCGGGGCGCTGCGTCTGCCGTTGTCCGAGGTCCTCGGCCAGGTGTCCGAGCGGGTCGCCGAGACGGAGGCGCTCACCGCGCCGGTCTCGTTGCCGCTTCCGGCGACGGCCATGGTTTCCGCCTCCGCTGCCTGATCGCCCGGACGGCTGGCACCCTCTGCCCTGGTGGGAGCCCGATCAGGTGCGACGCTTTCCCGTGGTCCGGCTGGTCCCCCGTGCCGAGCCGAGCGGGCGTTGGGGTCGACCGTCGTCGGTGGGCGCCAGGCCGTCCTGGCAGCGAGGGCAGTAGAACATCGTCCGTTCCCGCATCGGGGGGCCGATCATCGCGACGCGCACAGTCGTGCCGCACCGTCGACAGGGCCGACCCGAGCGGGCATGCACATACGACTCCTCCCCACGTCGCCGGATCCCGGTGCTGGACTGGATCCCATCGTGTCGAGCCTGGTCGAGCAGCCGCTGAGCGCGGGTGACGACTCGCTCGAGCTCCTCGTCCGCGAGCTCCGATACAGGAGTCCAGGGCCCGAGCCGCGACACGAAGAGCGACTCGCACGCCCACAGGGTGCCGATGCCCGCAAGATTGCGCTGGTCGAGGAGCGCGGCCCCGATCGAGGTCTGCGACCTCCGCAGGTTGGCCAGTGCCCGCGAGAGGTCCCAGTCGCTCCCGAGCAGATCGGGTCCGAGGTGGCCCACGACCGTCGCCTCGTGGTCGGTCGGGAGCAGCTCGAGCAGCCCGAGCCGCAGTCCCAGGGCGGTCCACGAAGAGGTGCCGACCGCCGCGCGCAGGTCGTCGCGACGCAGCCAGCCGGCGGTGTCATCCGGTGCCGCGACCCGCCACTGACCCTCCATCCGCAGGTGTGAGTGCAGGGTCAGCCCGCTGTCGAAACGGTGGAGGAGGTGCTTGCCACGACTGACGACCTCGAGGGTGCTGGCTCCGCGCAGGTCGGCCGTGGCCACGCCGGGGAACCGCAGGTCACTCAGCACGACCACTGCGCCGGCGAGCGCCTTGTGCAGTCGTTGGGCGGTGCGCCAGACCGTGTCGCCCTCAGGCACCAGGGACCCCGATGGCAGCGGCTGTGGACCTCACCGCCGCAGTCTCAGGCCGCGCGGGGTGGCGTGGAAGCCTGCCCTGGCCAGGGCGGCTGCGAGCGGGTGGGCAGACCCCAGCACGGCGCCGCCGTCGGCCTTCTCGACGGTGAGCCGGCCCAGTGCACCCTCGCGGACGGCGAGTGCCAGGGCATCGGCCGCGCCCTGGAGGGACTGCTCGTCGTCCGTCCACGAGAGAAGCGTCTTGCCGCCACGCTCGACGTACAGGACGAGCTCGCCGTCGACCAGGACCACCAGGGCCCCAGCCTTGCGGGCCGGCTGGTGTCCACGCTTGCCGGCGGGAGACGTGTCGGCGGCAGACGTGCCGGCTGGGGTCTTGCCGGCTGGTGATGCGATGCCCGAGGAACCAGCCACCGAGGGCCCTCCGGCCGACGCGCCGTCGCCCGGGTCGTCCGCACCCGTCGCCCGGTCAGGCCACGGGAGGGCCGCACCGTACGCGTTGGCCGGGTCGGTGGCGGCGAGCACCATCGCCGGGACGGCTCGGTCGGCATCGTCGCCCACTGGTCGGGCGCCGGCCCGGAGCCGGTCGACCGATCCGGTGGTGGAGAACTGGGAGGCGCCCAGGGACTCGACGAAGTAGCCGCGGCGGACCCGCCCCGACTCCTCGGCAGCCGCCAGGACGCGGTAGACGCCGGCGAACCCGCCCGGAACGTCCTCTGCGACGACCGAGCCGCGCGTGACCACGCCGTAGCGGTCGAGCAGGACCTCGGCCGTGGCGTAGGCGCGGACGGTGGCGTCCAGCTCGACCTCAGGAAGCAAGGACCAGCGTCCGGCCCCAGCGGGCGGCCCGCTGCGGGTCGGCACGGTGGGACGACCCAGCCCACGCTGTCCCGAGAGGGCACCGAGCGAGCTACGTCGTCCGGCATACCTGGTGGTGCGTGGGCCGGGACGGCTGCGCTTGTGGCTGGTGCGGCCGCCGGCGAGCAGGGCGCGAAGGGGGATGAGGGTGTCGTTGGTGGCTCGGCCGTCCCAGACGAGTGCCCACAGGTCGGCGAGCAGGGACTCGTCGTCGCTGCTGCCCACGGCCTCGGCGAGGGTGCGGAAGAAGTAGGCCCCGCCACCCGCGAGGGCCTCGGCGATCGCCTGCTCACCGTCGGTGAGCGTCCGGTCAGGGGGAGGTGCCATGGTCAGGTGGGCGGTGTCGGCGAGGTGCAGCGACACCCAGCCGTCGTCGCCGGGCAGTGCCCCGTGGCCGCGCCAGAGGACCTCGCCGCTGGTCGTGAGGTCGTCGAGCAGCGTGGGGGAGTAGTCCACGATCCTGCTCGGGAGGACCAGGCTCTCGAGGGCACTTGCCGGGAGCACGGCTCCCGCCAGCTGCTCGACGGCGCGGACCAGACCTTCGCGACCGCGCAGGCCTCCACCCACCGACTGCCACTGGGGGAGGAACCTGGCCAGCTCGACGGCGGGGACCGGCTCGACCTCGGCGCGCAGCGCGGCCAGGGAGCGACGGCGTAGCAGGCGCAGCACCTCTGCATCGCAGTAGTCGAGGCCGTGCAGCCCACCACCGTTCTCGGTGGGGAGCAGCTCACCCTCGACGACGCGACCTGAGGAGACGAGTCGGCGGAGGGCGTCGAGGGCAACTGCCGGACCGATGCCCCACCAGGCGGCCACCGCCGCGGCGGGGAAGGGGCCGTGGGTGCGGGCGTAGCGGCGGACCAGGTCGCCCAGCGGGTCCGGGACGGACTCGAGGAAGGTCTGCGCTATGCCGACCGGCAGGGAGCTGCCCAGGGCATCACGCAGGCGTCCGGCATCCTCGATCGCGGCCCAGCGCTCCTGGCCGGCGACACGCACGCGGATGAGGCGTCGGGCCCCCTCGAGGTCCACCAACCACGCGCCGATCTCGTTGCGTGCCAAGGACTCCTGCGACCGGCGGACGATCTCCTCGAGGGGGAGCGGCCCCAGGACCCGCAGCATGTCGGCCACGTCCTCGGCGTCGCGGCAGGCGCGTTCGGGGACCAGGCGCTGCAGCTCGGACTCGGTGCGGGTCACCTGGGCAGGGTCGAGCAGGTCGCGCAGGGACAGGCCCTCGCCACGGCCCAGCAGCTCGGCCAACAGGGTCGGGTCCAGCGCCAGGGCGGCGGCGCGTTTTTCTGCCAGCGGGGAGTCGCCCTCGTAGAGGAACTGGGCGACGTAGCCGAACATCAAGGACCGGGCGAAGGGGGACGGCTGGGCCGACTCGATGTCGACCAGGGTGACTTCGCGTGACTCGATCGAGCGCATCAGGGCGGTCAGTCCGGGCACGTCGAACACGTCCTGGACACACTCGCGGACCGTCTCCAGGACGATCGGGAACGACGCGTACTGGCTGGCGACCTCGAGCAGCTGAGCCGCCCGCTGCCGTTGCTGCCACAGGGGTTGGCGACGGTCGGGACGCCGGCGGGGCAGCAGCAGGGCACGCGACGCGCACTCCCTGAACCGCGCGGCGAACAACGCCGATCCGCCTATCTCGGACGTGACGAGGTCATGGACGTCGTCGGCCTCGAGGCGGATGAGCTCGAGCAGCTCGGCGCCCACGCCGCGACCCGAACCGCCGTCGTCCTCGAACTCGAGGTCGGGAAGCCGGAACACGATCCCGTCGTCGCCGTGCATCGCCTGGACGTCGACGCCGTAGCGCTCGCGCATCCGTGCAGACACACACAGCGCCCAGGGGGCGTGCACCTGCCCACCGAAGGGCGAGTGAACCGCCACCCGCCAGTCCCCGATCTCGTCGCGGAACCTCTCGACCACGATGGTGCGGTCGTCGGGGACGTGGCGGGTCGCCTCCTGCTGCTCGGCGAGGTAGCCGAGCAGGTTGTCCGCTGCCCACTCGTCGAGCCCTGCGGCGGTGACCCGGTCCCTCGCCTTGGCGGGCGAGAGTCCGACCACCTCGCGAACGAAGGCCCCCACGGCTCGCCCCAGCTCGGCGGGCCGGCCCTGCTGGTCCCCCTTCCAGAAGGGCAGACGCCCCGGAAGGCCCGGCGCCGGAGTCACGAGCACCTGGTCGTGGGTGATATCCTCGATCCGCCAGGTCGAGGTGCCCAGCGTGAACACGTCGCCCACCCGCGACTCGTAGACCATCTCCTCGTCGAGCTCGCCGACCCGGCGCCCGGCACCCTCGCTGGAGGCGAGGAACACGGCATACAGACCGCGGTCGGGGATGGTGCCCCCCGAGGTGACGGCCAGGCGCTGGGCGCCCGGACGTCCCGTCAGAACCCCTGTCACGCGGTCCCACACGATGCGCGGGCGGAGCTCGGCGAACTCGTCACTGGGGTAGCGCCCCGACAACATGTCGAGCACCGACTCGAGGATCGATCGCGGCAGTGAGGCGAACGGCGTCGCCTTGCGGACCACCGACTCGAGGTCGTCGACGGACCACTCGTCGAGGGCGCACATCGCCACGACCTGCTGGGCGAGCACGTCGACCGGGTTGGCGGGGACGCGCAGCGACTCGATCGCGCCGGCTCTCATGCGTTCGACGACGACTGCGGTCTGGACCAGGTCACCACGGAACTTGGGGAACAACACGCCCCTCGACACCGCTCCGACCTGGTGGCCGGCTCGACCGACCCGCTGCAGTCCGGATGCCACCGACGGTGGTGACTCGACCTGGATGACGAGGTCGACCGCGCCCATGTCGATGCCGAGCTCGAGCGAGCTCGTGGCGACCACGGCGGGCAGCCGCCCGGCCTTGAGGTCCTCCTCGATGAGCTGGCGGTGTTCCTTGCTCACCGAACCGTGGTGGGCGCGGGCCAGCACCGCGGGCGCGCCGGACGACGCCCCCGACTGCGCCATGAGCTGGGCCGGGGTGCGGTTGCCGGTATGCCGCGTGGCCGGCTCGGCCGGCTCGTCGCCTCGGGCCTGTCGCATGGTCTCCAGACGTTCGTCCCAGATCTCGTTGAGCCGAGCCGTGAGCCGCTCGGCGAGGCGACGCGAGTTGGCGAAGACGAGCGTGGACCGGTGGGAGGCGATGAGGTCGACGATGCGTTCCTCCACGTGCGGCCAGATCGAGGCCCGGCGCTCGGCTCCCGACGCGGGTCCTGACAGGTCGTCCTCGATGACCTCCCCGAGCGCCGACATGTCCGCGATGGGGACCACGACCTCGAGGTCCCACTCCTTGGTGGACGGCGGCCGCACGATCTCGACGGGTCGGCCTCCGGCGAGGTAGCGCGCGACCTCGGCCACCGGCTCGACCGTCGCGGACAGGCCGATCCGCTGGACCGGCTTGTCGAGCAGGGCGTCGAGGCGCTCGAGGGACAGCGCGAGATGGGCGCCCCGCTTGGTGCCGGCCACGGCGTGGACCTCGTCGAGGATGACGGTCTCGACACCGGCCAGCGCTTCTCGCGCCTGCGAGGTGAGGATGAGGAACAGCGACTCGGGTGTGGTGATGAGCACGTCGGTGGGGGTGCGGGCGAAGGCCCGCCGCTCGCTGGCAGGGGTGTCGCCGGACCGCACCGAAACGGTGATGTCCGGCGGCGTCAGCCCGAGCCGGGTCGCCGCGTGCCCGATCCCGACCAGTGGCGAGCGCAGGTTGCGCTCGACGTCGACGGCCAGTGCCTTCATGGGCGAGACGTAGAGGACCCGGCAGCGCTTGATCTTGTCGACCGGGGGAGGCTCGGCCGAGAGTCGGTCGAGGGCCCACAGGAACGCCGACAGCGTCTTGCCCGATCCGGTCGGCGCCACGACCAGGGCGTGGTGGCCGGAGCTGATGGCATCCCAAGCCCCCGCCTGTGCGGCCGTGGGCGCGCTGAACGAGCCCCTGAACCACTCGGCAGTGGCTGGGGAGAAGCGGTCGAGGACGTCCGTTGCCATGAGGGCTACAGCCTCTCACCCCGCACCGACAGGTCCCCGGTAGAGCGTCGCGCAGGCGTGCGCGACGCCCGATGTGAGAGGAGCGCATCGAGCGTCGGCGTTGATTCGCGCGCCCCTCGACCCTCGGGGGCGGAAGGGAGGGGCGCGCGGTGACCTGCCTCGGGTCGCGATGAGAGTCTGGGGATGCGCACGAGCCCCGGACAGTCACTCATTCGCAACCATGGTCCGGGGCAGCGCCACCACTGTACTCCGGCCCTTGCCTGAGGTGAAGGTCTGCGCTCGTTCAATCGGGGCCGGGGGCTCGTCGACCGGCGAGGGCTCCCGCCCGTAACCTCTACGGCATGGTCAATGTGTGGTCGGACGGCGGCTGCGTTGGCTGACGCCGAGGACGTCCGCAGACTGGCCACCTCGCTGCCCCACGTGGTGGAGGTCCCCAGCTCAGGATTCGACTTCCGCGTGGGCGACAAGGGTTTCGTCTGGTCCTATCCGGAGCGTCGGCCCGGCAGGCCGCGGCTGATCCGCACCGACATCGCGGTGCTCTTCGTCGGCGACGAGGGTGAGAAGCAGGCACTGCTCCTCGGTGAGCCCGATGTGTTCTTCACCGCCCCCGGATACGAGAACGTTCCCCTGGTGATGCTGCGGCTGGCGCAGGTGGGGGTCGAACGCCTCCGCGAGCTCGTGACCGACGCCTGGCTGATGCGCGCACCCCACGACCTCGTCACCGACCTCCCCCTGGACAGCGACTCCGCCACCAACCCCGGCTGAGCCTGCGTCGCCTGGGCTGGGCCGACGCCGCCTACACTCACTGCGTGCGGCTGAGCCATTTCTGGGTGTTGATGAACGACGAGTTCGGGGAGGGCTACGCCTCCTCGCTCGCGCAGCACCTCGTGCTCGGGGTCCTCGGCGAGCGCACGGTGGTCCAGGCTCTCGAGGCGGGGGAGAGCCCTCGTCGGGTCTGGCTCGCGCTCTGCGACGCGATGGACGTGCCCGAGTCCCGTCGGCTCGGCATCGAGCGGAGACCGGCGAAGTGACTTCCGTCGACTGGTCCGCCCACCCGTTGGTCCTTGCACCGATGGCCGGCGGGCCGTCGACCGTCGCCCTCGCCGCAGCAGCCGGCGAGGGCGGAGTGTTCCCCTTCCTCGCGGGCGCCTACCTCACCCCGGAACGCCTTCGCGACGACGTCGTCGCCCTGCGGGCAATGACGTCAGATCCCTTTGGGGTCAACATCTTTGCGCCGTCACCGGACAGCCCGTCCATGCAGCAGGAAACCCTCGAGTATGCCGAGCTGCTCGCACCGTGGGCGGCGTCGGCGGGCGTCGAGCTGGGGACACCGCGCTACGACGACGACGCGTTCGAGGCCAAGGTCGACCTCCTCGTGGAGCTGTCGCCCGCCCTGGTGAGCTTTGCCTTCGGGTGGCCGCCTGCGGACGTGGTCACGCGGCTGCAGGCCGCCGGGGTCGCGGTGTGGGTCACCGTGAACGAGGCCACGGAGGTCGAGTGGGCGCAGGAGCTCGGCGTGGACGGCCTCGTCGTGCAGGGTTGGGAGGCGGGAGGTCACCGCGGCGGCCCGGTCGACACCGGCGCCACCCAGTCCGGGCTGCTGCCCCTGGTCGAGGAGATGGTCCGCCACACCTCACTGCCGGTGATGGGCGCTGGAGGGGTCATGACCGGGGCCGACGCAGCCGCCGTCCTGCGCGCCGGCGCGACTGCGGTGGCCCTGGGCACGGCGTTCCTGGACTGCCCAGAGGCCGGGACCGCACCAGTGCACCGGCATGCCCTGACCCATCGGACCGGCACCACCGTGACCCGCGCCTTCACCGGACGCAGTGCCCGTGCCCTGACCACGACGTGGACCGAGCTGTTCACCGAGGCCGCGCCCGCGGCATACCCGCACGTCCACCACCTCACTGCGCCCTTGCGGGCGCACGGGAAGGCCACTGGGGAGGCCGAGCTCGTCAACCTGTGGGCCGGCACGGGCCACGGCCGGCTGCGCCGGCTGCCGGCGGCCGAGCTTGCCCGGACCCTCGTCGCCGAGCTCGAGGCCACCCAGACCACCTGACGGCCTGGACCACCTGACAGAAATGCGCGTGAGTCTGTCGGTGGACCTCGCTAGGTTGGGGCGAGTGAGTGGTGACGACGAGATCCTGCTGAGCGCGACCGGACTGACCAAGAAGTTCGGGGAGTTCACGGCGGTGGACGGGATCGACTTCGCCGTCCGCAAGGGCGAGTGCTTCGGGTTCCTCGGGCCCAACGGCGCCGGCAAGTCCTCCACGATGCGAATGGTCGGCTGCGTGTCCCCGGTGACGAGCGGCGAGCTGCGCCTCTTCGGGCTCGACCCGGCCGGCAACGGCCCCGCCATCCGGGCCCGGCTGGGCAACTGTCCGCAGCGCGACACGCTCGACGAGGAGCTCACCGTCGAGGAAAACCTCCGGATCTACGGGCGCTACTTCGGACTCTCCCGCAAGGAGGTGCGCTCGCGGGCGGCTGAGCTGCTCGACTTCGCCCAGCTCACCGACCGCGCCAAGGACAAGGTCGAGCCGCTGTCGGGCGGGATGAAGCGACGTCTCACGATCGCGCGCTCCCTCATCAACTCACCCGAGATCCTCCTGCTCGACGAGCCGACCACCGGTCTGGACCCACAGGCCCGACATGTGTTGTGGGACAGGCTGTTCCGGCTCAAGCGGTCGGGCGTGACGCTCGTGCTGACCACCCACTACATGGACGAGGCGGAGCAGCTCTGCGACCGGCTCGTCGTCATGGACCACGGACGGATCGTCGCCGAGGGGTCGCCGCGCTCGCTCATCGACGAGTTCTCCACGCGAGAGGTCCTCGAGCTGCGCTTTGACGCCGAGGACCACAAGGACTTCGCCGAGCAGGTCACCGGGATCGGCGAGCGGGTCGAGGTGCTGCCCGACCGGCTCCTCGTCTACGCCGACGACGGTGACCAGGCCGCGGCGGTGGTGCACTCGCGCGGGATCGCACCCCTGTCCTCGCTCGTGCGCCGAGCCACGCTCGAGGACGTGTTCCTGCACCTCACCGGCCGAACGCTGGTGGACTGATGTCGCTCCAGCAGCCGCACCCGCAGCTTCATCACCAGTCCCGGGCGGACCATGGCATCCGCCAGCCGCTGTCTGCCGCCGAGCGGGTCCTGGCCGTCTTCACGTACTTCCTCACGGTCTACCGACGCACGTGGCGGGGGAGCATCATCGGTCGGTTCCTGTCGCCGCTGTTCTTCCTGCTGGCGATGGGCATCGGGTTGGGCTCGCTCGTCGACGACCGGGTGGGCGGAGTCGGGGGCCTGCCTTACCTGCAGTTCGTCGTCCCGGCCATCGTCGCCACCCAGACGATGTGGGTCGCGATGGGGGAGTCGACCTACCAGGTCCTCGGCTACATCAAGTGGAACATGGGCTACCACGCCATGCTCGCGTCCCCGATGTCCGTACGCGACGTGCTGCGGGGCCACTTCCTCGCGGTGGCTGCCCACCTCACGACGGCCACGGCGATCTTCATGGCGGTGGCGTCCCTGTTCGGTGGCTTCGGGTCCGTGTTCGCAGTCCTCTGCCTGCCGATCGCGATCCTCACGGGGATGGCGTTCACCACCCCGATCTTCGCCTTCACCGCCAGGCAGGAGGGCGATGACGGCTTCAATATCCTGTTCCGCTGGATCGTGACGCCGTTGATGCTGTTCTCCGGCACGTTCTTCCCCATCGAGCAGCTGCCCGGCTGGATGCAGCCCATCGCGTGGGTCACTCCGCTGTGGCACGGGGTCGAGGCGTGTCGTGCAGTGGCGACGGGTGCCGCGGTCGGCGCGCCGTTCTTCGGTCACCTGCTCGTGCTGGCCGTGTATGCCGCCGTGGGCTGGTGGCTCGCGGAGAAGTCCTTCGCGAGGCGGCTGGTCCCGTGAGCACCTCGACCTCCAACCCCCGGCCCGCGTCCGGTCCCGCGTCGGGGCCCGTCCGCGGGCAGGCGTCGGCGCGGCTGGCCAGGCTGGTGCCGATGCCTGCCGGGGCCGGGCTGGCCAGAATGCTCATCGAACGCAACGTCACGTCGTTCCGCCACGGCTGGATCGCGCTGGTGACCGGGTTCGCCGAGCCGGTGTTCTACCTGTTCTCCCTCGGCATCGGCATCGGTGCGCTCGTGAAGACCGTCACCACCGACTCGGGGGCAGTGGTGTCCTACCCCCAGTTCGTGGCGCCCGCGCTGCTGGCCGCCTCGGCGATGAACGGCGCAGTGTTCGACTCGACCTTCAACGTGTTCTTCAAGCTGCGCTACGCCAAGCTCTACGACGCGGTGCTTGCGACACCGATGGGTCCGCGTGACATCGCCGTCGGCGAGATCGCGTGGTCCCTCATCCGTGGTGGTCTCTACTCCGCTGCCTTCCTCGTCGTCGCGCTGCTCGCAGGGGCCGTCGGGTCGTGGTGGGCCCTGCTGGCCCTGCCGGCGGCGATCTTCATCGGGTTCGCCTTCGCCGCGCTGGGGATGTTCGCGACCACCTTCATGAAGTCCTGGGTGCACTTCGACTACATCACCTTGGCAATCCAGCCGATGTTCCTCTTCTCGGCGACCTTCTTCCCGCTGTCGACCTATCCCGAGGCGCTCCAGTGGCTGGTGCGGGTCACGCCGCTCTACCACGGGGTCGCCCTCGAACGCGCGCTGATGCTCGGAGATGTCGGCTGGGGGGTGCTCGTGCACGTGGGCTACCTCGTGGTGCTGGGTGGGATCGGCGTCGTGGGAACGGCACGTCGCCTCGAGAAGCTCCTGCTCTCGTAGTCCCTCGGGCGCCTAGCATCGGGATCATGGTGGAGCCTGCGGACGGGGTCGTGGTGGGCGCTGGCGCGGTGCGATCGGCCGGCTTCGCCGACCTCGACCCGCTGACGGGCTACCGGCTGTGGGCCCTGCGCGCCCAGGTGTTCGTCGTCGAGCAGGACTGCCCCTACCTGGATCTCGACGGCCGTGACCTCGAACCGGCGACTCGTCACCTGTGGGTCGAGCAGGACGGCGCACCGGTGGCCACGCTGCGAGTCCTGGACGACGGGGAGGCGCTGCGCATCGGCCGGGTGGCGACCGCGCCGCACGCGCGCGGCCAGGGCCGGGCCGCACTGCTCATGCGCGCCGCGCTCGAGGCGGCAGGGGAGCGGCCTGTGGTGCTCGACGCCCAGTCGCACCTCGTCGACTGGTATGCCGGGTTCGGCTTCGCACCCAGCGGGCGCGGCTTCGTGGAGGACGGCATTCCGCACACGCCGACGCGCCGCCCTGCCTCGCCCTGAAGGCTGATCGGACTCGCCGCGGCGTGTCGCGTGCCGGATGCCGTATTTCGAACAGGTGTTCGGTATGTTCGTCCACAGGTGGAACCACGACAGACCCACCGTCCACAGGCCGTGCGAGCGGCCCCGGACGGCTGTCGGTGCCGACACCTAGCGTCTGACCCGACAAGCGATCAGCTGCCCCAGGGTCGAAGGCAGGCGCGCCCGACTCGAAGCGAAAGAAGGAATGGTGGCCAGAATGGCTGGAGCGAACACTCCCACTGTGGACCAGAAGGCAAAGTCCCTCGACAGCGTGATGGGGCAGATCGAGAAGTCGTTCGGCAAGGGCGCGGTCATGCGCCTCGGCGACGACGTCCGGCCCCCCATCGACGTGATCCCCACCGGCTCGATCGCGCTCGATGTCGCGCTCGGCATCGGTGGCCTCCCGCGCGGTCGCGTCGTGGAGATCTACGGCCCGGAGTCCTCGGGCAAGACGACGGTCGCGCTGCACGCGGTGGCCAGTGCGCAGAAGGCCGGCGGCATCGCGGCGTTCATCGACGCCGAGCACGCCCTCGACCCTGACTACGCCAAGAAGCTCGGGGTCGACACCGACGCGCTCCTCGTCAGCCAGCCCGACACGGGGGAGCAGGCGCTCGAGATCGCCGACATGCTGATCCGCTCGGGCGCCATCGACATCATCGTCATCGACTCCGTCGCCGCGCTCGTGCCACGTGCCGAGATCGAGGGCGAGATGGGTGACAGCCACGTCGGTCTGCAGGCCCGGCTGATGTCCCAGGCCCTGCGCAAGCTCACCGGTGCCCTCAACAACACCGGCACGACGGCCATCTTCATCAACCAGCTGCGCGAGAAGATCGGTGTCATGTTCGGCTCGCCCGAGACGACGACGGGTGGCAAGGCGCTGAAGTTCTACGCCTCCGTGCGCCTGGACGTGCGTCGCATCGAGACCCTCAAGGACGGCAGCGAGCCGGTCGGCAACCGCACCCGGGTCAAGGTCGTCAAGAACAAGGTGGCGCCGCCGTTCAAGCAGGCCGAGTTCGACATCCTCTACGGCCAGGGCATCTCCCGTGAGGGTGGGCTCATCGACATGGGCGTCGAGCAGGGCTTCGTCCGCAAGGCCGGAGCTTGGTACACCTACGAGGGTGACCAGCTCGGCCAGGGCAAGGAGAACGCTCGTCAGTTCCTCAAGGACAACCCCGACCTCGGCAACGAGATCGAGAAGAAGATCAAGGAAAAGCTCGGGATCGGCCCGCAGGTCGACAAGCCGGCCGACTCGATCCCCGAGGTGCCGGTCGAGTTCTGAGCCACGGCTCGGGCGACCCACCACTGAGCGATCCAGACTGATCCCGACTGATCCCGACTGATCCCGACTGATCCCGACTGAGTGATCCCGAATGACTGAACGACACGACGCGGCCAGGGCAGCCTTCGAGGCGGCCCTGGCCGCGACGTCCGCGACCGCTCCGGCCGACGAGCGGCAGCCGAGATCGGCACGCCCACGGGCCTGGCAGCCCATCCCCGGTGGCCCCGAGGCAGACCTGCAGACCCGTGACGGCGAGCCGGATGCCTACGACGTCGCGCGCCAGATCGTGCTGAGACAGCTCGCGTTGTCGCCCAAGAGTCGCCAGCAGCTGCGTGACAAGCTGCGCCAGCGCAACTGCCCCGACGACATCGCCGAAGCAGTGCTCGACCGGATGGCCTCGGTCGGGCTGGTCGACGACGAGGCCTACGCGGGGATGCTCGTCCGGTCGCAGCAAGCCGGTCGGGGACTGGCCCGGCGCGCGCTGGCCCGCGAGCTGCGGACCAAGGGCGTCGACGACGAGACGGCCCGGGCGACGCTCGAGTCGATCAACCCGGAGGACGAGCGGGACCGTGCCGCACAGCTCGTGACCAAGCGGCTCAGGTCGATGCACGGGCTCGACCCCGTCGTCCAGAAACGCCGGCTCGCGGGGATGCTGGCCCGCAAGGGCTACCCCGCCGACCTGGCCATGGCTGTGATCCGTGAGGCGATCGCCGACGCCCCCGAGCACCAGCGAGACTGAGCTGGCGCATTCACCACGTACCCTTGGCGTGCGATGAGTACCACCACGACTGCACCCAGGACCTACGACGTCCGCACGCACGGCTGCCAGATGAACGTGCACGACTCGGAGCGGCTCGCAGGCCTGCTCGAGACCGCGGGCTACGTCGACGTCAACAGCCTGCCTGCGACCACGCGGCCGGAGGCGGCTGACGTCGTCGTCTTCAACACCTGTGCGGTGCGTGAGAACGCCGACAACAAGCTCTACGGCAACCTCGGCCAGCTGCGTCCCGCGAAGACCAGGAACCCCGACATGCAGATCGCGGTCGGCGGCTGCATGGCCCAGAAGGACCGCTCGACCATCGTGCAGCGGGCCCCCTGGGTCGATGTCGTGTTCGGCACCAACAACATCGGCAGCCTGCCCGCCCTGCTCGACCGGGCCCGCCACAACAAACGGGCGGAGGTCGAGATCCTCGAAAGCCTCGAGGTGTTCCCCAGCACCCTGCCCACCCGACGCGACTCTGCCTACGCAGGCTGGGTGTCGATCTCGGTGGGCTGCAACAACACCTGCACGTTCTGCATCGTTCCGAGCCTGCGCGGCAAGGAGGCCGACCGGCGCCCCGGTGACGTGCTCGCCGAGGTGCAGGCCCTGGTCGAACAGGGGGTCGTCGAGATCACCCTGCTGGGGCAGAACGTCAACACCTACGGCGTCGAGTTCGGCGACCGGTTCGCGTTCGGCAAGCTCCTGCGGGCCTGCGGCGAGGTCGACGGACTCGAGCGGGTGCGCTTCACGAGCCCGCACCCGGCGGCCTTCACCGACGACGTCATCGCCGCGATGGCGCAGACCCCCAACGTCATGCCGAGCCTGCACATGCCGTTGCAGTCGGGGTCGGACAGCGTCCTGAAGCAGATGCGCCGGTCCTACCGGAGCGAGAAGTTCCTCGGGATCATCGACCGCGTGCGGGAGCAGATCCCCGACGCCGCGATCACGACAGACATCATCGTGGGCTTCCCGGGCGAGACCGAGGCGGACTTCGAGGAGACGCTGCGGGTGGTGCGCGAGTCCAGGTTCGCGAGCGCGTTCACCTTCCAGTACTCGATCCGCGCGGGCACCCCGGCTGCGACCATGGCGGACCAAGTGCCGAAGGCCGTGGTCCAGGAGCGGTACGAACGGCTCATCGCCGCACAGGAGGAGATCTCCTGGGCCGAGAACCGCACCGTCGAGGGTCGGGACGTCGAGGTCCTCGTCGCCACCGGCGAAGGTCGCAAGGACACCGCGACCCACCGCCTCTCGGGCCGCGCCCGCGACAACCGTCTGGTCCACTTCGCCGTGCCGGAGGGTGCCGAACGCCCTCGCCCCGGCGACATGGTCACTGTCGGTGTCACCTACGGCGCGCCCCACCACCTCGTTGCTGATGCCGCCCTTGAGGGTGGCGCCTACTCGGTGCGGCGCACCGCGGGTGGCGACGCCTGGGCCGCCCTGCAGGACGCGCCGGTCCCGGGCAAGCCGGGTGTGTCCCTGGGTATGCCGGGTGTGGGTCGACCGGCCGCGGTCCCGGCGCCCTCGTGCGGCTGAGCGCGGCGCCACCCGGAATCCGGTGCGGCCGGCACCGTCTGGAAGACTTCCCGGCATGACCGTCCGCCCCATCGTCATCACCGGCGAGCCCGTGCTCCACCGCCGGGCCGAACCCGTGGCGAAGTTCGACGACGACCTGCGCGACCTCGTCGCGGACATGTTCGACACCATGGACGCTGCCCACGGAGTTGGCCTGGCCGCTCCCCAGATCGGCGTCGGCCTTCGCGTGTTCACCTGGCAGATGGACAACGAGGACGGCGTCCCCGCGCGGGGGGCCATCGTCAACCCCTACCTCACGTCCACCAAGCCCTCACTCGACGAGCCGGACCCGCACGACGAGGCCGAGGGATGCCTCTCGGTGCCAGGGGAGAGCTTCCCGCTCAAGCGCGGCGAGTCGGCGACGGTGACCGGTTTCGACGTCGATGGTGCGGAGCTCTCGTTCTCGGCCACCGGCTGGTTCGCCCGCTGCATGCAGCACGAGTACGACCACCTCAACGGGTTCCTCTATGTCGACCGACTGAGCGAGCGGTGGGCCAGGAAGGCGCGCAAGGCGGTCAAGAAGCAGGGATGGGGCAAGCCCGGGTTCGCATGGCACCCCGGTGTCGACCCGGATCCGTTCGGCCACGACCACGACCATGACGACCCCGATAGCGCGCACTGGCACGACCACGAGCACGACCTGTGACCCGATGACCCCCATGGTCGTCGGCGTCGTCGGGCCCACCGCGACCGGCAAGTCAGACCTCGCGCTGGACCTGGCCGAAGCCCTTGGTGGCGAGGTGGTCAGTGCGGACGCCAGCCAGCTCTACCGCGGGATGGACATCGGGACGGCCAAGGTCCCGCTCGCCGAGCGCCGCGGCATACCCCATCACCAGCTCGACGTGCTCGAGGTGACGCAGGAGGCGAGCGTTGCCGCCTACCAAGCGGCGGCTCGAGCCGACTTCGCCGCCATCCAGGGCCGCGGGCACCACCCGGTTCTGGCAGGCGGCTCGGGACTCTATGTCCGGGCTGCCCTCGACGTCCTGGACATCCCCCCGACAGACGCCGCAGTGCGCGCGAGGCTCGAAGCCGAAGCCGACGCGGTCGGTGCTGCCGCGAGCCATGCTCGCCTCGAAGAGCTGGATCCCGTTGCGGCACAGGCGATGGAGCCAGGCAACCTGCGACGGATCGTGCGCGCCCTGGAGGTCATCGAGCTGACCGGGCGGCCGTTCTCGGCCACGATGCCCACGCGCACCTTCGTGCAGCCCGCCGTCATGGTCGGCCTGCGAATGCCGCGCGCCCGACTGGACGAACGCATCGCCACCAGGGTGCGGCACATGTGGGAGCAGGGGCTGCTGGGGGAGGTGCGTCACCTCGAGTCGCTGGGGTTGCGCGAGGGCCGGACGGCCTCACGCGCGCTCGGCTACGCGCAGGCGCTGGCTGAGCTCGACGGGATCCTCACCACCGAGCGGGCGCAGGAGCAGACGACCGCGCTGACCCGACGCTTCGCCCGCCGTCAGGAGTCGTGGTTCAACCCCGACCCGCGCATCACGTGGCTCGATGCGCTCGCCCCCGACGTGACCGACCAGGCAGCTGCCCTGGTCCGGGCGGCAATCAGGGACAATGGGGCCCATGGCTGACCAGACCCCCTTCACCAAGGGCCACGGGACCGAGAACGACTTCGTGCTCGTGCCCGACCTCGAGGGTGTCCGCGACCTGACCGCGCAGCAGGCGGCCCGGCTGGCCGACCGGCGCGCGGGGATCGGTGGTGATGGCGTCATCCGGGTGGTGCCGACCGCCCTGGCGACCGAGGGCGGCATCCTGGCGCAGGCTCAGGCTGCCAGGTGGTTCATGGACTACCGCAATGCCGATGGCAGCGTCGCCGAGATGTGCGGCAACGGGACGCGGGTCTTCGCGGCGTACCTGCGCCGTGAGGGCCTCGAGACGGCGGACGAGTTCTCCATTGCGACCAGGGCCGGCACCAAGCTGGTCCGGTTCGAGTCGCCCGACCTCATCGCGGTCAACCTCGGGCCGTGGCGCCTGGCCCAGCAGGTGATCGCCGACGAGGAGGGGTTCGACGCACTCGTCCACCTCGACGGGCACGAGCCCCTCTCTGCGCTCAGCCTCGACCTCGGCAATCCCCACACCGTGGTCGCGCTGCCTGAGCAGATCGACCTGGATTCCCTCGACCTGCACCGGCTTCCGCTGGTGAACCCGCTTCCTCCGCACGGCAGCAACGTGGAGTTCGTCCGGCCCATGGGCGTCGGGCACATCCGCATGCGGGTGCACGAGCGTGGCGTGGGGGAGACCCGGTCGTGCGGCACCGGTGCCGCCGCCGCAGCCCTGGCCACCCGCTTCTGGGCCGGCGACGTGACGGACACGTGGACCGTGGACGTCCCCGGTGGCCGACTCAGGGTGCGGGCCCTCCCTGGCCACGACGTCGAGCTGGCCGGCCCCGCTGCCCTCGTCGCCGACGGCACCACTGACCTGGTCTGACCCGCTGCTCTGGCCCGTCCGGCTGCTCTGGCCGGCCTGACGGCTCTGGCTGGTCCTGGTGCCCCACGTTCGCCCCGGGGTGCGAAGCCCGAAATGCCGGAATACGGTCGTTTCATGAGCCCTCAGCGTCCCCGTACCCTGCTCTCCACCGCGCTCGTCGGAGCCCTCACCGCAGCCGTCGCCCTGGTCGCCCCCGTGGCGGCGTCGGCCGGGCCGGAACACCACGCTGGTCGAGGTGCTGCCCAGCTGCCCAAGGTGCCGCAGATGACCGGCTACGGCGGTGCAGTCTCGTCGGTGGACCGCGACGCCAGCCAGGCCGGGATCGACGTGCTCCGACGCGGGGGCAACGCCGCTGACGCCGCGATCGCCGTGGCGGCGATGCTCGGCGTCGTCGAGCCCTACACCTCCGGCATCGGTGGAGGTGGCTTCTTCGTGTGGCACGACGGGCGTAGCGGCAAGGTCTCGACGATCGACGGCCGGGAGGCCGCGCCCGCGACCTTCACCGAGGAGTCGTTCATCGACCCCGCCACGGGAGCTCCACTGCCGTTCGCCACGGCGGTCAACTCCGGCCTGTCCGTGGGGGTGCCGGGGACCCCGGCGCTGTGGCAGCGCGCCCTCGACCTGCACGGCACCATGCGGCTGGGACGGCTCCTCGAACCAGCCGAACGCAAGGCCGTCGACGGCATCGTCGTCGACCAGTCCTTCCACGACCTGACCGCTGAGAACGAGGCCCGCTTCGCGCGCTTCCCCGAGACTTCCCGAGTCTTCCTGCGCGGTGGCAAGGCGCCGGCGGTGGGCAGCCGATGGAACAACCCCGACATCGCCAAGGCCTACCGCGAGATCCGGCTGCACGGAATCCAGTCGATCTATCGCGGCACGCTCGGGCGGGCCATCGTCGACGAGGCGCGCAACCCCAGCACCGCACCGGGCGACACCGTCCTGAAGGGGCAGATCACGCTGCGCGACCTCGCTGCCTACAAGGCCCTCGACCGCAAGCCCACCCATGCCAGCTACCGCGGGCTCGACGTCTACGGCATGGGCGTTCCGAGCTCCGGTGGCATCGCCGTGGGCGAGATCCTCAACCTGCTTGAGGCCTACGACCGGCAGACCGGGCGTGACCTGTCGCAGGTGAGCAACGCCGAGTACCTGCACCGCTTCAGCGAGGCCTCCGCCACCGCCTTCGCTGACCGTAACCGCTGGGTCGGTGACGTCTCGGACGTCCCCACCCGGGAGCTGCTCAGCCAGGGCTTCGCCAACGAGCGCGCCTGCCTGTTCTCCGAGGCGACGGCGATGACGCGCCCCGTCCCGTTCGGGTCGCCGGACGGCTCGTATGCCTCGTGCGCCCCGGGCGCGGGTCGCACGCCGGCCGCGCCGGACGGCCGCTCGACGACCAGCCTCTCGGTGACCGACCGCTGGGGCAACGTCGTCTCGTTCACGACGACGATCGAGCAGTACGGCGGCTCAGGCCTGACCGTGCCGGGCTACGGGTTCCTGCTCAACAACGAGCTCACCGACTTCAACTTCGCGCCGCTCAAGGAAGGGGTCCCGGACCCGAACCTGCCTGGTCCCGGCAAGCGCCCGCGCTCGTCGATGAGCCCGACGATCATCCTCGCGGACGGCAAGCCGTTCCTGAGCGTGGGCAGCCCCGGCGGCGCCACGATCATCACGACCGTCGCCCAGATCATCACGGAGTACCTCGATCGTGACCTGTCCCTCGTCGACGCCATCGCGGCACCACGGTTGTCCTCGCGCAACGGCACCGAGAACGCCGAGCAGGCCCTGCTTGACTCGCCCGAGGCCGCGGCGCTCCGCGCCCAGGGCCACGTGCTCGCCCTCCAGGACCCGATCGGCAACGCTGTGGCGATCCGGCTCCTCGGCCACGGCAAGGCCGAGGCGGCGGCCGAGACGACGCGGCGTGGCGGTGGGTCGGCGATGGTGGTGCGGCCGAGTCGCTAGGCGCCTGCCGCGTCGGCAGGCGAACGACGCACCTCGAGGATCCGGAAGCCCTTCTCCGAGGTGAACCGCGACACGGCATGCACGTGGGGGTCGAGGTTCTCGACCAGCCAGCGCTGCAACGAGTCCGAGCCGAGGTTCTTCTGCACGACGAGGTAGGCGACGCCGCCCGGCGCCAGCCGGGGGAGCCAGGTGAGCATCAGGTCGTGCAGGACCGCCTTGCCGACCCGGATGGGCGGGTTCGACCAGATCGCGTCGAACCGCACTTCTTCGGGTATGCCGTCCGGCTGGCTCGCGTGCACGCTGTCCAGTCCCAGCGACGCCGCGGTCGTGCGCAGGAGGTCCAGCGCACGCTCGTTGACGTCCACGGCATACACGGTCGCCTGGGGCGATCGGAGCGCCAAGGTGAGGGCGATCGGGCCCCAGCCGCAGCCGAGGTCCAGCAGGGCGCCCTGCGTGGGTGGTGCGGGGGCGTGCCGGAGCAGGACGGCGGTGCCCTGGTCCACCCCGCCGGGGCTGAAGATGCCCGCGGCCGAGCGAACGTCGACGGTCTTCCCGGCCAGTCGCACCGTGATGGTGCGCTGCTGTGCGGGGCTCGCCGGTGCGGCCGTGAAGTAGTGGTCTGGCGTGCTCATCGGGGCCAACGGTAGACGGAAGGACATAAACCGGTCGCTGCGCCCGTTGAAAAGGTGAGATTCTTGAGGGGACATGACACTGAAACGATCAGACATCTTTGACCTGAAGGCCACCGCGCTGGCGACCGAGGACAGATTCCTCGACAGCGACGGGGCCGGCTACGACGGCGACCAGTACGACCGCGAGGACCGCGCTGCCCTGCGCCGTGTCGCGGGGCTGTCCACCGAGCTCGAGGACATCACCGAGGTCGAGTACCGTCAGCTGCGGCTCGAGCGCGTGGTCCTCGCGGCCGTCTGGACCGAAGGCACCGCCGAGGACGCCGACAACTCGATGCGTGAGCTCGCCGCACTGGCCGAGACCGCGGGTTCGACCGTGCTGGCCGGGCTCGTCCAGCGCCGCGCCAAGCCGGACACCGGCACCTACCTCGGCTCGGGCAAGGCCATCGAGCTGCGTGACATCGTCATCGCCGAAGGCGCCGACACGGTCATCTGCGACACCGAGCTCACGCCCAGCCAGCGGCGCGCGCTCGAGGACGTCGTCAAGGTCAAGGTCATCGACCGGACCGCCCTGATCCTCGACATCTTCGCCCAGCACGCGAAGTCCAAGGAGGGCAAGGCCCAGGTCGAGCTGGCCCAGCTGCAGTACCTCCTGCCGCGCCTGCGTGGTTGGGGTGAGTCGATGTCGCGGCAGGCCGGTGGCCAGGCTGCCGGCGGCCAGGGCATGGGGTCGCGTGGTCCCGGTGAGACCAAGATCGAGCTCGACCGGCGCCGCATCAACACCCGGATGGCCAAGCTCCGGCGCGAGATCAAGGAGATGAAGACCAGCCGCGACACCCGCCGCCTCAGCCGCAAGGCCCACGAGGTGCCGAGCGTCGCCATCGCCGGCTACACCAACGCTGGCAAGTCCTCTCTCCTCAACCGCCTCACGGGCGCCGGCGTGCTGGTCGAGAACCAGCTGTTCGCGACCCTCGACCCGACCGTCCGTCGTGCCGAGACCGAGGACGGTCGCCTCTACACCCTTGCCGACACGGTCGGTTTCGTTCGGCAGCTCCCCACCCAGCTGGTCGAGGCCTTCCGGTCGACGCTGGAGGAGGTGGCCGACGCCGACCTGCTGCTGCACGTCGTCGACGGCTCCCACCCCGACCCCGAGGGACAGATCAGCGCGGTCCGGGCGGTCCTGGCCGACGTCGAGGCCGCCAACGTCCGCGAGGTTATCGTCGTCAACAAGGCCGACGCGGCCGACCCGGAGGTGCTCGACCGGATCCGGCGTCACGAGAAGCACTCGATCGTCGTCTCGGCCCGCACCGGCGCCGGGCTGGACGAGCTCCGTGCCCTGATCGCCGACGAGCTCCCGCGCCCCACGATCGACGTCGAGGTGCTGGTGCCGTATGACCGCGGCGACCTCGTCAGCCGCCTGCACGAGGAGGCAGAAGTGCTCTCCAGCGAGCACACCGGAACCGGCACCCTGCTCAAGGCTCGTGTCCACGCGGAGCTCGCCAGCGAGCTCGCGGGCTTCGCGGCGGCCTGAAGCGCTCAACCCGGTCACGCGCCTTGGACATCAGGTTGGGCGGCTTGGACACGGCCCAGGTCCAGGCCCTGCTGGCCGAGCACGTCGAGGACATGCGGCGCTACTCGCCACCGGAGAGCGTGCACGCGCTCGACCTCGACCGGCTGCGGACGCCGGACCTGAGCTTCTGGAGCCTGTGGGACGGCGAAGACGTGCTCGGCTGCGCGGCCCTGCGCGAGCTCGACTCCACCCACGGCGAGCTGAAGTCGATGCGCACCGCACCGGCATACCGTCGGCGTGGGGTGGCGGCAACGCTGCTCGACCACGTCGTGGTCGAGGCCGGGCGGCGCGGTTACACCCGGCTGAGTCTCGAGACAGGCTCGCCCGAGGAGTTCGCGCCCGCACGGACGATGTATGCCGCGTACGGCTTCACGGCCTGCGGCCCGTTCGGGCCCTACCTCGCCGACGAGTTCAGCGTGTTCATGACCCTGGACCTCACGACCACCGCGTGATTCGGCAGTAGGTCAGAGGCGGCGCATTGCCGTCGTGAGGACCACCGGCTCGCCGGCCTCGTCGGAGGCTTCGAGGTCGACCACCGCCTCGATCACCCAGTCGTGGTCGCCCTCGGGGTCGTGGATGGTCTGTCGTGCGTTCCAGAGGCGGTGCTCGGTCTCCGGCTCCAGCGCCCCCGGCGGGGGCCCCTGCGACGGGGTGATCGTCAGGAGCTGGGGTCCGCGGGCCTCGGCGTCGGTGCCGATCGTGTCGTGGTCGGCGTAGTAGGCCCCGAGCGCCTCGTCCCACGCTGCCCCGTCCATCAGGGGGTGGCGTGGCGGCTCGGGGAGTGCTGCCTGGGAGGCGTCGAGAGCCGCGAGGTCGCCGAACCGGTCACGGCTGGCGAGCTCGATGCGACGGAACATCGCGTTGCGGACCATCACCCGGAAGGCACGCTCGTTCGACGTGATCGGGCGGGTGGGTCGGGTGCCGCCGTGTGCTGCCAGTCCTTCGAGCTCCTCCAGGCGTTCGTTGGCGTCGGTGTCGGTCAGCGCCTCCCACTCGTCGAGGAGGGAGGAGTCGGTCTGGCGAACCGTCTCGCCGAGCCACTCGAAGAGGTCGTCGAACTGCTCGCTGTGGTGGGCGTCAGGCACCGTCTGACGCAGCGTCCGGTAGGCATCGGTGAGGTAGCGCAGGACCAGGCCCTCGGACCGGGCCAGCTGGTAGGTCGAGACGAACTCGGTGAAGGTCATGGCGCGCTCGTACATGTCGCGGACCACCGACTTGGGTGACAGCGCCGACTCCGAGACCCACGGGTGACTCTGCCGGAAGATCTCGAACGTCGCCTCGAGCAGGTCGGCGAGCGGCCGCGGCCACGTCACGTCCTCCAGCAGAGCCATCCGCTCGTCGTACTCGATTCCCTCCGCCTTCATCTCGCCCACCGCCTCGCCACGGGCCTTGAACTGCTGCGCCATGAGGACCTGGCGGGGGTCATCGAGGATCGCCTCGATGACCGAGACGACGTCGAGGGCGTACGTCGGGGACTGCGGGTCCAACACGTCGAGCGCGGCCAGGGCCAGCGGTGCCAACGGCTGGTTGAGGGCGAAGTCGTGCTGGAGCTCACCACGCACCTCGATGGTGCGCCCGTCAGGGTCGGGCGGCGAGATGCGGCGGAGCACGCCGGTGTCGAGCAGGCTCCTGCCCAGCGTGATGGCGCGACGGGACAGCCTGGCCTGCCCGCGCGGCGTCTCGTGGTTGTCCCGCAGGAGATGGCTCAGGGCGCGCACCGGGTCGCCAGGCCGCTGGACGACGTTGAGGATCATCGAGTGGTCCACCCGCATCCGGGAGACCAGCGGCTCGGGTTCCGCGGCGACGAGCTTGTCGTAGGTCTGCTCGGTCCACGACACCTCTCCGTCGGCCGGCTTGCGACGCTGGACCTTCTTGAGCTTCTTGGGGTCGTCGCCGGCCTTGGCAATCGCCCGCGCGTTGTCGATGACGTGCTCGGGGGCCTGGACGACCACCGACCCGCTGGTGTCGAACCCCGCGCGCCCGGCCCGTCCGGCGATCTGGTGGAACTCGCGGGCCTTCAGAACCCGTTGCCGGGACCCGTCGAACTTGACCAACCCGGTGAACAGGACGGTGCGGATCGGCACGTTGATGCCGACGCCGAGGGTGTCGGTCCCGCAGATGACCTTGAGCAGGCCGTCCTGGGCGAGCTGCTCGACCAGCCGCCGGTAGCGCGGCAGCATCCCCGCATGGTGCACCCCGATCCCGGAGCGGACCAGCTTGGACAGGGTCCGTCCGAAGCCGGCGGTGAACCGGAACCCGCCGATGCGCTCGGCGATCGCGGCCTTGTCCGCCTTGACGGTGCCCCTGATCGACAGCAGCGCCTGGGCCTGCTCGAGCGCCGCTGCCTGGGTGAAGTGGACGATGTAGACGGGGGACTGGTGGGTGGTGAGCAGCTCCTCGATCGTCTCGGAGAGCGGCGTCAGGGCCCAGGTGAAGCTCAGGGGCACGGGTCGTTCGGTGCCGGTGACCATGGTCGTCGCCCGGCCGTTGCGGCTGGTCAGGTCCTCGGCGAGGTCGGTGAGGTCGCCCAGGGTCGCGGACATCAGCACGAACTGCGCCTGCGGCAGCTCGAGCAGGGGCACCTGCCAGGCCCAGCCCCGGTCGGGCTCGGCGTAGAAGTGGAACTCGTCCATGATGACCAGACCCACGTCGGCGTCGGCTCCCTCGCGCAGGGCGAGGTTGGCCAAGATCTCGGCGGTACAGCAGATGATCGGCGCGTCGGGGTTCACGGAGGCGTCGCCCGTGAGCATGCCGACCTCGGACGCGCCGAAGATCTCGCACAACGCGAAGAACTTCTCGCTCACCAGCGCCTTGATGGGAGCGGTGTAGAAGCTCACCCGATCGGTGGCCAGCGCGGCCAGGTGTGCTCCCGTGGCGACGAGGGACTTGCCAGAACCCGTCGGCGTGGACAGGACGACGTTCTCCCCGGCCAGGACGGCGAGCAGGGCCTCGTCCTGGTGCGGATACAGCGGCAGCCCACGGTCGCGCGCCCAACCGTCGAACGCGGCATACACGTCGTCCGGCTCCGCGACCCCGGCCGGGAGGAGGTCGGTGAGCAGTGGTGGGCTCGCGGCCTCGGGGCTCGCGTGGTCAACAGTCATCGCCGCCATCCTCGCAGGGCGTGGTCCGGTCCGCGGCCACGCCCGGCTCCACCCTCGGGTATGCCGGTGGCTTACGTGCGCGTGGCCCAGCGCGCGAGGTCGACGCGGTTGGCGCACCCCGTCTTGCTCAGGAGGTGGCTGACGTGCGAGCTGACGGTCTTCTCGCTGACCACGAGGGACCTGGCGATCTCGCCGTAGGTGCGACCGGCGACGATGTGTCCGAGGATCTCCGTCTCGCGCGCCGTGAGGCCGACCTGGCGTGCGTCCCCGGTGGCTGGACCGCTGGTGACCGGGTCGGCGAGGCGGACGTGGGTGCCCCGGGCCAGCGCCTCGAGCTCCGCGATGATGGGCTGCGCGCCCAGCATCCGGGCCAGGGCGTACGAGCGGCGCAGCGCGTCGACACCGTCGTCGCGACTGCCATGGCTCGCGAGCAACAGCGATCCCGCCTGCCGCCACAGCGAGTAGCACTCCTCCCAGGGCAGCAGCTGGTGAAGGGCGTTCGACGCCTGCTCCCACAGGAGGGGCTCGTCAGCGGCCTGACGGGCGCGGGCAACCTCCGCGTGGTACATCGCCCCGAGACCGGCCAGCTGCCGCTCGTAGAAACGACTCATCCCGCCCATCTCGGCGAGGGTTTCCGGGAACCTGGCTGTGAGTGCATCGAGCTCGGCAAGGAGACCCGCAGGGTCGGAACCGGTGTCGCGCTCCTGCTGCACCAGGTCGGCGAGAGCCCGTGCGGCGAGGGGTAGCAGCCACTCACACATGGTGGCGGGTGCCCCCTGGTTCATCGCGCTCGTCAAGGCCGCATCGAGCGCGGCGCGGAGGTGCCCGCCCGAGAGCAGCACCATGGCTCGGACGGCGTCGAACTCGAAGGCCAGGAAGGTCGACGTCTCGGCGAACAGCTCGTCCGCGCGGGCCAGGTGACCCTCTGCCTCGTGCGTCTGGCCCTGGATTGCTGCCATCCAGGCGGCGCTCAGGCGGGTCTGGACGTCGGCGAGCGTTCCCGGTGTGGATCCCAGGGCCATCCGGAGCAGCTGTGAGCAGGCCTCCAGGTTGCCGGCGTGGAGCTGGCCGAAAGCCTCGTTGCACGCCAGCCACGCCATCACCGGGTGCGGCATCCCCAGGTCGGCGAGCTCCGCCCTGCGCCGACCGACCATGGCAATCCACTCGGGGCTGATCGGTCCTTCGACGGAGTTCGCCTCCCACAGCGTCGCGTGCACGAACGCAAACCCGTCCCGGGCCTCGACGGCCGCCTGGACGGCGTCGCGTCCCAGCCGCTGCCCGTCGTCCGGACGATCTTCGTGCACCGCCAGCATGGCGTTGGCTGTCAGGGCATAGGTCAGCGCGCGGGGGTTGCCGCAGGCTCGGGCACGCTCCAGCGCAGCCGTGGCGAACTGAGGGGAGGAGGCGTCGTCCTGCCACAGAGCGGCGTGCGCCAGCTCGGCGAGGGCGAGCGCGTGCTGCCATGACTCGGGCTCGTGTCCCGCGAGCTCGACGGCCCGTCGCATCTCGGCGGGGTCGAGGAAGCCTCGGCCGGTCATGAACCGCAGGTGCTGTCGGCGCACCAGGAGCTCGGCCACGGCGAGCGGTTCCTGTCCCTCGTCGAGCCTGCTCAGCAGGGCCTCGACCGCGTGGAGCTCCTCCTCGAAGTCACCGACGAACTCGGCCGCCAGACGCAGCCGCTCCCACAGGGCGGTAGCCGGTTGCGGGGCATTGCCGTCGAGCTGCTCACTGACCTCGAGGGCGCGCCGCAGCAGCCTCACCTGCATGGTCGTGGCGCCCAGGTCCTGGGCCAGCTCGGCCGCGCGGAGCCCCACGGCATACGACTCCTGGGCATGACCTGCCTGGCGGTGGTGGTCGGCGATGAGGCTGAGGGTCTCTAGTGTCGACTCGTCCGCCGACACTGCGCCGGCCGCAGCCGAGGCAAGATCCTGCTCGAGGGCCCCGGCAAAGGCGGTATGGAGGTGTTCGCGTTCCAACCGGCCAAGACTGCCCGCCAAGGCCTCTGCCTGGAGGGGGTGGTGGAACCAGTAACCGCCTCTCCCGTCGGCTTCGAGAAGGTTGCCGTCCACGCAGTCGCGCAGTGCGGAGCGCAGGTCGGTCACGCCGGCCAGGGCGGCCACGCGGTCCAGTGCACCGTCGCCCGCGACCCGGCCCTGGACGGCGAGAACCCGGGCGAGCTCGCGAGCCGGGGTGTCCAGCCGGTGCCAGGCACGCAGGACCGCTGCGGAGAGGTCCTCCGGGAGGCTGGGCCCGAGCGCAGACGCGGTGGGGGAGAGGCCCTGGACGAGCAGTCGGTTCAGGTAGGAGTTGCCTCCAGTGCGGCGGTACACCTCTCGCACGAGGGTGTCGTGCGGCACCTCCCCCAGCACGCCCGTGAGTTGGGCGCGGGTCTCCTCGAGGTCGAGCGGTCCGAGGGACATCTCGACGAACCCCGGGAGGCGCCGCACGTCGGCCAACCAGCGCTGCAGAGGATGGCCGGGACCCGCCTCCCCGCGGCGCACCGTCACCAGCAAGGCCAGGCGGCGGGTAGTCAGCCCGGCCAGCACCCACATCAGCACGTCGAGCGTGGCGGGATCGGCCCACTGCAAGTCGTCGACCACGAGGGCGACCGGAGTCTGGGTGCAGCGGTCCTCGAGCCACCGGTCGAACTCCTCAGCGGCCTCGACACCGGCAGCACGCCGCAGGGCGGGTCGCTGCTCGGCAGGGAGCCCACCCACCGCGGCGCGCAGCGGCAGGAGGGGAACGCTCATCGAGGACAGCGGCAGGCAGGCGCCGGTGAGGACGAGGAAGTCCCGGGCCAGCGCGCAGGCCTGCTGCGCCAGCCTGGTCTTGCCGACCCCCGCTTCGCCCAGAACGAGCACGGCACGCCCGTGCCCCGCCCGTGCCGATGCCAGGGCCGCGGCCAGTTCGCCGAGCTCGCCGGAGCGGCCGACGAAGCCGTCGCTCGAGAGCAGGTCCGCAGGGGGCACGTCCCCAGTGTGTTCCTGTGCCCGTCGGGCCGACACCCGATATTTGAGGGGTTTCGGCGGTGCTTCTGAGGGGGTGCACCCGATGTGGGTCAGGGCCTCCCGGCCGGACCGTGGAGGGGTCAGCACCACACACCTCTCAGCACCAGGAGCACACCGTGAACACCATCCAGCAGACCCGGCGGATTCTCCCCATGATCACCGCCACAGCACTCCTCGTCGCACTGGGCACGCTCCCGGCCGCCGCCCGCCAGGACGCCGGCCCCGCGCCCCTCGAGCCGACGGTCACCTACTTCTGCGCCATCCAGCGCGTGGACACCCAGTTCGTCGGGTGCGACAACCTGACGGGGAACGGGGTTCCGGCACCCGCCTGGGTGGACGAGAGGTGACCTGACCCGGAACCGACCACTGTGACCCCGGCGCCCGCGGCGCCGGGGTCACGGCTGCGAGCTGCGAGGGGTGGGGACAGGCGACGGATCGAGCCGGCGCACGGCATACGCTGACCCAATGGCCAGTCTCGACGACCTCCTGCACGCCGCCGTCCAGGGAGTCGGTGGGGTCGAGCGTCCTGGCCAGGTCGAGATGGCGCACGCCGTCGAGGACGCCGTGGCCAGGGACGAGCACCTCCTCGTGCAGGCGGGCACCGGCACGGGCAAGTCGCTCGCCTACCTCATCCCGGCCGTCATGCACGCCCAGAAGACCGGCAAGCCCGCTGTCGTCGCCACCGCGACCCTCGCGCTGCAGGCCCAGATCGTCGACCGCGACATGCCGCGGCTGGCCGAGTCCATCGCACCCCTGCTCGGGAAGCGGCCCACCTACGGGCTGGTCAAGGGCCGTCGCAACTACCTGTGCGCCCACAAGCTCGAGGGTGGGTTCCCTGACGACGAGGAAGGGCTGTTCGAGGTCGCCGAGGTCGACCGCGCGGCCTCGCGCCTGGGCCAGGAGGTGGTGCGGCTGCGCGAGTGGGCCGACACCACCGAGTCCGGCGACCGCGACGAGCTGGTGCCCGGGGTGAGCGAGCGGGCGTGGCGACAGGTCTCGGTCAGCGCCCACGAGTGCATGGGCAGCAAGTGCCCGGCGTTCGCCGACTGCTTCGTCGAGCGCTCGCGCGACGCGGCCAAGGACTGCGACGTCATCGTCACCAACCACTCGTTCATGGCGATCGACTCCTTCGAGGGCCGACAGATGCTGCCTGAGCACGACCTCCTCATCGTGGACGAGGCGCACGAGCTGGTCGACCGGGTCACGTCCACGATCACCGACGAGATCACGCCCTCGATGGTCGCGGCCGCGGCCAAGCGAGCCGCACGCCTCGCCGAGTCCACCGACGCCGTCGACGACGCCTCGGTCTTCCTCCAGGGGGTCCTCGACCAGCTCCCCGAAGGCAAGCTGAACGGCATACCCGACTCGCTGTCGCTCGCGCTCGCCCGGGTGAGGGACACGACGAGGCAGGTGCAGTCCGAGCTCAAGCCGGAGAAGGGCGTCGAGCCGGACGGTGCCCGCAAGGTGGCGCAGGCCGCCATCGACGAGATGTTCGAGAACTCATCGCGCGTCCTCGAGCAGCGCGACCTCGACGTCGTGTGGGTGAGTCGCGACCAGCGACGCGGCTCGGTGCTTCGCGTGGCGCCCATGAGTGTGGCGATGCTGTTGCGCGACAAGGTTTTTGGCGACCGCACTGTCGTGATGACGTCGGCGACGCTCGAGCTGGGCGGGACGTTCGACGCCGTTGCCGGCACGATGGGTCTGCGGGGCGAGGGCGCTCCCGAGTGGCGTGGACTTGACGTCGGCAGCCCCTTCGACTACCCCCAGCAGGCGATTGCCTATGTGGCGCAACACCTTCCTGCACCGGGACGCGACGGCCTGAGTGAGCAGACGCTCGACGAGATCGAGGCGCTGGTCAGGGCGGCCGGTGGGCGGACCCTCGGCCTGTTCTCCTCGATGCGCGCGGCCAAGGAGGCCACCGAGGCGATGCGGGAGAGGTTCGACGGCGACATCGGCTTCCTCTGTCAGGGCGAGGACCAGATCACGACCCTCGTGCGACAGTTCGCACGAGACCCGCAGACCTGCCTGTTCGGCACCCTCACCCTCTGGCAGGGCGTCGACGTGCCCGGCTCGGCCTGCCAGCTCGTCATCATCGACCGCATCCCTTTCCCGCGCCCCGACGACCCCCTCTCGTCGGCGCGTTCACAGGCCATCGCCCGGATGGGGGGCAACGGCTTCATGGCCGTGTCGGCGACCCACGCCGCGCTACGCCTCTCGCAGGGGGCGGGGCGCCTCATCCGCCGCGCCGACGACCGTGGCGTCGTCGCCTTCCTCGACTCCCGCATGATGACTGCGCGGTATGCCGGGTTCCTCCAGCGTTCGCTGCCCCCGTTCTGGCCGACCACCGACCGCGAGCGGGTGTTGGCGGCGCTGAGGCGGCTCGACGAGACGGCGGCGCCTCCGGTGCAGGTGCACGAGCCGGCCCTCCGCGGCATCACCGGCGCCCTGGTCGGCCCGTCCATGGGGGCCACGGGGGAGGACGTGGCGGAGCATCCTCGACCGGTGGCGGACTCGCCGCCACCCGCAGAGTCGACGCGCACCGCGGTGACCGGCGGCCACGCCTGGACGGCCGAGTCCGACGAGGAGCTGCGCGACGGGATCGAGCTCGGGTTGTCCGTCGACGAGCTCGCCGAGAGCCTGGAGCTGCCCGCCGATGTCGTCGCAGCCCGCCTCAAGGGCCTCGGCCTCGAGGCATCCGGAGCTGCCACCCTCGCCTTCGAGTAGGGCGATACTGACGGGATGGCGGACTCCTGCACCCTGCACATCGTCGGAGCCGGGCCCGTGGCCGAGGCGCTCGTCGCCCTCGCCACCCCGCTCGGCTGGTCGGTGACCCTGTCGAGCGACGATCCCTCCGTCCCCGAGGGCGTGGACGCGCTCGTCGTGACGAGCCATCACGACGACGTGGACGGCCCCGCCCTCGCGGCGGGTCTGGCGGCCGGCACCGCATACATCGGGGGCATGGGTTCGCGCCGGACGCAGGAGCGGCGGCGCGGCTGGTTGCTCGACCACGGCGTGACGCCTGACGAGCTCGCCACGGTGCATGCGCCCATCGGGCTCGACATCGGGGCCAACGCACCGGGGGAGATTGCGGTGGCGATTCTGGCCGAGGTCATCGCTGTCCGCGCGGGGCGCAGCGGTGGCGGTTCGGTGAGCGACAGGGAAGGTCCGATCCACCCGGAGCTCGTGCCGGGCGAGGCCTACTGTCCGGGCGGCTGAGGCTGTCCCCGGCGCATGGGAGGCTGTCCCCGTGACCGCCACCGCGACGCGCACCGTGCCCCCTCTCGTCCTCATCAGCGGACCCGAGGCCGTCATCGCCGACCGTGCGCTCAGCACCACCCTCGACGAGCTCCGGGCCTCTGCTCCCGAGCTCGAGGTCATCCGGTTGGCCGCCGAGACCTACGAGGCGGGCGCGCTCGGCATGCATGCCAGCCCGTCGCTGTTCGGGGGCGAGAAGTGCATCGTCGTCCAGGACCTCGACGAGGCGCCGGACGAGCTCCAGGAAGACCTGCTCGCCTTCCTCGTCGCCCCCGACGCCGAGGTGACCCTGGTGGTCACCCACAAGTCGGGGCAGCGTGGCAAGAAGGTCCTGGACCTCCTCAAGAAGTCGCAGGCGCGCGTGCTCGAGGCTCCTGCCATCAAGACCGACCGTGACAAGACCGACTTCGCCATGCGCGAGTTCCGTCGGGCGGGGCGCCGCGTCACCCCCGATGCCGTGCGCGCACTGATCGAGGCCATCGGCAAGGACGTGCGCGAGCTCGCCTCCGCGTGCCAGCAGCTCGTCGCCGACACCACCGGCACCATCGACGAGGACCTGGTCGCCAGGTACCACGGAGGCAAGGTCGAGGCGACCGGCTTCAAGGTGGCCGACGCCGCTGTCGCGGGCAACGCCGGCGAGGCGCTCCGGCTGCTGCGCCACGCCATCGCCACGGGGGTCGACCCGGTGCCGATCGTGGCCGTGCTCGCCCAACAGCTGCGCCAGCTCGTCAAGGTGGGCGCAGCTGGTCGTGGGCGATCGGCGGATGTGGCGCGCGACCTCGGCATGGCCCCGTGGCAGGTTGACAAGGCCCGGCGCGGGTTGTCCGGGTGGGGGCCCGAGGGGCTCGCCGACGCGATCCAGGCAGTCGCAAACGCCGACTTCGAGGTCAAGGGCGGTGGCCGCGACCCGGTCTACGCCGTCGAACGCGCCGTCCTCACGATCACGCAGGCCCGCAGCGGCCGGTGAGCACCCAAGCGCGACCTGACCGCGTCGGGAGCACGCGGCATACCCACGTTTTGGGGGAGTGGGCTCCTCGCTGGTAGATTTGCCCCTCGCGTGCGCGCATGGTCGTGCGCGCATGCAGCACCATCCAGAGCCTCTCAACCACAGGCGCCCCACCAGCCTGGTCCCGAGAGACTTCTGCCGCCCTCTAACGGCAACCACCGACCAACCAAGAGAGACACACCTGTGGCAAACATCAAGTCCCAGCTCAAGCGGATCAAGACGAACCGCACGGCGACCGAGCGCAACAAGGCCGTCAAGAGCGAGCTCAAGACCTGGATCCGCAAGTTCCAGGCAGCCGTCGACTCCGGCGACGCCTCTGCGGCGAATGACGCTCTCGCGACCGCGAGCAAGAAGCTCGACAAGGCCGCGAGCAAGGGTGTCATCCACGCCAACCAGGCCGCCAACAAGAAGTCGGCCATGGCGAAGAAGGCCGCCTCGCTCTGACGCGAGTCGCCTTCCACGGCACACCTCACGAAGGGCCGGTCACCTACGGGTGACCGGCCCTTCGCGTTGTCCTCGGGCCATGCCCCTCCGGCAGCGGCACCGCCGCGGGTATGCCGCGGGGCTGAGCTCAGCTCGCGGCTCGGTCAGCTCGCGGTGCGGTCAGTTCGCGGCGCGGTCAGCTCGCGGCGCGGACGGCCGCCGCGACCTGGTCGAACCGGTCGCGGTCGAGCACCGCGCCCTCGCGTCGCACAGCGGAGGAGTCCACGCGCAGGATGCGATCCACTCGGACCTCGCTGGGACGGCCCTGGCGGTCCCAGTCGCCCGAGCCGATGTCCTGCCAGTACCGACCATGTCGGGCTTCCTGCTCGTGGTCACGGTCGTGGTCCTTGCTGGTCAGCATGAGAGCCAGCAGCCACGCGCCGTCGCGACCGATGACCAGCACCGGTCGGTCCTTGCCCTGGCGGTGGTCCTCCTCGTAGGGCACCCAGGTCCAGACGATCTCGCCCGGGTCGGGCTCGCCGTCAGGCTTGGGGGCGTAGTCGAGGGTCGGCGTGCCGGTGAAGTCGCCGGGATAGCCGGTGGCTGCTCGTTGATGCGCGGCACTGGCCGGGGAAGTCGTGGTGCCTCGCGCGGGACGCTGTGTGTCGCGGGTCGACATGGCCGCGTCGCGGGTCGGCGTGGCCGCGTCGCGGGCGGATGTTGATGCTCGTCGCCAGAGACGGGCCAGGCGTGATCGCAGGGAGGCCGGTTCCGATGCCATGGGCATCACGCTATCCCGGCTCAGAACGGTGGGTCGTCTCCCAGACTCGCCGGTCGGCGCAACGTCCGACCCGGGCAGCCGCGCGCGTAGGCGCGGTCGAGGGTGAAGCGGACCCGTCCAGTGGTCAGCTGGGTGGCGAGCCCCTCGGCACGGTCGGGCACGACCCGCCGCCTGTTGCGGTGGCGTTCGGCCCGGCTCAGCTCGTGGGCGAGTTCTTCCTCCCACACCGACCAGAGCACTCCGGGCGCGTCGACCGGCCCCACGGCCTCGGCTTCGACTCTGGCATGCGGGTGCCTTTGCGGCCGGCGTTCTGGGTGCTGGAGTTCTGGGTGCAGGCGTTCTGGGTGCTCTGGTTCCGGTGGCGTGGGTTCTCGTTGCTCGGGCCCTCGTCGCTCGGGCCCTCCGACTCCCTTGAGCAGGGTGACTCGCGCCGGTGGCTCGCCGTCGAGGCGTTGCAGGAAGTCGGTGGGGAGGGTCGAGCGCACTCTGCCGGTCGGGTCGGTCCAGGTGACGGTGGCGTTGGGCTCGATGCGGACCCGCCATCGGACGGTCTGCTTGATGCGGTGGTGTCGGCGGCACAGGCACATCAGGTTGGCCGCATCGGTCGGCCCCAGTGGCCAGGGTCGGACGTGGTCGAGGTCGCAGAAGCGGGCGTTCACCGTGCACCCGGGGAAGCGGCACTGCCCATCCCGGGCTCTGACCAGGTCGACCAGCGCCGCTGGTGGACGGTAGGCCTTGGACTCGGTGAGACGCTGTCGACCAGTCCTGTCGGGGTCGATGGCCGCGGCCAACAGGGCACCGGTCTTGGCGTCGCAGGCGACCACCTCGTGGCGCACGGTCGGTGCGATGCCTGCCGCGCCGTCGCTCGATGTGTCGCTCGTGGTGTCGCTGGTGGAGTCGCTAACGCAGTCGCTCGTGGAGTCGCTCGTGGAGTCGCTGTTGGTGTGGCTCGTGGTGTGGCTCGTGGTGTCGAGATGGGAGTCAGCAGCATCTCCGAGGGTGTCGAGCCACGACCTCAGCACCTGGGTGGTGCCCGGCATCCCCAACCCAGCCACCGTCACCAGCGTGTCGGCGTCACGTGCACCTGCTGCGCTCCCGGCGACTGCCTCCACCGCCGGTCCTGCCTCGGTCGGCACCGTCTTGCCGCGGGGCTCCGCCATCTGCGTGATCGTGGTTGGCGCCGTGTCGCCAACGGACTCGTGAGTCGTCGCCGTGCGCTGGTCCTGCGCGGTCAGCTGGTCCGGCGCGGCGAGCTGGTCGGCGGGGACGGCGAGCTGCACGACGAACGTGCCGGTGGCGCGGGAATGGATCAGGTCCATCAACGCATCCGCGCGGGCCTGCTCCACCCCTGTCGCCCTGCCGCCGCGGACGTACTCGCGCGCCAGCCCGTCTACCACCGCCCACCCGCTGCGCGACATCTCGGCCGGGAAGCTGCCCATCCAGGTGTCCACCCCGGGCTCGTCCCCGGGCCAGCGGCGCAGGCTCCGCTCGGACCGCGCCCGGGACGCCTTGGCCCGCATCAGGTCCGGGTCCACCGCCCCCAGGACGCGGCGCACCCGCCGCCGCAGCGCCGCCGCCGGCTCCGAACCGAGGCCGTCGGCGATCCGCGCGACCACCAGGGCACAGGTCTCGGGTGCAGCGTCCCGCAGCTCCTCACCCACGACCCGGGCGCGGTACTCGTCGAGGCGGCCTTCACCCATGGCCGCGAACACCCCCGGCACCCGGGTCACCAGGTCCACGGCCGCGCCGAGGCGGCTGCCGGCGACTGCGTCGCTGACCCCCAGCTGGTCACTGACCAGGGCCGGCGCGTCCAAGCGCTCGTGCCCCAACCCGCGGTGCTGCTCCACCATCGTCCCGTCCTCCAGGACCACGTCCTCGATCGCCGCCACGTGCGCCATCGCCAGCATCTGCAGCGCCGCAGCCTGGTTGATCACCGACTGGCACTCACCCACCAGGTCCACCAGCTCACCCAAGGACCGGTCACGCCCATCCGCGCGCAACCGGGCCAGCTCCCCTTGGAGCTCGCTGGAAGTCACGGACGCATCGAACATGCGTTCGACTCTATCGGGACCCTCCGACAGCGCGAATCGCCTCGGCGACCAGGGCGAAGCGTGCCGCGTCGATGGCTGCGCCCTCGCGCCGGATGCCGCTGGGTTTCACGCGGATGATCCGGTCCACCTTCACCTCACTGGGCCGCCGTTGCCGGTCCCAGGCACCCACGCCGATGCTCACGCGGTTCGGCGCCGCACGCCGGTTTCGCTCTGAGTCGCCGCGCAGCTTGGTGGTCAGCATGACGCCGAGCAGCCAGCGCCCGTCCCGCCCGATCAGCAGGACGGGACGGTCCTTGCCCTCGCGGTGGTTGTCCTCGAACGGCACCCAGGTCCACACGATCTCACCCGGATCCGGCCTCCCATCGGCGACGGGGGAGTACTCCATCGCGGGGGTGCCGACGAAGTCTCCCGGGTAGGCGCCGGTGACCCATCGCCACAGTCGCCCGAGCCACCCCTGGTTGGTCATGGCCGTGGTCTGCGTCGAGTTCCCCATCGGCCCGAGGGTACTGACGATCGCCCGACACCACGGCTGGTTCGGCCAGGTCCGAAGGCGCCGGTCAGGACCAGCCTCGGCGCGCTCCCAGCAGGGCGAGAAAGGTTCGCGCCATCTGACGTTGGTGGTCGCGGACGGCGCTGAGCGAGCCGGGGAACGTCGGCTTCACGCACGCGTCGACCATGTAGCCCACGATGACCGCGAGGAAGGCATCGACGGCCTCCGGGTCGACATCGTCGAGAAGCGGCGACCGCTGGACCATCCAGTCGACGTCGAGACCGTGGTGCGCCATCAACGGCAGGAGCCCGACGAAGTCGCACCACGCGGGCCCACGCGCGACCCAGTTCCAGTCGAGCAGACGCGCCCGGCCCTCCGGGGTGATGAGCATGTTGTCCGGCCTCAGGTCGCTGTGCACCAAGCGATCTCCGACGAGGGCCTCGCTGGCCAGCCGTCCGAGGCCGGCCACCTCGGCCGCTCGCTCGGATGGCAGTGGCGGTATGCCGTCCGGCCACGACCGCGCGCCGTTCGCCAGGTCGTCCAGGCACGCCAACGACGCGGCGTCGCCGCCGACGTCGAGCGCCAGGGAGGCGTCGGTCAGCCCGGCAACGACCGAAGGGTCCATCTGGGCGAGCTCGATGCACGCGGCGTGCGCCGCCTCGGCATCGCGCTGGGTCCACGGCGTCCCGGGCATGTCACCGTCGATGGCTTCGAGGACGACCAGTTCCCAGTCCCCGGTCGAAGTAGCCCCTACCAGCTGCGGCGCGGTCACCCGGCCCGCGAGGAGCCGCAGGATGCGCGCCTCGCGCGGAATGGCCTGCAGGGCGAAGGGCGCCGAGGGCCCGGCAGCCTTGGCAAAGACTCGGCGACCGTCGCGCAGGCCCAGCAACCCGGCATACGCGCCGGTGAAACCCGTGGTCACTGGTGGGGGGGCGACCTCGACCGGCGACCCGGCCACGGTCGCGATGCCGTCGCGCACCTCCGGTGGCAGCGCTGCGAAGGCCGGTCGCACGGAGGTGTGCCGGTAGTCGACCTCATCGGTCACGGGCGGTCCTTGGGCCTCCACAGCAGCCGGCCCGGACGGCGGCGGTCGCGCAGGGCGTGGGAGCGCCAGACCAGGACCGGGTGCGACGCCAACGCGTTGACCACCCAGACGAAGAAGCCCTTCTCCGTGGTGGCCCGGTCGGCCAGCGCGTTCACGTCGACCGTGCGGTTGAGGTACTTGCCGGCGGCGAGCGTCGCCATCGCCCCGGCGCTGCCGTGGGGGACGAGGGAGTACCCGAAGTTGTCGGCGGTGTACTCCTGGCTGCGGCTCAGCGTCGACCCGACGAACGGGATCCACTGTGCCCCGCTGATGGCCAGGATCCGCCAGTAGCTCGTGTGGCCCGCGGCGATGTGCCCCACCTCGTGCCCGATGATGAACCGCAGCGCGTCCGGGTTCCGTGCCTGCCCGCCGATCTCGAACAGGTCGCTGTACACGAAGATGAACCGGCGGTACCCGTGCCCGGAGGCGGCGGCGTTGATCATGCCGTTGCCCAGGACGACGTACGCGTCGGGCACCTTCGGCAGACCGTAGTGCGCGCAGGCGTCGAGCAGCATCTGGTGTGCCTCGGGGTACTGCGTCGGCGAGATCTTCACGCCGGACAGGCGCAGGCTCGCGTAGAGCTGGCCACGCAGGAAGTAGATGAGCAGCGGTGCCGCCAGGAAGAACACGGCATAGGGATCGGGCTCCCGACGGTCGATGATGGCCGAGGCCACCTCGTAGCCCGACACGGCCCACACGAGCAGCGACCCGAGGATCACGACCACCAGGCAGAGGTTCTCGAGGGGGTGTCGCAGGTGGGACCGCACGTGCTGGCGGTACCCGGGTGGGGCAGGGGGGAGCAGCGGCGCCTCGCCGGCGGGCTGCGGTGCCCCTGGCGGGTGGGCGTACCGGATCTGTTCGGCCATGGTCCCCTCGATGCTGTGTCGGTCGCTCCGATGCTATGTCTCGACGGCTGGGCGATCCGCACCCAACCCGCCACAGGGGCGCACCATGGAGGAATGACCGGCCGACCTGCTGTCGTTGCACTCCCGTGACCGACGCCACCCTCTCCGCGCAGACAGAGCTCGACGAGCCCACGGTCCGCCCCGCGCACGTGAACCTCGCCCTGCTGGCGCTGGCCGTCGGTGGGTTCGCCATCGGTACCACCGAGTTCGTGACGATGGGGTTGCTCCCCGAGGTGGCGGCCGGGGTCGATGTCGACATCCCGACGGCTGGCCACATCGTGTCTGCCTATGCCGCGGGCGTGGTCGTGGGCGCACCGGTCCTGGCGACCCTGGGCACGAAGATGCCCCGCAAGCAGCTGCTGCTCTGGCTGATGGGGGCCTTCGCCGTGGCGAACGTGCTGTCCGCCTTCGCGAGCAGCTACGGGCTGCTCATGGCGGCGCGGTTCCTGTCGGGACTGCCGCACGGCGCGTACTTCGGGGTCGGGTCGCTGGTCGCGGCGTCGATGGTGCCAGCCCACCGTCGCACCTGGGCGGTGTCGATGATGATCACGGGACTCACGGTGGCCAACATCGTCGGTGTGCCCGTCACGACACGGATCGGCCAGAGCTATGGCTGGCAGTGGCCGTATGCCGCGGTGGGAGTGATCGCCCTGGTCACCGTCCTCGCGGTGTGGCGCTGGGTGCCGTTCTGCCCGCCCGACGGCGGGGTGAGCATGCGTTCGGAGCTGTCTGCCCTGAAGCGGCCACAGGTGTGGCTGGCGCTGGGGATCGGCACCGTCGGCTTCGGCGGCATGTTCTCCACGTTCTCCTACATCTCACCGACGATGACCGAGCTCGGCGGCTTCGGCCGCGCGACCATCCCGCTGATCCTCGCGCTCTACGGCGTGGGCATGACGGTCGGAGCGCTCCTCTCGGGTCCGGTGTCCCGCCTCGGCCTGCTCCGGGGGATCACCGTCCTCCTGGTGGCGATCGCCGTCATGCTGTTCCTGTTCGGCCCGGCCGTTCAGGCGGCGAAGTGGTCCGGCCTGATCGCCGTCTTCGTGCTCGGGCTGCTGCCCAGCATCCTCGTCCCGATGCTGCAGACCCGGCTGATGGACGTCGCCCACGAGGGCCAGGCCCTCGCGGCCGCCCTCAACCACTCGACCCTCAACATCGCCAATGCCCTCGGCGCCTGGCTCGGGTCGATCGTCCTCTCGGCGGGTCTGGGCTACGAATGGCCGTCCAGGGTCGGCGGCATGCTGGCCGTGGCCGGGATCGGCATCGCCCTGTGGTCGGCCCTCCTGCAGCGATCGACCAACCGGCGCCAGTCGAGCCAGGCGGCGAGGACAGGGGCGCCGGCAGCCACGAGCTGACGGCGCGTCACCGGCATACCCCGTTGCATGGGAGGATGGGCCGTTCCGTTCTCCCGATGCCCCGTGAGGTTTGAAGCACCCGTGTCCCCGATGGCCCGCACCGCGCTGCAGCCGCACGCAACGCCGCCGGACCTGATCCGGAACTTCAGCATCATCGCCCACATCGACCACGGCAAGTCGACGCTGGCCGACCGGATGCTCCAGGTCACCGGCGTCGTCGACGGCCGCGACATGCGCGCGCAGTACCTCGACAAGATGGACATCGAGCGCGAGCGCGGCATCACGATCAAGTCGCAGGCCGTCCGCATGCCGTGGGAGCTCGACGGGACGACCTACGCGCTCAACATGATCGACACCCCCGGGCACGTCGACTTCACCTACGAGGTGTCGCGGTCGCTCGCCGCGTGCGAGGGCGCGGTCCTGCTCGTCGACGCTGCCCAGGGCATCGAGGCCCAGACGCTGGCGAACCTCTACCTCGCCATGGAGAACGACCTCGCGATCATCCCGGTGCTCAACAAGATCGACCTGCCCGCGGCGCAGCCGGAGAAGTTCGCCGAGGAGCTGGCCGGCCTGATCGGCTGCGAGCCGGAGGACTGCCTGCTCGTCTCGGGCAAGACCGGTGTGGGCGTCGAACCCCTGCTCAACGAGATCGTCAGGCAGCTGCCGCCGCCCACGGGTGACGCGGACGCGCCCGCCCGCGCGATGATCTTCGACTCGGTCTACGACACCTACCGCGGTGTGGTCACCTACGTCCGGGTCATCGACGGCAACCTCAACCCCCGCGAGAAGATCGCGATGATGTCCACCAAGGCCACCCACGAGCTGCTCGAGATCGGGGTCAGCTCGCCCGAGCCCACTCCGGCCAAGGGGCTGGGCGTGGGGGAGGTCGGCTACCTCATCACCGGCGTGAAGGACGTGCGCCAGTCCAAGGTCGGCGACACCGTCACCAACGCGGCCAAGCCCGCCAAGGAGGCGCTCGGCGGCTACCGCGACCCCAAGCCGATGGTGTTCTCGGGTCTCTACCCGATCGACGGGTCGGACTACCCCGACCTGCGCGACGCCCTCGACAAGCTCAAGCTCAACGACGCCGCGCTGGTCTACGAGCCCGAGACGTCCGCCGCACTGGGCTTCGGCTTCCGCATCGGCTTCCTCGGCATGCTGCACCTCGAGATCGTGCGCGAGCGGCTCGAGCGCGAGTTCGATCTCGACCTCATCTCGACGCTGCCCAACGTCGTCTACGACGTGACGATGGACGACGGCAAGGTGCTCACGGTCACCAACCCGAGCGAGTTCCCCTACGGCAAGGTCAGCTCGGTCACCGAGCCGATCGTGCGCGCCACGGTGCTGGCACCGAGCGAGTTCATCGGCGCGATCATGGAGCTGTGCCAGCAGAAGCGCGGCACCCTGCGCGGCATGGACTACCTCTCCGAGGAGCGCGTCGAGATGCGCTACACGCTCCCGCTCGCCGAGATCGTCTTCGACTTCTTCGACCAGCTCAAGTCGCGCACCCGTGGCTACGCCTCGCTCGACTACGAACCCGACGGTGACCAGGTGGCCGACCTGGTCAAGGTCGACATCATGCTCCAGGGGGAGACGGTCGACGCCTTCAGCTCGATCGTCCACAAGGACAAGGCCTACGCCTACGGCGTGATGATGGCCGGCAAGCTCAAGGACCTCATCCCGCGCCAGCAGTTCGAGGTGCCCATCCAGGCTGCGATCGGCTCACGCATCATCGCCCGCGAGAACATCCGCGCGATCCGCAAGGACGTCCTCGCCAAGTGCTACGGCGGCGACATCAGCCGCAAGCGCAAGCTGCTCGAGAAGCAGAAGGCCGGCAAGAAGCGGATGAAGAACATCGGCAGCGTCGAGGTGCCGCCCGAGGCCTTCATCGCCGCGTTGTCCAACGACGCAGTCACGAAGAAGTAGCCGCTTCGCCGTTTCGCGGTGTTACCGTCCGGTAACATCAGCGCATGGTCGACACCTACGCGATGTACCGGCGCCTCACGGCATACCCGCAGGGCAAGCGTCTCTTCTCGCTCGTCTTCGAACAGGCTGCGCCCTACTTCCGCACCGCACGTCCCCGGTTCGTCGAGCTGGGACCCAACCGTGCCGAGCTGACCATCAAGAAGCGTCACCGCGTGCAGAACCACATCGGCACCGTCCACGTCATCGCGATCTGCAACGGCCTCGAGGCGGCCATGGGCGCCCTCGCGGAGGCGACCATCCCGCCGACGCGCCGGTGGATCCCCAAGGGCATGGAGGTGGAGTACACCGCCAAGGCGACCACCGACATCACCTGCGTCGCCGAGACGGACCCGGCCGACTGGGCGCGCGAAGGCGACGTGGAGATCCCGGTGCGGGTCAAGGGAGTCCGCGGGGACGGCACCCCCGTCGTGCAGGGCACCATCCGCCTCTGGGTCACCGACAAACCGGCTCGGTGAGCCGCCGCAGGCGAGCGCCACGACCCGGTATGCCGCGGGGCCGGGTCAGGCCCGCAGGCTCGCGCGCAGGGCGTCCACCTCGTCCTCGCTCCAGCCCTGCGCGCGCAGCCAGCCGCTGGCGCCGCCGTAGCGCTCGGTCAGCACGCTGAGGATCCGCTCCATCGTCTCCGGCTTGGGACGGTGGTGGTCCATCGGCTGTCCCGCCAGGACCTCGCCGTAGGCGGGGCGAGCCATCAACCTGGCCACGACCCGCTCGATCCGCTCACCCGTGGCGACGTAGTCGGCGACGACGTCCTCGTCGCTCACGCCAGCCACGGACAGGGCCAGACCCACGACGGTGCCCGTACGGTCCTTGCCTGCGGCACAGTGCACGATCGTCGCGCCGCGGCTGCGCGAGACGACCTGCAGGGCAGCGCTGACCGAGTCCGGCCGGTGGGCGAGGTAGCCGAGGTAGTGGCTGGCCCAGTAGTCGTCGTCGAGACGCGGCTCGGCGTCGGCAGCGGCCTGGGCAGCCTTGGACCAGGGGAGGACCAGCGCCTCCGCCGCCGTCACCTCCCGGACGTCGTCGCGGAAGAGTGAGTGGTGGTGGTGCGTGAGGTCCCGGGCACGCAACGGCCCCGGGCCCTCGATCTGCACCTCGACGTTGCTGCGCAGGTCGACGATGTCGGTGACGCCGATGCGCTCCACGAGGTCGACGATGTCGGCGTCGGTGAGGTCCTGGAGGTTGTCCGACCGCAGCAGTCGTCCGGTGGCGACGTGGCCACCGTCGGTGGTCGGCAGGCCTCCGACATCACGCATGTTGACGACGCCGTCGAGGTCGATCCAGAGAGGGGTGGTCACCTGCTCGACCCTACGCGTGAGACCCCCGGACATAGGTGAAGGCCTCGGAAAGTATGAGTTTCCGAGGCCTTCGACGGTCAGGACCGAGGTCCTGACCGACGCTCTCGCCGAAGCGATTGCGTGGGTTATTTCTAATCCAGGGACGACTGCGCCACAAGTGGTTCAGCGGAAATTTCTGGGACTTTCGGGGGCCATTTCGAGTCCACTCCGGCGTGTCCCCAAGACACGCCGTGTCCGGGCTGCGGGCGTCGCCTGCGAGGATGGAGCCATGCCCAGCGCCCTGCCCGACGGTGACCCCGCGCCGTCGGACGGGCTCCTCCCAGAGGCATCGCTCCAGGCTCTCGGGGACCGTCCGTTCGGCATCTACCTGCACGTACCGTTCTGCTCGGTGCGCTGCGGCTACTGCGACTTCAACACGTACACGCTGACCGAGCTCGGCGTCGACGGAGCCAGCATCGGCACGTTCGCTGACGCGGCACTGCGTGAGCTGGTGTTCGCGGTCGACGTGCTCGGCGAGGTGCCGACCGTCGACACGGTGTTCGTCGGCGGCGGGACCCCCACGATGCTGGCCGCGGAGGACCTCGCCCGGATGCTGCACGGCATACGGGACCGTTTCGGGCTGGCTCCTGGCGCCGAGGTGACCACCGAGGCCAACCCCGACTCGGTGACTCCCGCGGGGCTCGCCGTCCTCGCCGAAGCAGGGTTCACCCGGGTGTCGCTCGGAATGCAGTCGGCGGTGCCGCACGTCCTGCAGACCCTCGAGCGCACCCACGACCCGGCCAACGTCGAACGCGCGGTCGACGCCGCCCGCGCCGCCGGGCTCCAGGTCAGCCTCGACCTCATCTACGGCACCCCGGGCGAGTCCCTCGACGACTGGCGGACCAGCCTGGCTGTGGCGAGCTCGCTGGAGCCCGACCACATCTCGGCGTACGCCCTGGTGGTCGAGGAGGGCACCAAGCTGGCGGCCCAGGTACGGCGCGGACAGGTGCCCGCTCCTGAAGACGACGACGAGGCGGCCAAGTACGAGATCGCCGACGAGCACCTCGCCGCGGCGGGCTACACCTGGTACGAGGTGAGCAACTGGGCCCGGCGCGAGGATGCGCGGTGCCGCCACAACGAGGGCTACTGGGCCGACGGCAACTGGTGGGGGATCGGGCCGGGCGCACACAGCCATGTGGGCGGAGTGCGCTGGTGGAACGTCAAGCACCCCAACGCGTATGCCGCCCGCGTCGCCGAGGGGCTCAGCCCGGCTCACGGGCGGGAGACGCTGACCGACGAGCAGCGGTACGACGAGCGAGTGCTGCTCGGCGTGCGGCTCGTGGACGGTCTGCCGATCGCGGACCTGCGTGACGACGGGCGCCTCGCCGTCGCCGGCCTGATCGCCGACGGTCTCGTGGACGCGCAGGCGGCCCTGCGCCGTCAGCGGGTGGTGCTGACGAGGCAGGGCCGCTTGCTGGCGGACACCGTCGTGCGACGGCTCCTGGGGCTGCGCTGAAGTTCGGACTGTGCTGACGTTCGCACTGCGCCGACCGCCAGGCAGTTACCTCACCAGCTCGGGCGTGAGGGGGTAGCGGTACCACTCGCCGTGGTTGGCCTTGACCGCGGCGATGATCGAGAAGACCACCCAGGCGATGCCCGTGGCGATGAAGAAGGGGATCCCGATCAGCACGAACGAGAGGAGCCCGAAGACCCACAGCGCGATCGTGATGACGATCTGGAAGTTGAGCGCCTGCGCGGCGTGGAACCGGATGAACGGCCCCCGGTCCTTGAACACGAGGAAGACGATGAGCGGGCCGAGGAACGGGAAGCCCACCATGGCCGCGACGAACGGGGCGATGTGGACGAGGGTCGCCCAGGTCTTCTCGTCCTGGGGCGACATCGGCCGGGGAGCCACGCCGTAGGCCGCCGGCGGGGGCTGGGTCGGCGGCCGGTCCTGTGGCTGGTCCTGTGGCTGGTGCGGCGTCGGCTGGTAGCCGGGGGGCGCCTGTGGGGGCACCTGCGACTGCTGCGGCTGCTCTGGTTGGTCGGTCATGGGTCTCTCCGTGGTGAGGGTCTGCGTGGTGTCTGCACCCAGTGAAACGCACGACGACCTCCGAAAGTCCACCTTTCGGGGTGTAGGCAGGGGAGGTTCAGGGACAGGTCAGGGTCGACCCCGAGGCAGGGGTCGCCGAGGACGTCAGTGCCCCGGCTCGCTCACCCTGTGACATCTCGTGACTCCGTCACCCTGTGACATCTCGTGACTCCGTCACGAAGTCGATGAGCTCCTCGACGCTGGCCAGCAGGGTCGGCTCGAGGTCGGCGTAGGAGCGCACGGTCCCGAGGATCTGCTTCCACGCCCGCGCGATGTCGGCCTGGTCGTGGAGCGCCCAGCCCAGGTGCGCGCAGATGCCGTGCTTCCAGGACTGGCCACGGGGGATGACGGGCCACTGCGACAGCCCGAGCCGCTCCGGGCGCACGCTCTGCCACACGTCGACGTACGGGTGCCCCAGCACACGCACGTGCGCGGCATACGGTCCCCGCGCGGCGTCCTGCACCACCCGGTGCTCCTTGGTGCCCGGCAGCAAATGGTCGACGAGGACTCCCATCCGGCGGCCGGGGCCGGGCTGGAAGTCCGCGATCGCCGCGACCAGGTCGTCCACGCCGTCGAGCAGCTCCACGACGACGCCCTCGACCCGCAGGTCGGCGCCCCAGACCTTCTCGACCAGCTCGGCGTCGTGCCGGCCCTCGACGAAGATCCGCGAGCCGCTGGCCACCCGCGCGGTCGCTCCGTGGACGGCCCGTGAGCCGGAGGCGGTGCGCGAGGCGACGGCCCTGGCCTCCGCCAGCTGCGCGCGCGCGGCAGCGGTGGGCGGCGTCAGGATGACGGGGGAGCCGTCGAGCAGGAAACCCGGACCCATCGGGAAGCCCTTCGTGCGGCCGCGTCGGTCCTCGAGGTGCACGACGCGCATCCCGCCGGCCTTCTCGACGCGGACCACCGCACCGCACCAGCCGGTCTCGACGTCCTCGACGACCAGGCCGGTCTCGGCCTCCACCTCGCGGGAGCGGCCCCGCGGGGGGACCTTCCAGTCGCCGGACAGGACATCGGAGCCATAGCGGTCGGACACCGACGCAGGGTATGCCGCCTCGGGGCCTTGGCGGCGCGGGCGCGCCGCCCGTGCGGTCAGGACACGGGAACAACGTAGACTTGGCACTCGCTGAGCCTGAGTGCCAGCCTGTCCGTAGCCGGGCCAGATCGGTCGAAGGAGGTGCCTGATGAGTGAAGAACGTCGACTCGCAGTGTTGCGCGCGATCGTGCAGGACTACGTCCAGACCTCTGAGCCGGTGGGTTCCAAGGCCCTGCTGGACCGGCACCAGCTGGGGGTCTCGGCCGCGACCGTGCGCAACGACATGGCGGCACTGGAGGAAGAGGGCCTGATCGCGGCTCCGCACACCAGCGCCGGGCGCGTGCCGACCGACGCCGGCTACCGCCTGTTCGTCGACCGGTTGAGCTCGGTCAAGCCCATGACGGCGGCCGAGCGGGCCGCCATCGCCCAGTTCCTCGAGGGCGCCGTCGACCTCGACGACGTGGTGGACCGGACGGTCCGACTGCTCGCCTCACTGACGCGGCAGGTCGCCGTCATGCAGTACCCGTCGCTGACCCGGTCGACAGTGCGGCACATCGAGTTCGTCGCGATGGGCCCGACCCGCCTGATGGTCGTGCTCATCGTCAACACCGGCCGCGTCGAGCAACGCATCATCGAGACGAGCCACGACCTGTCCAGCAAGGACGGCGAGGCGACCCTCGGGCTCGTCCGGGTCAAGGTCAACGCGCGCGCCGTCGGGCAGCGGCTGGTCGACGCCGCGGCGTCCCTGGCGAGCCTCGCCGACGAGTTCGAGCCGGGCGACCGTGACCTGGTGCGGGCCGTCGTGCGGTCCCTCGACGACGCCCTCGTCGAGGAGCGCGAGGAGCGTGTCGTCCTCGCGGGTACGGCGAACCTCGCGCGCGTCGGCACCGACTTCCCGCTCAGCATCGGCCCGGTCCTCGAGGCCCTCGAACAGCACGTCGTGCTGCTCAAGCTGCTGGGCACCGCGCGCGAGACCTCCGACACGGTCTCGGTGCGCATCGGCCACGAGAACCCGTTCGCCGGGCTCCAGTCGACCTCGGTCGTCTCGACCGAGTACGGCTCGGGCTCCGAGCTCGTCGCCGGTCTCGGCGTCCTCGGCCCCACGCGGATGGACTACCCCACGACGATGGCGTCGGTGCGGGCCGTGGCGACCTACGTCTCCCGAATCCTCGCGCAGTGACGCGCGTCCGACCTCGTACCACCGACCGTCACCCCGGTGACACCAAGGACATTCGTTGAACGACTACTACCAGGACCTGGGTGTGTCCCGGGACGCCAGCCCCGACGACATCAAGCGCGCCTACCGCAAGAAGGCCCGCACGCTGCACCCGGACGTCAACCCGAGCCCGGAGGCGGAGGAGCAGTTCAAGAAGGTGTCGCAGGCCTATGACGTGCTCTCCGACGCCGACAAGCGCCGGTCCTACGACATGGGGTCGGACCCCTATGCCGGCGGCGCTGCCGGGTTCGGGCAGGGGTTCTCCTTCAGCGACATCATGGACGCCTTCTTCGGCGCCGGGGCAGGTCAGGCACAGCGGGGTCCGCGGTCGCGGCAGCGACGTGGCCAGGACGCCCTCATCCGGCTCGACATCGACCTCGGCGACGCCGTGTTCGGTGCCGAGAAGGAGCTCGCCATCGAGACGGCCGTGGTGTGCTCCACCTGTCACGGTGACGGTGCCCAGCCGGGCACCGCTCGCCGCACCTGTGACGTGTGCGGCGGTCGCGGCGAGATCCAGCAGGTCCAGCGCTCCTTCCTCGGCCAGGTGATGACGACCCGTCCCTGCGTCACCTGCCAGGGCTACGGTGAGGTGCTCGTCAGCCCGTGCTTCGAGTGCTCCGGTGACGGCCGGGTCCGCACCCGCCGTACCCTCAAGATCAAGGTGCCTGCCGGAGTGGACACCGGCACCCGCATCCAGCTCGCAGGCGAGGGTGAGGTCGGCCAGGGCGGCGGTCCCGCCGGCGACCTCTACGTCGAGGTGGCGGTGCGGCCCCACCAGACCTTCCAGCGGCGTGGGGACGACCTGCACTGCACCGTCGAGCTGCCCATGACCGCCGCCGCTCTCGGCACCACCGTCAAGCTCGACACGTTCGACGGCAGCAACGAGCTCGAGATCAAGGCCGGCACGCAGCCCGGCGACGCCATGACGCTGCGTGGCCTCGGGGTCACGCACCTGCGCGGCACCGGCCGCGGCGACCTCATCATCCACGCCAACGTGCAGACCCCGACCCGCCTGGACGAGCAGCAGGAGGAGCTCCTTCGCCAGCTGGCCACGCTACGCGGTGAGGAGCACCCGGCCGGGCGGTTGTCCCCGGCCCACCCCGGGCTGTTCGGCAAGCTCCGCGACGCCTTCAAGGCCAAGTAGCCAGGTCCGCCCGACGTGACCCTGCCGCTGTTCCTCGTCGAACCAGCCGTCCTCGTCGAGGCTGCCGCGGGCACGCGCGTGGTCCTCGATGGTCCGGAGGGCCGGCACGCAGCCACCGTCCGCCGGATCGCCCCCGGAGAGCGGGTGATGCTTGCCGACGGCGCCGGCCTGCGCGTCACCTGCACGGTCCAGGCGACCGGCAAGGCAGAGCTCGAGCTGGTCGTCCTGGAGGTGTGCCGCGAGCCGGAGGTTGTGCCCCGGTTCGTCCTCGTGCAGGCCCTGGCCAAGGGTGACCGCGACGACCAGGCCATCGAGGCGGCGACCGAGTTCGGGGTCGACGAGGTGGTGCCCTGGCAGGCGTCGCGCAGCATCGTCCAGTGGCGTGGTGAGCGTGGCGACAAGGCCCGCCGCAAGTGGGAGTCGACGGTCACCGCAGCGGCCAAGCAGTCCCGCCGCGCGCGAGTGCCGGTCGTCGCAGAGCTGGTCACGACCAAGACCCTCGCGGCGCGCATCGCCGGCGCCGCGGCGGCATACGTGCTGCACGAGGACGCGACACAGACCCTTGCGGCCCAGGCGCTCCCGACCGACGGCGACGTCCTCGTCATCGTGGGCCCGGAAGGCGGGATCACCGCCGAGGAGGTCGGTGCGTTCGAGGAAGCAGGGGCGCTGACCGTCCGCCTCGGCGACACCGTGCTGCGGTCCTCCAGCGCCGGGCCTGCCGCGCTCGCGGTGCTGAGCGCGGCCGGCCGCTGGCGCTGAGGGACCCTAGCGGACCGAGAAGGACACGACCTTCTCTGCCGCCAGCTTGTTGCCACCCTCCATGCTCGGCTCGAAGACCCGGATCGAGTAGTCGCCGGCGGTGAGCTTGCCGAGGTCGATGGAGTAGGTGCCCTGCATCGGGGCTCCGATCGAGGCCGTGGTGTGCCCGGCCTTGACCTTGGTGCTGCCGCGCCTGAGCTCGTAGGTGACGTTGGCCTCGAACACGATCGCCAGGCCCTCCACGACCACCGGCTTGGCTGCCGAAAGCACCTGGTCGCGGCCGGGCGTGGTGACCCAGATGGGAGCGACGTCCTCATAGAGCCGGTCGGACGGCGGCCTGGTGAAGGTCTGGGCCGTCGAGATCGACCCGAACAGCGTGGTCGAACCGTCGGCGACCTCGAACCGCACAGGGAAGGTCTGCTGGATCGCGGCCTGCGCGGTCCACACGAGCTCCTGGACGGCGAGCCGCTTGTTCTCGTCACCGACGACGGCGTCCTTGGAGCCGCCGTTGGCCAGGTGGACCGTGATCAGCCTGTCGGTGACGGTCACGTCGCCGATGGTCTGGCCGGACCACGGCTGGAGGTAGCCGTCGGTGTTGCTGTAGGGCTGGGCGTTGATGGCCAGCACGAGCGCGGCCTTGGCCTTCTCCGCCGGGGTCGCACTCGTCGGGAGCTCGCTGCGGATGAAGTCCCGGAACAGCCGGTAGGTGGGCTTGTCGTCCCCGATCGGCCCGACGAAGTAGACGGGCAGTGACACCGACTGCGTCGCGGCCGGGCCACTGGTCGACGGCGACGAGGAGGGCGACGTCGTGGGACTCGTGCTGGCGGACCCGGTCGCGGACTGCGACGGCCCGGAGGTCTGCGGGGGCGTGATCGTGGGCCCGTCGTCCTGGGCGGACCACCACACGCCGCCGATGATCGCCGCCACGGCCGCAGCGGCCGCCAGCGGCATCATCCAGCGCCGGGTGCCCGTGCCACCGGCACCGGTCAGCGGGCCCGCCTCGTGGGCCTCGTGCAGGATCGTGTCGAGGCGGTTCGACGGGTGCACCTGCTGGACGTCCTGGGCCAGGGCCTGGCGCAGTCGCCGCTCGACCTGGTCGAACTCTCCCGGCTCGTAGTCGGGGTGCAGGAAGTCGATGCGATCGCTCATGACGCTGCCTCCATCCGGTCGCGCAGCGTGGCGAGCCCGCGGTGGGCATGGGCCTTGACCGAGCCCGCGGAGATGCCGAGGGCGTCGGCGATCTCGGCCTCGCTCAGGTCGAGGTAGTAGCGCATCGTCAGGACCTCTCTCTGGCGCTGGGGCAGTCGCCCCAGCGCGCTGATCATCGAACTGGTGCTCTCGGACTGGAGGGCGCGGTCCTCGGCGCTCGCCTCGGTGTGCCGTGTGTAGGCCGTGGGCTCACCCTGCTCGCGCGCGACGTAGCGCTCCTCGACCCCGCGGTGTCGCAGGCCCGAGCGCGCTCCGTTGACGACGGACCGACGTAGGTAGGCAGACGCCGCCTGGTGGTCGCGGATCGAGTCCCACCGTCGGTGCACGGCGATGAACGCGTCCTGGACGACCTCCTCGGCCGCGAGGTCGTCGCGCAGCAAGAGCCACGCCAGTCGGACCAGCCCGGTCCAGTGCGCGGCATACAGCTCGGCGATGGCCTCGTCGGCCGCCGGCCGGACCTCGCCACGGTGGTCATGCTCTGCCACGCTCAACAGTCTCACGACCTGATGACGCGCAGCCCTGTCAACCGGTTGACGCGCCGGGCGCAGGTTTCTCACCCAGGTGGAGCGACCTTCACGGGGGCGCCTGCAGGTTTCGTTCCGATTGGAGGGATACCTGCATGGGTAGGCTCGATTCATGGAGACTTCGGCGACGCGGCACACCGACCCCGACTGCCTGTTCTGCAAGCTCGTGGCGGGGGACATCCCGGCCACCGTGGTCTACGAGGACGAGGCGACCTTCGCGTTCCGGGACCTCGAACCCCAGGCTCCGACCCATGTCCTGGTGGTTCCGCGCCACCACGTGCCCGATGTCGCAGCGCTTGCGCAGGAGGCACCCGACGACGTCACGGCCCTGATCCGCGCCGTGGCTGCCGTCGCCGCGCAGGAGGGCATCGCCGACCGTGGCTACCGCTCGGTCTTCAACACGGGCGCGGAGGCACATCAGACCGTGTTCCACGCCCACGTCCACGTGCTCGGCGGCCGGTCCATGACGTGGCCACCCGGCTGAGCGGCACCGTAGACTGGTCGGACCATGCCAGATCCTGATCATCCGACCACGCTGGGGGGCGCGCCCGAGGGTGCCCTTCCGATGCCCACCCACACCGTCGAGATTCCTGCCCAGGTGCAGATGGTGACCCTCCTCGGTCCGCGCGACGAGCTGCTCCGCACCATGGAGCGGGCCTTTCCGCAGCTGCAGATCCACGTCAGGGGCAACGAGTTCCACCTGTCCGGCCCGAGTGCCGAGGTCGCGCTCGCCGAGCGCACCATCGACGAGCTGCTCCTGGTCATCGACGGCGGTCAACCGCTCAACCGCGACGCCGTCGAACRCTCCATCAGCATGCTGCGTGCCCAGACGACGGAGCGGCCCGCCGACGTGCTGACGATGAACATCGTGAGCAACCGCGGCCGCACCATCCGGCCCAAGACGCTCAACCAGAAGCACTACGTCGACGCGATCGACGAGCACACCATCGTCTTCGGCATCGGCCCGGCGGGCACGGGCAAGACCTACCTCGCGATGGCCAAGGCTGTCGCCGCGCTCCAGGCCAAGCAGGTCAACCGCATCATCCTGACCCGGCCGGCAGTCGAGGCGGGCGAGCGGCTGGGCTTCCTGCCCGGCACGCTCAACGACAAGATCGACCCCTACCTGCGGCCGCTCTACGACGCGCTCCACGACATGGTCGACCCCGAGTCGATCCCGCGGCTGATGGCTGCCGGCACCATCGAGGTCGCGCCGCTGGCCTACATGCGTGGGCGTTCCCTCAACGACGCGTTCATCATCCTGGACGAGGCCCAGAACACCTCACCCGAGCAGATGAAGATGTTCCTGACGCGCCTCGGCTTCGGGTCCAAGATGGTCGTGACCGGTGACGTGACCCAGATCGACCTCCCCGAGGGCACCCGGTCGGGGCTGCGGGTGGTCCGGGACATCCTCGGTGACGTCGAGGACATCCACTTCTCCCTGCTCACCGCCCAGGACGTCGTCCGGCACCGCCTGGTGGGCGCCATCGTCGACGCCTACGGCCGCTGGGACGATCAGGGCCAGCCCGTGCAGGGCGAGCGCCTCCGAGGACAGAACGGGCAGGGCGAGCAGCACGGTCAGGGAGGGCGAGGGCGTGAGCGTCGACGTTCTCAATGAAACCGACTTCGAGCTCGACGAGCTCGAGCTGGTGGCGCTGAGCCGCTACGTCATGGGGGAGATGCGGGTCCATCCGGGCGCCGACCTGTGCCTGCGACTGGTGGACGAGGCCGCGATGGAGGTGCTCCACGTCCAGTGGATGGACCTGCCCGGCCCGACGGATGTGATGAGCTTCCCGATGGACGAGCTGCGGCCGGCCCGGGAGGGCGACGAGCCCGAGGAAGGCGTCCTCGGCGACATCGTCCTCTGCCCGTCGGTCGCGGCCAAGCAGGCCGCCGACGCGGGACATGCGACCGAGGAGGAGCTCCTGCTGCTGACCACGCACGGGATCCTGCACCTGCTCGGGTACGACCACGCGGAACCCGAGGAGGAGCGCGAGATGTTCGAGCTCCAGCGGCAGCTGCTGCTCACCTTCCTCGCGGGCCGCGGGCGGCCCGCCACCTGATGGGGCGCCGATGACCGCACTCGTCTTCGCGGCCCTGCTCAGCATCGCTGCAGCCTTCCTCCTCTCAGCGGCCGAGGCGGCCCTGTGGCGGATGTCCCGGGTGCGGGCCCAGGAGCTGCTCGAGGAGAAGCGCACCGGCGCGGTGGCCCTGTCGCGCATCGTCGCCGACAGCGCGGCATACCTGTCCGTGACCGCGTTCCTGCGCATCGTGGCGGAGTCGACCACCGCCGTCCTGATCACGCTCGGGACCATCGACCTGGTCGACGGGTTCTGGCGCAGGCTGCTCATCGCCATCGGGATGATGGCCCTCGTGTCCTTCGTCGTGGTGGGGGTCTCGCCGCGCACCCTCGGGCGTCAACACTCGGATTCCGTTGCCCTGCTTGCCTCCCCGATCATCGTGGGGCTGCGCACCTTCCTCGGGCCGGTGGCCAGGGTGCTGGTCGCCCTCGGCAACGCCGTGACACCGGGGCGCGGCTACCGCGACGGCCCGTTCCAGAGCGAGTCCGAGCTGCGCGACCTCGTCGACCTGGCGGGTGAGAGCTCGGTCATCGAAGCCGGAGAGCGCGAGATGATCCACTCCGTCTTCGAGCTCGGTGACACCGTGGCGCGCGAGGTGATGGTGCCTCGCACCGACATGGTGACCATCGACGGCGAGAAGACGCTGCGCTCGGCGATGTCGCTGTTCCTGAGGTCCGGGTTCTCCCGCATCCCCGTGGTGGGCGACGGTTCCGACGACGTCCTCGGGCTGCTCTACTTCAAGGACGTCGTCCGCCGGGTCAACGCCGACCACGAGTCGGGCACCCTGCCGGTCACCGCGCAGATGCGACCCATGCACTACGTCCCCGAGAGCAAGCCGGTCGACGACCTCCTGCGCGAGATGCAGCGCGACCAGAGCCACTTCGCGCTCGTCGTCGACGAGTACGGCGGCACGGCCGGCCTCGTGACGATCGAGGACATCATCGAGGAGATCGTGGGCGAGATCGCCGACGAGTACGACCGCGAGGCGCCCGGGGTCGAGGACCTCGGCGACGGCACCTTCCGCGTCCCCGCCACCATGGACATCGACGACCTCGCGGACCTCTTCGGCGTCGACATCGAGGAGGACGAGGTCGACACCGTCGGAGGCCTCATCGGCAAGTCCATCGGACGGGTCCCGATCGTCGGCTCCCGCTGCGAGGTGGGCGGCCTTGCCCTCACCGCCGAGCGGATGGCCGGTCGTCGGCACCGCATCGCCAGCGTCATCGTGCAGCCCCTGGTCGTCGACGACGAGGCGGACGCCGACGGTGGGCGCGAGCGCACTACGGTGGAACCCGAGCGCGAGGGAGTGTCATGACTGCGAGTGGTTCCGGACCGACCGAGGGTGCTTCACCTTCGATCGCCACGCCATCGGACGCCACGCCATCGGAATACACCGCCGGCTTCGCCTGCCTGGTCGGGCGGCCCAATGCCGGGAAGTCGACGCTGACCAACGCCCTCGTGGGGGAGAAGGTGGCGATCACCTCCTCGAAGCCCCAGACCACCCGGCACACGATCCGAGGGATCGTCTCGACGCCGGCGTCGCAGCTCGTCCTGGTCGACACCCCGGGGCTGCACAAGCCGCGGACCCTGCTGGGGGAGCGGCTCAACGACGTCGTGCGCGAGACCCTGCTCGAGGTCGACGTCATCGGGTTCTGCCTCCCGGCCGACCAGAAGATCGGTCCTGGCGACGGGTTCATCGCCCGCGAGCTCAAGGAGATCCAGCAGGACCGGCGCCGGCCCGTCGTCGCGATCGCGACCAAGATCGACGCGGTCGACCGACAGCGGCTGGCCGAGCACCTCATCGCGATCGACCAGCTGGGGGACTGGGCGGCGATCGTGCCCTGCTCCGCCGTCGACGGTCGCCAGGTCGAGGACGTGGCGCAGGTGCTGTCGAGCTACCTGCCGCCGTCGCCGGGCCCCCTCTACCCCGTGGGACAGCTGACCGACGAACCGGACGTCGTCATGATCGCCGAGCTGGTCCGCGAGGCCGCCCTCGAGGGAGTCCGCGACGAGCTGCCGCACTCGCTGGCCGTGGTCGTCGAGGAGATGTTGCTGCGCCCCGGCCGCCCGGAGGACAAGCCGTTGCTCGACATCCGCGTCAACGTCTTCGTCGAACGGTCGTCCCAGAAGGCCATCATCATCGGCCGCGGTGGGTCGCGACTGCGTGAGGTCGGCACCACTGCCCGGATCGGCATCGAGAAGCTGCTGGGCCAGCGGGTCTACCTCGACCTGCACGTCAAGATCGCCAAGGACTGGCAGCGCGACCCCAAGCAGCTCCAGCGCCTCGGCTTCTAGTCGCTCCCGGTTCTGGACCATCCCCTCGTCCGCGTGTGGTGAGGCTCACGGCATACCTGGGAACCGTTGCAGGGCAACGGATCTGGCTCAAGCACTTGCCCCGTGTGGTGTCGGCGACTTGAGATCGTTGGTCGTTCTCGACAGGGTTGGCGGTCGGCCGCAATGGTTTTGAACCGCAACTGATACGTCACCGACGAGAACCGAAGGAGCGGCGCCCTCCCCAACGAGGGCGCCATAGCCACGTGGACACGACACTGACCAAGACGGGCCCCGTTGCCCCGGCAGAAGCTGCCGGCGAGCACGACGCCCTCGAGCACCTACCGGACAACCAGCACCCCGCCCTCGACCCCGTCGTGGTGGAGCACCAGGCCGACGAACCACAGAAGGTCGACACCATCGTCTTCGGTGTCACCGCCGCCATCGCGGTCGCCTTCGTCCTGTGGGGCTTCCTCAGCACCGACACCCTCAGCTCGGCGTCAGGGGCTGGGCTCGGCTGGGTCGTGCACAACATGGGCTGGCTCTTCTCGCTCGTGGCGTCGGGCTTCGTGCTCTTCGTCATCTGGATCGCGGCCAGCAAGTACGGGCGCATCACCCTCGGCCGTGACGACGAGGAGCCCGAGTTCAAGACGGTCTCCTGGATCGCGATGATGTTCTCCGCGGGCATGGGGATCGGCCTGATGTTCTACGGCGTGTCCGAGCCGCTCTCGCACTTCGTGACGCCGCCGCCCGGCACCGGGGCGGCCGGGAACCCCGAGGCGGTGCAGAACGCCATGGCCACCACGCTGTTCCACTGGACCCTGCACCCGTGGGCCATCTACGCGGTCGTCGGCCTGGCCATCGCCTACGGCGTGTTCCGCAAGGGGCGTTCGCTGCTCATCAGCTCGGCATTCGCACCGCTGCTGGGGGAGAAGCACACCAACGGTCCTGCCGGTCGCGTCATCGACATGCTCGCGATCTTCGCGACGCTGTTCGGCTCGGCCGCCTCGCTCGGCCTCGGCGCGCTCCAGATCGGTTCGGGCTTCCAGATCGTCGCGGGCATCGGCAAGGCGGGCAACATGCTCCTCGTCGCCATCATCGCCGTCCTCACGGTGTGCTTCATCCTGTCGGCCGTCTCCGGCGTCGCGAAGGGCATCCAGTGGCTGTCCAACATCAACATGGTGCTGGCCCTCGGGCTCGCGGTCTTCGTCTTCGTCGTCGGCCCCACTGTCTTCATCCTGGACCTCGTGCCCACGGCCGTGGGCTCCTACTTCCAGGACCTCGCGATGATGTCGGCGCGCACCGACGCCGCCGGCGGTTCCGCCATGAAGGAGTGGCTGTCTGGCTGGACGATCTTCTACTGGGCCTGGTGGGTCAGCTGGACCCCGTTCGTGGGCATGTTCATCGCGCGCATCTCGCGGGGTCGCACCATCCGCCAGTTCGTGACCGGCGTCCTGCTGGTCCCGAGCCTGGTGTCCCTGGTGTGGTTCGCCATCTTCGGTGGCGCCGGCATCGACATGCAGCGTGGTGGCACCGACCTGGCGGGTGCAGGGTCCTCCGAGGGGACGCTGTTCGCGATGCTCTCGCACATGCCCTTGTCGACGATCACCTCGATCGTCGTCATGGCGCTCGTCGCGATCTTCTTCGTCTCCGGCGCGGATGCCGCGTCCATCGTCATGGGCACGCTGTCCGAGCGAGGCACCCTCGCACCCAGCCGCAAGACGGTCATCTTCTGGGGCGCCGCCACTGGTGCGGTCGCCGCGGTCATGCTGCTGGTCGGCGGTGAGGACGCGTTGTCAGGGCTGCAGAACATCACCATCGTGGCGGCGCTGCCGTTCCTCGTCGTGATGATCGGGCTGGCCATCGCGCTGGTCAAGGACCTCAGCAGCGACCCGCTCATCGTCCGCCGCGCGTATGCCGTGGCTGCGATCGAGCAGGCTGTCGTGGCGGGCGTGACCGAGCACGGTGACGACTTCACCCTGACGTTCGAGGAGTCCGCTCCTGGCGAAGGTGTCGGCGATCTCGTGACCGTGGGGTCGACTTCCGACAACGAGCACGCAAGTTCTGCCACATCGTGAGCCGCTGAACCGCTGCACGACCGAGCCGACCTATCCTTGGTCCCATGAGAATTGGTGTCTTCGGGGCCACCGGGCAGGTCGGCTCGGTCATGCGCGCACTCCTCGCCGAGCGGGGCTTCCCGGTCGACGAGATCCGCTACTTCGCCTCGGCGCGGTCAGCAGGCACGACGCTGCCGTGGGCCGGTGGCGAGGTCGTCGTCGAGGATTCGGCCACGGCTGACTTCTCCGGGATCGACATCGCGCTCTTCTCCAACGGGGGAGCGGCCTCCAAGGAGCTCGCCCCCAAGGTCGCCGCAGCGGGGGCGATCGTGGTCGACAACTCGTCGGCCTGGCGCAAGGACCCGGAGGTCCCGCTGGTCGTGAGCGAGGTCAACGCCGACGACCTCGACACCATCCCCAAGGGCATCGTCGCCAACCCCAACTGCACGACGATGGCCGCGATGCCGGTGCTCAAGCCGCTGCACGACGAGGCAGGTCTGGTTCGCCTCACCGTGGCGTCCTACCAGGCCGTGTCTGGATCCGGTGGCAAGGGCGTCCAGGAGCTCGACGGCCAGCTGCGCGGTGGGTATGCCGCGGGCGCACCTGCCGACCTCGCCCTCGACGGGCGCGCGGTGGAGGTGCCGGCACCGAACGTCTACGCCGTGCCGGTGGGCTTCAACGTCATCCCGCTCGCCGGGTCGATCGTGGACGACGGCTCGCTGGAGACCGACGAGGAGCAGAAGCTCCGCAACGAGTCCCGCAAGATCCTGCACATCCCCGACCTCCTTGTCTCCGGCACCTGCGTGCGCGTGCCGGTCTTCACGGGTCACTCGCTGGCCATCCACGCCGAGTTCGCCGACGACATCACGCCGGAGCGCGCTCGCGAGCTGCTGGCCAAGGCGCCGGGTGTCGTCGTGACGGACGTGCCCAACCCGCTCGAGGCCGCCGGGCGTGACGAGGTCTACGTCGGGCGCGTGCGCGTCGACCAGGCCGCCCCCGCCGGCAAGGGACTGGTGCTGTTCGTCGTCGGCGACAACCTGCGCAAGGGTGCGGCCCTGAACGCCGTCCAGATCGCCGAGGAGCTGCTCAAGCGCCGCTGACCCGCAGTCGAGAGCGCACGACACGCTGACGGACTGCGGGTAAGCCCAGCGTGTCCTGCACTTTCGACGCTGTCAGCGGACGCCGCGCCAGAGCGACTCGGTCTCGCTGGCACCCGGGGACCAGGGCGCGATCCACGGCCCAGTGCCCTCGCTCTGGTCGAGCACACCTTCCTCCAGCCAGGTGTAGTCGCCCGCCAGCACGCCCTTGGCCAGACGCGTGTCGGCGTCGTCGCAGTTGGACCACAGGTCGGTGAACAGAGCCTCCACCCGGTGTCGGCTCTGCTGGCAGAACACGTCGGCCAGCTGGTAGGCCGAGCGTCCTCGGGCCTCGTCGTCCACGCGCAACATCTCTGCCCGGCTGCAAGCTGCCGCGATGGCGAACAGCTCGGCACCGATGTCGACGACCCGGCCCAGGAACACCTGCCGGTACTCCATCCTCGCCTGCCACCGCGACATGCCGTAGAAGGTCTGCCGGGCCAGCTTGCGACTGGACCGCTCGACGAACCGCAGGTGGGTCGCCAACGGTCCGAACTCGGCATACGAGGTGGGGGTTGCGCCCTTGCCGATCACGAGCTGCGGCAGCCACTTCGCGTAGAAGCCGCTGGCGCCCGCGGCTGCACGGGCCTTGTCCTCGAGCGAGGCGTCCTTGTCGGCGAGGGCGCCCGCGGCCTTGAGGTGGGCGTCGACGGCCTCGCGGGCGACGATGAGGTGCATGATCTCGGTCGACCCCTCGAAGATCCGGTTGATCCGCAGGTCGCGCATCATCTGCTCCGCCGGGACGGCGCGTTCGCCACGGGCCCTCAGCGACTCCGCCGTCTCGTAGCCGCGACCGCCTCGCACCTGGACGAGCTCTTCGGCGATCTGCCAAGCCATCTCGCTCGACCACAGCTTGGCCAGCGCCGCCTCGATCCGGATGTCCTTGCTGCCGGCATCGGCGAGCTGGGCCGACAGCTCCAGGACCGACTCGAGGCCGTAGGTGGTCGCGGCGATGAAGGCGATCTTCTCCGCCACGGCCCCGTGCTCGCCGACCGGACGGCCCCACTGGACCCGCTCGGCCGACCACTCGCGCGCGATCTTCAGCGCCCACTTGCCCGCGGCGGCGCACATCGCCGGGATCGACAGGCGTCCGGCATTGAGGGTGGTGAGCGCGATCTTGAGCCCCTCGCCCTCCTTGCCGAGCCGGTTCTCCGCCGGCACGCGCACCTGGTGGAAACGCGTGAGGCCGTTCTCGATGCCCTTGAGCCCCATGAAGGAGTTGCGTCGCTCGACGGTGATCCCTTCGGCGCTGCCCTCGACCACGAAGGCGGTGATGCCGCCCTTCTGTTGGTCGTCACCGTGACCCTCGTGGGCCGGCACCCGGGCCATGACGACGAGCAGCTCAGCGACGACGCCGTTGGTGGTCCACAGCTTCACCCCGTCGAGCAGGTATGCCGTGCCGTCCTCGGTCGGGGTGGCGGTGCTGCCCATCCGGGCCGGGTCCGAGCCGACGTCCGGCTCGGTCAGCAGGAACGCGGAGATGGCGCCTGCGGCGCACCGGGGCAGGAACGCCTGCTTCTGCTCGGGCGTGCCGACCAGCTTGACCGGCTCGGGGACGCCGATGGACTGGTGGGCGGACAGGAGGGCGCCAAGGCTCGGGTGCGCCGAGCCGACCAGCATCAAGGCCTTGCCGTAGGACGACATGGTCAGGCCGAGCCCGCCGTACTCGCGGGGGATCTTCATGCCGAAGGCACCGATGGCGGCGAGCCGGGCGAGGTCGTCGTCGGGGATCTTCGCCTCGCGCTCGATCCGGGCCCCGTCGATGTCGGCGCAGACCTCCCGCAGCCTGGTCAGGAACTCCTCGCCGCGTTCCTCGTCCTCGGGGGTGGCACGCGGGTGCGGATGGACGAGGTCGAGGTCGAAGTGGCCGAGGTAGAGGCCCTTGGCGAAGCTGGGGCGGTCCCAGTCCGACTCCCGGGCCGCCTCGGCGACCGCTCGCGACTCCCGCTCGGTGGCCTGCACCACTGGTTGCTGGCTGCTGCCGGCGCCGCTCGTGGTCGGCCGCTCCTGCTCGACGTCACTGCTCATGGCTCGCCTCCTGGGGGCCTCTCACGCTACCCGCGGGTAGCCCTCCGCGCGAGTGCTGAGGCAGGCCCGAGCCAGTCCGCCTGACCGCACGCTGTGACGTGAACCCTCGGCTTCACTCCGGTCCGCACACGGGTGTCGGGCTCACGCGAACATCGACCGCGCTGCGTCCAGGCCGGTGACGTGCACGGGGACTCGGTTGGTGACCGCGGCCCAGCGGTCGCTGGTCAGCCGGAGCCGATCGGACACCACCACCTCGTCGCCGCGGCGGTCGCGCGAGATGCCATCGGGTTGGTAGCCGAGCTTGCGAGACACCCCTTGGGAGGCGTGGTTGTCCTGGAAGACCTCCGTTGTCGCGTCGGTGGCCCCCAGGTGGTCGAAAGCCAGGGTCAAGAGGGCTGTGCGAGCCTCCGTGCCGAAACCCTGCCCGTGAAATCGCAGGCCGAGCCAGGACGACGTGGTGACCTCGCGGTTGACGCGGAAGTCGCGCGCCCTCAACGTCGCGATGCCCATGGTTGTCCCGGCTCGGTCGATGATCGCCATGCCAAGGCTCCAGCTGTCCTGCTCCCAGCAGGACAACCTGTACCAGTGCCCGCTCAGAACGGCTTTCGCTCGTTCTTCAGTGGTGCCTTCGGTCCAGGGCGTGAGGAAGGGGCGTTCGTCCGGACGGTGCACTCCCTCGCCAGCGAGCTCAGCCAAGGCGGTGAGCTCGTCCTCGGACGGGAGGTGCAGGGTGAGCCGGGGAGTGGTCAGGGTCAGGCCGAACGTGGGCCACAGGTCAGCAAGCACGGCACTCAGAGGTCAGTCATCCAGTGGCGCCAGGTCTGGGTGACTTGCATGCCCACGTGCTCGTACAGGCCGAGGGCGCCGGTACGCGAATCGGTGGACAGCTCGCTCACCGTGGCGCCGTGGTCCCTCGCGCGTCCGAAAGCATCCACGAGCAGCGCCCTCGCCAGACCCAGGCCGCGCTGGTCGCGCCGCACCGCGATCGCGTCGACGTAGCCAGTGCTGCCCGCGAGAATCGTGTAGCACACCCCGACCTCGCTGCCCTGCGGGTCGACGACGAACCGGATCTGCCACGGCTCGAACCCGGGGCGGAGCGGGCCACGGGGCGCCCAGTCCTCGAACGTCGACGGGTCGCGGTCGGGCCACTCGTTGAAGGCGTCCTCGATGAGCTGGAAGGCGACGCGGCCGTCGGCCGGCCCCGCGAACTCCCGAAGGGCGTAGCCCTCGGGCAGTGGCTGTGGCTCGATGGTCCGCTCCGCAGGCACCTGGAGCACCCACGAGGTCCACCCCAGCCGGTAGTCGCGGGCCTTGAGGAACGCCTCAGGGTTGGTGTCGCCGGGCACCGTCTGCCCGACGAGCTTCGAGCCACGGGCTCGGGCACAGTCCTCGAGCCAGTCGGCGAGCCAGGTGCCGATGCCGCGACCCCGGAACTCGGGGTGCACCGAGGCGTCGGCCCGACGCCCCTTGAACACCTCGCCCGAGGCCACGAGCCGGTCACCGTCCCAGATGCCGATGGCTTCCGTGGCGAGGTCGAAGCTGCCGCGGGCCCAGTCGCCCTCGATGTCCTCCACCTCGATGGCGGCCTCACCGACGTCATGGGTCTCCGCGGCGGTGACGATCTCGAAGACGGCGTGCGCGTCCGCAGGGGAGAGGGGGCGGGCCACCAGCCCGACGGGAAGCTCCATGGCGGAATCGTGCCGGGCTGAGGGGACCCGGTGCACCTGTATTTCGGGACGACAGTGCCAGGAGATTGTGAGAGAGTTCTCTCGAAACAACTCTCTCACAATCTCTGGTCAGGGGGCCACGGTGTCCACCAACCCGTACGGCGACGTCGAGCTGACCCCTCGGGGAATGCGCGCGCTCGCCCACCCTGTTCGGCTGGCGATCCTCAGCCGCCTCCAGGTGGACGGCCCGAGCACGGCCACCGCGCTTGCCCCTCAGGTCGGCGCGACCCCGTCGGTGACGAGCTGGCACCTTCGCCACCTCGCCGAACACGGCTTGGTGAAGGATGCGGCAGTCGAGTCCGACGGCCGCCAGCGGTGGTGGGAGGCCGTGGGTCGAGGCTTCCGCTTCACTCCCACCACCGACGACGCCGGGCGCGACGCGGCGACCCTGCTCTCCCGAGTCATGTTCGAGCAGGCCGAGGACCTCCCCGGCCGGTGGGCCAGGGACGTCGAGCCCCTGCTCGAGGACGACTGGCGCCAGTCGTCCGGCCTGTCCAACACGACCTTCGTGGTGACGGTGCAGGAGCTGGCTGACGTGGAGGCCGCGATCGAGCAGCTGCTCGCTCCCTTCGTCCTGCGCAAGGCCGACCGGGAGCCGGTGCCGGACGGGCGCAACGTGCGGATGCTGCGCTACCTGCTTCCCGAAGCGGACCTTCCCGAAGCTGGCCGCACCGAAGCGGAGCGGACCTCGTGAAGGAGACGACGGCAGGCCCAGCGGTCAAGGCCCCACTGTGGCGGGACCGACGGTTCGCCACCTACTGGGCGGGTCAGGGCATCTCGCAGTTCGGCGACCGGATCACCGAGCTGGCGCTGCCACTCATCGCGGTCACGGCCCTGCACGCCACCGCCCCCACGGTCGGCCTGCTGACGGCGGCGGTGTGGACGCCCAACCTGCTGTCGCTGTTCGTCGGCACGTGGGTCGACCACCAGGCGCGCAAGCGCCGGTTACTCATCGTCGCCGACCTCCTGCGCTGTGTCGTGCTGCTGACCCTGCCCGTCGCGCACTTCCTCGGGGTGATCACGATGGGTCAGCTCTTCGCCGTGGCGCTGCTCGCAGGAGCCGGGCAGGTGCTCTACCAGACCTCCTATCCGAGCTTCTTCGTCGGACTGGTGCGGCGTGACCAGTTCGTCGAGGCCAACAGCCTGCTCAGCGGCACCCGGTCGGCGTCGTTCGTGGCGGGTCCAGCGGTGGCTGGTGGCCTCATCCAAGCGGTGACGGCGCCGGTGGCCATGCTGGTCGACGCGGTCACCTTCGCCGTATCGGCGTTGCTGATCGGGAGGGTTCGCGTGCCCGACCTGCCGGTCGACACCTCCAACGAGGCCCGCCTGTTGCGTCGATCCCGCGACGGCATGGGCCTGGTCCTCAAAGATCCGTACCTGCGGGCGTCCCTGGCGTGCGCCACGACCATCAACCTGTTCAACCTGATGGCCGGCGCGCTGCTGATCCTCTTCGCCAGCCGCGAGCTCGGACTCTCGGCCGGGGTGATCGGCCTCGCGCTCGGCACCGGGGCGACGGGAGGACTGCTCGGCACGGTGCTCGCCGGACCGATGGCCCGGCGGATCGGGCTCGGGCGCACGATCGCGTTCGGCGCGGTCGTGTTCTCCGCGCCTTTCGCACTGCTGCCTCTGGCCCACGGTCCGACGTGGTCGAGGGCTGGCGTCCTGGCGCTCGTCGAGTTCATCTCGGCTCTGGGGGTGATGTGCCTCGACATCCCACTCAACGCCCTGATGACGGCGGTGACCCCGGACGGCGTCCGCAGTCGCGTCAGCGGTGCGTTCTCCACGGTGAACTACGGCATCCGCCCGCTCGGCGCAGTCCTCGGCGGGCTGGTCGGGGAGTGGATCGGGCTGGCGCCCACCATGGTGGTCGCAGCGGTCGGTGGCTCCCTGTCGGTGCTGTTCCTGCTGTGGTCTCCGGTCTTCTCGACCGCCTCCATCGAAGAGCTGGACGCGGTCCACGAGGTGAGTGGGGCTTGACGCGAACCACCTCTTGATATGCAATATATCGGGTGCCGATACCGTCCTCCCAGACCCCCGTGTCCCGTGCCCTGCTCCGCGACGACGTCTACCGGCGGGTGAGGGACGCGATCGTCGACGGCACCCTCGCCCCCGGCGAGCAGCTCCGCGACCAGGAGCTGGCGGTCTGGCTCGGCGTGAGCCGGACACCGGTGCGGGAGGCCCTGCTCCGCCTCCAGCAGGCCGGGCTCGTCGCCTCCCTCCCCGGCCGCTCGACCACGGTGGCTTCGCTCGACCACCGCGCGGCCCGTGACGCCCAGGCAGTCGTTGCCCAGATGCATCGGTTGGCCGTCCACGACGCCGTCGGACAGCTGACCGCCGACGACCTCGACCGCATGCGCGACGCCAACGCGCGCTTCCGTGCGGCTCTGGAGGCTGGTGACGCCGAGGCGGCGCTCGCCGCCGATGACGAGCTCCACGGCATACCGGTCTCGGCAGCGGGCAATGCGGCGCTGGCGGCCGTCCTCGACCAGTTCACCCCTGTCCTTCGGCGGGTCGAGCGACTGCGCTTCAGTTCGCTCTCAGGCCGCGGGTCGGTCGCCCTGCACGCCCGGCTCATCGACCTGTGCGAGGCGGGGGACCGCGAGGCCGCCGCCGAGGTCTCCCACGAGACGTGGCAGACCCTCGCACCCCTGCTCGACACCTGACCGCTTCAGCCCAGCCAGCCCTCTCAGCCCAGGAGACGCCATGTCGATCCACGACTTCGAGCGCTACCCGCTCACCTTCGGCCCGAGCCCGGTGCACCGCCTCGCGCGCCTCACCGAGCACCTCGGTGGCGCCCAGGTGTGGGCCAAGCGCGAGGACTGCAACAGCGGACTGGCCTTTGGTGGCAACAAGACCCGCAAGCTCGAGTACATCGTGCCGGACGCGCTCGCCCAGGGTGCAGACACGCTCGTGTCCATCGGTGGGTACCAGTCGAACCACACGCGTCAGGTGGCGGCGGTCGCGGCGCACCTCGGTCTCAGGTGCCGCCTCGTGCAGGAGAAGTGGGTGGACTGGGACGACCCGGTCAACGACAAGGTGGGCAACATCCTGCTGTCACGGATCATGGGCGCCGACGCCCGCCTGGACCCGCACGGCTTCGACATCGGCATCCGCTCGTCCTGGGAGGACGCCCTCCGCGAGGTCGAGGAGGCGGGCGGCAAGCCCTACGGCATCCCGGCCGGCGCGTCGGAGCACCGGCTCGGCGGGCTCGGCTTCGCCAACTGGGCCTACGAGGTGGTCGAGCAGGAGAAGGAGCTCGGGGTCTTCTTCGACACGATCGTCGTCTGCACGGTGACCGGGTCGACCCACGCCGGCATGATCGCCGGGTTCGCGGCGCTCGAGGATGGGGGCGGTCGGCCTCGCCGGGTGCTGGGGATCGATGCCTCGGCGACGATCGACAAGACGCGCGACCAAGTGCAGCGCATAGCGCAGCACACCGCAGACCTCATCGGGGTCGGCCGGCCGCTCCGTGACGACGAGGTGACGGTGCTCGAAGGCTGGGCCGGCGACCTCTACGGCATCCCGGTGGAGTCAACGGTCGACGCCATCAGGCTGAGTGGCCGGCTGGAAGGCATGATCATCGACCCCGTCTACGAGGGAAAGTCGATGGCCGGCCTCGTCGACCTCGTGACGTCCCGCGAGATCCCCGAGGACTCGACGGTGCTCTACGCACATCTCGGCGGGCAGCCCGCCCTCAACGCCTACTCAGGGATCTTCGACTGACCGGCGAAGGTCCAGCCGCGTTCGGCCAGCGCCTCTCGCAGGAAGCGCAGGGCGATCGGCCCCACGCCGTGGAGCGCCGCCAGCCCTTCCTCGCTGCGGTCCCTGACCTGCTCCAGGGTCCAGATCCCCTCGGCCCGCAGAGCCCGCGTCGCCGGGGCGCCGATGCGAGGCAGGGGAGTGCCGTCGGGGGCTGTGGCCCGGTCCAACCGAGGAGCACCCGACTCGGCGTCGACCACGGCCGCGCCGCGGGGTGAGAGCCGGTAGCCGATGTCGAGCGACTCCGTGAGGCCGAGCTCCTTGAGCTTGCGGACGTCACGCTTGAAGCTGGGGGTGTCCCGGCCCAGCTCGGCGGCAAGCTCCGGCGCGCGGACCGTGGGGAAGCGGTCGATGATCGCCAGCGTCGCCCTCGTCCAGGGGCCGATCCCCGAGGCGCGGTCGAGCCGGTCGAGTCGCTCGCGGATCGTGGCCACCTCGTCGGCCTCAGGCAGGGTGGCGCGCAGCTGCTCCCTCGGGTCGGCTCCCGCGTGGCGCAGCCCGACCCGCCACACCGGGCGGTCGGCCTTGGCCTCCAGCATCCGGCGCAGCTCGAGGAGGGACTTCGCGCCGGCCCGCCGGGCCTCCTCTGCAGTGATGCGCGAGGGGGCCACCTTGTCGACGGAGGTCACCTCCAGCAGGCCCACGCGGGTGCGCAGCCGGGTGCCCACGACGACCCGCGGACGGTCCCAGCGCCGGAACGCCAGATCGACGTCGCCCGCCTTGATGGCCGCGAGGGTGTCCGGTCGGATCATCATGGCGGCAACCTACCGGGCCAACGTCCGGATGGTGGGCGACGTGGTTCGGACGTTGGACGTGGGCCGGGCACGCGGCATACCCTCGTCCCGTGCGTTCCTTGCGCCTCCTCCTTCGCCGCCGCGGCGGGGCCTGACCGATCAGCCGCCCCTCGTCGCGGAGTTCGCGTTGCCGGCTGAGACCCTGAGTACAGCCACCTGCAGCGAATCGTGAGGCGAGAGAACATGATCCACCCCCAGCAGCCGTCGGGTATGCCGGTCGCGAAGTACGTGCCGTTCAAGGACCAGATCCCCTTCGAGCTGCCGGACCGCACGTGGCCGACGCGCGTCATCGAGCGTGCCCCGCGCTGGTGCGCGGTCGACCTGCGCGACGGCAACCAGGCGCTCATCGACCCGATGAGCCCGGACCGCAAGAAGCGGATGTTCGAGCTCCTCGTGCGAATGGGCTACAAGGAGATCGAGGTCGGCTTCCCCTCGGCGAGCCAGACCGACTTCGACTTCGTGCGGATGCTCATCGAGGACGACATGATCCCCGACGACGTGACGATCCAGGTTCTGACCCAGTGCCGCGACCACCTGGTCGAGCGGACCTTCGACTCCATCCGCGGGGCCAAGCAGGCGATCGTGCACTTCTACAACTCGACGTCGATCCTGCAGCGTCGCGTGGTCTTCGGGCTCGACCAGGACGGCATCGTCGACATCGCCCTCCAGGCAGCGCGACTGTGCCGCAAGCTCGAGGAGACCATCCCCGACACGATCGTCTACTACGAGTACAGCCCGGAGTCCTACACCGGCACCGAGCTCGAGTTCGCGGTGCGCATCTGCAACGAGGTGGCCGACGTCATCGACCCCACCCCGGACCACAAGATGATCATCAACCTCCCGGCCACGGTCGAGATGGCCACGCCCAACGTCTACGCCGACTCGATCGAGTGGATGATCCGCCACCTCGAGCGGCGCGAGTCGATCGTCGTGAGCCTGCACCCCCACAACGACCGGGGGACCGGCGTGGCCGCGGCCGAGCTGGCCTACCTCGCCGGCGCCGACCGCATCGAGGGCTGCCTGTTCGGCAACGGGGAGCGCACCGGCAACGTCGACCTCGTCACCCTCGGCATGAACCTCTTCAGCCAGGGCATCGACCCGCAGATCGACTTCTCCAACCTCGACGACATCCGTCGCACCGTCGAGCACTGCAACCAGCTGCCCGTCGGCGAGCGCCATCCCTGGGGCGGGGACCTCGTCTTCACCGCATTCTCCGGGTCTCACCAGGATGCGATCAAGAAGGGCTTCGAGGACATGGACCGCCAGGTCAAGGCGTCCGGCAAGTCCATCAACGAGCTCGTGTGGGGCGTGCCCTACCTGCCGATCGACCCGCACGACGTGGGCCGTTCCTACGAGGCCGTGGTCCGCGTCAACAGCCAGTCGGGCAAGGGCGGGGTTGCCTACCTGCTCAAGACCGAGCACCAGCTCGACCTGCCGCGTCGTCTCCAGATCGAGTTCAGCGGGGTCGTCCAGGCCAAGACCGACAGCGAGGGTGGCGAGGTCAGCGCGGCCCAGCTGTGGGAGATCTTCCAGGACGAGTACCTGCCCGCGGTCGACGGTGCCGTCAACACGTGGGGCCGCTTTACGCCGGTCAGCCACTCGCTCATCAGCGAGCAGGGCGGCGTCGACCGGATCAGCGCGACCATGCTCGACCGCGGCGTGGAGGTCACCATCGAGGGCACCGGCAACGGACCGATCGCCGCGTTCATCGACGCGTTGTCGACCCTCGGGGTCGACGTCCGCGTCCTCGACTACGCCGAGCACGCGCTGTCCGCAGGTGGCGACGCGAAGGCTGCCGCCTACGTCGAGTGCGCTGTCGGCGACCGCGTGCTCTGGGGTGTCGGCCTGCACTCCTCGATCGTCAAGGCGTCACTCACCGCGGTGCTGTCCGCCGTCAACCGTGCGGAGCGGATGGCCCCGGGCGAGTGACCTGAGGTATGCCGCGTGGCTGGGCCACGCGGCATGCCGTCGCCGTCTCCGTCGCCGTCTCCGTCAGCGGATGCGGGTTGTGTAGGTGGCGCTCGTCGGCGCCGACTCGTTACCCACGGGGTCGGTGGCCGTCGCCCGGACGGTGACGGAGCCGGCCTTGCCGGTGAGGACACCGGCTCGGGCGAAGTAGTCCTCTCCCAGGACGACCGACCACGTGCCGGAGGAGCTCGACGTGGTGGTCGTGTAGGGCGCCCCGTCGGAGTGCAGGACGCCGATGGTGAGCCCGCCTTCGGCGGTCGTGCCGGAGAGGGTGACCGTGCGGGTCTTGATCGTCGAGCCCGGTGTGGGCGAGACGATGGTGGGCGGTGCCGGGGCGAGCGTGTCGACCGTGAAGGTGCGGGTCTTCGTCGCGACGACCTGCTGCGAGGCGACCATGCTCACGGTCAGGGTGCGCTCGCCGTCGGCGACGTAGGCCAGGCCGCCGCTGTAACTGCCGTAGTAGCAGTTCTGCTCGGCGACCCACGGGTCGGAGTCGACGCTGATGCGCACGGTCGTGCCCTCGGCACACTGGCCGGAGAAGTCGACGAACGCGTTGTGGAGGCTGCCCTCCTGCGGGGTGTCGATGGTGAGGCGGGACGGGTCGATCGCGAAGCGGACGGCGGCGCAACCCTCACCGGTGAATCCCTCGCCGTCGGTGAGGCGAGCGCAGATCGTGTTGTCCCCGTAGGTCAGGTAGGCGTAGGCGTTCCAGTTGCCGTCGCCGTCGGAGAACGCCTCACGGACGTCGTGGCCGTTGATGGACACGATGACGGTCTGGCCCGGACGGTTGCTCGTGCCCCGGATGTAGACCGCCTCGGTGTCGACGGTCGACCCGTCGGCGGGGGAGGTGACCTCCACGACGACCGGTGGGGGCGCCACGACGGTGAACGAACGGTCGGCCGAGGCGAAGCTCGTCCCCGCATACCGAGCCTCCACCCTCAGCGAGTGCGACCCGGCGGCCACCCCGTAGTACTCCTGGTAGAAGAAGTCGTTGCTGCAGTCGACCGTGGCCGTGGAGCCGCCGTCCAGTGCGAGGGCGACCTGGGTGCCGTTCTGGCATGGACCGCTCACGGAGAAGCGGGTCGCCACCGACGCGCCCTGCTCGGGCCAGGCGACGGCGAACGCGTTCGGGTCAGGTCGGACGGTGCGGTTCACGCACGCGGTGGCGAGCGTCACGTCGTCGACCCGGACCAGCGCGCAGATGCTGTGGTCGCCGACCTGGAGGGAACCCACGGTGGTCGACCAGGCGCCGCGGCTGTCGACGGTGGGCGTCTGACCGGTCTCGACGCCGTCGACGACCATGGTCACGGTGCCGTTCGGCGAGCTCGCCTTGCCCGAGACCGGCACGAGGACCGCCGTGCCCGACGTCCCGTCCGCCGGACTCGTGATCGAGACGCTGGCGCGTACGGGTTTGGCCGCACCGGCCGGCACGGCGCCGCCGACGAAAGCGACCAGGGCGGCCACCAGGGCGGCGAGGACGCAGAGCGGGCGACGGGTGAGGTGCAGGCGCATGTGGAATCCCCCCATAGCGGACAAGTCGACACTGACTCGTGCCCGGAAGGATGACCCATCCCCACCAAGTTTGGCAACCCCCAATCTGCCCTGACCTGCACAAACGCCGAGGGGCGGCCGCTTGGCGCCGGCGGACCGGCTCGGTCGTCGCGTGCCGCGGGATCGGCGGGTCAGCGGACGCCGCGGGGGCGGAACTGGATCGAGATGCGCGGACCGACCGCCTTGGTGGTCTTGGGGATCGCGTGGTCCCACGTGCGCTGGCACGAGCCACCCATGACCACCAGGTCGCCGTGGCCGAGGGAGAAGCCCCTCGACTCCCCGCCACCCCGTGGCCGCAGGGCCAGGGTGCGGGCCGAGCCGATCGACAGGATCGCGACCATGGTGTCCAGGTCCTTGGCGCGGCCTATCCGGTCGCCGTGCCACGCGACGGAGTCGCGGCCGTCGCGGTAGAGACACATCCCGGCGGTCACGAAGGGCTCGCCGAGCTCCGCGGCATACCACCGGGACAGGGCGTCGCGGGCCTGCGTGAGGACCGGGTGGGGGAGAGCCTCGTCCTCGTCGTAGAACTTCAGCAGTCGGGGAACATCCACCATCCGCTCGTACATCTCGCGGCGCTCCGCGTGCCACGGCACCTCGCGGTGCAGGGACTCGAACAGCGTGTCGGCGCCGGCGAGCCAGCCCGGTCGGTAGTCGACCCACGCGCCGCGCGACAGCTCCGTGCGCGTCAGGCCCCCCGACAACGGGTGCAGCTCGATCTCGTCAGCGGTGTCGAGGAGCGAGCCCTGGAAGGCCATGGACATGCCCCCACGATAACCCATCTTCGAACAGGTGTTCTAGCCTTTGCGCGTCTGTCGGGCTCGGTAACTCCAAGCGGTTCTCCAAGTGGTGCTGCCGGGTGGCGCTACCGTCGTCCCATGGCGGAGAGGGACACCGGCGACGACAAGCTGGCCAGCGGACTGGCGTGTGGTTTGTGGGTGGGGCTGGTCGCAGTGGTGCTGCTGGTCCTGATCGTCGTCGTGGCGGTTTACGGCTTCGGTCTCTGAGCCGCGCGGCACGGCAGACGAGCTTCGGGCCCGGGACTTGCGACAATGGAGGCATGCCGCTCTACCGCGACGAAGGGATCGTCCTGCGCACCCAGAAGCTGGGTGAGGCCGACCGCATCGTCACCCTGCTCACGCGCACCCTGGGCAAGGTCCGCGTCGTCGGCAAGGGCGTCCGTCGCACCAAGAGCCGCTTCGGGGCGCGGCTCGAACCGGCGATGATGGTGGACGTCCAGTGCTACGAGGGCCGCAACCTCGACACCGTGACCCAGGCCGAGACGCTGGCCTCCTGGGGTGACGTGCTGGCGCGGGACTACACGACCTACACCGCCGCGGCCGCGATGCTCGAGACCGCCGACCGGCTCACCGAGGAGCGCGAACCCAACCTCCAGCAGTACCTCCTGCTCCAGGGCGCGCTGCGCTCGATGGCCGAGGGACTGCACGACCCCGGCCTGGTCCTCGACGCCTACCTGCTTCGCGCGCTCGCCGTGGCCGGCTGGGCGCCGAGCTTCCACGACTGTGCACGCTGCGGCGCCGAGGGGCCGCACCGCGCGTTCAACCTCGCCTCGGGTGGCACTGTCTGCCCCGTATGCCGTCCGGTCGGGTCTGCTGCGCCCGCGCCCGAGACGCTCGCACTCTTGGCCGCCCTGCTGGCCGGGGACTGGGTCATCGCCGACGCGTCGCAGGGGCGACACCGCCGGGAGGGCAGCACCCTGGCCAGCGCCTTCCTCCAGTGGCACCTCGAGCGGGGTGTGCGATCGTTGCGCCTCGTGGACCGACGTGACCCCGACCAGCCCCGGCTCGACTCCCGCGTGACGTGGTCGCCCGCACCGCTCAGCGTGGTGGAGAAGGTCGAGGCGGCACACGCCGCCGCCCAGGTGGCCAAGGCGTGAGCACGGCATACCCCCGGCCGTTCGCCCACCCGAGCGGCGCCCAGCCACCGTCGCTGCCCGCCGAGCTCGTGCCACGCCACGTCGCGATCGTCATGGACGGCAACGGACGCTGGGCCAACCAGCGAGGCCTGCCCCGCACCAAGGGCCACGAAGCCGGAGAGGCGGCCCTGCTCGACGTGACGGCCGGTGCGATCGAGGCCGGTGTGACCCACCTGTCGGCGTACGCCTTCTCCACCGAGAACTGGAAGCGCAGCCCCGACGAGGTGCGTTTCCTCATGGGCTTCAACCGCGACGTGATCCGGCGCCGTCGCGACCAGCTGCACGAGTGGGGCGTCCGCATGCGGTGGGTCGGTCGGCGGCCGCGCCTGTGGGGCTCGGTCATCAAGGAGCTCGAGATCGCCCAGGAGCTGACCAGGCACAACACCGGGCTGACCCTGTACTTCTGCGTCAACTACGGCGGGCGTGCGGAGATCGCCGACGCGGTGCAGCGGATCGCCGAGCAGGTGCAGCGCGGCAAGCTCAAGCCGGGATCGATCGACGAGAAGACGATCGCGCGGCACCTGCCCGAGGCCGACATGCCGGACGTCGACCTGTTCGTGCGCAGCTCGGGGGAGCAGCGGACCAGCAACTTCCTGCTGTGGCAGAGCGCCTACGCCGAGATGGTCTTCCAGGACACGCTGTGGCCCGACTACGACCGGCGCCACCTGTGGGCGGCCATCCAGACCTACGCCGAGCGTGATCGACGCTACGGCGGGGCAGTCGACCTTTCCACGACCTGAGGAGGGGCCTCCCACCGCCAGCAGCGGTCAGGACGAGGCGCAGGTGGCGCAGGTGCCGAAGATCTCCAGCGTGTGGCGCACCTCGGTGAACCCGTGCTCCGCACTGACCCGAGCCGCCCATGCCTCGACGGCCGCACCCTCGACCTCGACGGTCCGGCCGCACTCGCGGCAGACCAGGTGGTGGTGGTGGCCGGTCGAGCAGGCGCGGTAGACGGCTTCGCCCTCGTCGGTGCGCAACATGTCGATCTCGCCCTCGGCGGCCATCGCCTGGAGGTTGCGGTAGACGGTGGCGAGCCCGACCTTGTCCCCGCCCTCGCGCAGCAGGGCGTGCAGCTCCTGCGCAGAGCGGAACTCGCCGGTCTCGGCCAGGACGGCAGTGACAGCGGCTCGCTGGCGGGTGGGGCGCCGGGCGCCCTCGGTGGTATGCCGTTCCTGGACTCCGGTCATTGTGGTGCCTTCTCCTTCTCGGCCTCATGACTGCCGTCGTGCGGACTGCCGTCGGGTGAGCTGCCGTCGTGGTGGTGGCTGATCGCCTCGTGCCTGGCGGGGTCGTGCTCGTCGTAGTGACCCTCGTGCGGAGCGTGCCGGTGCCCGTCGTGGACGTAGTCGACGTGGTCGCCGTGGGCGACTGCGGGGTGGCCGCACTCGGGACCGTGCTCGTGGTCGTGGCGCTCGGCTCTTCGGTGCTGGTGGGCCCGCGCCCTGGCGACTGCCGCCGTGCCGGTGGCGGCCACCACGAAGAACCCGATGGCCAGCAGCACGATCGTTCCGCCGGAAGGGGTTTCGGCGTAGAACGACATGATCACCCCGCCGACACTGGACACGACGCCCACGAGCACCGCCCATCGCGTGGATGCGCGGAAGCTGCGCCCCAGCAGCTGGGCGGTCGCGTTGGGGATGATCATGAGGGCGCTGATGAGCAGCAGCCCGACCACGCGCATCGACACCACGACCGTCACCGCTGTGAGCACGGCCAGGGCGATGTTGAGGCCGGTGACGGGAAGCCCGCTGGCCCGGGCGTACTCCTCGTCGTTGGCGACGGCGAACAGCCACGGCCGGAGCAGCCAGGTCGCGAAGAGCACCACGAGGGCGAGTCCGGCGAACACCCACAGGTCGCGCTGGTCGGCCGTGGTGATCGCACCGAACAGGTAGGCCGTGAGGTTGGCCGGGCTGCTGCTCGGCGACTTCGCGATGATCACCACACCGGCGGCGATACCGCCGTAGAACATCACGGCGAGGGCGATGTCGCCACTGGTCCGGCCCCGCCCGCGGATCACCTCGATCGCGACCGCCGCGGCAACGGCAGCCACCAGGGCAGTGACGACCGGGGCCTGGCCGGTGAGCACGCCGACCGCGACACCGGCGAGGGCGACGTGACCCATGCCGTCACCGATGAGGGACAGCCGGCGCTGGACGAGGAAGACCCCGACGAGGGGCGCGGCGACACCGACCAGGACGGCGGCGATGAGGGCCTGCCGCATGAAGTCGAGGGACAGCAGCTCACTCATGAACGCACACCTCCGCGCGGGTCGAGGGGGCCGGCTGATGGGGCGCCGGGCAGTCTCGAGGTGGTCATGCGGTCCTCGTCCTCGTGGTGGTGGTTGTCGGCGGACGACGCGAACTCGCCTGTCCGGGCAGCGAACTCGTCACGCGACCCGTCGAAGGCGATCCGCCCGGCTTGCACGACCACGATCCGGGTGACGATGTCGGCGAGGGCGGCGAGCTCGTGGGTGACGATGACCATCGTGGTGCCGCGTCCGGCGAGCCGGGCCAGCACCGCCGACAGCACCTGCTGGTTGGCGGCGTCCACCCCGGCAGTCGGCTCGTCCATCAGCAGGACGTCGGGGTTGGACGCCAGCGCCCGGGCGATGAGGACGCKGCGCTGCTGGCCGCCCGACAGGGTTGCCACGTCGGCGTGCGCACGGTCGTTCAGCCCGACGACGTCGAGGGCGCGGTCGATGATGGCGGCGTCCTGCGCCGTCCTGATGACCGGTCGCCACCAGCGGTGGTGGGGCAGTCGTCCGACCGCGACGATCTCGGTGACGGTGGCTCGCACGGACGCCGAGAGGGTGTGCCGTTGGGGCACGTAACCGAGCCGGGCGAAGTCCGAGAAGGACTCACGCGGCTGGCCGAACAGCTCCACGTCGCCACCGAGGTGGTCGTTGAGGCCGAGCAGACCGCGGACCAGGGTCGACTTGCCGGACCCGTTCGGCCCGAGGACTGCCACCACCTCTCCGGGACGGACCGTCAGGGTGGCGCCGGTGACGACCGGCTGGTCGGCGTAGCCGAAGCTCGCGCGCCGCAGCTCGATGATCGGTGGCACGTCCGTGGTGGTCATGAACACTCCTGTCCCGCGCGCAGGATCCCGAGGTTGGCCCGCATCACCGCGGGGTAGTCGCGACCGGCCGAGGCGCTGGTGATGCCCTCGATCGGGTCGAGCACGGCCAGTCTCGCACCGGTCTCCCGGGCCAGTGTCTTGGCGACGTCCTCGCTCACGAGCGTCTCGGCATATACGGTGCTCGCGCCGGTCTCGCGGATGTGCCTGGTCAGCACCGCCATGGCAGCTGGGCTCGGTTCGGCGTCGGGGGTCAGGCCCGTGATCGACTCCTGGTGGAAGCCGTAGGACTCGGAGAGGTAGCCGAAGGCAGCGTGCGAGGTGACGAGCTCGTGGTTGGCGCAGCTTTTCAAGCCGGTCCGGAACTCGGCGTCCAGGGTGGTCATCGCCGCTCGGAACGCCTTCGCATTCGCCTGGTATGCCGCGGCGTTGGCCTTGTCTCGTGCCGCCAGCTCCGCGGCGATCGCGTCGCCGACGTCGGCGTAGCGCATGGGGTCGAGCCAGAAGTGCGGGTCGCGAGGGCTTGACGCGTCGGCTGCGTGCCCGGCGTGTTCCTCCTGCGTCTCGCCACCGTGGTCGTGACCGTCCTCGACCGCGACCAGGTCGAGCCGGGCGGCAGGGGAGACGTCGAGAGCCGTGTCGCGTGCCTGCCCCTCGACGGCGGCGTCGACAGCGGGCTGGAAGTGCTTCTCGTAGACCACGACGTCCGCCTCCGCGACCTTCGCGACCTGCCGCGGGCTGAGCTCGAGGTCGTGCGGCTCGGCGCCGGGCTTGGTCAGGCCTGTGACGACCACGTGGCTGCCCCCGATCTGGGACACGGCGTACTCCAGGGGGTAGAAGGCGGCCACGACACCCAGTCGACCGTCGTCGGCGCCGCGCCCCCCGGCCCCACCGCAGGCGGAGACCATGGCGATGGACAAGAGGCCTGCGACCAGACCGAGGGGGCGAAGCATCATGACAATCATTCTCATCTGAAGTGAGAACGATTGTCAAAATCGCCTGGCGACGCTCAGGTGCGCGGGATTGCTCGCGTGATGGTGATGGCCACGGCGATCAGGAGGACCGCGAACCTGCCCAGTCGTGCGGTTCGGTCCAGCGCCGGCCACGCCAGGTAGAGGGTCCAGCCGAGGAAGGCCACGACGACCGCGAGGAACAGCCAGCCCCACGTCGGGACGAGGACGCCGGCGACCATCAGGCCCAGGACCAGCAGGAAGGGGACCGCACGAGGCATCCGGTTCAGGGCGTTGATGACGGGCAGGCTGACGTCGGCGACGCGTTCACGCAGGGAGGGCACGGGCGAAACCCTATGTCGTCAGGTGCCTCGGACCTGCGCCAGCGCCGTCGCGAACCGCGGCAGGCTCTGCTCCATCACCGGGAGGGTCTGGGTCAGGGAGATCCGGAAGAAGCCCGGCGTCTCGAAGATCCTGCCGGGCATCACGATCACGCCCAGGTCTGAGAGCAGTCGCACGAACGCCTCGTCGTCGGGCACCGGCGAGCGGGGAAAGAGGTAGAAGGTCGCCTCGGGCACCCTGAGGTCGTAGCCGATCCGACGAAGTCCCTCGACCATGAAGTCACGCTTGACCTGCAAGTGAGCCACATCGAGGCTGAGCTCCTCGAGGCGCGGGGTGGCGTACTGCATCACGTTGTTCGGGAAGAGCCACCCCGCAGCGATCTGGACGCTCTCCACGGCCTCGATGATGGCGTCCACCACGTCGGCGGGCATCGACGGGGGCAGCGCGAGGTAGCCCAGCCGCTGCCCCGGTGACACCAGGACCTTGCCGTAGGAGTAGCAGAGCAGGGTGTAGGGGTAGTGCTGGCCCGGGCTGACGAAGCGTGCCCCGTCGAAGACCAGCCGGTTGTACGCCTCGTCGGACACGAGGTAGATCCGCCGGCCGTTCCTGGCGGACGCCTCCTCGAGCAGCGCGCCCAGGGCTTGCAGGGTCGACTCCGGGTAGATCCGACCGGTGGGGTTGTTCGGGGTGTTCACGATGACCACCCGAGTCCTCGGGGTGATCGCGGCCTCGATGGCGGCGAGGTCGAGGTCGAACGTCGCGGGGTCGATCCGCACCTTGATCGGCACCAGGCTGGCCTCGAGGACCAGGGACTCGTACAGGAACCACGGTGGCAGGCTGAAGATGACCTCGTCGCCGGGGTCCGCCACGGTCTTGAGCGCGGTGGCGATGGCACCGAAGCCGCCGGTGGTCATGCGGACGCGGTCGGCCGGCCACGCGATCCCGAGGTGCCGCGACAGCGAGGCGGCGGCCGCCTCCTGGGCCGGCTCCTGGCTGAACTTGTAGGCGAACCAGAGCTCGTCCTTGGGCAGGGCGGCCTCTCGCAGCGCCTCGACGTAGGCCGGCTGGGGCAGCTCGTGCGGGTCGCCGAAGGTGAAGTCGAGCACGCCGGGCTCGAGCCGGCGCTCCTGGTAGCCGGACTTGCGGGCGAAGTCGAAGAGCATCCGGAAGGACTCGGCCTGCTGGATCCGCACCGCCCGTGTGGAGACGGGGTGGTCACTCATGGCCACCAAGGCTAGACGGGGCCCGTGGTGGTCGGGACCACCATTCGACGGAGGCGGCCACGCGGCATACCCGTCGAGAGCCGAGCCGACGCACGCACAGTAACCTTCTGCGCATGGCTGCACCTTCCACCGTCGACACCGTCGTCTCCCTCTGCAAGCGCCGAGGCTTCGTCTTTCCCTGCGGGGAGATCTACGGAGGTACGAGGTCGGCCTGGGACTACGGCCCGCTCGGCGTCGAGCTGAAGGAGAACATCAAGCGCCAGTGGTGGAAGAGCATGGTCACCAGCCGCGACGACGTCGTGGGTCTGGACTCCTCGGTGATCCTTCCGCTCCAGACCTGGGAGGCCTCCGGCCACGTCGCGACGTTCTCCGACCCGCTCGTCGAGTGCCTGTCCTGCCACAAGCGGTTCCGCGCCGACCACCTCCAGGAAGCGGTGTTCGAGAAGTCGGGGGCCAAGCACGGGCTGACTTCGCCCGACGAGGTCAAGCTCGCCGACGTCGCCTGCACCAACTGCGGCACCCGTGGCCAGTGGACCGAGCCGCGCCAGTTCTCCGGGCTGCTGAAGACCTACCTCGGTGTCGTCGAGGACGAGTCGGGCCTGCACTACCTGCGGCCCGAGACCGCTCAGGGCATCTTCCTCAACTTCCTCAACGTGATGAACACGGCCCGCAAGAAGCCGCCGTTCGGCATCGCCCAGACCGGCAAGAGCTTCCGCAACGAGATCACCCCGGGCAACTTCATCTTCCGCACGCGCGAGTTCGAGCAGATGGAGATGGAGTTCTTCGTCAAGCCCGGCGAGGACGAGGACTGGCACCAGTACTGGATCGACGAGCGCACCCGCTGGTACACCGACCTCGGGATCAACCCCGACAACCTGCGCCACTTCGAGCACGCCCAGGAGAAGCTCAGCCACTACTCCAAGCGCACCGTCGACATCGAGTACCGCTTCGGCTTCACCGGCAGCGAGTGGGGCGAGCTCGAGGGCATCGCCAACCGCACCGACTTCGACCTCACGACGCACAGCAAGCACTCGGGCACCGACCTCGTCTACTTCGACCAGGCGAGCGGCGAGAAGTACACGCCCTACGTCATCGAGCCCGCGGCGGGCCTGTCGCGGAGCCTGATGACCTTCCTCGTCGACGCCTACACCGAGGACGAGGCGCCCAACACCAAGGGCGGTGTCGACAAGCGCGTCGTGCTCAAGCTCGACAAGCGCCTCGCCCCGGTCAAGGCCGCCGTGCTCCCGCTGTCGCGCAACGCCGACCTGTCGCCGAAGGCCCGCGACCTCGCGGCCACCCTGCGCCAGCACTGGAACATCGACTTCGACGACGCGGGGGCGATCGGTCGTCGCTACCGTCGTCAGGACGAGATCGGCACGCCGTTCTGCATCACCGTGGACTTCGACACCCTCGAGGACCAGGCGGTCACGATCCGTGAGCGCGACACCATGGCGCAGGAGCGCGTCTCGCTCGACAAGGTCGAGGAGTACCTCGGAGGGCGCCTGCTCGGCTGCTGACGCCAACCTTTTGCGTGGTCTCGTGCGTTACTGAGGTGAGATGACTCGCCGAGGTGGGAGGTGGCATGCGGCACGAGGTGGACGAGGAGTTCGCCCGCTACGTGCGGGCGCGCCAGCACCGGTTGCTTCGCGCGGCGTACCTCGTCTGCGGTGACGCCCACCTGGCCGAGGACCTCCTCCAGGGAGCGCTGACCAAGGTCGCAGCCCGTTGGGACAGGCTCCGGCACGAGAACCCTGACGCCTACGTGCGGCGGATCCTCTACCGCGACGCCGTGTCCTCGTGGCGCAGGACTCGGCGCGAGTCGCTGTCGTCCCTGCCGCTCATCGAGGTCCCGGTCCACGACCGATCGGAACAGACCGGGCAGCGGGTCGACCTCGAACGAGCCCTGGCAGAGCTCACGCCCAAGCAGCGCGCGATGGTCGTGCTGCGCTTCTTCGAGGACCGCAGCGAAGCAGAGACCGCGGAGGTGCTCGGCGTCTCGGTCGGCACGGTGAAGAGCCAGACGCACGCGGCGCTGGGTCGGCTGCGCACGCTGCTGCCGGACTTCGCGCCACACCTGTCCGGAAAGGACCAGCCATGACCGAACGGGATCTCGGCAGCCTCCTCGAGCGGGCCAGCGAGCAGCTGCCGGAGGTGGACTTCGCCCAGGGCGCGTGGGCTGCTGCCAAGGCCGAGCGAGCACGTCGCCGCCGGTTGGCGGTGGGCGCCGTCGGTGTCGTCGCGGCGGTGGGGCTGGCTGTCGCCGCCGTCCAGCTGGGGGGCTCCACCAAGCCCCGGCCGACGCCCGCCATCACCTCCACGACGCCGGCCCGCACCGGCACCCTGTCGGACGGAACGGCATACGCGGTCATGCCCCTGGAGGGCGCCGAGGCGCAGCTGCCCGACTTCGATGCCGGGCTGCCCTCGGTCATCGACGTCCGCGCCAGGAGCGCCGCCCACCCGTTTGCCGGCCCGCCCGCGTCAGTGGTCGCGGTCTACCTGCGCGCGGACGGGGACGTCTTCCATCCCGTGCTCGTGGCGAGGGACGGGACGCAGACCGTCGTCGACAAGGTCGACCTGGTGAGCACGGACGAGGCCAACGGGAACGCCGCGACGCCGCTGGGTCCCCGTGCCTTCGGCGGGGGAGGGCGGTACGTCGTGTTCCCCCAACGGGACCACGTGGTCCGCCTCGACACCCAGACCGGTGAAACGGTCTCCTATCCGGTGCCGTCCCTGGTCGTGGAGTGGGCCGGATGGAATGCCTCGGGCAGTGCGATTGTGGCTCGGGATGCCGATCATCAGGCCTGGGTCATCGACCCCGGGAAACCGGGCGCGAAGGCCGTGCGGGTCGATGCTGGGTACGACGGAACTTTCCGGGTCACGTCTGTCGACATGAACTCGGACGGGCTGATGGTCACGAGGTTCGACGAGCTGGGGCACCCAGGGGCTGAGTCCCCCGTGCGGGCCCCGGTGGCCTCAGTGTTTAAGGACACGGTCAGCACGGGTGTGTTGGCGGCGACGGGTGTGTTCTTCGACCAGAACGTGACGGCAGAGGTGATTCGGCGCGGCAACGGCCCGATCTACCAGGGACTGTTGGTCGTCGACGCGGGGTCTGCCTCGGCCCGTGTCCTGCTGGCACCGGAGAACCCGGACGGACAGACCGGCCGGTTCAAGGGGTGCTGCACGGTGCTCGGCTGGGCCGACGCCACGACCGTCCTGTACGAGTCGGTCGGCAGCCACGGCCGGTGGATCTTGGCCTGGAACGTCGACACCGGAGCGGTCTACGACGTGTCCCGTCTGACCACTGGCGCTGCCGACGACCCGCCGACCGCCATCGCGCTCAACGTTGGCGTGCGCAACTGACCCGGCACCTGTCCGATGGGGGCCCACCTGACAGACGTCATGGGGACGTCGTGACGACTGTCCGAGACCAGGGGCGGTCCCTCGCGGCATCGTGGCGCCATGCCACAGATGCAGACCCCCGCGAAGACGCTCGGGGTGCCACGAGCCGCGGAGGAGCTGCCTGCCATCGAGCTCCGCGGGCTCACCAAGAGCTTCGGCAGCGTGCGCGCCGTCCGGGGGATCGACCTGACGGTGCGACCCGGCGAGATCGTCGCGTTCCTCGGTCCCAACGGGGCAGGCAAGACCACCACCATCGACCTGGTGCTCGGGCTGTCCCGCCCGGACCAGGGGAGCGCGCAGGTCTACGGCATGGAGCCCTCGGCGGCAGTCCGACGTGGGCTGGTCTCGGCCGTGATGCAGACCGGCGGACTCCTCAAGGACCTCACGGTCGAGGAGACCCTGCGGCTCACCGCGAGCCTGTTCAGCAACACGCGACCGGTGGCCGAGGTGCTGGGTCGCGCCGGCATCTCGGACATCGCCGGACGGCGGGTCGTGAAGTGCTCCGGCGGCCAGCAGCAGCGGCTGCGGTTCGCCATGGCGTTGCTGCCGGACCCTGAGCTCCTCGTCCTCGACGAGCCCACGACCGGCATGGACGTCACGGGGCGTCGCGACTTCTGGGGGGCGATCCGTGAGGACGCCGAGCAGGGGCGCACGGTGCTGTTCGCCACGCACTACCTCGAGGAGGCCGATGCCTACGCGGACCGGATCGTCCTGGTCAGCCACGGCCAGGTGGTCGCCGACGGCACGGCGGCGCAGGTCAAGGCACTGGTGTCAGGCAGGACGGTCCGCGCGACGTGGCCAGGCGCGGATGTCGTTGCGCTGCAAGAACTTCCCGGGGTCGAAACCGTGGAGGTGAGGGGTGACTCCATCCTCATCGCGTCCACCGACAGCGATGCCGTCGCCCGTCACCTGCTCGTGTCCACCGACGCTCGCGACCTCGAGATCACCTCGCGCGGGCTGGAGGACGCCTTCATCTCGCTCACCACCGACGAAGGACAGCCATGAGCACCACCACGTCCACCACCGCGTCCGCGGTCCCGCAGCGGGACGTCCCACCTCTCGGCGGTTTCAACAGCACCCTGCTGCGGCTCGAGCTGCGCCGCATGCTCCGCAACCGGAGGACCGTGATCTTCTCGGTTGTGCTCCCCGTCGTCTTCTTCCTCCTGTTCGGGACCGGGAAGGACTACTCGCTGAAGAGCGCCGGGGCGCACGGCAACTGGGCGGCCTCGATCATGATCTCGATGGCGTTGTACGGCGCGATGCTCTCCACGACGGCGGGTGGCGCCATGGTCGCCACGGAACGCAGCCAGGGATGGAGCCGCCAGCTGCGGCTCACCCCGCTCACGCCCGCGGCATACATCGTCGTGAAGGTGCTCGTCGCAATGCTCCTCGGTGCGGTCTCGGTTGCTGTGACGTATGCCGCGGGGGGCTTCACCCAGGCGCAGCTGGACGGCCCCCTGTGGGTCGAGACAGCCCTGATCGCGTGGGTGGGGTCGCTCGTCTTCGCGGCGTTCGGGGTGTTCATGGGCTACCTGCTGCCGAGCGAGAACGTCATGCAGATCCTCGGTCCGGGCCTGGCCCTGTTGGCCTTCCTGGGTGGCTTGTTCACGCCGCTCGACCAGATGGGGTCGACGTTCCAGACGATCGCGAAGCTCACCCCGATGTACGGCCTCAGCGAGCTGGCCCATGCGCCGCTGAAGGGGACAAGTCCTGGGTGGGCGGCGGTCGTCAACGTGGCGCTGTGGCTCGTGGTCTTTGCGGGAGGGGCGGCATGGCGCTTCCGACGCGACACGGCGCGCGTCTGAGCCTGCTGCGGGCGTTGCGCCCATTCACCACCGACCCCGTCTCTGCGAGGCTGGGGCCTGTGAGCGAGCACAGCACCGAGGACGTGGTCCCGGGAACCCCCGGGCGCGTGGGGGCTCCCGAGCCGCGCCCGCAGTTCTTCGCGGGCACGGGCGAGAACACCTGGGGCGAACGAGTCCTCGGCTTCTTCTTCGCCAGCATCTGGCTGGTGTTCCTCTGGGACGCTGTCGGTGCGGCCTGGGAGCAGCGAGAGACCCTGCGCGCCGATGGTGGTCTGGTGGTGCTCGCGCTGTTCGTCGTGCTCTACCTCGTGCACTTCTCCCACCTGCGAGCGGCGGTCTGGGGGACCCGCGGGTCGATCGCCTCGCGTTGGTACGTCACGTCGGTGGGGCTCCTCTACTGGGCCGCCCTGGCGGTCCTGGCTGCCCTCGCCCCCCTCACCATCGGCCAGGAAGGTGCAGCCACGTGGGTGTTCCTCGCGGTGTCGGGGTTGTGGACCTTCCAGGTCCGCATCGGGTTGGCCATCGGTGGGGCGCTGGTGGCGCTCTACGAGTTCCTCACCTTCCACGTCGACGGCTGGCGTCACGACGCGAGCATCAGCATGTCGATGGTGCTCGCCATGGCCGCCGTCACCGGAGGGATGATCGCGTCGCAGCGGCAGCGTGCCCTGGCCGAGGCGCGTGAGGAGAACGCACGCCTGGCCATCCAGGACGAGCGCAACCGGATGGCCCGCGACGTCCACGACATCCTCGGCCACAGCCTCACGGTCATCACGGTCAAGGCCGAGCTGGCCGCGCGGTTGATGGACGTCAGCCCCGAGCGGGCCAAGGTGGAGGTCGGGGACCTCGAGCGGCTCGCCCGGGACGCCCTCGCCGACGTGCGCCAGGCGGTCGCGGGTTTCCGCGAGACGTCGTTGCCGGCCGAGCTGGCCCGTGCCCGGTCCTCGCTGGCATCCGCCGGGATCGAGGCAGACCTGCCCACCGCGGCCGACGCCGTGCCCAGCCACCTGCGCGAGCTGTGCGCCTGGACGCTGCGCGAAGGCGTCACGAACGTCATCCGGCACAGCGGTGCCACCAGCTGTCGAGTGACTCTCGACGAGCGGGGGATCACCGTCGTCGACAACGGTGCCGGCGCCCGGCCGGGCACGCCCGGCACCGGACTGCTCGGACTCAAGGAACGCGCTGAGGGCGCCGGCGCCCGGCTCGTCACGGGGCCCGTCTCACCACACGGCTTCGAGCTGTCGGTCACCTCCTCGCCGCCCCCGCGCTCCGTGGATCCGGACTGGCACGAGAGGGTTCAGGCATGACGATCCGCCTGCTGCTGGCCGACGACCAGGCCATGGTCCGCGGTGCCATCGCCACCCTCCTCGGGCTCGAACCCGACATGGAGGTCGTGGCGGAGGTCGGCAGCGGTGATGCCGTGGTCGCCGCGGCTCGCAGCAGCAAGCCGGACGTTGCGCTGATCGACGTCGAGATGCCGGGGCTGGACGGGATCGCTGCCACCGCGGCACTCCACGAGGCAATGCCCGGCGTGCGGGTGCTGATCGTCACGACGTTCGGCCGCCCCGGCTTCCTGCGTCGCGCGCTGCAGGCCGGCGCCAGTGGCTTCGTCGTCAAGGACACTCCCGCCCGCCAGCTCGCCGAAGCCGTGCGCCGCGTGCACTCGGGGCTGAGGGTGGTCGACCCGGCCCTGGCCGCAGACTCGCTGGCCGGTGGTGAGTCGCCGCTCACGGCGCGCGAGACCGAGGTGCTGATCGCTGCCCGCGAGGGCGGGTCGGTGGCGGACATCGCCCGGCACGTGAGCCTCTCCGAGGGCACCGTGCGCAACCACCTCTCGTCAGCGATCGGCAAGACCATGGCACGCAACCGCGCGGACGCCGTGCGGATCGCCGACGAGTACGGCTGGCTCTGAGCGGTGGTTGTGTAGCGCAGCGGGCTCAGTCGCCCGTCGCGACCGGACGGCTCGGGTCGGTGATCCACTCGCTCCACGACCCTGCGTAGAGAGCCGCCTCGATGCCCACTTCGTGGAGGGCGAGCACGGTGTGCGCGGCGGTGACCCCCGACCCGCAGTAGGCCACCACCGGTCCCGACGTCGGAAGTCCCTTGCGTGAGAACAGCTCTCGCAGGTCGTCGGCACCCAGGAACCGTCCGTCCGGGCCGACGCTGTCGGTCGCGGGGGCGTTGACGGCACCCGGCACCCGACCTGCCACGGGGTCGATCGGCTCGGTCTCGCCACGGAAGCGCTCGGGCGTCCGGACGTCGAGGAGCACGCCGTCCCTGGCTGCCGTGGCTGCTCCGACCGCATCGATCACGGGCATGCCGCCGGCGTGTGCCTCGAACGCGCCCGCGCCGGGTGCGGGCAGCTCCGACGTCACCGGACCACCTGCGGACCGCCAGGCCGCGAGACCGCCGTCGAGAACCCGCACGTCGCGAGCCCCGAAGTGGCGCAGCACCCACCACGCCCGGGCCGCGGCATACGACGGGCCCTGGTCGTAGACGACGATGCGCGAGTCGTTCGCGGCACCGCACCGCTGCGCCGCCGCGGCGACGGCGTGTGCCTGGGGGAGCGGGTGACGACCTCCGCGCCCGGGCGGCCCGGCGAGCTCGGCGTCCAGGTCGACGTGGTGGGCACCCGGGAGGTGCTCGGCGGCATACAGCTCTCGCCCGGGCGGGCCGGCTGCACTGGTGAGGTTCCACTGGACGTCCACGAGGACGACTGCACCCGGATCCCGGGTGAGGTCTGCGAGGAGCTCGGCGGCGCTGATCAGGGCACGCATTCGGCCAGTCAAGCACCAGATGGGACACTGGTGCCGCCATGACCACGACCTCAACGCGCTCCGCCCCGCAGCAGCAGGCGTCGACCGCCGTCCTGCCTCCGCTGCAGATCGGCCGGCACACCATCGAGTCCCCGGTCGTGCTCGCCCCGATGGCCGGCATCACCAACCGGGCATTCCGCAAGCTGTGCCGCGAGTACGGCGACCAGGGGCTCGACCAGGGCGGCGCCAGTGGCGCGACCTCGCTCTACGTCAGCGAGATGATCACCTCGCGCGCCCTTGTCGAGCGGACGCCCGAGTCGATGCGGCTCATCGAGCACGACCCCCAGGAGAACCCGCGGTCGATCCAGCTCTACGGCGTCGACCCAGCCACCGTCGCCGCGGCGGTGCGGATGCTCGTCACCGAGGACCGCGCCGACCACATCGACCTCAACTTCGGCTGCCCCGTCCCCAAGGTGACCCGCAAGGGCGGCGGCGCCGCCCTGCCCTGGAAGCGCGACCTCTTCCAGGCCATCGTCACCGGCGCGGTCCGGGAGGCCAGCCCGTATGCCGTGCCCGTCACCGTGAAGATGCGCAAGGGCATCGACGACGAGCACCTGACCTACCTGGAGGCCGGGCTCATCGCCGAGCGCGCCGGGGTCGCAGCCGTGGCCCTGCACGGTCGCACCGCCTCGCAGGCCTACTCGGGCGAAGCCGACTGGAGCGCCATCGCGCGACTCAAGGAGACCGTGCGGAGCATCCCGGTCCTCGGCAACGGCGACATCTGGTCGGCCGAGGACGCCGTCCGGATGGCCCACGAGACGGGCTGCGACGGCGTGGTCGTCGGGCGCGGCTGCCTGGGTCGTCCCTGGCTGTTCACCGACCTGGCGGCGGCCTTCGCCGGGACGCCGGCTCGTGTCGAGCCCACCCTCGGCGAGGTGACGGCCACCATGCGCCGTCACACCGAGTACCTCATCGACTTCTACGGCGACGAGTACAAGGCCTGTCGAGACATCCGCAAGCACATCGCCTGGTACCTCAAGGGATTCCCGGCAGGTTCCACAGTGCGCCACCAGCTGGCGCTCGTCGACTCGCTGGCCGCGCTGGACCGGCTGATCGCCACGATGGACGCCTCGGCCCCCTGGCCCGGTGATCCTGCCGAGGGGCAGCGCGGGCGCGCTGGATCACCCCGACACGTCGCCCTGCCCGAGGGCTGGCTCGACAGCCAGGAGCTCAGCGAGGCCCATCGCCTGGCGGTGTCCGAGGCCGAGCTGTCCGTCTCCGGCGGCTGAGGGGCTACAGCGGGAGGACGGTCGCGAGACGGCGGATGGCTTCCGGGACCTGCTCGACCGTGACTCGACGGAACCCCATCGCGAGGCCCGGCCTCGGCGGGGTGTCGAGGAACCGTACGGACACCGGCTCGAGCGACACACCGGCCTCCCACGCGGCCGATGCCACCGCCACGTCGTCCACGGTCCGGTCGACGAAGTAGGCGCACAGGTGCAGCCCAGCTGCCGACGGGAGCAGCTCGAGGACACCCGCCGGAAGGCTCTGCAGACCGTTCACGAGGGCGGCGCGGCGCTCGGTGTAGATCCGGGTGACCCGGCGGACGTGCGCGGCGAGCAGACCTTCGGCCATGAACCGCGCGAGGGCGCCCTGGGTGACGGCATCTCCCTGCCAGTCCGTCAGCAGCTTGGCCTGTCGCAGGGTGTGCTGGAGGGACTGGGGTGCGATGAGGTAGCCCACCCGCAGCGACGGCATCAGGGTCTTGGAGAACGACCCGACATAGACGACACGCCCGTCCCGGTCGAGGCTCTGCAGTGGCGCGAGCGGCCTGTCCTCGAACCTGAACTCGGAGTCGTAGTCGTCCTCGACGATCACCGCGTTCCGTCGAGAGGCCCACTCCAACAACGCGATCCGCCGCCGCAGTGACATCACCGCCCCGGTCGGGAACTGGTGGGACGGGGTGACGTAGACCATCCGGGCCGTGCGCGGGAGCTCGTCGACGACGAGACCCTCGGCATCCACGCGCACCCCCTGGACCCGGGCGCCGTGCGAGACGAACAGCCGCGTCGCGGCGGTGTACCCCGGGTCCTCGACGACGACGACGTCACCGGGGTCGAGCACTGACCGCGCGACGACGTCCAGCCCCTGCTGGGCGCCGTTGGTGAGCAGCACGTCCTCCGGGCCGGCGACGACGGAACGGGACAGGCCGGCATACCGTGCGATCTCCCGCCGCAGTGCGGCGTCCCCTTGGCCCTCGTACGCAGAGGCGGCCAGCAGGGAAGGACGGAGGGTGGCCGAGACGAGCCGCCGCCAGACCGCGAGGGGGAACAACGAGGTGTCGGGACCGCCGACGGACAGGTCGAACTCGGCCGCCGGCGAGTCGAGCACCGGGGGAGGCAGGGTCGACCAGACGGCGCGTGGACGCACGTCGCCCACCGGTGCGCTACGGGTGCGGTGCGGTCGGGCCTCCCTGCTCACGAAGGTGCCCGAGCCCACTAGTGTCGCCAGGAAGCCCTCGGCGGTGAGGCGGTCGTAGACCGTGGTGACCGTGCCGCGCGACAGGCCCAGCTCGGCAGCGAGCTCGCGTGTGGGCGGAACCCTCGAACCGGCGACCAGCCGCCCGTCGACAATGGCCTCGAGCAGGTGCTGGTAGAGGGTCGAGGCCCGGTCGCCGACGACCACGCCGTCGAGCGACAGGCCCAGCTGCGGGCGCAGGTGCGGGTTCACTCCGCCAGCCTAGATTGGTCCAATCAGGATGGCCAGAACTGGCTCTTCGCACGGGTCCAATCGACCGGCACGCTGGAGGCATGGCCAAGACCAGCACGACCCCCGACGCCACCCCCGACTCCGCCGCGACCAAGGGCAGGGGCACCCGGCCGTTCGGGCTGTCCGTGCCACAGGGGGCGGCCCTGTCGATCGGCGCGGTGCTCGGCACGGGCGTCATCACGCTTCCGGCCCTCGCTGCGGGCATTGCCGGACCGGCCTCGCTCGTCGCCTGGGCGGCCCTGGTGCTGCTCAGCGTCCCGCTCGCGTCGACCTTCGCCGCGATGGGTGCGCGGTTCCCCGACAGCGGTGGGGTCTCGACCTATGTGCGGGGTGCCTTCGGGCCCAAGGCCTCCGCAGCCGTCGGCTGGTGCTTCTACTTCGCGGTGCCGGTCGGGGCGCCGCCGGCGTCGCTGATGGCAGGTGGCTACGTTTCCGATGCGGTGGGCGGTGGGCGCGCGGTGGCGGTCGCTGTCGCGGCTGGCCTCATCGTCGGCGTCGGGCTGATGAACGCCGCCGGGCTGCGCCTGTCGGGGCGCATCCAGCTGGGCCTCACCGCAGTCCTCGCCACGCTGATGGTGGTCACGATCGCCGCCGCCCTGCCGCATGCGCGAGTGGACCACCTCCAGCCCTTCGCCCCCCACGGCTGGGCCGCCGTGGGGTCGGCAGCTGCACTGCTGGTCTGGGGGTTCGCAGGCTGGGAGGCTGTTGCGTCCCTCGCCGGGGACTACCGGCGCCCGTCCCGCGACGTGCCCAGGGCCACCGCTGTTGCCGTGGTGGTCGTGGGCACTCTCTACCTCGCCCTCGCTGCCACCAGCCTGATGGTGCTCGGGCCTGCCACCGGTTCCAGCGAGGCGCCGCTGTCCGACCTCCTCGCGGCGGGCGTCGGTGGACGGGTGCGCGTCGTCACCGCCGTGGTGGCCGTCCTCCTCACGGTCGGTGCCATGAACGCGTACTACGCCGGCGGGTCCCGGCTGGGGGCCGCGCTGGCCCGCGATGGTGCGCTTCCCGCATACCTCGCCGTGGGCGCCGGCGCCGGTGAGGTGCCACGACGGAGCCTGGCCCTCATCGCGGGGCAGTCGGTGCTCTGGCTGACCGCCGGCGAGGTGCTGCACCTGGGCATGACGCCGTTGATGCTGCTGGCCACCGGCTGCTTCACGCTCGTGTACGTGCTCGGCACGGCAGCGGCGGTGCGCCTGCTCCCGCGGGGCACCAAGGTGTGGTGGACCGCACTGGCCGCACTGACGTCAGTGCTCGGGCTGCTGGTCATGAACGGCTGGCACGTGCTGTGGGCACTCGGCATCGCCGCGGCAGCGGTGGGGTACCAGACCTGGCGCGGGCGTCGGACCGTCGTGGCAGGCTTCGCCCATGACGAGGAAAGGCACGCCCAGCCAGATCGGCACACCGGGCGGGACACCGGAGAGGCCTGCGACGTTCTTCTCGGGGCCTGAGGAGTTCGCGGCCTGGCTGGCGGCCAACCACGACACCGCCACGGAGCTCTGGATGGGCCTGTACAAGAGGCACGTCCCAGACCGCGGGCTCACCTGGGAACAGGCCGTCATCGAGGCGCTGTGCTGGGGTTGGATCGACTCGGTCGCGCAGCGCGTCGACGAGGACACGACGCGGCAGCGCTGGACCCCGCGCAAGCGCACGAGCAACTGGAGCTCGATCAACATCGCCTCGGTCGAGCGGCTCAAGGCGGAGGGGCGGATGCAGCCGCCCGGGTTGGCCGCCTACGAGCGGCGCCGCGACGACCGCTCCAGCATCTACTCCTACGAGAACCGAGGCGACCTCGAGCTGCCGCCGGAGTATGCCGCGCAGCTGGCCGGCGACGCGGCCGCCAGCGCCTTCTGGGAGGTCGCCACGGAGACCTACCGGAAGCACGTCGTGTACTGGGTGCTGACGGCCAAGCAGGCGGCCACCCGCGACAAGCGGATGGTCCAGCTGGTGGAGGACTGCGCGGCCGGCCGGCTGATTCCGAGCCAGCGCTACGGCACCCAGCCGAAGTGGGTGGAGCGAGCCGCCGAGGCCGCGCGGGCCGCCCAGCCGTAGGCTCGCGGCGTGGCATACAGCTCGGTCGACCGTGAGCGCTGGGTGCGGGAGGACCCTGCCACCAAGCGGGCCGACCGCGACGACTTCGCCCGTGACCGGGCCCGGCTCGTTCACTCCGCGTCGCTGCGCAGGCTCTCGGCCAAGACCCAGGTGGTGCAGCCCGGCGACGACGACTTCGTCCGCAACCGGCTCACGCACAGTCTCGAGGTCGCCCAGATCGGCCGCGAGTTCGGCCAGGCGCTGGGGTGCAGTGCCGACGTCGTCGACTCGGCCTGCCTCGCCCACGACCTCGGCCACCCACCCTTCGGTCACAACGGCGAGCGCGCCCTGGATGACGTCGCCCGCGACATCGGGGGCTTCGAGGGCAACGCACAGACGCTGCGCCTGTTGACCCGTCTGGAGCCCAAGCGAGTCCATCCCGACGGCCGTCCTGCAGGTCTCAACCTCACCCGCGCCACCTTGGATGCGGCCACCAAGTACCCCTGGGTGCGTGGCGAGAGCACCACTCCCACAACGAAGTTCGGCGTCTATGCCGATGACGTGCCGGTGTTCGACTGGTTCCGCGATGGCAGGGCCCCTGGGGAGCGCTGCATCGAGGCCGACGTCATGGACTGGTCCGACGACGTCGCCTACTCGGTGCACGACGTGGAGGACGCGATCGCCTCGGGCCGCCTGGACGTGCGACGGCTGCGTGACACGACCGACGTGGACTCGGTGCTGGCCGTGGCCACCGGGCTCTACGCCGCCGACCTGGGCGTCGACGCCCTCGGTGCGGCGCTGGAACGCCTGCTGGCCAGCGGCGCCGTCCCCACGGCATACGACGGCTCGCGGGTGGACCGGGCGGCGCTCAAGGACATGACCTCACGGCTCATCGGGCGGTTCGTCCACGGGGTCGAGGTGGCCACGCGCGAGCGGCACGGCGACGGGCCCCTCACCCGGTATGCCGCCGACCTGGTGGTGCCCGACCAGACCCGTGCGGAGTGCGCCGTCCTGAAGGCCGTGGCCGCCCACTTCGTCATGAACGCCCTGGAGCGGGTCGACGTGCTCACGAGGCAGCGGGAGGTCGTGGCCGACCTCGTGGCGGCCTACCAGCAGGACCCGGTCTCGCGTCTGGACCCCGACCTGCTCGGTGACTGGAAGAACGCCGAGTCCGATGCTGCTGCGCTGCGCGTCGTCGTCGACCAGGTGGCCTCACTCACCGACGTGCGTGCGGAGTACCTGCACCGCGCCTGGAGCTGACCCGAGCCGTCCCCCCCCGGGATGGCGCCGCGACGACCCGTCAGGGTGCCTCGAAGGCCCGCGCCTCGCCGACCACCGAGAGCCCGACGATCGAACCGGTGTGGGGTACGTCCGAGCCGTTGACGCGGGCTGTTACCACCGTGTGGTCGGCCTGCAGCCGCAGCGCCACGAGGGCGTCGTGCCCGAAGTAGGTCGTCGACAGGACCTCGGCGCAGGGGATGCCGGGCGCCATGTCGCGCAGCACGATCTGCTCGGGACGGATGAGCACGTCGACCGTGCCCGCGGGAGCCGGCTGGTGGACAGCGAGCCGCCCGAGCGCGGTGCTGACATCTGTGCCGTCCGCGCTACCGCGAAGGAACACCGCGTCTCCGAGGAAGGCGGCCGCGTGTCTGTCCGCAGGGGTGCCGTAGACCTCAGCAGGTGTCCCGACCTGGGAGAACCGGCCGTCGTGCATGATCGCGACCTGGTCGGCGAAGGACAGCGCCTCGGCCTGGTCGTGGGTGACGAGCACGACCGTGACGTCCTCGTGGGCCAGCGCCTGCGCGACGGCCTCGCGGGTCGAGGACCGCAGCCCGGCATCGAGGGAGGAGAACGGCTCGTCGAGCAGCACGACCGTGGGGCGCCTGGCGAGGGCCCGCRCCAGCGCCACCCGCTGCTGCTGGCCACCCGAGAGCTGGTCGGGGCGGCGGGTCGCCAGGTCGGGGGAGAGGCCCACGAGCTCGAGCAGCTCACCGACGCGCTCGCCCGCCCGCCGAGCGTGTCGGGGGAGTCCGTAGGAGACGTTGGCCCCGACGCTCAGGTGGGGGAACAGGTTGCCCTCCTGGGCGACGTAGCCGATGCCTCGCCTCTCCGGTGCCACCCACACGCCCGGGCCGGCCACCGTCCGGTCGCCGAGCTGAACCACTCCTTCGTCGGCAGGCTGGAACCCGGCCACCACGCGGAGCAGCGTCGTCTTGCCGCAGCCCGAGGCGCCGAGGATCGCTGACGTGGTGCCGGACGGCACGACGAGGTCGAGCCCGTGCAGGACGGGTCGTCCGTCGTACGACGCGGCGACGCCCGAGATGCGCAGCGTGGTCACAGTGCGGGCTCCTCGTCGGGTCGGCGTAGCAGGAGGTAGGTCAGGGGGGCGGACACCAGCACGAGCGCAGCGGCGTAGGGCGCCGCACCCGCGTAGTCGATGCTCTCACTCGCACTCCAGAACGCCGTCGCCAGTGTCTGCGTGCCGGTCGGGGCGAGCAGCAGCGTGGCGGTCAGCTCGGTCGACGTCGCGATGAACACCATGGCGAAGCCGGCCAGCGCCCCGGGCGCCGTGAGGGGCACCAGGACGCGCACGAAGGCCCGGAACGGTCCGTCACCCAGGGCCCGTGCGGCTTCCGTGAGCTCCTCGGGCGCGTGGGCCATGGCCGCCCGGATGCTCACCATGGCGCGGGGGATGAACAGGATGGCGTATGCCGCGACGAGGACGACGCTGGTCTGGTAGACCGGGCGGGCGTAGCGGACCGACAGGGTGACCAGTGCGAGGGCGATCACCACCCCGGGCAGGGACGAGGCCACGTAGGTGGCGCGCTCGACCAGGACGGACAGCCACGTGCGACGCCGGGCGATGAGCCAGGCCACGGGGAAGGCGGCGACCACCGTGACCACGCCCGCGAGGAGGGCCAGGCGCAGCGTGCCCCACAGGGTCGTCACGAGCTCTGCCGGGTCGAAGGCGCTCTCCGTGAGGCCCCCACTCCCGGCGCGGAACCAGTAGACGAGGCTCCCGAGCGGCACCCCGAGGGCCAGCACCGTCAGGGCGCCCATGCCCAGCAGGGCCGGAGCCGTCCACCTGCCGAGCCTCGCGGGGAGGGCTCGACGGGCGGCGCCGCGGCCAAGTCGCGCATGCCGCACCGTGCCGCGCAGCAACAGCTCGACCGTCAGCAGCCCGAGGCACAGGGCGATGAGCACCACGGCGAGCAGGCTGCCGGCACTGTTGCTGAAAGCCACCTGGAACTGTTCGAGGATCGCCGTCGTGAACGTGGGGAACCGCAGCATCGCGAGCACGCCGAACTCGGACAGCAGGTGGAGCGAGACGAGGAGCATGCCGCCGAGGGCGGCGGGCCGCAGCTGGGGCAGGACGGCGCGGAAGAAGGACCGCCAGGGACCCAGACCCAGCGACCGGGCAGAGTCCTCGAGGCTCTGGTCGAGCCCCCGCAACACCGCCGCCACGGGCAGGAAGACGAACGGGAAGTACGACAACGTCGTCACCAGCACGGCCCCACTCAGGCCCTGCAGCTCGGGACGCACCGTCACCCACGCATAGGAGTTCACGAACGCCGGCACGGCCAGTGGGCAGACCATCAGCACCCGCCAGAACCTCGCACCGGGCAGCGAGGTCCGCTCCACCAGCCAGGCGGCAGCGATGCCGATCGCTGTCGTCAGCGAGACCGTGAGCACCACCAGCGACCCGGTGTTGCGCAGCAGCTCACCGACCCGCGGCCGCCACAGGAGGTCCCAGGCCGGTCCCCAGCCGATGTCGAACGCCTTCACGGCCACGACCACGAGCGGCAGTACGCAGACAGCCGCGACGAGCAGGCTGGCCGCGACGACCGCTGCGGGGGTGGGGTTCGACCGACCCCGTCGTGGTGTGTGGAGTGGACTCATCGGGAGTACGGCACCTAGAGGATGCCGGCGGTYGTCATCAGCTCGATGACCTTGGGGCCGTTGAGCTTGAACGGGTCCACCCGCGGCGCCTCGAGGGTGTCAAGGGGCTCCAAGGCCTTGTCGGAGGCCACTCCGGTGCCCACGGCATACTCCTTGGCGTCGCTCGTGGCGAGGATGCCCTGGCCCTCCTTGGACGTCACGAAGGCAAGGAACTTCTGCGCGTTCGCGGCCTGCTTGGTGGACTTGAGCACCGCGCCGCCGGAGATGCTGACGAACGCACCCGGGTCCTGGTGGCGGAAGTAGAGCAGCTTGGTGTTCTTGCTGCCGGCCTTGGTGAGCGCCTGGTCGCGGTACCAGTAGTAGTGGTACATGATCCCCACCGGCACCTGTCCGGCGTTGACGGCCTTCATGACGGCGATGTTGTTCTGGTAGATCTGCGCACCGTCCTTGAGGCCCTTGAGCCAGGCGGCGGTCTTGGCCTCGCCCTGGGTCTCGAGGATCGCCGAGACGATGGCTTGGAAGTCGGCACCCCCGGCGGCCGCGCCCCACTTGCCCTTCCACTTGGGGTCCTGCAGATCCATGATCGACGTCGGCAGCTCGGCCTCGGTGATCTTGCTGGGGTTGTAGACCAGCACCGTGGAGCGGGCGGCGATGCCGACCCACTCGTGCGTCGACGGCGCGTACTCGGCGCCGACCTGGTTGATCGTGGCGTCGTCGACCTTCGCGAGGAGCCCGGCGTTCTGCACCGTCGTCATGGCGGGGGAGTTCTCGGTGAGGAACACGTCGGCGGGGCTCTTGGCGCCCTCCTGGACGATCTGCGCGCCCATCGAGGAGTCCGACCCGTAGCGGATCTGCACCTTGACGCCGGTGTCCTCCTGGAACTTCTTGGCCCACGCCTGGGTGAGGTTCTCGTGCTGGGCGCTGTAGATCGTCAGCTTGTCCGGATCGAGGTTCTTGCCTGCCTCGAGGCTGCCGTCGCCGCCGCAGCCCGCCAGGGCCAGGGTGGCTGTGGTCGCCAGGGCGAGCAGGGCGGTCCGTCGACGGATCACGGTGGTGGTTCTCCTGAACAACATGGGGGACGAGAAGGCAAGGCTTACCTTACCTTTCACGTCGTGGACCGCCCAAGTCCGGGTATGCCGCGTGGCTGGCTGCCGTTCTGGCCGCCTTCTCCGCGGGCCATGGACCCGGCCACGCGGCATACCTGACCTGTGGAGGTGGGCCACGCGGGAGAGGACGCACCGCCTAGACTCGGCCGCGACAAGGAGGGCCAGTGCCGGGTCGGATCAAGGCCGACGACGTCGCGCTCGTGAAGGAGCGCTCGTCGATCGAGGACGTCGTGCGCGAGCACGTGACCCTTCGACCTGCCGGACCGGGCTCGATGAAGGGGCTGTGCCCGTTCCACGACGAGAAGTCCCCGTCGTTCAACGTCCGTCCGACCGTGGGTGCCTGGCACTGCTTCGGCTGCGGCGAGGGCGGCGACGTCATCTCGTTCGTGCAGAAGGTCGAGCACCTGACCTTCACCGAGGCGATCGAGCGGCTCGCGCAGAAGCTCGGCATGGAGCTGCACTACGAGGAAGGCGGCAAGCCGGGCGGCGGGGAGTCCCTCGGACGGCGCTCGCGGCTGGTCGAGGCGCACCGCGTGGCCCAGGAGTTCTACCACCACGCGCTGCTCAACGCCCCCGAGGCCAGGGCCGGCCGCGACTTCCTGCGCGAGCGCGGGTTCGACAGCGAGGCCGCGAAACGGTTCGGCGTCGGGTTCGCCCCACGCGGCGGCGAGGACCTGTCGCGCCACCTGCGGTCCAAGGGTTTCTCCGACGAGGAGCTCGTCCTGGGCGGGTTGTCCGGGCGCGGGAGTCGCGGGCTCTACGACCGGTTCCGAGGGCGGCTGGTCTGGCCGATCCGCGACATCACCGGTGACACGGTGGGGTTCGGCGCGCGGCGGCTCTATGACGACGACCGGATAGCGGCCAAGTACCTCAACACGTCCGAGACCCCGATCTACAAGAAGTCGACCGTGCTCTACGGTCTGGACCTCGCGAAGAAATCCATTGCAGGAGAACGCAAAGCGGTCATCGTCGAGGGTTACACCGACGTCATGGCCTGCCAGCTGGCGGGCATCGAGGGCGCCGTGGCGACGTGTGGCACGGCCTTCGGCGTCGACCACATCAAGATGCTGCGCCGCATCATGCGCGACGAGGTCGACCTCGCGCCGGCCCGGGTCGTGTTCACCTTCGACGGAGATGCGGCGGGGCAGAAGGCCGCGATGCGTTCGTTCGCCGAGGACCAGCGCTGGGCGTCCCAGTCGTTCGTCGCGGTGGCCGACGGGGGCATGGACCCCTGCGAGCTGCGGATCGCCAAGGGTGATGATGCCGTGCGCCACCTCATCGACGACGCGGTGCCGATGTTCGAGTTCGCGGTGCGCACCACGATCGACCGGTTCGACATGGTGACGGCCGAGGGGCGGGTGCAGGCCATGCGCGCGGCCGCGCCGATCGTCAACTCGATCCGCGACAGCTCGATGCGTCCCGAGTACATCCGTACGGTCGCGGGCTGGATCGGGGTCGAGGTCGAGCAGGTGCAGGCCGAGGTCTCCCGCGCCCAGCGGATGGCTGCGCGGGACGCCAAGGAGGCTGCTGACGCGCCCGCCGGCCGCGAGCGACGTCCCGACGCCGACACCGTGCCTGAGCCCTCGATCGAGGAGGCCCGGGCGGCCCTGCCGACGCCGGACCTGCGTGACCCGATCGTCTTCGCCGAGCGCCAGCTGCTCCAGACGATGCTGCAGTACCCCGACAGCTTCACCACCGACGACGTCGACAAGGTGTCGGCCGACGCGTTCACCGCCCCGGCTCACCGAGCGGTCTTCGACGGGGTGCGCGGTGCGGGTGGGCCACAGCGCGGGCTCTCGGTGCAGGCGTGGGCCAACCGGGTCATCGAGGCCGCGCCCCTGGCGGTTCACGGCCTCGTCGCCGAGCTCGCCGTCGCGCCCTTGCCCACCCGCATGGACAGGGCGACCGGCCTGCCGGAGCGTCGCTACATCGACGCCCTCCTCACCCGCGTCCAGGAGGTCTCGCTGACCCGCCGGATCGCCGACGCGATGTCGGCGATGCGGCGGATGGCCACCGACTCGCACTCCGACCCCGCCGCCGCGCGCACCCTCAGCAGCGAGCTCCAGGACCTCCAGCGCGAGCTCGCCACCCTGCGCGACAGGGCCTCCTGATGGCGCTCTCGCTGAGACGCCCCGAAAAGCTGCCCGCCCCGGTCCGCGAGGCGGTCGGGCTGTCCGGGGGCGAACGCGTGCTCAGCTGGGGTCGGGAGGTGGCAAGCGGCATCACCGTGGTGGCCACCAACCATGCCCTGTATGCCGTGGACGCAGCGGGCGCGCGCACGCTCGCCCGCCCGTGGCACGAGGTGGACGGCGGCACTTGGTCGCCCGAGCTCACCCAGCTGACTGTGACCTGGGTGGATGGTTCGAAGCCGTCGCAGTGGGTCCTGGGAGCCACCAGCCTGCTCCCTGAGACGCTGCGCGAACGCGTCCAGGCGAGCGTCGTCCTGGCCCAGCGGATCGAGCTCGGCCCGCAGCGGTGGGCCAAGGCGGTCCTGCGTCAGGACCTGGCCACGGGCGACCTCGTCGAGCAGGTGGTGCTGGGCCGCGGGGTGCGCGCCGACGACGCCGAGATGACTGCCCGCACCGAGGCTGCACTGGCCTACCTGCGCGAGCAAGTCGGACGCTGACAGCACGGCCCGGCCGTTTTCAGAACTGCGCGCATCCTTTGCTATGGTTGCGCAGCGCCGAACGCGGGGGACCGCAGACGGACATTCCCCTGTAGCTCAATTGGCAGAGCAGCCGACTGTTAATCGGCAGGTTGTTGGTTCGAGTCCAACCGGGGGAGCCCGCCACACCACGAGGCCCCAGACCATCAGGTCCGGGGCCTTCGTCGTGCACTCTTGAGTCAGGCTGGTCGCGCGTGGTCAGGTGGCAGCGCCCTGGCCGGCGTCAGCCGGCGCGGGGACGGCTGTCGCCTCGTGGAGGGTCGTGCGGCCACGCTTGGACAGGCGCTTCTCGATGCGGCCCGCCACCACCGTCAGCGCGTAGTTGATGAGGATGAACAGCACCGCCGCCACGAGGTAGGCCTGCAGCACGTTGGCGAAGGCCGAACCCAGGGTCTTGGACCAGTTGAGCAGCTCGAGGTAGGTGATCGCGTAGCCCAGCGCCGAGTCCTTGAGGATTACGACGAACTGGCCGATCAGGGCGGGCAGCATGGCGGTGAGCGCCTGCGGTAGCTGGATCGACCGGAGGGTCTGCGACGCGGTCAGCCCGATCGACAGACCCGCCTCCGACTGGCCCTTCGGCAGCGAGAAGACACCAGAACGAACCAGCTCGGCAATAACCGACCCGTTGTAGAGCGTCAGGCCCGTGACGACACCCGCCAGGGGAGCCGTCTCTGGCGGGAACAGCCCGCTCCGGGAGTAGAGCCCGTAGCTAGCGATCATCATGATCAGGACGGGGACAGCGCGGAAGAACTCGACGACGATGCTGCTGACCCAGCGGACGGGGGCGATCTGCGACAGCCGGCCGATCCCGAAGAGGAGCCCGAAGGCGCCGGCGAGCAGGATCGAGATGAAGGCCGCCTTGAAGGTGCCCCAGAGCCCCTTCAGCAGGTAGTCGCGCCACACCGAGCGGTCTGTCAGGAACGGCTTCCACTGCTCGGCCTCGAGCTGACCCGCGTCCTTGAGCTTGCGGACGACGAGGAAGGCGATCGCGATGACGAGCAGGACGCCGAACACCGAGAGGATGGCGTGGCGTCTGCGGGCCCGGGGACCCGGCGCGTCGAACAGGACGTTGGCGCTCATCGCTTCACCGCCAGCCGACGGGACATCGTCGTGAAGAGCAGGCCGAGGGGGAGGGTCAGGATGACGAACCCGATGGCGAAGATGAGGAACACGATGAGGCCACCGGTCTCGTTCTCGATGATGACCGCCATCAGGTTGGCCGCCTCGGCGACCCCGACGACGGCGGCCACGGTGGTGTTCTTGATGAGGGCGATGAGGGTGGACCCCAAAGGAGCGATTGATCCGCGGAAGGCCTGTGGCAGCAACACTTCTCGCATGCTCTGGCCGAATGTCAGGCCGATGGCGCGGGCAGCCTCGGCCTGGCCTGCGGGGATGGTGTTGACGCCCGACCGCAGCGCTTCGCACACGAAGGACGCGTGGTAGATCGAGAGCATCACGATGGCCCAACGACTCGCGTTGCCGGCGATCGACGACGGGTCGAGGTTGAGCCCCAGGATGTAGGTCAGGCCCAGGACGCTGAGGACCACGAGCAGCGTCAGTGGTGTGTTGCGGAAGATGTTCACGTACCCCGTGCCAAGCAGTCGCAGGACGCGCACGGGAGACAACCGCATGATGCCGACGATGGTGCCGAGCACGAGTGACCCGATCGCCGAGAAGAAGGCGAGATAGACCGTCATGCCGAAGGCGCCGAGAACGTCGTACTTGCTCAGGATGTCACCCATGCAGGAAACCTTCCGTTGCTGTGGGGGTGCAGTCCGAACGCTTCGGTATGCCGCCCGCTCGGGCGAGCGGGCGGCATACCGACAGCGGTGTGGAACCGGTCAGGAGCAGGCGTCCTGCTTGGGCGGGTTGGTGGCCGCGTCGACCTTGAACCCGGCCGGGCCGAGGTTCTTGTCGACGGCTGCCTGCCACGCGTTGGAGCTGATCATCTTGCCGATGGCCGTGTTGATCTTCTCGCAGGTGGCCTTGTCACCCTTCTTGAGGCCGATGCCGTAGCGCTCCTCGGAGAAGGTCTTGCCGACGACCTTGAGCTTGCCCTTGTACTGCGCCTGGGAGGCGTAGCCGGCCAAGATCGTGTTGTCGGTCGTGAGGGCGTCGACCCCCTTGGACACCAGGGCGGTGACGCACTCGGAGTACGTCCCGAACTCCTGGAGCTGGACGCCGGGGTACTTGTCCTTCACCTTCTGGGCGGACGTCGACCCGGTCACCGAGCAGAGCTTCTTGCCGGTGAGTGCTTCCGGTCCGGTGATGGAGGAGTCGTCGGCGCGGACGAGGAGGTCCTGACCGGCGATGAAGTACGGGCCGGCGAAGGAGATCTTCTCCTTGCGCGCGTCGGTGATCGAGTAGGTCGCGACCACCATGTCCACCTGGCCGGTGGAGATCAGCGTCTCGCGCTGGGCCGAAGGTGCCTGGACGAACTGGATGTCGGCCGCGTCGTGGCCGAGCTCCTTGGCGACGTAGGTCGCGACGTCGACGTCGAGGCCGGTGTACTTCGAGCCCTCCTTGAGCCCCAGGCCGGGCTGGTCGAACTTGATGCCGACCTTGAACTTGCTGCCGCCACCACCGCCGCCCGAGCCGGTGTCCTTGGCGCTGTCGCCGCAGGCGGTCAGGCCGAGCGCGAGGACCGATGCGGCGGTCACTGCGCCAATCCGACGAATCTTCATTCCGTTTCCTCCTGATGTGTTGCCGCTGCGCTGGTGCGCCCCGGTGTGCAGTGCAGTGCGGGTCTGGATTGTCAGTGGGTCCTTGTTGTYAGTGGGCCACGATGGTCAGTGCGTCAGGATCTTGCCCAGGAAGTCCTTGGCGCGATCCGACTTGGGCGTGGTGAAGAAGCCCTCTGGGGTGTTCTCCTCGACGATCTGCCCGTCGGCCATGAAGACCACCCGGTTGGCTGCCTTGCGGGCGAAGCCCATCTCGTGGGTGACGACGACCATGGTCATCCCGTCCTTGGCCAGGGCCACCATGACGTCGAGGACCTCGGTGATCATCTCGGGATCCAGGGCCGAGGTGGGCTCGTCGAAGAGCATCACCTTGGGGTCCATGGCGAGCGAGCGGGCGATGGCCACGCGCTGCTGCTGGCCGCCGGAGAGCTGGGCGGGGAACTTCTGAGCCTGGTGCGCGACGCCGACGCGTTCGAGCAGCTCCATGGCGCGTTTCTCGGCCTCGGCCTTGGGGACCTTGCGAGCCTTGATCGGACCGAGGGTCACGTTGTCGAGGATCGTCTTGTGCGCGAAGAGGTTGAACGACTGGAACACCATCCCGACGTCGGCACGCAGCTTGGCCAGCTCCTTGCCCTCCTCGGGCAGGGGAACACCGTCGATGGTGATCGAACCGGTCTCGAAGGTCTCGAGCCGGTTGATGGTGCGGCACAGCGTCGACTTGCCCGACCCCGAGGGGCCGATCACGACGACGACCTCGCCCTTGCCGATGGACAGGTTGATGTCCTGGAGGACGTGCAGCTCGCCGAAGTGCTTGTTGACGCCCTTGAGAACGACCAGTGGCTCCGTCATGTCCGGCAACCTACCGGTTTGTCGCGATCAACGGATCCCTCAGGCAGCCACTGTCATGCAATAGCAACCCGACGTGAACTGGCCCTCAGGCGGGAAATGCTGGCGGGTAGCGGCCGGTTGCGCGACGGTAGTCGCGCAGGGTGATGCCGAGGAACGTTGCGGCATAAGCCACGAGGCAGGTGCCGCCGACCACGGCGGTGACGAAGCCGCTCGCTCCGAAGGCGTCGGAGACCAGGGCTCCGAACACCCCGGCCACGATGGCGTTGACGGCGACCATGAACAGACCCGTGCTGCCGAGGAAGTGGCTGCGCCCGCGAATGCGCGTCATCCCATACGTCCGCCGGACCCCGGCCAGATCGTCGCTGGTCCCGGTGACGAGGTAGGGCGCGATCCCCGGGTCCAGGTCGACGTAGGCGGCGCGCAGCCGGTTCATGCCGATGACCATGGACTCGTCGTCGGTCATGACGTTCGCGACCCGGATGCCGGTGAGGGTCCCGAGGACGAGCATGGCGGCGCTGAGGCCCACAGCCAGGACGCTGAAGGCATGTCCGAAGCCGGTCACCTGCACGGTGAGGCCGACCACGACGAGCGAGGCCGACTCGATGGTGAGCAGGATCGAGATCCGTGACATGACCTCCGACCAGGTCATGCTCCGCGTGGCGAGCAGGCTCCAGTGCTCGGTCGCGAGGATCTGCGCGCGAACGGCCTGTGGGACGTCGGTGCCCTCAGCCACGAGACCACGGTAGGGAGGGGGCGGCAGCCAGTCCTCCCGCACCTGCATGACCGCCTCGGGTCTGGACGGACAGTCACCGGCGGCGCACGCTTTTCCCATGAGGTTTCTCGACCTGCTCGCCTGGGTTGCGCTCGTGGTCGCGGTCACCGGGTACGTCGTCGGGCTGCGGTACAGCCGGCACACCGACGAGGCAGAACGGGGCCTGGTGGCGTGGATGGTCCTCGCGTGGGTGGCGGTCGCCTGGCTGGTCGGCAGCGAGCTGACGTAGCCACCTCGCCGGTGTGACGGAAATCGAGGCCCGGAAACCCAAGTCGGGCCGTTCGTCATGGGGTCCGCCTCATCCGTTCGGTGAGACCTCCCGTCGGCGCGCTCGATGTGGCGCGCAAAGGCGGAACGGGTTTGTAGCCTTTCCGCATGAGTGAGCCGAGTCCCCCCGTCAGCGACGCCAGGACACTGTCCGCCGAGGAGCGTGCCGACCTGGTGCGCTTGCTCCGCCACGGTGCCTGGCGTCCGTTCGGCGGCCCGCAGGGTGAGTAGGCCCGTTGCACGCGACCAGGACAACCGGGAGCGTCAAGGATCAGCCGAAACAACTGTCAAGCATCAGCCGAAGTCATTTCGACACTGGTGGGGCTGTAGGCATTCGGCTGATGGTTGACGGTTTTACGTCGGTTGATCCTTGACACTCCTTACGTCAGTTTGTCCTGCGGGTCTTGGTCAGTGCACCTCCCAAGGGTCGTTTGTTGCGGACGGGGCCGGTGCTGTCGCGTCGCACGGTGCGCAGCAGCTCGTTGCCGATCCAGAACTGGAGGG